>CAJUCW010000015.1 GCA_910585275.1 uncultured Muribaculaceae bacterium
AATTGAATTTCAACAATTTCAAAGTACTCTTATGATTTTTTAGTGGACACTAATGTTTTAAGGTTTACGGTGCCGACGGCGCACATCGAACCATGGGAGGCATTTGTGGCGCCGTGTCGGGCGCCGCGACGTGCGTCGCGTCTTGGATGTTTTCTCGCGTATGAAAATGAAGGGGATTGCCACGGCGAGGATAAGGGATATGATGAAGCCTTTGAGCATTGTGCATTATGAATTATGCATTATGCATTGATTAAAGCGCTCCCTGCTCTATGAGGGTGGCTATGCGGTCGATGATGGCGTCTTCTTCGTTTTTCTCCGGATTGAAGCCCAATTTCATGTTCATGCCGAAGATTCGCCCCACGGCTTGATAAAAACCTGCGCGGAAAGACCCGAGAAAGGCTTTTACGATATGGTATGAATTCTGGTCTGTCTCGCGGTTTATTAGTTTCAGAAGTATTTTCCCTTGCCCTTTGGTCATCTTCTTCACCACGGGCTTGTATTGCTCCACAATGTCCTTTTCAAGCTGTTTCAGGTGTCGCTCGCGGGTTTTCTTGTCGGGAAGTGTCTGGATATACTCGTAGGTCTCCGTAAGGGCTGCAAAGGCAAGTTTCGCGTAGGGAAGCGTCTTCCTTACATCGCGTACGGTGCGCCAATAAAACTCTTCTTGTTTTTTGTTTTTGAATTTCAGTGGCGGATAGACATAGATGTCGTTGATGACGGTCATCCGCACCGTGTCGCCATATTCATCTACGAAACGGTAAAAACCTTTATACGCCTTTATCTTCAACTCCGGATTGACAGGGAGTTGCTGAAGTTTCACCGGACTGTCGGCAAACATGGGAGATGTCGCCCATCCTGCGAGGACGAGCGACACTACCGCCATATTTCTTTTTATTCCGGTATGCATATTGTATGTTTTACTTGCGTCTCTCTGTTTTTATTGTCTTAACGCCGACAGCCCAAGCGAAGTTTCTGCTCCCAGCTTCATTAAAGCGTCGATGATGCTCAGCTCCGGATTTATCAGCGAGGCGACCTCGCGGCATCTTTCCGCAGTTGCGGCCGGTATTTCATGCGACGGCACTGGCAGGAATGGCGATATCGCCCGGTGCAGACGGGCATTCAACGCCATCAGGCTTCCCGTAGGCGACTGCAGCACATTGCGCACCGCAGGCATCACGTGTTGGTAATAAGGCGTGCGCCCATAAATGGCTTCCATTGCGCCGAGATGGATATGCGGCCAGTTGCCATGCATGGAAACGGCGGCATGAGCAGGAGCTTTGGGATTACGCAGCCTGTTGGCGCCCCCTTCCACCGCCACGCTCAAAAGTGTGGGGCAATCTCTCCCGGCAATGCGGCAGCGTGCGAAATCTTTCCCGGAAATACCGGAGGCCGTATTTGCAGCCGCAGTCGCTTCCGCATCGGTCAGTCCGTTGATGCGTGCGTCGAGCCATAAGGCATACCAACAGGCTGAAGGGAGGTATGGTATGGGGGTGTTCACCATTTGTCGTCGGGATTGGCATCGCGCAAGATGCGGTTCCAACGGATTTTGCCGTCAAACCATCCCCTTTCCTCGTCAAACGAAGCTATTATGAACATCGGCGAACCTACGATGTGGTCTTCCGGCACGAATCCCCAATAGCGGGAATCGGCGGAACGGTCGCGGTTGTCGCCCATCATCCAGTAATAGTCAAGTCTGAAGGTATAATAATCCGACTGTTTTCCGTTGATGAAGATTTTTCCGTCTTTCACTTGCAGGTCGTTGCCTTCATAGACCCTGATGGCACGTTCGTAAATCGGGAGATTGTCGAGGGTGAGGTGGAGCGTGCTTCCGCGTTTAGGAATCCAGAATTCACCCATGTCCGGACGTGTCCAGCCATAATTTGCACCGAGCGGGAACATCCCCGAAAGGTCATATATGCCCATGTTGCTCTCTTTGCGTAGCGGACCGGAAACTTCGGGCCACGTCTCCACCACGGCTTTCATTTCCTTGGTGAGAGGAACGTCGTAGAACTTGAATCCCGTTATTTCGTTTGCTATCGGTGAGTTGCCGTGGTCGTCGGCACGCACTCCGATTTCTTTCCATTTCTCTTCCGGTATGGCGGAGCTGACCGGTATTATATAGTTGAACTGGACATTGTCGGGGTCGGGAATCGCTTGGCCGTTGATGAGAATGGTGTCGTTGCGGATTTCAAGCCTTTCTCCGGGAAGCCCGATTGCACGCTTCACATAGTTTTCCCTGCGGTCAACAGGACGCCAGACTATATCGCCGAACACATCCTTGTTCTGCTTCATATACCGGAGCGGGTTGTCGATGCCGTTGCGGCGCAGGTCATTTGAAATCTGGTAGTAGTCAGGGTTCGGGATTTTCGTGGCCACGGTGTCGCCCTGTGGATAGTTGAACACCACGATGTCGCCGCGTCTTATCTCCCGGATTCCCGGAAGACGGTGGTAGTCGAGTTGCGGGTTCTCCAGATAGCTTTTTGTGTTGATCACGGGCATCGTGTGCTGCGCGAGCGGGAAATGGAGCGGTGTCTGGGGAACACGCGGGCCGTAAAGTGTCTTGTTGACCCACAGATAGTCGCCCACGAGGAGCGATTTTTCAAGGCTCGACGATGGGATTTTATAATTCTGCCCGATAAATGCGAAAATGAAATATACCAGAACGAGGGCATATATAATCGCATCCACCCACGCCATGACCGACCTGACGGGGCCTTTTGTCTTTTTCCACCATGTCCAGGGGATGTAAGCGGTAATGTATATGTCGAGCAAAAGCAGCCAGAACAGACCGAGCCACGGATTGCCCATCCATATCACCCACAGGAAAAACAGGACGGACACTATTCCGAACCTGATCCAACGTGTGGATTTGGTTTCGCTGATTCGTTGGCGCAGACTTTTAAGACCCTTTTCCGTAGGGTCAGCCTTTGGAGTGTCGGGGGTAGGATTCATTATTCGGGGTTGCGGTTCAACCGTTTAGAATTGTCGTTAAGTTAATTGTTATAACTGGATAATCAGAGGAAAAGTCCGGATGTATGGGTCACGTCGGAAAGCATGTCGCCGATTGTGAAATACCCTTTCTTGCCCTTAAGCCATTCGGCCGCCTTCACGGCTCCGAATGCGAATCCCTGGCGGCTTTTGGCCTCGTGGGAGATGGAAATCTTGTCAACGGCGGAATCCCATGTAATGATATGTGTCCCCGGCACCTCCCCTTCGCGTACGTGGTCAATGGGAAGCACGTTGTCTTTAAGGGTTTTGCCGGGTTGTGGTTCCTCCCATTTTTCTATTCTGCCAACCTCGGCCACGAGTTCGTTGGCGAGTGTGATTGCTGTGCCGGAAGGATGGTCGAGCTTATGGATATGGTGGATTTCCGTCATTGAGGGGTTGTATTCCGGAAAGTCGTTCATCACTTTCGCAAGATAACGGTTCACCGCCATGAATATGTTGACTCCGATGGAGAAGTTGGAACCGTATAGGAGTGTGCCTTTCCCTTTGTCGCATAGGTCTTTGATGTCGGGGAGTGCGTCAATCCATCCGGTAGTGCCGCTCACCACCGGCACTCCGGCGGCGAAAGAAGCCAATATGTTGCTTACGGCTGTGCCGGGCGTGGTGAATTCGATGGCCACGTCGGCGCTCCTGAACTCGTCGGAGTTGAACGCGTCGGTGTTATCGACATCGATGGTGCATACTATTTTATGTCCGCGGTTTTCCGCGATTTCTTTGATGAGATGGCCCATTCTGCCATATCCTATGATTGCGAGTTTCATTTCTTTTTTTCGTTTTATCAGGCTTTGACTGCCCTTAACTAATATAACGTTGTTTTTCTTATTTTTATTCTAAAAGGAAGGCTTGCCGCGTTTAAAAACGGCAAGCCTTATAAAAAACGGCCGGGTCAGAACCCGAACGCCACATTGTCGATGTAGAGGGTAAGCCCTTCCGTTCCGATAAAAGCCTCCCCGCATGTGGAAGACGCCATGACGAGCACATGTGTGGGGACGGCGTCGGCCGGTGCCCATCCAACCTCTTCCACGGGCACTATTTCCCCTTTGGAGTTTCGGGCATGGTAAGCGCGTTCGCCCGACAGCAGTCCCATCCAAGGCTTATAAAACGGTTCGCGGGTTATGTCGCCGTAATGTATCGGAAGTTCGTGTCCCTTTGTCCAGGGAATGGATTTCGCATAGCGTTCCCTGCCGGTGCCTACCCGTTGGGCATACAGTTTGCCGTTGGAGTCTTCCCATCTTTTCTGAAGCAACACATACACTTCTGCATTGTCCCTTCCGGGAAGGGTCTTCTTTGAAGAGAATCCGGTCGATTTTGTGCGTGTGTCGTTTTCGGGCATATCCACCTGGAAGTCATATACAAGTGCTTTGGGGCGCTTGGTATAGGGCACGCCCATCTCCATTTTTGAATAAGGGTTTTTGGTTGATGAAATCGGTTCGAACACCCTTCCGAGGAAAATGGAACCTGCCACCATCACATCCATGTTGATAAGCCCGAGCACCTTTACTTCCTCCATCTTCGCCACCATCTTTGCGCATTTGTCGCCGTTGCGGTCGTGGGGGCTGACCGTATTCGATCCTTTCACCACCCCCGTCACTTTGGCATAAACGTTGCTTGTGGCCCATGGCGATCCTCCGGCGTTGACGTAGGGTTTGTTGCCGACGATGTGGTCGGTCGGGGCTATTTCGTAGATTGTCTTCTGGTTGCCTCCGATTACTTTTGATTCGGTGATGTCGCGCGTAACCCATTGCGAGAAGTCGCCGAAGTGGATTGGCTCCAATGTGAGAGCCATCGAACTTATGGAAGAGAGCGATGCGATGATCGATAGAATTATTCGGTTCATATATGGTCGGGTATTTGTCGATATAGTCTTATGCAAGAATTCCGGCGATTAATCCGCGGGCGTGAGGAACGCCGATGAATTGTGGGCTATCGTTGCTGTCAGGTCTTTCCCCTGCAGCACGGATAGTTTTGTAATCACGCTTCCGATGTCAGTGCCGGAGTCGTCGGTCTCCGCAAGGAGAAGGTTTTCAGGAACCACCGCCACAGAGGCGTCGTTGAGTATCGGCCCGAATGAGAGCCATATTCCGGCATCTGTCAACATTTTCGCTACCGTAGGTTTTCCTCTGAAGCCATGTACCATCCAGCGTTGTTTTGGTTTTAAGTCTTTTTTCAGACCGATTATGATGTCTTGGGCATGGACGTTATGGATCACGAGCGGTTTGCGTAGTCGTTCTGAAAGGTCGATCTGGCGTTTCATCGTCTGCATCTGGAGGAATAGAGGGCCTCCCTTCATTTTGTCGATGCCGCACTCCCCTATTGCCAGAACCTGTGGATGCCGGCACGCTTTTTCAAACATTTCCCACGTCTCGGCCGAAATTTCGCCGTGCGTTTCCCAGGGATGTATCCCGACGGAATAGAATTGTCCTTCCACCGGATTGAAATCTGCGGGCGACACGCAGACAAGCGCTTCCGGTTGTGGTGCCGGGCGGTGGGTATGTATGTCGAGAATCCTTTCCATAGCGAATCTTGTAAAAAAGTTCAACTCATCACGGCACCGGGTCATAACCGCTCCCACCCCAGGGATGGCACCGCGCTATCCTTTTCAGAGCAAGCCACGAACCTTTGGCGGGGCCGTATTTCTGTATCGCCTCCACCGCATACTGGCTGCATGTGGGCTGGTAGCGGCATGAAGGAGGGGTCATGGGAGAAATGGCTCCTTGATAAAACCTGATCAGGCCGATGAAAATTTTAGAGACCGGTTTGCTCATGACTTATTTTTGCAGAGAGTTTTTTTAACAATAACCTCATTTTACTCTCTATTGTTGAGTACGGGAGATTCTTGTCGTGGAGGTAGATCAGGGCCATCCCGAGGGTACGGATGCTTGGGTCGGCCTCAATCGCCTCCTTGAGCGGAAGTCGGTTGAGGCGGTAGGCCTCGCGGATGCGGCGCCGCATGAGCACCCTATCGACGGCATGGCGTTGTTTCTTTTTAGGCACCGTTATCAGCATCTGGAGGGAGTCGATGCGCTCCGGCACATGGTCGCGGAAATTTGCATCGAGCTGGTCGCCGTCGAGTTTGCGCCACGTGAGTCTGAGCGGAAATTCATAGATTGTACTTCCTTCCTTGAAAAGTCCCTCCACGAGCGACCTATGGCGGAGTTTCTCCCCCTTGCGGAGCGTAAGACGCCCGGAAGTGGAATTATTGTCGGATAATATGTTTTCCCCGTTTGTCATACTGCAAAATTACAAAAAAAGCCATCATCCGCCAAATCATATTTCAATACGTTTCATTTGAATTTTGAAGTGTCGGCATATTTGATTACATTTGCATAATAATGAAAAAGCCTCTATATGTCAGAGCAGAAGTTTCCGGTAGGTATAGAAACCTTCTCCGAAATCCGTGAAAAGGGTTACGTATATGTGGATAAGACGGAATTCATTCACCGTCTTGTCACAAATGGGAAATATTACTTTCTGAGCCGTCCCCGACGTTTCGGAAAAAGCTTGTTGTTGTCAACGTTGGAGGCTTTTTTCGAAGGTAGGCGCGAATTGTTCCGGGGATTGTCAATCGATTCATACGACCATGATTGGAAACGACATCCGGTGTTTCATCTTAATTTCGTTAATGCCGATGCTTCAAGTGTCGAGGGGTTGGCAGCCTCAATCGATGCGCATCTGGTAAGATGGGAAAACGAATACGGGAAAGATGCATCGGAGACAGCTTTTCCCCAACGTTTTTATGGCGTAATCAGAAGGGCGGCGGAAAAAAGCGGACGGCAGGTTGTAATCCTTGTGGATGAATATGACAAGCCGCTGTTTTCCGCATTCGATGATGACAGATTGGATAAGGCATTCAGGAATATCCTAAAGCCGTTGTTTGGCACGCTTAAGGCTGCAGACCGCTACATAAGTTTCGCGTTCCTTACCGGTGTCACCCGTTTTTCCCGGTTGAGTATATTCAGCGACCTCAACAATCTTAACGACATCTCGACAAGCTCGAATTATGCGGCAATCTGTGGAATCTCGCAGGAAGAACTTGAAAAGGAATGCAGCGAGGGTATCGCGGGATTGGCGGAATCTAACGGAATTTCTTATGGTCAAGCATTAAGTCAGCTTAAAGAAAACTACGACGGTTATCATTTCGCAAGGAAAAGTCCCGACCTTTACAATCCATATAGCGTGTGTGTGGCTTTGCAGGACCATGAAATCAAAGATTACTGGTTTGCAACCGGGACTCCGACTTTCCTTTTGACAGCGCTTTACGACCGGCGCGAGAGTCTTGACAGACTGTTCAACAGTGAGATTGACGAGTCTTCGCTTGCCGAAGTGGAGTCTTATACCTCAAATCCGGCTGCACTTCTTTTTCAGACAGGCTATCTTACCATCAAAGGATACGATCCGGAGACCGGAGATCTGAGACTTGGAATCCCGAATAAAGAGGTGGAAAGAGGGCTATTCCGCGGGCTTTTGCCAGTTTTTGCCGGATGTGACAGGGGGGAGTCTGACGGTTTGATACGCGACATTACCAACGACATAAAAAACGGTGATGTTGATTCTTTCCTTTCAAGATAGGTATAAACTTTTCTAAGAAAACCCGCAACATAGAATCATGGCTTATTGACTGAAAGAATTATAGACAAACAACAAAGTGTTTGTGGAATTAGAATGTAGGGACATGCCTTTGGCATGTTTCATTGCACAAGATTGAATGCACGGATATTTTTCTTGTTGTCTATAAATAGAGACGTTGTAGTCAATGGCTTTTTAAAGAAGTGAATTATGGCAAAGGATCAGACAGTATTGTTTCATTCCACGGTTTTCGGCCCTATACATAGCCGGAGGCTTGGAGTGTCGCTCGGGGTTAATCTAAGCCCCGACGACGGGAAGGTGTGTTCTTTCGATTGTATATATTGCGAGGCGGGGTATAACTCCCAGGGCACGGGCACTTCCGGACTCCCGTTGCGCGAAAAGGTGAAGGGGGACCTCGAAAGGAAGCTCCGTGTTATGAAGGAGGCCGGCGACCCGCTGGATGTGATTACTTTCTCCGGCAACGGCGAGCCGACGATGAATCCCGATTTTCCGGAAATCATCGATGATGTCATAGTGTTGCGCGATGAGTATTATCCCGATGCGAAGGTGTCGGTACTTACCAATTCCACACGCATCTTTACTCCGGAGGTAGCTGAGGCTTTGAAGAAGGTTGACAACAATATTCTCAAGCTTGATTCGGCCATAGAACCTACCATGCGTCTTATAGACCAGCCGGTGTCGAAGCAGTTCACGGTTGAAAAGGTGGTGGAATCTCTAAGACAATTCAAAGGGACGGGCATCATACAGACCATGATGCTTCGTGGTGAACATGACGGAAAGATGGTTGACAATACCACTTCAGAAGAGGTTGATGCCCTCATTGAAGCCTACAAAAGTATAATGCCCCGTGAAATCATGCTCTATAGCCTCGACCGTTCCACTCCGGAAGAGAAACTTAAGAAAGTTGAAAAACCGGAACTGGAAGCCATCGGCAAGCGCATAGAGGAGGAAACGGGAATACCCGTGCAAGTGAATTAGATAAACCACCATCGTAACATTATTGAAATGATTTACCCCGAAAGGTTGAACAGCGGCGACAGGATTGCCATCATATCGCCCGCCACCACGGTGAAGGAAGAATATATCGACGGAGCGGTCCGTCTGTTGCATGAAGAGGGTTTCGACCCTGTTGTATTCCCTCATGCCAAGGGACCGGTGAGCGGTTCGTTTGCTTCGTCGGAAGAGTGCCGTCTTGCGGATTTAAAGGCCGCTCTCCACGACCCTTCCGTAAAAGCGGTTTTATGTGCACGCGGAGGATATGGATGCGTCCATCTTCTGCCTCATTTCACGGATGCAGAAATCCGGGAGAATCCTAAATGGTTGATTGGTTTCTCTGATGTGTCGGCGCTCCATGCCTTGTGGCAGCGAGCAGGCGTGGCATCGCTTCACGCCCCGATGGCAAAGCATCTCACTCTCGAAGGGCGCGACGACGTTTGCACACGCCGGCTTATCGGAATCCTTAAAGGGGAAACAGTAATGGCCTACGATGCCCCTTCCCACCCTTTTAACCGTCATGGAATAGCCGAAGGACGTCTTGTAGGAGGAAACCTTGCCGTGCTCAACGGCCTTGCCGGCACCGATGCCGACCTTCTTTCCTTGCAATGCGACGAGGGTGTTGTCCTTTTCATAGAAGATATCTCCGAAGCGATTTATGCGGTGGAAAGGATGCTTATTCGTCTGTCATTGTCGGGAGCGTTGCATAGGATTAAGGGATTGATTGTTGGACAATTTACCGAATACCGTCCCGACAAGAATTTCGGAAGCATGGAAGAGATGGTTGACTCACTTTTGAAGAGGTGCGGGGTGACGGGTATTCCGGTTGCTTTCGATTTCCCCGTGGGGCATGTCGCGCTAAATTATCCGCTGATAGAGGGAGCTGCGGTGAGGTTGTCGGTATCTTCCGAAGGGGTGGCTTTACAGTCGGTTACAGAATAATTTTATGGAAAGTAAGGATATTACAATACGTGAGGCGCAGGCGATGGTTGACGGATGGATCCGCACAATCGGGGGCAGATATTTCTCCGAACTGACCAACATGGCTTTGCTTACTGAAGAAACCGGCGAACTCGCCCGGGTGATTGCAAGGGTGTATGGCGACCAGGTGGCGAAAGAAGGTGACCTGCGCAAAGGTCTTGCCGAAGAGATGGCAGACGTGATGTGGGTGCTCGTTTGTCTTGCCAACCAGACAGGCGTTGACCTTACCGAAGCATTCCGTGCTTCGCTTGAAAAGAAAAGTACAAGGGATTTAAACCGGTTTAAATGATGCTGCGGAAAGCTCCTAAATTGGTTGTAATCGCCCCTTGCCATAACGAGGAAGAGGTGTTGGGAAGCACCACTTCCGCACTTCTTGCCGCCGTTTCCAAGATGTGTGACTCCGGGGTGGTGG
Source organism: uncultured Muribaculaceae bacterium (assembly GCA_910585275.1). Classification (GTDB taxonomy): domain Bacteria; phylum Bacteroidota; class Bacteroidia; order Bacteroidales; family Muribaculaceae; genus Lepagella. The sequence continues at coordinate 9,980 of CAJUCW010000015.1, forward strand.
CGGAAGGGAGCGGCCTTCTTTATGTTGACGACGGCAGCACGGATTCCACATGGCGGCTCATCGTGAAGCTTTCCGAAGAATACCCGTCGCGGGTGCATGGGTTGCGGCTTAACCGTCATTGCGGGCATCAGGAGGCGCTTATCGCAGGGATGGAAAAGGCTTTGGAGAGTGCCGATGTTTGCGTCACTATAGATGCCGACCTTCAGGACGATGTGGCTGTGATTCCCGAGATGATACGCATGTATATGGATGGTGCCGACGTGGTGTATGGCGTCAGAAAGAGCCGTGGAACCGATTCCTGGTTTAAGAAGGTGACTGCAAAGGGGTTTTACAACACCATGCACGGGCTCGGGGCGGAATGTGTGGCTAACCATGCCGACTTCCGACTGATGTCGCATAGGGCTGTCGCCGACCTGATGGACTATGGCGAGCGCAATCTTTTCTTGCGCGGGCTGGTGCCCTTGCTTGGCTACCGGCAGGAATGCGTTTATTACGAGCGTAAGGAGCGAAGCGCGGGCACAACGAAGTATCCCCTCAGGAAGATGCTCGATTTTGCCATCAGCGGCATCACATCGTTTTCCGTGCGTCCCGTGCGCATGTTGTTCTGGATAGGACTCGTGTTCATGCTTACGGCCCTCGGGATAGGCATTTATGTGCTCATACGTCATTTCTCGGGAGAAACCATCGAGGGCTGGACTTCGTTGATACTCTCAATCTGGTTCTGCACCGGAATCCTGCTGATGGGACTCGGGATAATCGGCGAATACATCGGCAAAATCTACATCGAAGTGAAGCGCCGTCCCCGCTACCGCATCTCCGACGAAGTCTGACATTCATGAGGGACTTACTGTCCGTATGGGGCTTTGACCTATGGCTATTAACTGGCAACCGTCACATTGCGAACGAAACGGTAGTTATGTATTGCGGTCTGGCATCCGTTGACATTCGGTGTAGCCTAATCTTTGTTGCTATTATTACGTAAGAAACGTGTATGATATAGCAGCAGCAAACACTCCCTTGCTTTAGCCTTACGCTCTGCCTCTCTGGTAAATCCTATGTCTGAAAGAGTCTTTGAGGTATTAATGCTGGCTGTATTCATCTCATTGAGTTCAGGATTTAATAAATCCTTACCAATATTCAAGTAAGAAACGCCATCAGAAAAAGCATATTTTGCTAATGTCGGGATTATGTCATGATGGTCTCCCCACTTTTCCAAATTTACGCGTCCTTCTTTTTCAACCACATTTCGTATCAATGGTGGAAGATAAATGTATAGCGGAACGCTATATTCCCATCTTTTCGGCACATGTACACCATCATCTGAATACGCAAGGGCCGTTCTTACGTTATGGTCTCCTGTTATAACAACAATAGTGTTATCGGCATATATGGATTCTTTGAATTCGTTAAGGAAAGATGCCATTGCATAGTTTGCATACTGATAGCCATGAATATATTTTTCCTGTACTTCTTTCTTATTCCCCCATTGAGGATTGTCGTAGAAGGAATCAGGGATTTCGGGCAACTTGATATCGTGAGGATATACAAATGGCGGGTGATTGGTTGTTGTCATTACAAGTATCAACTTAGGATGTCCCTTATCTGTCCCCAATTCTTCCATAATGGCTTTCATCAGATAGTGGTCAAACAATCCCACGCTGTTGCCTTCATATTCCGGGTGATTCTTAATGATTGCAAATTTGTCGATAATACTGTCAAAGCCTTGTATTCTTAGGCTCTCCCCCACATTTTCCCATTCCTGGTCCATTCCCGACATAAAGATTGTCTCATATCCGCTTTGATTAAAAGGAACAGCCATAGATGTGGAAAATGGCAGATAGCGATAAGCCGACCGGAACACTCTCGGGAACGGAGTTGAAATAACCAAATCCTCTATTGATGCAATCGTGCCGTTCTGCACACTTTGATAATTCAGCATGAGCAAATCTTCTCGTAAATGACGTTGCATGCCACACAAAAGAAGGGTATTGTCTGTCTCCAAGGAGTTGTAAGTAAGATATCCGCTCCAACTTTCACTTAGCATAATCACAATATTGGGCTTTGACAAACTGCTGTCTGTTCGGGTCACAGTTGCAAAAAGAGACTTCTCGGTCAATCCAAGTACTTCAAATGCCTCTTCTTCTGAGGAAAAATCGTAGCGGCCAAGTATTTCTTCGTCTGTAAGCAATTCAAAAGATTGCTTCTTTTCTTTTATGGCCTTTTTAAGGAGATAACATGGATTAGGCACCAAGTCGTTTATTTTCTGAATATGAGACACACGCAAATCTTCCACTTGAAGGGGAAACTGCGAGATAGACCCTCTCATGCTTATCACGCACGCCACAAGCAGGATTGCCATAACCCAATAATTCCGGTGCAGGGTTTTACATGTAGGAAAAGAGATTCTTAATTTCAAGAGTAATAGAAACACACTTATAAGCAACAATGTTAGCCATATAACCGGATATTCTTCCCATATTACCTGAATTAATGTTGTTGGACCCTCATGAAAAAAATCGAACACCGTTACATTGAAGTGGGTGCCGAAATTATTATAGAATCCTAAATCTACTATCTCTAATAATATAACCATTGTATAAGCTATCGCATAGTACCATCTGACGACTTTTCTTAGAGTTGTTAACGACTTAGGAGAACTTATATAAGAAGCTGCGATTAAAATTACCGAAGGAAGCAGACTAAGGTATGCCAATGCTTGACAATCAAATCTAAAAGCATTATAACATGCAAGGAGTAGAGTTGATTGGGAAACTTCTACATCTTGCCACGACAGCAACAGACAGGCAAGGGCAGCCCTCCCGGAAATCAATATTACAAAACCAATTATCCAATAGATGAATATCAAATAAAAATACTTTATATTCATTACCCTTCTGCAAACATGTACCGCGGTCCTCCCCTCGTTGGCGTTAGGTTGGTATATAAAAAAAGCGCAGGAGTCTGTATCAGTTACCGTCCTACACTCTGAGGCTTCTCGCATTGCCCTATTCTTGTCGGACGGCAACGCAGAAGCCCACGCCTGTATATGCAACCAATGTAGCCGGTCACATTCCTCACGAAATATCAACCGGTTACGATTATAATTACATATCCACGGGCATCTACCGTTGCTCAACCCTTGACAAGAATATGAAAGTTTGCGAGACATTTCAGAGTGTCAAGAATCAGCGCGGATAAACGCTTTCTATGTATGTCTATTCCGCCGCGACTCGTCGCAACGGCACACATCCCACACCTCAATCCCCGGACCGGAGCTTCTGAGTGGTCTGCATCCGCAAAATTATAAATTAAATTTCTAATTCAGAAATCTTTTTATCAATAAAATTTGTTATTAGTAGAAATTTTACTACTTTTGTGAATGATTCGGAAATGTATTAACGATGAAACGCTACAAGGTTAAAGAAGTGATTGAAATGCTTGAAGCTGACGGGTGGGTTAAAGTAACCACAAAAGGCAGCCACAGACAGTTCAAACATCCACTCAAGAAGGGAAGGGTGACAGTCAACGGAGCTCCCGGAGACAACCTTAGCCAATTCCTTCTAAATAGCATTTTTAAACAGGCCGGATGGCGTTGACCGAATTTAAATATGTTTTGTAAATATGAAGACAATAACTGTTGAAATATCTTGGGAAGAAAAAAACTATTGCTGCGGTTGGAGCTTGGATGGTTTTGGTGCAATAATCTGCACAGCAAAGTCTATCGAACAACTTAAGTCATCGTTTGAGTCTTCAATAAAGCAACAGGCACAAGACATGGTTGCAGACGGGGAAGAGGTTCCTGCATGGCTTGCCTCGGGCGAATACCGCATCGAATACAACCTCGCCGTGTCGGCGCTCTTGCGTCAAGCGGAGCAGTTCACGACCATGGCGGCGATAAGCCGAGTTACGGGGATTAACCAAAAGCTTCTCTCCCATTACGCCAATTCCGTAAAGAATCCAAGGCAAAAACAGCGGGACCGCATAATAACCGGCCTACATGAAATCGGGAATTACTTTCTCGCTGTCAGATAAACGTGCCAAAGGCATGTCCCTACATTCAAAATTGCACAAATGATTTATGTTTTACCTATAACACTTAATCAGAGCGTGAACAGGTAATCATGGAAAATAAAAAAGAGCGGCGGTCAGGCTGCTCTTTCGGGGCCGGAGGAAGCCGGCCGTTAAATTTGTAGGGGCAAAATCAGATGAGCTGGAGGAGGTGGAGCTCGTCGCGGATTTCCATGCCGGAGAGGGAACGGCGGCGCGAGATGACGCGCGCGAATTCGTCGATGGCGGGGTGAAGGCGCGGATTGTGGAAAAGACGGCGGGCCCTCGACAGGGCGTTGTTGTAGAGGTTTTCGATTTCGTCGTCTTCAAGGGCGCAGGTGTCGCGTCCTTCGCGCTCCACTTCGTTATAAATCTCTTTCAGCACCTCTTCCGGGGCTTCCTCTTTCAATCTCACTATGGAGCGTGCAAGCACGTTGGAAAGCACCATCGAGGTGGTGATATGGAAATTCTGCACGAGGTTGTCCCACGTTGCTTTGGGGGAGATTGTTGGCGAGCCCGGGAAATAATACTCATGAGAGAATTCCACCATAGGTCCTTCCGAATCAAGGCAAACCTCCGCCACCCTGTCGATGGCTTGCAGGCTGGCAAGCGAAATCACCATCCCGGCAAGCCCGTAGGCGCGGTCGTCCTCGTTAAGATAGGTCAATGTCAAAGATTGCTGGCTCATATTATTACGATAGTTTTTTTTAGACGTTTTTCTTTCGGTCAACGAATGGGCATCAGACTGTGATACACTTTCATTGTAAATATTCAACGATGAAACAAGACTTTTAGTTTCCCTTGAGGCGGTGTTTCCTCTTAGAAAAGCCATTTGAAGCCTCCGGCTACCACCACACCCTGCATCGGCTGCATGGGGAGCACTTCGGAATGACGGTTGAGAAGGTTGTCGGCCTGCATCCACACCGAGAAATCATCCGAGAAATCCCATGACGCCGATAGGTTTACGAGATGGAGGTCGGGCAAAGGAAGGGAGTGCAGCGTCGTTTCCTTGCCGTTTATGAGGGTGGCGCCGTCGGTGATTGCCGACACCGATTTCATGTAGATGTTTCTCGTTCCACGGTAATCATAGCCAATGGCAATGTGGAGCGGTTTTATCGGCGATACGGTTGCTTTTATCGCAGCCGTGGCTTTCGCACGGTCATAACCGTTGAAATACCCTTTCTTGCCGTCCTGGGGCTGATACGTGCCTTCCGCGCTGATGGAGAAGATGGAGCCGTATTTATAGGCTATTTTCCCCGAGAGGGAAAAGCCGTGGAGGTCAAGGCCGTCAGTGTCGGCGATATAGGAGAACGTAGCTTTCGGGGGTATTGACGGAATGATTCCGACGGGTGCGCGGTCGCCGTTGCCGAGCCACGCCTGATACCAACCTCCGAGCGGTGTGTTTTTGGTGGCGCGGTATCTTGCCTCAATTCCGAGCGAAAAACCGGAGAAGGGGCCTAAATTCACTCCGAACGCGGCATCGAGCGGCGTGTATGAGGGTCGAGTCGTGACGGCGCACGGAATTCCGTAGTAATCGAGCTGGTAGAGGCGGGCGAGAGTGTTGAGTTCGCTCCCTCCTGTCACGTCGAGGTAAAGACCCACCTGCCCTGTCTGGAGCGCGAATTTCAGGTCGGGGGCGATATGGAAGAATGAATAGCGGCTTCCTTCAGGGCCGGCCTTAAAAGAGAGGTCGATGTCTGCGCCGAGGCGGATGTCGAGCAGGCCGCGGTTGAAGCGGTAGTGCGGGGTGAGGGTCAGCATGGCATAACTGTCGGTTTCAGGAAAAACCGACATTCCCGACGACGGTTGCGACGCCTTTTCCCTGTAGTCTCCACCTGAAAGGAACACCATTTCGAGGTTGCCGTCGAGCCCTATCGAACTTCCGTTGTCCCAAGGCATACTCACCCCTGCGGAAAGGGCTATGTCGGTTTCACGTGAGCCTTTGAACGCGCCGTAGGTGTTGCCATAAGGGAGCGGGAGGTTGCGGTAGGCGAAATGGCGCATACGGAGGGAAGTGTTGTAGTTCAGGGCTGACCCGGGACGGATGAGCGATCTCCAGTCAAGCCGCAACGCCACGTCGTTGAGCGTCTGCGTGGGGGCTTCCACAGGGTCGGACCCCGTGTAGCCGTATGGCACGTAGCCGTAATAGTTGAAATAACCGAGATGATAATCGAGTGCGGCATCGAGCCTTCCGAGGCCTTTGAACACATGCGAAGCGTAGAGTGCGACCGACTCGTCGTAACGCTCCTGCTTTATTTCGGAGGTCTCGGGAGAAAGGTTTGGTTTCCACAGGGATGTGGAATTATGCTGCAGGCGCACGCCGAAAAGCGTTGATGAATTGTCGATAAACCTGTAGCCCGCGCTGAGCGTGGAATTGAGCCATGACCCGGCCCCCAGTTCAAGGTAGCCCGGATTAGACGACACGGTCCTCGTGGAGCCCCAGGCGGTGGCCGGCATCGTCAGGAGCGACGGGGTGAAAGACGTTGCCACTCCTGCCGATTCATATTCGAGCGGCGAAGAGGTGAGCGTCTGGCGCAATGCCTTGGGGAGCATGTTGACTCTGTCGATCCGAATAATGTCGGGCACATATTTCCCCTCCACGTTGATTGATTCGTGGAGCTGGGCGGCGGCCGGGAAGTATAAGGCCATCGCTGCCAGGGGGAGCGACAACCGTGATATATGGTGTATGATATTTCGCATTTTCACGTAGTTCCGTTTTATTTCCATTTTTTCAGTCGTGTGGCAATCATGTCGTGGATGTCAAGTTCCTTTCCGGGATAGTTCTCTTTAAGGCTTTTGATATATTCCACGGCCAGATAATCTTTGCCACGGGCGTGATAGACGTCGGCCAGGGCGATGAACCCGCGTGCCAGCCAGTATTCGTGGGGCGATCCCTCGTCGGTGAATGCGGTGAGCACTTTCTCCGCGTCGCTGATGTCGCCGTTGTCGATGTAATATTGCCCGAGAGTCACGGCCGCTTTCGCCCCGTGCAGGCTTTTGGGATTTTCGGCAAGCGCCGACAGCGTCTTGACGGCGCTTTTGCGGTCGCCGTCTTTCAGCATGGATGCCGCTTCATAAAATTCGGCTTCCTCCATCTGGTCAACCGAAAGTCCGCCGCTGTTTTTTACGAGCGAAGCATATTTCATTCGTTCCGCGTCGTTGTCGGTTGTGCGCATGATTCCCGCGTAGGCTTCGGCGGAATAATCGGCCCCACCCTTTTGTTCGAGAAGCCGGTAGGTTTTGGCGGCTTCCTCTTTTGAAGCAGTCCCCCCCTCTTCAAGAATCTGGGCCTTCAGGAGGAGCGCTTCCGGAATCTGCCGGGAATCCCCACGGCGTTCTATGAGGGTGTCGAGGGCTTTGAGGGCACCTTCCGCGTCTCCCGCCTCGTCCTTGCCCGTGGCTATGTCGAGAAGGGCCTGCGCCATATATCTGCCGTCGGGATAGTCTGCCACGTATTTTTCAAGGAGGTCGGTTTTCATCACGTCTTCCGCATATACGGTCTCTGCGCCCTCGAACGCCAGGTTTTCGATTTCGGAAGCGTCGATCTGCGGCGCGCCCGGCACGCTTCTTAAGAATGACGCATATTCCTGCAGTCCACCATGGGAGGAGTAATACCGGCGAAGGTCGTCGTTGGCAAGCGAAGCCTCTTCGCTCGACGGCCATTTGGAAATCACTTCTTTATATGCATCTTCAGCTTTGCCGTAGTCTTTAGCCTGCATATAGGTCAGGGCGAGGTTGAGCATACCCTTCCTGGCTTGTGCGCTTTGCTTGTAGGATGCGCGGAGCTGTTCGAACGATTCCACCGCCTGCGAGGTCTGTCCGAGTCCGGAATAGGTCTGTCCCTTTTCCAGGAGGGCGTTGGGAAGCCACTTCGAATTTGGGAATCTCGACGGCATGGCCGAAAGTTCGGAGAGTTTTGTCTTGATGTCGCCTCCGAGGCCATACATCACGGCCCGTCGGAACGTGGCGTAATCGGAATCGAGCGCGCCGTTGTCTATGGCGGTGGTGTAGTTTTTGAGGGCAATCCTGTAGTCGCCGGCATAATATTGTGCGTCGGCCATGCGTATGAGTGCGTCGTCATAGAGCCTCTGAGGCAGAAGCGGGTCTGACTTGAGCGCGTTTGCGAAACTCTGGGCCGATGCCTTATACTTGTCTTGCATCAGCTGCGAATAGGCGAGGTTGTATTGGGCGAGAGTGCGGTTTTCACCCCTGCGGTCGGCTTTGAGATAAGCCGAATATGCGTTTTCCGCTTCGCGGTATTGTCCCAGTGCATAGCAGGCGTCGCCGAGCCAGAGGTAAGATTGCGCCCGCAGCTGCGGGTCGCCTTTTATCGTCACTGCCTCCGAAAGGTATTCGCGAGCCGAAGAGGGGCGGTTGTTGGCCATCGCCTCCATGCCGAGTTCATAGAGTATTTTCTGCTTCGCCTCCGTCACTGCGGCCGAAGGATTTGGTATGCGGTTCACGCTTTCGAGGGCGTGCGCATAGTCTTTTTCGTTGAAATATGCCGTAGCGAGATATTCCCTCACCTGAGGGGCGTAGGAAGAACGCGGGAACTGGGTCAGGAAGCCCTGCATAAGCGGTATGGACGAACTGAAAGGAATGTTCCCTCCGCGGGTGCGGGCCGCTATGTAATTGAAAAGCGCCGTTTCCGTCACTGCCGGGTCGAAATTCATTTTCGAAGCTTTCTCGAAGGAGACGGCAGCCGCGTTGGGGTCGTCTTCCCGTATGGCTATTTGCCCCAGATAGAGGTATGCGCTTTGCGAAAGGTCGTTGCCGAGGTCGGTGAGCGACGCGAAGCGACGCTGTGCGTTGTCGAGGTCGCCGTCGCGGTAGTCTATCACTCCGAGGGCATACACCGCATCCGTGGCCGGGTTGATATCCTCATGTTTGGTATAGTCGGTGAGATATTTCCTTGCCTTTTCGAAGTCGTCGAGCTTGAAAAAACTGAGTCCGATAATGCGTTCCGTCTCCGGCACCAGTTCATCCACGGGGTCTTCCCGAAGGAGTGCGATTCCGTGGCGTGTCACTTCATCGTATTTCCCCCGGGCATAGTCTATCTGTGCCATGTAGTAGAGGGGTTCTATCCCTTCCGGTCCGTCGCCGTCGATGCGTTGCTCCACTTCTTTGAATCCGTTGAATGCAGCATCGTAATTCCCTTTCACATAATCGAGATATGCGAGATAATAGTCTGCTGCAAGGTTGAAGTGTCGGTTGTCGCGTAGTGTCGTGAATATCGGTTGCGCTTCGTCATACAGTCCGCATTTCACCATTGATATTGCCTTGCGGTAGTCGTAAAGAGGACGGTCGGCAGGATTGATACGGGAATAGTCGATTTCACGGTAAGCCTCAAGTGCGTTGCCGAAATGGTGGGCGTAGAAAAAATAGTCGGCGGCGGCAAGGCGTGCCGGCAGGGCCTGTGGCGAAGCCGGATAGTTCTCGGCGAAGTCCCTGAGAATATCTACGCAGTCGGCGTCTCCCCTCTGGTAGAGGGCGAGCGCAAGGAGATATGCGCAGTCTTCTTTTTCGCGGGGCTGCAACTCCACGCTTTGGGTGTCGAGATGTTTCAGCTGGTCAATGACGCCCGCATAGTTCCCTTCGTCGAGCATGATGCGCGCCCTTTCCAGATAGCCGGCGGCAAGCGGGCTGAGTCGGTCTGCCCGTGTAGGGAAGGATGCCGAAGCGCACAACATCGAAGCGGAGAATGTGAGTGCGAGCATTCCCCGTAAGAGTTGGTGGCGGTGGAATTTATAGGTTTTCATTTTGTGTTGGCTGATTTGAGTTTCGCGTCGATGCGCGATATTATGAGATGCGGGGAGATGCCGTTAAGGCAATGATAGTCGCCCCTCAGGCAAGGCTTGTTGCCGAAAATGGAACACGGGCGGCAAACCATGTCGAGCTGCACGGCGTCGGCCGGGTCTTGCCTGAATCCATAGAATCCGGTGAAAGGGTGTGTTGCGCCCCATATGCTTACGGTGCGCAACCCCACGAGCGAAGCCAGATGCATGTTGGCGGAGTCCATGGCGAGCATCGTGTCGCAGTTGCTCATGAGGGCAAGTTCCGCGGCGAAGCCTGCTTTCGCTTTTGCCATGGAGACCACGTTGTCTCTCCCTTTTGCAAGACGCTCTATCTGTTCTTCTTCCTGCGTACCCGCCCCGAATACGAAAATCCTGAATCCCGGCAGGGATGCATAGTGGTCAACCACTTTTTCCATCAATGGAAGCGGATATATTTTTCCTGTGTGTGCGGCGAAGGGGGCTATCGCAAGCCACCTCTCCCCGTTTTTGGGAGGTATGCCGGGGATTTTAAATGCCGACGCGTCGGCCTTCCCTGAAGGGAATAGGGTCTTGAACGAATCGCATACCCTTATACGCGCATTTTCGAACGCTTCCCGATAGCGTGCCGGCATCGGTTTAAGCGGCACTACGGTTTTCTTCGCCCTTCTTGTCAGGGCTTTGCGAGCGTTCCGTCCTTTGTCGATATGCGACACTTGAATGCCCCTCATCCTGGCGAAGAAGCGTATGAGTTTTGTGCGGATAACGTCGTGGAGGTCAACCACCGTGTCGATGTCGTATCGCGCCACCATTTCGGCGAGCAGGCGCTTCATTCCGGCTATTCCCTTATAGTCGGCGAGGTTTATCGCCTCCACCTTAAGGTTTGGGGGTGCGCATAGAAACATTTTCGCCGGTAGCGGACGCGTGAGCATGACGAACGTAGCCCCGGGGTTTTCGGCACATGCGCCGTAAATCACGGGAAGTGTCATCGCCACGTCGCCGAGGGCGGAGAAGCGTGTGATGAGCACATTTCGCGGCTCAGTCTTTTTTGCCATAAAGCACCGGATTGGTTGCCGGGTCGTTATACATTTTCATCTGGCGATATACTTTCATATATTTCCGGCCGGCGGAGATGTCGTCGAGGAGCGCGTCGATGGCCGTGGTGAGGTCGGAACGCTGCTCCAGGAGCACGTCGAGCTTCGCCTGGCAGCGGGCTATGTGGTCGGGAGTGGCGTCAGTGCGGAGTGTCTGCTCCTTCATGTGCCAGATTTTGAGAGCGAGGATGGAAAGCCTGTCGAGTGCCCAGGCGGGAGATTCTGTATTGAATGTGGCGTCGGGGTCGGGAGTGACGTTGGAGAACTTGTCGCGAAACCATGAATCGATTTCTTCCACCATGTCTGTACGGACCTGGTTTGAGCTGTCAATTCTCCGCTTGAGGGCGAGTGCCTCCACGGGGTCGATGTTCGGGTCGCGGATGATATCTTCGAGATGCCACTGCACGGCGTCAACCCAGTTTTTTTCAAAGAGGATATGTTCGAGGGTGCCTGCCGGATATGGATTCGGGCAAGGGAAATCGATGTTGTCGTTGACGTGATATTCCTTTACTGACTTGTCGAACACGGTGTTTGCTGTCTCGGCTGTTTTCATGATTAAAAGAGGGTTGATGGTTGTGAAAAAAAAAGGTGAGGCCGGCACTGTTGAAACAGTAACCGGCCTCTGGGGATAGGATGGATTTAGGGAGGTAGTCCATAGCAGAGTCGAACTGCTCTTTAGAGAATGAAAATCTCTCGTCCTAACCGATAGACGAATGGACCGACACAATCCTTATGCCAGCTGCGGCATGGCTGTGGGGCCGGCGCATGCTGAAGGAAATATTTTCAATCGCTGACCTTTTGAAAGGCCTGCGGATTTACGCGAGCTTATTGATGTGCTTGCAAAGACCGCTGCAAAGGTTGGCGGCTTTGTTCTTTGAGATAACGTTCTTGCGGCCAAGACGCTGAAGGAGAGCGTTGACCTTGTTGTAAGCCTCGGTAGCCTCGGCCTTGTCGGTCATCTTGCGCACGCGGCGAACGGCGTTGCGGGCTGTTTTGGCCCAGTAACGGTTCTCAAGTCTTCTTTTCTCCGCCTGGCGAATTCTTTTTAATGATGATTTATGGTTTGCCATCTTAAAAATTGATACTTCTTGATGTTGTTAATATTGGTAGCCCATAGCAGAGTCGAACTGCTCTTTAGAGAATGAAAATCTCTCGTCCTAACCGATAGACGAATGGGCCACTATTGGCAACTGCATCCCATGTAAGGGGCATTTTGCGACTGCAAAGGTAGTGCTAATTCTGATAACTTCCAAATTTTTCTGCTGAAAAACACAAAAAATCGATAAAAAATTTCATTCAAACGATTTCTTATCCTGTTTTTCCTCTGTTTTTCCTCTAATTTTACGATGTTATCCGATAGTTTTTTCTGATTGCTTTATTGTTTGGGAAGTGTTAAAAATGAATATTTGGAGTTGGCTTTTAACTTTTTTTGGTGAAATTGCGTTAAAAGGCTAAAGAGAGCGCGTATCATATTAATAAACTCTCAACTCCTTTTAATTATGAAAGTATATTGTAAGAACACCGAGACATACGTATCCGTATTGGGCGGTGAAAAAGTTATAGACCTTCTTCCTCGCTTGCGCCGCGATTTACCTTTCTACCCTATTTGTGCGCGTGTCAACAACAAGACGGAAGACCTTTGTTTCCCTCTGTATTCGCCAAAACAGGTGGAATTCATATCGCCTGCCAGTCCTTCGGGGCGCAGGGTTTATGTGCGGTCGTTGTGCATGATGCTTTATAAGGCGGTAGAGGAAATTCTTCCCGGAGCCACGCTTAGAATAGAGCATTCGATGTCGTCGGGCTATTTCTGTAGGATTTTTATCGACGAGGAGCCTGTAAGCGTTGACGAGAAATTGAAAGATGCCCTTCTCAAGCATCTGACGAAGATGGCTGAGAACGATATTCCTTTCCGACGCAAAGAACATCTCACGAAGGATGTTGTCGAAGTGTTTCGTCGGCAGGGGCTTGACGAGAAGGTGACGCTTCTTGAGACATTGCATGAGCTTTACACCACCTACTACCGTCTCGGCGACATTGCCGATTCATATTACGGCCCTCTCGCACCGAGCACCGGGTTTGTGAAGGACTTCGACATCCGCCCTTATAAAGACGGATTTCTCCTGTTTGCGGCGTCGCACGAAGACACCGACTGCATCCTCGAAAAGAACCCTCCCCAGGAGAAGATGTATAAGGCGTTTACCGACCAGTTGATGTTCAATAAAGTAATCCAGGTGAAGAACGTGGGCGAACTGAACACGGCTGTCAAAAACCGCCGCACCGCCGAACTCATCAACGTGGCCGAGGCCATGCACGACAAATTGCTTGGCCGTATCAGCGACCAGATTGCCGCCCGCAGGAAAGAGGGTGGCGCGGGGATAGTGCTCATAGCGGGCCCGTCGTCGTCGGGGAAAACCACATCCACCAAACGCCTGGCCATTCAGTTGATGACAAACCTGATTGTGCCGAAAATGATTTCGCTCGACGATTATTTCATCGACCGCGAGCACACCCCGCTCGACGAGAGCGGCGACTACGACTATGAAAGCCTCTATGCCCTCGACCTCGAACGCTTCAACTCCGACCTCACGCGCCTTCTCGCCGGGGAGGAAATCAACCTGCCCACCTACTCTTTCGAACTCGGGCGCCGCATAGAGCGCAACCGTCCGCTCCGTCTCGACGGCAACGACGTGCTTCTCATAGAGGGAATCCACGGGCTGAACCCGGAGCTGACGCGTGCCATCAATCCCGACAACATATTTAAGGTGTATGTGTCGGCTCTCACCACGCTTAAAATCGACAATCATAACTGGATTTCGACGAGCGACAACCGTCTTCTGCGCCGCATCGTGAGAGACAACAAATACCGTCATACGTCGGCCCTCGACACCATAAAGCGTTGGCCGAGCGTGCGCCGTGGCGAAGAGAAATGGATTTTCCCTTTCAGCGAGAACGCCGACGCCACGTTCAATTCGTCGCTTATTTTCGAACTGGGTGTGATGAAGCCGTATGCCGGGCCGTTGCTCCGCGATGTGCCACGCGACCTCGTGCAATATGCCGAGGCTTACCGTCTGCAGCGTTTCCTAAGCTATTTCGAGCCGATACCTGCCGACCAGATTCCCACCACTTCCCTTCTGCGGGAATTTCTTGGAGGCTCATCCTTCCGATATTAATTGCCGGATAATCACATTGTTTGAAAACGGTTGCCGCCACTCTGCGGCAACCGTTTTTTTAATTTGCATGCCTGTTTTTGGCAAATGCGGAAAGGCGTTTTGAAGATTTTTGATTAATTTTGCGGTTATGAAGGAGTTTACCGAAACTGATATAGAACGCATTGAGCAAATCGTAGAGACGGAAGACCGTCAGGCCGCTCAGGAAGAGGTGCGGGAACTGCATCCCGCCGATATCGCCGAACTTTTCCAGGAACTCAACCTCAAGCAGGCGGAATGGCTTTTCAACCTTATCGAAGACAAGGAGAAGAAGGCCGACGTGCTCATGGAACTCGATGAGGAAGACCGCAAGAAACTGCTCGAAGGGATGGATCCCGAGCAAATCGGCCATTTCATCGACCTTCTTGACACCGACGATGCCGTTGACCTTATCCAGGAACTCGACGAGGAGGAACGCGAAGAAGTAATCCAGAACATCGAAGACGTGGAGCAGGCGGGCGACATCGTTGACCTTCTCCAATATGATGAGGACACCGCCGGCGGCCTCATGGGAACGGAAATGATTGTGGTCAACGAGAATCTGTCGATGCCCGATTGCCTTAAGGAAATGCGCCGTCAGGCGGAAGACCTCGACGACATCTACTACGTCTATGTGGTTGACGACGACGGCCGTCTGCGCGGAGTGCTCCCCTTGCAGAAGATGATCACGCATCCTTCAGTGTCGAAGATAAAGCACGTGATGGAGATTGACCCCGTTTCGGTGAAGACCGACACTCCTATCGACGAGGTTGCCATTGACTTCGAGAAATATGACCTCGTGGCGATGCCCGTAATCGACAGCATCGGGCGTCTTGTGGGGCAGATTACGGTCGATGACGTCATGGACGAGGTGCGTGAGCAAAGCGAACGCGACTATCAGTTGGCTTCCGGTATCTCCTCCGACGTAGATGCGCAAGACTCCGTGTGGATGCAGACCAAGGCGAGGATTCCATGGCTCCTTATTGGCATTGCCGGCGGAATAGTCAGCTCGCTTATTCTCGTGGGCTTCGAGGCGCAGATTGCAGCCGTTACGGCCCTCGCCATCTTCATCCCGCTCATCATGGGCACCGGCGGAAACGTGGGAGTGCAGGCTTCGGCCATCGTGGTGCAGGGCCTTGCCAACGGACGCCTCGACATAAAGAACGCCTGGGGGCAGATAGGACGCGAGTTTCTTGTTTCCACCTTGAATGCGGTGATTATATCGCTTGTGGTGTTTGTGTATGTATTCTTCACCCAGCCCGGCGACCTGCGGTGTACGATTGCCCTTGCGGTTGGGCTTTCCCTATTCGCGGTGGTTATTTTCGCCACCGTTTTCGGTGCCCTTGTGCCGCTTACGCTTGAGCGAATAAAAATCAACCCGGCCCTCGCCACCGGCCCCTTCATACAGATTACCAACGACGTGGTGGGCCTTATAATTTATGTGGGCGTGGCCACGTGGCTCCTTTCGGTATTTAATTAAGACCTCACGGAATAAAACAGCCTGAATACCCATAACCGACAACCGACCGATATGGCAAAGATAGCAGAAACCCCTCTTATGCTCCAATATCTGGAGATGAAAAAGAAACACCCCGATGCAATCCTCCTTTTCAGGGTAGGCGACTTTTACGAGACATTTAGTGAAGACGCCATCTCCGCAAGCGAGATTCTCGGCATCACGCTTACGCGCCGCGCCAACGGCAAGGCGCAGTCGGTGGAACTCGCCGGGTTTCCGCATCATGCCCTCGACTCATACCTGCCCAAACTCGTAAGAGCCGGGCGGCGCGTGGCGATATGCGAGCAGCTCGAAGACCCGAAACTCACGAAAAAGCTCGTGAAAAGGGGCATTACGGAACTTGTCACCCCCGGAGTGAACACCTCTACGGGCGCGTTGCTTGCCAGGGAAAACAATTTCCTTGCCGCCATCCACGTGGCAAAGAAAAGTGTGGGTATTTCGTTTCTCGACATCTCTACGGGGGAATTCCTCTGCGGGGAAGCCTCGGCGGAGGAGGTGGATAAGATGCTTTCCAGTTTCCAGCCGAAGGAATTGTTGCGCATGAGGGGCACGCGCGATTTCTGTGCCGCCCATTTCTCCCACAAATGCAGCATATTCGAACTTGACGACTGGGTATATACCTCCGATGCCGCTGAAGAACGCCTGCTGAAGCAGTTCGATACCAACACCCTCAAGGGTTTCGGCGTTGACCATCTCGGGGCGGGGATAATAGCGGCCGGCAGCATACTGCATTATCTCGATCTCACCAACCATACTCGGATTTCGCACATAACGTCGTTGAGCCGCATCGACAACCGTCGCTATATGCATCTCGACCGTTTCACGGTGCGCAATCTGGAGATTCTCGATTCGATGGGCCCCGAAGGGAAGTCGCTTCTGAAGGTCATAGATAAGACCGTGTGCCCCATGGGGGCGCGCAAATTGCGCCGTTGGCTCATGCTTCCGCTCCTCGACCCGCAGGAGATAAACGCGCGTCTCGATGCCGTGCAGGCTTTCTTCGAAGACGCTTCGCTGCGCGAGGCTTGCCGGGAGGCGGCGCGCCGAACGGGCGACATAGAGCGTCTTGGGTCGCGTGTGGCGTCGGGGAAGATTTCGCCCAGGGAGATGGTGCAGCTTGCCGACGGGGTGAACGGTGCTATGTCGCTCCGCACGCTTCTGGCGGCCTCCGGATGCGGGTGTCTTGAAACCCTTTCATCGCGCATGCCCGACGTTTCCGATGTGGCGCAGATGATTTCAGCCACTATCAACCCGGATGCTCCAAACGGGTTCGGGAAAGGACCGGTGGTGGCCGAAGGTGTCGATGCGGAACTCGACGAACTGCGCCGCCTACGCGCCAACGGGCATGATGCGTTGCTTGCCATACAGACCCGCGAGAGCGAGCAGACCGGAATCCCTTCGCTCAAGATAAGCTTCAACAACGTGTTCGGCTATTACCTCGAAGTGCGCAACACGCATAAGGACAAGGTGCCTGAGACGTGGATAAGGAAACAGACGCTCGTAAACGCCGAGCGTTACATCACTCCCGAACTGAAGGAATATGAAGAGAAAATAGCCGGCGCGGAGGAGCGTATCGCCGTGATAGAGGGGCGTATTTACCAGGATTTGCTTGCCCGTATCAATACCCGTTTCGCCGACCTCCATGCCGACGCTTCGGCGGTGGCCACCGCCGATTGCCTCCTCTCGTTTGCCGAGGCGGCGGATGCCTACGGCTACGTGCGTCCGGAAATCGACGATTCCATGAGCCTTGCTATCACAGAAGGGAGGCATCCCGTAATCGAGAGGAACATGCCTCCGGGCGAGTCTTACGTTTCCAATTCGGTTTCCCTCGATTCCGACACGCGCCAGATAATGATGATTACCGGCCCCAACATGAGCGGTAAATCGGCTCTGTTGCGCCAGACGGCTCTGATTGCACTGATGGCCCAGACTGGCAGTTTCGTGCCCGCCAAGGGCGTTAAAATGGGTGTAATCGACAAGATTTTCACCCGTGTCGGGGCAAGCGACAATATTTCGTCGGGCGAATCAACGTTTATGGTGGAAATGAACGAGGCTGCAGCCATCCTCAACAACATGAGTGCGCGTTCGCTGATTCTTTTCGACGAACTTGGACGCGGCACTTCCACTTACGACGGCATCTCGATTGCATGGTCGATTGTGGAGCAC
Organism: uncultured Muribaculaceae bacterium; assembly: GCA_910585275.1. GTDB lineage: Bacteria > Bacteroidota > Bacteroidia > Bacteroidales > Muribaculaceae > Lepagella. The sequence goes on from CAJUCW010000015.1 coordinate 27,756, forward strand.
ATACATGAGAACGGACGTTGCCGTCCCAAGACACTCTTCGCCACCCACTATCATGAGCTTAACGAGATGGAGAAGAATTTCAAGAGGATTGCCAATTTCAACGTCTCGGTGAAGGAGATAGGAGGCAAGGTGGTGTTCCTGCGTAAACTCGAACGGGGCGGTTCTGCTCACAGTTTCGGCATACATGTGGCTAAATTGGCGGGTATGCCTCCGTCGATTGTGAAACGAGCCAACCAAGTGCTCAAACAGCTTGAAGACGCTTCTGCAGGGGTAGAAACGGGGCGTGACACCGTAGGGAAGGGTGCCGTAGAGAATCTCGGTGCGAACCGCGACGGCTATCAGTTGAGTTTCTTCCAGCTCGACGACCCTCTCCTTTCGCAAATACGCGACCGCCTTCTTGACGTCAACATCGACAACCTCACCCCCATCCAGGCTCTCAACATCCTCTACGACCTCCAAGGCCTCCTCACCGGCAAATAGGGGATGTTTCCGGTTGTTGCAACGCGAGGAGCAGCTGCGTGCTATTGAGGATTGGGCGGCCAGAATAGTCCTATAAAATAAGAAAAATTTAAAAAAATAAAAAAATATTTGGATTTTTTTTGACGTTGTTGTAATTTTGTGCGGTAAAAGACTCCGGCATAGGTAGATTAGGAACCGAAGCCGTGCCGGGGTGGTCATTGCCGCTGCCGTGTGGGGATTTCCCGCCGGCGACGATTCTTTCAGAGCTTTCACTAACTTGAACGGCCCCCGGCCTTATCTGTGCCGGGAATGAATAAAAAAGTAGTATATCATCTATGCCTCTCTTTATCTGCAAAAAAATGGAATTGCATGATATTTTCAGATGCTGGTTGATTTTTTTGGCTTTCTCTATGGCCACGGTGTCTGTCGCCGGTAGTGTCGATGTCGTATCTGATGCTGCCGGATATGGTGTGCCTTGTCTGACGGAAGGAGAGGCATCCGATACGGTTGTGATAGGTTCCGTATTGTTCCCTTTCTCATCTTCGGAATATGACCCAGGGTTCTCCGGAAATTCGGAGAGACTGGAATCCATACGTAGTTTTCTTGACAGCATACCTTCGGCGGGCGTAGTCTCGCCCAGGTTTATGGTGACGGGGTCCGTGTCGCCCGAGGGTTCGCGTGCATTCAATGTTCGTCTGGCTTATGACAGGGCCCACACCTTGTGCCGTGTTCTCGGGACGCTTATCGGCGTGTCGCCGGAGGTGACGGTGGAAATCCCTGACAGGGCTCCGCTTGAAAGTTACCCCGGCTTGCGCAGTGCCAGAATTTTATGTGCTTATGTAAATGCCCCCCCCACAGGCAGTTACGAAGATGTCGTGCGCGGGGAAGATTTGTCGCGGAAATCGTCGGCAACGTGTGCCGCGTCTGAAGGTCATGACGATACAGAGGCGGTTGAGGAAAAACCGTCGGAAGATGACCATTGTTGCGTGGCCGGCGAAGATGAAATTAATGAGGATGATGGGCCGACCACGGTAGTGGCCGGCGACTCCGGTTTCCGTTTACCGCCGATTGCGGTATCTACCAATATGCTTTACGACCTTGCCTGTGTGCCCAACATAGCTGTCGGAGTCGCATTGTCCGACAGGCTCACGCTCGGGGCAGACTGGATGTGCGCGTGGTGGAGCCGAAAGCCCGACCATTTCTATTACCGCGTATATGGAGGCGATATCGACCTCCGTTACCGCCTTATGGGCGGACAGCCCTCTAACCCGTTCTCCGGCCATCATATAGGGGTGTATGCGTCGATGGTGTGCTACGACTTCCAGTTTGGCAACCATCACACGGGGGTGCTTTCCGACAAATGGAATTATGCGGCCGGAGTGTCTTACATGTTCTCGCTCCCTGTGGGGCGAAAGTTCAGCATCGATTTCTCGGCAGGCGTGGGATATATGTGGGGACAGTTTAAGAAACACATCCCTATCGACGACCATGACGTGTGGAAATCCACCCACCGCCGGTCGTGGTTCGGCCCCACTCGTCTCGGGGTGTCGCTGACCTATCTGCTGGGCCCCTCCACGTTCAATCTTTCGGAAAAGAAAGGGGGTGGGAAATGAGACCCTGTTTAATATCGGTCATGATGTGGCTTATATGTGTGTCTGCCATGTTTTCGTCATGCAGCCAGCGGGAACTGTGTTACGACCATTCCCATTATTCTCCTGTCAATGTTGTGTTCGACTGGTCGCGGTGTCCCGATGCCGAGCCGTCAACGATGGTTGTGTGGTTCTTCCCGGTTGACGGCGGTGCTGGACGACGCTATGAGATAATTCCTGGTGGCGATACTTCGCGGGGAGGTAGTGAATTCAACACTGTGTTGAAGGTTGCCCCAGGCAGCTATCGTGTGATATGCCATAACGGGGAGACCGAAAACAATCTTGAGGATGGCGACACCTTCTTCAACTATCGGATACATACCCGCGACGATGTCTTGCTGTCGCCACTGAACCGTGGCGACGACGCCCCTTGTCCCGACGGATGTGACACGCAGCCTGTTAAGACGGAGGCCAGCACGCTATATGCCCACACCTACCCTGTGGAGGTTACGGTGGCGCCGAGTGCTGCCGAACCCGTGGAGATAAGGTTTGTGCCGGAGGAGGTTACCTCAGTGTGGCATATAAGCATAACGGGGATTGTAAACCTTGTGCCCGGGGTAGAGGCGAGCGGGGTGGTGACCGGAGCCGCCGAATGCTGGAGCCATTTCAGCGAGGCCCCCGGAGGTGTGGAAGTGATGGTTCCGTTTTCACTTCATCCTTGCGGTACAGACTGCCTGAAAGGCACCGTGACGCTTTTTGGAGTGAGGGAGAAGACCGGGATTCCGCATAAACTGAGGGTCTATACCTCTTACATGTATTATTACGATTTCGATGTCACCGACCAAGTTGAGGAAGCCTCCGACTCCCACAACATCGACATAACGTTGGAGGGCATCCGGTTGCCCGATCCGCAGGGAGGCGGAATGTCGCCCGGGGTCAGCGATTGGGGCGAGACCGAGGATGTGGAAATAAAGATGTAAATATACTATAAACAAATATATTAAGATTATGAAACTCAGATTTATTCCATTGATGATGCTGGCGGCAGGGCTTGCCTCATCATGCTCTAACGAGGAGGTGCTCGATGTGAACACCGACCCTACGGGAGCCTCAATCTCGTTCAGCCCGAAAGTGGGCCGTGCCACAAAAGCGACAGAGACAACGATTTCTAATTTGGGCAACTTTGCTGTGGTGGCGAGGGGCGTGCATCCTCATGGCGATGTATATTCCAATTTCTTGATTGGCGGTGAAAACGGAGGTGAGGTTGCCACACGACCCGATAATGTTTCGGGCACTACAGGGGTGTGGACACTTGCTGACAATGTGCTTTGGCCGTCATCAATCGATAATATGCTTTTCTGGGCATATACGGCGTCAAATACTTCATCTGATCAGATGAAGGGAAATTTGCTGGGAGGCGCCACATTCTCGTTTAAAGACAATACTCCCAAGATTTCCGGATTCGTACCTAAGAAAGCCGATTTGACAAAAGAGGGAGAATCATTCTACTTTGACGGAGTCAATCAGGAAGACCTGATGTTCGCCTTCACGAGTCAGAAAAGGACACAGAGCGCCTCGAATGTACCGCTGAATTTCCAACATGCATTAACTCAGATTTCTATTGAGGCGAAATCTGCGGGAAAGACCGACGGCGACCACCGTATCGTAAAAATCAAGGGAGCCTGGATTGTCAATGCCAAGGATAAGGGTGACTTGGCCGGAGACTTTAAGTGGGATAGTTCAAATAAAGAAGCCACGTCGGATCCTGACTGGACTGCGAGATTCTCGTCGAATGACATCACTGCATATGGCTCGTTCTATAAGAATGAACAGTTGCTGGATGATGAAACGAAAACGATAGACTTGCTCAAGTCCGGTTCCAACCAAGAACCGTCGCTAATGCTCATACCTCAGGATTTCGAGGCTTGGAACGCCCAGGCGTCAGATGAAAATATTGGCAAAAACACCAATGGAGTCTATATCATGCTTCTTTGCCGCGTTGAGCTTCGTCATGAGGGTGCTACTCATGGCGTAGATGATGGCGCGAATGATGATGTCTTAATAGATGAGGACAACGAAATGCATTATCATCAGCAGTTCCCTGTGAATAAGGATAACAAATACGACGCTAATGAGTATGGATTTGTCTGTGTGCCGATAACGGCTCCCGTGACAAAAGTTGATGATATTGAAGTGAAGGGGTGGCAGATGGGCACGAAATACAAATATACGCTCGATATCTGCGGAGCCGCTTCCGGTGCCGGCATCTATCCTCCTGATTTCAATGAGGATATTTATAAGATGTTGCTTCCGTCAGACTATGCCGGTTATCTTACCATCGGAACTCGCCCGACAGGCATGGATGCTGATAATAATCCGATAAAGAAAGTCGGAGACCCTGTTCTCGACAGCGAAATCAAGTTCACCGTCTCTGTAAATGAATGGGGCGAATGGGTATCCGGTAATGAAAACGCGAGATGATATCTGTAGGAATTGCCTATTGTTTCATCTGAAGTAAACTTAGGGGGGGACATGAAAATGCCTCCCCCTTGCTAAACTTATAGGATATGAATCGCAGATATAAGGTTTTGAATATGTTTTTTGCGGGTGTCTCGGTGTCCGTAGCCGCTTTATGTGCCGTAGGATGTGCCGATGACTCCCCATTTGGTGAGAAACCCGGAGAATTGCCCGACCGTCCGGTGTTCGGAGTCTCCATGTCGTCATCGTGGCAGACGGGACAAGACGCCACACGCTCCGGAGTGACGGTGAGTCCGCTCGAAGGTGATTCCACGGGACAGACCTTATATCTGGTGACCGAGGTGGCGGCTGTCAATGACTCGGTAATCGGCCCTGCCACGAGGGGGAGCAAGGTGGAGAACGATGAGGATTTCACCAAGGCATATTCTTCGTTCGGTCTCACCGGCATCTGCCATCAGGGGAACGAGGACAGCGATGTGTCAGACCTCTCCCCCAACCTGCTCCACAATGGGAAGATAACGAAGAAAGGCACTTTCTGGGAGAGCCCCGAGCCTCTGTATTGGCCCGGGTCGGGCAGGATGCGTTTCTTTGCCTATGCGCCCTATGCCACGCCCGACAACGGGGTGTCGGTTTCCTCTTCCTCGCAGAAGGGGGCGCCGGAACTGACGTTTAAGGTGAACGACGACGTCGAGAAGCAGACCGACCTTCTCACATCGGTCAAAGACGTGGCCGGAAACGGCGGGGGCGCCATAAATCTGGAATTCCGCCATGCCCTCGCCGCCATACAGTTCAAGACGGGCGACGCCATGCTTGGCGGCAAGGTGAAGAAGATTACCCTTTCGGGGGTCTATAAGGAGGGGAAACACAGGATAGGCACGGCCGAATGGACTGCGACGGGTGATGCCGTCGGCAGTTATGAGATTGAAAAAGAAGTGGAATTCTACATTAAGGACGAAACGCCCGACTCCGATCCTGACCATAGGGAAGACAACCATTACACCGACAATAACCAGCAGTATGCCGGGGTTGACGACAACCTCACGCTGTTTATGATTCCGCAGGAACTTCCCGATGGGGCTAAGATTACCATGCTCTTTACCGATGAGCTTACCGGCCTCGAACGCACGCTCACGGCCGACCTGAAGGGACTCCGCTGGGAGGCCGGGAAGCTTTACACATATTCCCTTTCCACCACAGGAATAGTGCTGAATCCGGTGGTGAAGATTGTAAGGGGCGGAACGGAGTCGTTCGCATTTGCCGACAGCATACCGTTCACGGGTGTTGTGCGCGACGTTGAGCTTACGGCTTATGTGGAGGTGACGCAGGCCGGCATGCCTACGGTAAGAAAGGCAATACCCTACACGGTGGAATGTTACGACGACAAAAAGAAGACATGGGCATCCAATGCAAGATGGGGCGATGTGTGGCAGCCTGATGAGGGAGCCTCGGTTCGTGCCGCTGAAATATCCGACAAGTCTGATGTCATTTCCTCTGTGAGAGGCACCTTGTATTTGCCGCCACAAGAACTTTTTGCCTCCAGACAGGATAAACATTTCTCGGGGAAACTGAATGAGGTGGAAGGCTCGGAAAGCAATCCTAAAGACCTCTCGTCGCCGGAAAGCGCCAATTGCTATATGGTGGGAAAACCGGGTTACTACAAATTCCGTACTGTTTATGGCAACAGCTACAACAATCCCGCCGCTTACACCATAACCCGCCCCAATGGCTACGACCATGACCCCGGAATGAAATGGTATGTTGACCATCTTGACCGCCAGATAACTAATTCGAGCATCAAAGCCCAGGTTGGCAATCTCGGGAAGGCATTTGTATTGTGGCAGGACTCCCCTTCCCTTGTAGAAGATGTAAGGCTTTCAGATGATGGTGAATTTATCTCGTTTTATGTGGATAAGCACACGATTGCCCAGGGGAATACGGTGATTGCTCTTACCGACGGCTCGAGTGAAGGCAACATAGTCTGGAGTTGGCATATATGGGTCACGAACCAGGACTGGAGCCGGACGGTGACGCTGAAAGATGAGAAAGACCACACTTATGAAATGGCGCCGTCAGTGCTTGGACGGTGTGACAACAGTCCCGGCACGCCCGCCCGCAATGTGCAGCTGCGTGTGAGATTCGACCTCAAGGATGCTAACGGCAACAGCATAGCCGGCACGAAGGTTGTGTCGGAAGGGAAGGAACACGACCTTCTCAAAGAGGTTGGACAGAAGTATATGGCAGCATCGTTGGGTGGTGACAATACTTATTATCAATGGGGACGAAAGGACGCTATGCCCGGAGGAAGATACGGAATAACCAACGGAAGAGTCGGTTATCCATATTATAATTACACAGAAGGAAACCGGGCACAGGAATTCACTATGATGAACAAGGAGATATTCGATAATCCCGAGAAGTATAAGTTTGCTGCGAGCGTTTCTCAAAATGGAGCCTCGTTCGGACAGACTGTGAGCTATCCACATCGTTTTGTCTTAGGAAGAGGGAAAGATTATCGGCAGCATTGGCATAACGGGGCAAATGTTAGTAAGCCCTATGTCGAGACCGGCGGCTCCATGTATAATGCCTGGAATGCCACAGCGCAGAAGGCATATAATAATACCAAGGGCAATGAATATAACGATGAAGGATGGAATGTAGGTAAGAGTGTCTATGACCCTTGTCCGCCCGGTTTTCATGTGCCGGCAGCCGTTACGTTTAGCGGAATGCTGAATAAGTCGGCGGGGCCCGAAGCTAATAATGCAGAAGATGATAATCAGCCTGAGTGGGATGGTTCGGAGAATTGCTGGCGACTCAAGACTAATAAGGATGGCTCGGGCGAGGAAATCAAGATATATGCCACCGGGGTAAGGGATATGAACGTTCCGGACACGGAATTGTTAAAAGATCCTTTCGGGCCTTCGGGCAGCCTGTCTTCTTTGAATGGATTGTCGTGGCCTGCCTTTTCGATGATTGCTTATATAGTAACCACCTCGATAGAAAAAAGTTCGACGGCACAGAACAACATCCTTTTCTTCGATCATCGCAAGGTGAGTGGAGACCCGGAGGAAACGTTGGAGCGATGCGGGTGGGGGCTTCAGTCGAACAACTCCTACGGCTTCACTATATGGCCTGTGAAGGAATGACTCCACCCCTCCTATATTTGCAGTTGCGAAACGGGCGGTTCCGAAATGACGGTTTCGGAACCGCCCGTTTCCCAATATGAAATTATAGTGATTATGAAGTTTTTTGATAGAACAGAGGAGATTGGAGTCTTGCGGCAAGCAAGGGAGAGGGCCGAGAAAGCGGCGCAATGATGAGGGTCTCTCACCGCTTCAGTGACTATGAAAAGCTTTTCGAAGGCCTGACCCTCGCCGACATGTAGCATCGCGATGCCATTGGCAGGGGGCCGTACGCCAATCTGCAAAGTTTGCAGAGAGTGATTATATCCAATAGTTTAACAACTTAAAGAAATAAATTTTCTTCTGATCTCCTGTATCTCCTGTCCTCCTGTCAAAAAATCCATCTCCTGTATCTCCTGTCCTCCAGTCAAAAAATACCTCTCCTGTATCTCCTGTCCTCCTGTCAGAAAAATACCTCTCCTGTATCTTCTGTACTTCTGTCAGAAAAATACCTCCTGTATCTCCTGTCCTCCAGTCAAAAAATACATCTCCTGTATCTCCTGTACTCCTGTCAACGAAAAGACAGGAGAACGGGAGAAACAGGAGATTAAAAATTTCTTAGCGAAAAACTTTGCGCTCTCTGCGCCTACTATGCACTTTCACAATTTATTGGCATCCAATACTTTTTACGAGTTGTTCCTGTAATCTTTTCAGAAATTGTTCTTGTTTGAAAATTCGTTTTCTTAGCCATTCCTTGTCTGAGACACTGACTTGTGCCGGATTGTATTCGGTTTTGTTTTTTACCATGGTATATATAATTGTGGCAAGCTTGTGAGCCGTGGCGCATATGGCAAACTTGCCTCCGCCCTCAACATTCTCTACGACCTCCAGGGCCTCCCTACCGGCAAATAAAACTTGTTGCTATGGAGTTTGTTATAACAAATTGCATCTTATTGACGTTATACAAATGTATTACGTTTGCACTACAATATAATTTATAAAGCTATGAATACTGTGTCGCCCGTAAGAAAGCAGACTTCCTTTAGGTTGAGTGAGGAGCTTATTTCACGCCTTCAAATCGAAGCTAAACGCCATAACCGCAGCCTCAACAACCTTGTGGAAAGTGTGCTTATGGCTTTTGTTGCCGACCGTCCTAACAAGACGACTCTTGCTGCCATGAAGGAAGCGGAAACGTCTGATAATCTTGAGACTATTGATTTGGGGAATTTCCGCAGTTTTATAGACTGTCTATGAATACGCTTAAACTTACGTCTCAGTTTAAGAAAGACCTTAAGCGATATAAACATAAACCGGAGGTTATCGATAAACTTGAGGAGATTCTTAACCTCCTTGCCAACAATTTACCTATTCCTACTGAAAATCGACCGCATCTATTGACGGGAAATTATAAAGGTTACATGGAATGTCACGTAGAAAACGATACCTTGCTCATCTGGTGGGATAGGGAAGCCGGAATAATAAAGCTGGTTCGTTTCGGTACTCATTCGGAACTCTTTTGATTCGTTGAATTTGTAACAAATAGATATGCGATAATTGATTTCGTTGAAAATCAGTTGCGAGGGACACGGAATTTCATTATATTTGCAGTTGCGAAACGGGCAGTTCCGAAATGGCTGTTTCGGAACTGTGTATTTCCCAATATGAAATTATAGTGATTATGAAGTTTTTTGATAGAACAGAGGAGATTGGAGTCTTGCGGCAAGCAAGGGAGAGGGCCGAGAAAGCGGCGCAATGATGAGGGTCTCTCACCGCTTCAGTGACTATGAAAAGCTTTTCGAAGGCCTGACCCTCGCCGACATGTAGCATCGCGATGCCATTGGCAGGGGGCCGTACGCCAATCTGCAAAGTTTGCAGAGAGTAATTATATCCAATAGTTTAACAACTTAAAGAAATAAATTTTCTTCTGTTCTCCTGTTTCTCCTGTCCTCCTGTCAAAAAATCCATCTCCTGTTTCTCCTGTGCTTCTGTCAATAAAAAGACAGGAGAACCGTAGAAACAGGAGTTTAAGAACTTTTTGACGAAAAACTTTGCGCTCTCTGCGCCTCTGCGTGTTTTTTCCCATACTCCTCCTCCGCTCAGCTTGCTATCAACTCTCGTAATGCCATTGGTAAGGGGGTCGCACGCCGAGCCGCAAAGTACGCAAAGAGTATTTGTTTACATTCAATAATTTAACAACTTAAAGAACTATATTATCTCCTGTCAGAAAAATACCTCCTGTATCTCCTGTCCTCCTGTCAGAAAAATACCTCTCCTGTATCTCCTGTCCTCCAGTCAAAAAATACCTCTCCTGTCTCTCCTGTCCTCCTGTCAGAAAAATACCTCTCCTGTCTCTCCTGTCCTCCAGTCAAAAAATACCTCTCCTGTATCTCCTGTCCTCCAGTCAAAAAATCCATCTCCTGTCTCTCCTGTCCTCCTGTCAGAAAAAAACCTCCTGTATCTCCTGTCCTCCAGTCAAAAAATACCTCTCCTGTCTCTCCTGTCCTCCTGTCAGAAAAAAACCTCCTGTTTCTCCTGTCCTCCTGTCAGAAAAATACCTCCTGTTTCTCCTGTACTTCTTTCAACGAAAAGACAGGAGAACGGGAGAAACAGGAGTTTATTTGACCGAAGTTCGCGATATCGATTGATAACGTTCTTTTGCGCCTTAAATTTTTATCCTGTAAAAAATCAGGATATATCATTCATTAAAAAAATTCTGTAAAAGATTTCTGAATTAGAAATTTAATTTATAATTTTGCGGATGCAGACCACTCAGAAGCTCCGGTCCGGGGATTGAGGTGTGGGATGTGTGCCGTTGCGACGAGTCGCGGCGGAATAGACATACATAGAAAGCGTTTATCCGCGCTGATTCTTGACACTCTGAAATGTCTCGCAAACTTTCATATTCTTGTCAAGGGTTGAGCAACGGTAGATGCCCGTGGATATGTAATTATAATCGTAACCGGTTGATATTTCGTGAGGAATGTGACCGGCTACATTGGTTGCATATACAGGCGTGGGCTTCTGCGTTGCCGTCCGACAAGAATAGGGCAATGCGAGAAGCCTCAAGCAGTAGGACGGTAACAGATACAGACTCCTACGCTTTTTTTATATACTAACCTAACGCCAACGAGGGGAGGACCGCGGCTTTTTGACAATATATGTGTAACAATCTCCGAAAAGTAACATATTGTTTAGGACAGTGTGGGTTTATCCCGGATGCCGCGCAAGAAGAGCGCATCGAGATGGAAGAGTTTTCTAAAGAGCGTAAGGGATATTTCCATCGATGGGTAGATGATGTTGATACGAGCAAAGACATTCCATTCATTAAGACTGTGGCACTCATAGAGGATGAGGAAAGCGGGGAGGTAATTATGGTTGAGTATTATAATTTGAAATTTATGAAAGATTGATTATGAATCTTGAACTTCCAATTACGGAAAGTAGTATCCCTCAAGATGGTCTCAGATTCTTTCATGGTCTTTCCAATTGGGTTGAGCAATCCAAAGTATCCAGACCACATCTTATAGGATGGAAAAAAGGTCAGAAGCAACTTGTTAAGCTGAAATGTATTAAACCAAGACAAAAAGAATCATTTGTTGCGCCGTCTGTTGTGCCGGACAACTCAATATATGTTCCGATTTCCAGTTGTGGTATGTTTGTAATAAAAAACCTCAGACATGCATTTTGCCATAATGACCTTACCTATGATGAAACGACTAAGCAGTATGAAGTCAAAGAGACTGGGCAAGTAAAAATCGCCGGAAGATTCTCTCTTGACGCTATTAAGGATTTCGTTTCAGTGTATCTTCAATCGGCAAATAATAACAATAACTCAATAAAATCAAAATGAAACAGAACTTTACAAAATTTGGAATGTTGATGGCGATGCTGTTGGCATTCCTCCCCGCATCGGCTTACGACTTCGAAGTCGATGGAATCTACTATGAGGTGGTGTCTCTCTCCGACCTCACATGTAAGGTTGTTGCCGGAGACAACAAATATGAAGGGGAGGTTGTGATTCCGGCAGAGGTGATATACAACAATCGAATCTTGAAAGTGATTGAAATCGGTGAGAATGCATTTTCCAGATGCAGTTTGTTAACATTGGTTACAATACCTGAATCAGTGTCGGAAATCGGCAGGGGTGCATTTTCCAAATGCAGGTCTTTGACATCTATCAAAATTCCGGATTCAGTTACTAAAATTGGTAGTTCTGCTTTTGCTGATTGTAGTACATTGACTTCGATTTCAATACCGGAGTCTGTCACGGAAATCGGAAGAAATTTCGTAAGTGAAGGAGTATTTGAGAATTGTAGTTCGCTGACTTCAATTACGATAGATGCCTCCGTCAATGAAATTGACAAATATATGTTTTCCGGATGTTACGCTATAAGTTCTATTTCAATAGGTAATTCGGTAAGGAAAATAGGCGAATCTGCTTTTGAGAATCGTGAAGCGCTTACTTCGGTCATGATAGGAACCTCCGTGACGGAAATTGGGAAGTCTGCATTTGAGGGGTGCAGTTCGTTGTCCTCTGTAACAATCCCGGAGTTGGTGATTGCCATCGGGGAGGTTGCATTTAGAGGATGTCGTTCGTTGACATCTATTACGATACCAGATTTAGTGACAGAAATCGGGTTTGGTGCATTTTCCCAATGCATATCGTTGACTTCGGTTAAATTAGGCAATTCAGTAACGAAGATAGCTGGATCTGCATTTGAGAATTGCAGTTCGCTTGTTTCGATTATTATGCCAAATACAACAACAAATATAGGGTATAACGTATTTTGTAATTGTACGGCCTTAAAAAACATTACACTAAGCGAAAAACTTAAAGGAATTCCACGTGGTTCATTTACGAATTGCATGTCGATTTCAGCTTTAACTATCCCGGGAAGCATCAGTAGAATTGAAGAATACAACCAATACTACGCCAACGGCATACAGAGGGAATATTATACATTCAAAGGATGTGAGAAGTTAAAGGAAATTTTGTTCAAGTACGGAAAAGAAACTCTTGACACTGGTTACTCCAGTTCTAATATCGGATTTATTAATAGTTGGGGATCGTGGACTAAAAGGCTTGAAAAGGTATTTATTGACAGGGTTCTGACATCTCCGTTGCCTATGCCAAATGTGAAAGATTTAACTGTCGGCGAACATTTGATAACGCTACAGATTTCTAATTGTGACAACCTTGAAAACATTGTTAGTTATGCTATGATTCCACCTGCCGTTCCATCGGGATTCACCAATAGTCAGTATATGAATATAATCGTGAAAGTCCCAAACGAGGCATTGGTGGCTTATCAGAAGGATTCGGTATGGGGGGGCTTTTGGAATCTTCAGGGCTTTGACGCTTCGAAAGTCGAGGATATAGAAATAGATTCTGTAGATAAAACTGTGGTAGGCCGTTATGACCTCAATGGCAGGGCTGTCAATGAAGACTATAAGGGCATTGCCATCGTTCGTTTCTCCGACGGCTCGACAATGAAAGTGGTTTTATAATTAAAAACAGAATGATTAGGGATGCTTCTTCATTTCCCTGCATTGCATATTTTTAACTTAATAAATTTCTTCAAAATGGTAGCGCGAATTACCCCTTCAAAAGATGATTTTCTTATTAATAAAGATCTTGAGTCTTTTGACGAAGAACTCAGGTTTTTCCATAAAATTCTGGTACTTTGGGAAAGATATGGATATGCGTTGGTTACAACTCGGTTTGATGATAGAAGCATATCTGCATTTCTGAAAAATAGAAATATTTCTTCTCCGCATGATACTAAAAATAAAAAAATAGTTATCGAGGACTGCAAAAATGATTTTATTCAATTTAAGGGTTCTGGAAATGTTGGAAGAAGATTGGTGAAATTTATTAGAAACAGTTATGCCCATAATATTATGGAACGAACTGAAAGTGAATCTTCAATTGGCTATCTACATTTACAAACTTGGGGTGTCTCAAGACGGGTAAATGATGGTAAGCCGTATTGTAAATTCGACCTTTGCCTTAAATTTGAGGATTTAAGAGATTTGATGGAAATAATTCTCAAAAAGTATTGGGGCAAGATGTAGTTATCTGTAATCAGCATATTGAAAACTCTTTTTGGTATAAATATTTATTTCGAAATATTGGACTAATATTTGGCCGAAAAAGTATGATAATAACAGTAGAAAATTAATTGGTCATCTTCAATGATGCCGAAAAAGGAAATAAAGAATCTATAAATATTATTACCACATGAAAAAAAAGATTAAACTTGGAATGTTGGTGGCGATGCTTTTGACATTCCTCCAGATGTCAGCTTTCGACTTTGGGGTCGATGGAATTTACTACGAGGTAATATCAACTGCAAATCTTACCTGTAGAGTAGTAGCCGGAAACAATAAATATAAAGGAGATATTGTAATCCCGGCAGAGGTAACGTACAAAAATCGAACGTTGAAAGTGACGGAAATCGAAGGTGGAAAACGTGATGGAGCATTTTTACAATGCAGTTCATTAACCTCGATTACGATACCGGATGGGGTTACGAAAATAGGCGAATATGCGTTTTACGATTGTAGCTCGTTGAACTCAGTTGCTACGGGAAATACATTGACGGAAATTGGGGTGTCTGCATTTGAGGGATGTAGCTCGTTGACATCTGTGTCGATAGGGAATTCGATAACAACTATAGGAAAGTATGCATTTAAGGACTGTACATCCTTGACATCGTTTACGATACCGGATTCGATGACATCCATTGAATATGGTGCATTTTCTCATTGTAGTTCGTTGACATCGATCATTATACCGGATGGAGTTACGAAAATGGGTCAAAGTGTGTTTGAGTATTGCCGTTCATTGACATCTGTTACGATAGGGAATTCGATAACAGAAATTAGAGGGCATACATTTGCTAATTGTAGCTCATTAACTTCGGTTACGATACCGTATGGGGTTACGAAAATAGAGAGATATGCGTTTTACAATTGTAGTTCGTTGACCTCAGTAAGGATGCCGGATTCGGTGACAGAACTCAACTACCTTGCATTTTTCAAATGCAGTGCTTTGGAAGATATCACTTTAAGTGAAAACCTTACAAAAATTGAGTACGGAATGTTCAATGGTTGCAAGTCCCTTTCTTCTCTTTCAATCCCGGGGAATGTGACGGAAATTGAACAAAATTTTGGAAATGCTGAATATTGGGATACATTTGGTGGGTGTGAATCGTTAAAAGAGATTTCTTTCATGCATGGAGAATCAATGCTTTTCACCGGATGCTATCCCTCCGGGTCATCCGATGTGTATCATAGTTGTGAATGGAAATCGTGGACAGAGAACCTTGAAAAAGTATTTATTGACAGAGAATTTAGGTTTGATTTACCGGTGCCAAATGCAAAAGAATTAATTCTTGGCGAACATGTAACAAAGTTACAAATCTCCAAGAGATATAACCTTGAAAGCATTGTCAGCTATGCAATGACTCCCCCAACCGTTTCAAAAAGTTTTACAAATGCCCAGTATATAAATCTTGTCGTGAAGGTTCCAAACGAGGCATTGGAAGCTTATCAGAAAGATACTGTATGGGGAAATTTCTGGAATCTTCAGGGATTTGACACCTCGGGAGTTGATGATGTAGAAATAGATTCTGTTGATAAAACTGTGGTAGGCCGTTATGACCTCAATGGCAGACCCGTAAATGAGGATTACAAGGGCATAACCATCGTCCGCTTCTCCGACGGCTCCACAAAGAAGGTGGTTTTGTAGAAACCGCGCTTACCAAGGGTCGGGTTATAGACCCACCGAGATAAGGTAAATTACGATGTCTCAGGAGAGTGGCTTGCAAAGGTCACTCTCCGTTTTTTTATCTTGACTGCTTAGAGGTTTATATTTGTCGTGTTGGAGAGATATAAATTCAAGTCTGTATAATTTCTGAATGTAGGAATGCGCCTTCGGTAGATGGTGTTTGAGAATCAAATCGTTAATCAAACATGCCGGAGGCATGTCCCTACAATATAAAAGGGTGGCCTCCGGCGTATGGGTATGTATTATACGCGTTTAGAGGAATGCGGCGGCTTGGCGTATTTTTGCCAGGCGTGCCAGAAAGGAAGGGTTTGATTGGGCCACCTGCTTGTTATAGTCAGACTGGAGACGGAGCCACAGGTCTGCCTCAATGCCAAGGGCCGCTTCAAGAAGAAGTGCGTATTCAGTAGTGACGGCTCTTTTTCCGTTCAGCACTTCGTTTAAGACGGAAGCCGGAACGCCAATTTCTGCGGCAAGGGCTTTCTGTGAGATGCCCCGGTATTCAATTTCATCCTTTATCATCTCACCCGGATGAATGGGCGAACTGGGATTGAGATTGTTTGCGATCATATCTATTTGTCGGTATAATGACCTTTAAGCGAAACCACGTTTACAATTACTTTGTCGTCTTCAATGCTGTAAATCATTCGGTCGCCTTTGTTGATTTCCCGACTCCAGTAGCCTGAATAATTACCTTTAAGCTGCTCAACATGTCCGGTGCCTGTGGTGGGATGAAGCCGAAGTTCCTCAAATAAATTAGCAATCTTCTTCAGTGTTTTCTTTTGCCCGGACTTTTTCCACACATTCAAGTGCTTTTCAGCTTCCGGCATTAGAATCAATTCGTAAGTCATACTCCTAATAGTTCCCGGATTTCGTCCATTGAATAGGCCCTGCCTTTTCCGGCTTTCATTTCTGCAATGCCGCGATTAAGTGAGGCTATGTTTTCCGGATCATTGAACCACGGATCACCGGATGGGGAAGGATTCTCACTTACTTCGACCGCTATGGAATTCGCCTTTGAGATGAGGATTGTCTCGATGAATTTCTTTAAGCTCTTGCCTTGGGTGGCTGCCATAATGGAGAGCTTTTGCAAAGTATCCACAGGAAGGTCGATGTTTTTGCGCTTGATGTTCAGTGCTGTTGCCATGTCATTTAGTTTTATGATGCAAAGATATATATAATATACAATATATACAACCGCAAAGAACAAAAAGTTGAGATTGTCAATCAAACATGCCGGAGGCATGTCCCTACATTTTAATCGGTTTTAGGGTGCCCAACCCTATATAAAATCAATTATGAGATGGGGCATTCTTATTATGTGATGGCCATTTACGTATTATATGTCAGCTGTTTATGGAGTGGTCGCACGCCCTTGTGCGACTATTTTGAAGACTTATTACGGAAAAGTTCGGAGTAAAACAGCCGAAAAGTTCGGAGTGAAACAGCCGAAAAGTTCGGAGTGAAATGGCCGAAAAGTTCGGAGTGAAACAGCCGAAAAGTTCGGAGTGAAATAGCCGAAAAGTTCGGAGTGAAATAGCCGAAAAGTTCGGAGTGAAATAGCCGAAAAGTTCGGAGTGGCTTTCATAGGACTGAGAACAATAGTTATTTTACTCCATCTGAATTTATAAATAAATTATAAGGATATGACGAATAATTCAACCTTAAGGTTGAATTATTCGTTTATTGTATGTATCTTTGTGAAAAAATTGCGAGATATGGCATTTAGAGATGAGGTAGAGGCTTTGGGGAAAAGGTTAAGATTATGAAAAAAGAAGAGTTAAGTCCGATTACAGGAAAGCCGATGACGCTCGTTTGCGAGCCGGATTCGGTGGAATATAGAGGCGAGAAGTTCTTCTATATTCACCAATCATACAGATGCGAGGATAGCGGCGAAATGTTCACTACTACCGAACAGGATGCCGCCAATGTAAATCAGGTTTATAACGAATATCGCGAACGCCATGGCCTTCCTTTTCCTGACGAGATTAAAAATATTAGAAGGCATTATGGAGTGTCAGCCTCTATGATGTCTGATATAATGGGTTTTGGTGCTAATCAATGGCGGTATTATGAAGCTGATAAAGTGCCTAATGAATCCAATTCCAGGGCAATCCTGGCAATCCGTAATAAATCCGTATTTCTCGATTTCCTTGATGCCGCAAAACTGACCATAGGCGATAAAGCATATTCCAAAATTAAAGAGAGGGTGGAAAAGCTTCCCCCTTACGTCAAACCTTCGCAACCCAATGAATATAGCGGGTACGTTTCTTTCTCTGAGAATGTTATCTCCGAAATTGTCAAATACTTTGCTTCAAGACTTGACGGAGTTTTCGTTACCAAAATGAATAAGTTGCTGTTTTATGCAGATTTTGTGAAATATAAGCGTGAAGGGTTCGGTATGACAGGACTGGAGTATCGCGCCATCACCCACGGCCCTGTGCCGAAAGGGTATGGAGAGATATATTCAAGGGCGAGTGGAGTAGAAATGGAAGAATATATTTATCCGAATGGCACGAGCGGCATTCTGCTTCGTTCGTTTGAAGAGCCTGACCTCAGCGCGTTTTCGGAATCTGAATTGGAAATACTTGAGCAACTTTGCAATCGTTTCGGGAAATGTAGTGCGGGAGAAATATCTGCCCAAAGCCATAGGGAAAAAGGATGGATTGAATGTAATGAGGAAAGGAAATTGATTTCGTATTCCTACGCTTTCGATATGGCCGATTCTTAAGAAAGAAGTATTGGGGAATGTTTGCTTCCGGAGTATAAGATTTTGTGGCGGCGGGCGTTATTATGTTGTGAGAAAGTCGAATCCCCGGAAATATGAAATGTTGCGGTTTCAGTTGAGGTGGCTGCCGTGTGCAGTTGTCTTGGCCGCCATCGTCATGTTGACTCTCTTGGCAGGTTGCGGCACGAAAAAGAACACTCCCCTGTCGAGGAACTGGCAGGCGTTCACCACACGCTACAACGTCTATTTCAACGGTTCGGAGCACTACAACGAGCAGCTCAAAAACATGGAAGACCGTTATGAAGACGACTATACCCGCACCCTTCTCACCCACCCTGCCGAAGCCCGCGCCGACGATAAGCTTCCCCAGCCTACGGGCAATTTCAAGCGCACCGTCGAGAAGATGCAGAAAGCCATCCAGCTCCACTCCATCAAAAAGAAACCCCAAAAACGTTCGAACAATCCGAAAGACAAGGCTTTCCGCGCCAGGGAGGAGTTCAACCCCTTCCTTCACAATGCGTGGCTGATGATGGGCCGGGCGGAGTATTTCGACGGCGATTTCCTCAACGCCGCCTCCACATTCCTTTACATAGCCAAACATTTCACATGGCTCCCCGACGTGGTGACGGAGGCGCGTCTATGGCAGGCGAGATGCTATTGCGCGCTCGACTGGACCTACGAGGCGGGCAGTATCCTGCGCCTTGTGAAGGAGAAAGACATTCAAGGTAAAAGTCTGCGCAACCTCTACAACATTGTCCAGGCCGACTATTTGCTGCGCGCGGACCAACCGGAACAGGCCGTGCCGTTCCTCACGGAAGCGGCGAAAGGGGCCTCCGGCACCAAAAAAAACCGGCTCTGGTTCCTTTTAGGCCAGACCTATTCGCGCCTGGGCAAGAGGGAACTTGCCTATCAGGCGTTCAAGAATGCCGGGAAAGGTGCATCAATCCCCTATCGCGCAAAGTTCAACGCACGTATTAAGCAGACCGAGGTGTTCTCCGGGGCGAACATCAGGAAAGAGGTGAACTCCCTGAGGGCCATGACCCGCTATGAACGCAACAGCGAATATCTCGACCAGATTTATTACGCCATCGGCAACCTCTACCTTTCGAGGAAAGACACGGCGGAAGCAAAGAAAAACTATCTTCTTGCCGTGGAGAAATCCACACGCGGAGGCATCGACAAAGCCCTTGCCCAGATTGCCCTGGGCAACATCTATTTCACCGAGCGCGACTATGAAAAGGCGCAGCCGTGCTATTCAGAGGCCGTGCCGCTTCTTTCCGAGAATTATCCCGGCTACAACACGCTGAAGCTTCGCAGCGACGTGCTCGACGAACTTGCCGTCTATTCCGGCAACGTGCATCTGCAGGATTCCCTGCTAAGGCTTGCGAAGATGACCCCCGATGAAAGGAAAGCCGTATGCCAGAAGATTGTGGATGACCTCATCAAGAAGGAAAAAGAGGCGGAAGAGGCCGCCAAGCGCGAGGAATATCTTGCCAGCCAAGAGGGTAAGGGGAGCAGCCCCATGGATAAGAACGCACCCGCCACGCCGGCATTCTCCATGAACACCGACAAGTCGTGGTATTTCTACAACACGATGACGAAAAACGCCGGAAAAACGGAGTTCCAACGCCGTTGGGGCGCGCGAAAGCTTGAAGACGACTGGCGGCGCCGCAACAAGGCCACATTCTCGCTCGACGATGATGTGGAGGAATCTGCCCCGGATGAGGGCGTCGTGCCCAATGACTCCGTGCCTGCGGGCGACGCCGGCGAAAAGAAGGACGCCAACGACCCCCACAACGTTGAATTCTATCTGAAGCAAATACCTTCCACCCCGGAGGAGGAACAGACCGCCAACGATGTGATTCAGGAAGGCCTTTACAACATGGGCGTAATACTCAAAGACAAACTCGAAGACTTCCCCGCCGCACGGATAGAATTCAACGAACTTGACAGGAGGTATCCCGACAACGTATATCGCCTCGACGTGTATTACAACATGTATCTCATGGCTGTAAGGGAAAACAACGCTGCGCTTGCTGAAGTCTGGCGTAAGAAAATACTTGATGAATTCCCCGATTCCCCTTACGGACAGGCTATGGCCGACCCCGAATACTTCAACAACCTGCGCCGCATGCACGAGGTGCAGGAGGGTATGTATGAGAAGGCTTACGCGGCATATCTGGCCGACGACAACTCCGTGGTGCATCAGCTCACCGGGGAAATGGAGAAAGATTATCCCCTCTCCCCCATCCTCCCCAAATTCGTGTTTATCGACGCGCTCTCATACATGACCGAAGGCGACGCCGGCAAGTTCAAAGACCGCCTTACGGAGCTTCTCACGCGCTGGCCCGACACCGACATGACCGACATGGCTTCCGGCATCCTGAAAGGACTTAAGGAGGGGCGTCAGCTGCATGCCGGTTCGTCGAATTCGAGGGGGATGATATGGGAGACGCGTCTTTCCGATGCGGAAACGGAAACCGGAGAAGACGGCCTCCCCGCCAACTTCGAGCGCGACCCCGACGCTCCCCAGTATCTTGTGCTTGCTTTCCCGAAGGAAACAGTCAACGCCAATCTTGTGCTCTACGACGTGGCGAGGTTCAACTTCTCCTCGTTCGTGGTGAAGGATTTCGACCTTGAGCCCATGAGTTTCTCGAATATCGGCCTGCTGGTGGTGAAAGGTTTCGCCAATCTCCGTGAACTCGAGCATTATCGGTCGGTGATGGAGCGTTCCGACATAGATTTGCCTGCCGACGTGCGCCCCATCATGATAAGCAAATATAATTTCGAGCTTCTTTTGAGGGAAGGACGTTCGTTTGAGGAATATTTCCGTTTCGAGGAGGAGTCGGAAGCCGACGCGAAAGAGAAATCCGTAGTGGAGGAAGAAGGCTCCGAAGGGAATTCCGGTATGGAAGAAGGGAATCCTGAGGAACGGGAAGAGGTTGAAAGCGAACCGACGGAAGCGGGGAGTGAACCTGAAGAATCGGTGAACGAACCGGAGGAAGTGACAAATGAATCATCGGCGGAGACCGCTGAACCATGAGGAAGACGTTTCCGTTGAAAAGAAAAGATTTGAAAAATGGAAAAGATACTCTGGGCTGACGACGAGATAGACCTCCTCAAGCCCCATATAATGTTTCTGAAAGCTAAAGGGTATGAAGTGGTGACCGTGGCGAGCGGCCGCGACGCCCTCGACATGCTCGACCACGAACGTTTCAATCTTATTCTCCTCGACGAGAATATGCCCGGACTTTCGGGGCTTGAGACGCTTTCTCTCATCAACCGTTCGCATCCCGACGTGCCGGTCATCATGATTACTAAGTCGGAAGAAGAGAACCTTATGAACCAGGCGATAGGCAACCAGATTGCCGATTATCTGATAAAACCCGTCAATCCCAACCAGATTCTTCTTTCCATAAAGAAGAACCTTCACAGCGGCGAACTGGTGGCGCAGACCGCCACCTCCACCTATCAGCAGGAATTCCAGAACCTCTCTTCGCTCATCAACATGGCGCAGAGCGTGAGCGACTGGATGGAGGTGTATCGTCGTCTGGTCTATTGGGAACTTAAGCTCTCGGAGGCCGACAATTCAATGGGCGAATTGCTGCTCATGCAGAAGCGCGACGCCAACAGCAATTTCTGCAAGTTCATAAAACGGGAATACGAAGGGTGGGTCAAAACCCCCGACCATCCCCTCATGAGCCACGAACTCTTCAAACAGAGGGTTTTCCCGCTGCTCGACAGGGGGGAGAAAGTGTGCTTTATTCTTATCGACAATTTCCGCCTCGACCAATGGAGGGTGATACAACCTTTGATGACCGAATGGTTTAACGTGGAGGAGGAGCTTTACACCACCATCCTGCCCACATCCACACAGTATGCGCGAAACGCGATATTCGCCGGATTGATGCCGTTGCAGATTTCCGAGATGTTTCCCCATCTTTGGGTGGAAGAGGATGAAGACGAAGGGCTCAACATCCATGAAAGCGAGTTGATAAAGACGCAGCTCGACCGTTTCCGTCGCCGGGAACAGTATTCTTACAACAAACTCAACGATTCGCAGGCATGCGAGAAATTCATGCAGAAAATCAATTCGCTGAAGGATATACCCCTCAACGTGATAGTGCTGAATTTTATCGACATGCTTTCCCACGCGAGGACGGAGTCGAAGATGATAAGGGAACTGGCCAATTCCGATGCCGCCTACCGCTCTCTCACCGAGTCGTGGTTCCGCCATTCCGGTTCGCTCGACATATTCCGCAGGATGTCGGAACTCGGGTTTAAGGTGATTGTGACCACCGACCACGGCACCATCCGTGTTGACAACCCCATCAAGGTGGTTGGCGACCGGAACACCAACACCAACCTCCGTTATAAGGTGGGCAAGAACCTCAACTATAATCCCCGGCAGGTGTATGAGATGCACAATCCCAAGAAATTCGGACTCCCTGCACCCAACATATCGAGTTCGTTCATCTATGCGTGCAACGAAGATTTCTTCTCATATCCCAACAACTACAATTATTACGTGCAGTATTACACCGGCACATTCCAGCACGGCGGCATATCGCTCCAGGAGATGCTTGTGCCGTTCGTGACGCTCACTCCGAAAGGGTTGTAGTTTACAAATGCATAATGCATAATCCATAATGCATAATTCATAATCGATTGCTGTTTAGATAATTATGCATTATGTGTTATGAATTACACTTAATTATGCATTATGCATTATGAATTATGAATTATGAATTACACTGAGCAAATGACTAAGATAATCCCGGTCATATTGATGCTGATGATTATCGGCATGGTTGCGGCGGCCGACGGATTCGTCGGCCGTCACGCCGCCGTGCGGGCTTTGGCAAAACGTGCGTCGGAGGGCGACGCAAAGGCTCTTTACGACCTTGCCTCGCTCCACGACCGTGGGTATGACACCATTCCCGTTGATTCGGTGCGCTCCACCCTGCTCTATCGCCTTTCCGCCGAAAAGGGCTATCCCCCGGCGCAGAGTTATCTCGGCTTCCGTTATTTCAACGGGGAGATTGTAAGGAAGGATGTGGATTCGGCTTTGTATTGGTTTGCCAAGGCGGCAGGAAACGGCGATGCACGTGCCGCCAACAATCTCGGTTATCT
The DNA here is from genome assembly GCA_910585275.1 of uncultured Muribaculaceae bacterium. GTDB lineage: Bacteria > Bacteroidota > Bacteroidia > Bacteroidales > Muribaculaceae > Lepagella. The sequence goes on from CAJUCW010000015.1 coordinate 51,051, forward strand.
CCTTTCTAACAGCGATGCCGTGGGGCGCGATTATCCCCAGGCGTTTTATTGGCTGACTAAAGCCGCCGCTACCGGCCTCCCTGCCGCCGAGAGCCAACTCGCCGACCTTTACCGCCAAGGCCTCGGCACGGAAAAAGATACATTGAAAGCGTCGGAACTATATATGGAAGCCATCGGAAAGGGACTTGCCGACGCGGAACTTAAACTTCTCTCTATGATGGGGCGTAAGTGGGAGAATCTTCCGGGGGATTCGGCAGTGAGGTTAGGACGCTATTATTATTCCCACCGGGCACCTTTGATTGGCGTAACGCTTTTCGAGAATGCCGCCAAGATGCTCAACCCAGATGCCCTCGCGTTGCTTGGCGACGCTTATTCGAAGGGAATCGGCGTTGATTATGACCATGACCGATCAACGGCTTATTTCCTTGCCGCCGCATTGAGAGGCAACCCCTCGGCGCAGTTCGTGATAGGGGAACTGCTTGATATTTTCCCCGATGCATTGTCTTCGGAATCGGCAGTAGAGGCGCTTGGAAGATTTTATCAAGACGCAGAGGTGCCCGAAGATGTCTATATTCCATCTTATTGGTATGGGATAGCTGCGCAACAGGGGGTGACGGATGCGGAAAAGGCGGCAAAGAGAATGTGGAATCAGTAATTCTGATGAGGGATAATCACTTTTCTTGATTTTTCAGACAATTCAGAGCGTTGCGTTTCATGCCGTCGAGTTTCGCCCGTTTTATCGGCGACCCTTTGAAGAACTTGGAAAACGCCTCTTGTGTCATCCCTGCTACAGCCGAGGCTTCAAGTTCCATGATTTTTTGCGAAGATTGGAATTCCGGGATTCCGGTGGGTTCAACGTATCTGTTGTGCGGACACACCCTTTGGCATATATCGCATCCGAATAGGGTATGTCGTCCCGCATCCGTAGCCATTGCGGATGCCATATCCCCGGTCCATTCCCCCCGGTGTTCGATTGTGAGATAATTAAGGCATTTTGCGGAGTCGATTGTGCCGTCGGCCGAGAGCGCGCGGGTGGGACAACGCCTTATGCATTCACCGCATCCAATGCACGATGCCTCTCTCGCTTCGTCAGGAGCCACAGGAAGCGAAGTCAGTATTTCGGCAAGGAAACACCAGCTTCCGCATCTATCGACGATTATAGAGCCGTTTTTCCCCCTCTTCCCTATCCCGCTTTCCATAGCCCAGTATCTTTCGGCAAGCGGGGCGGAATCGATGCAGATGCGCCAGTCGCCTCCCAGCTGCTCCTTAAGGTTGCCTACGGCTGTTGAAAGACGCTTTCTGATGACGTCGTGATAATCCTCGCCGTATGCATAACATGCTATAGCAGGGAGACTGTCGTCGCGAAACCGGAGGGGGGCGTAACTGAACGCCGTGCATATAACCGTGGCGGCGTTTTCCATAACTGAGTCCGGATGCCTTTTCAAGGGAGCATGGCGTGAGAGATATTCCATCCCTGCATGGCGCCCGGAAGCAATCCATTCGCCGTATTGCCGAGTCGCTTCCCCGTTCACGTCGGCCGCCTTGGCGAAACCAACGGCGATGGCGCCTGATTTCATGATTTCGGCGCGTATCTCATCTTTTATCGACATATCCGGCTCCTCCGTCAAAATCCTTCTTGATTGAAAGTTATTTCCTTCCGAAATCGGCAGGGATTTCGCCCCATCTTTCGGTTTGCCATTTCAGCACCTTGGCAGGGAACTGGTGAGTGTTGAGCCAGGTCACGGCACGCGCCATAAGCTCGAACACTTTCGCGTTGCGAGGCGTAGGTTTAAGCTGTGTCTTCACTTTCCTCGTGCGCGCCCATGCCATCCCCGACACCGAATCGGAATAAATGTTGTGGATTTTGCCCTGTTGCGTCATCAAAGCCATGGCGTGGACTATGGCGAGGAACTCCCCTATGTTGTTGGTGGCGTCGTCGAAAGGTCCGATACGGAACAGGGTGCGCCCCGTCATCAGTTCCACGCCCTGGTATTCCATCCTTCCCGGGTTGCCGAGGCAAGACGCATCTACCGCCCAGGCGTCGAGATCGACTTCGGGGTTGGTCATATAGTCCGGCTGCCCGGGGCGTGGCAACGAACGGGTGCTGGCCTGCGAAAGAAACCTTCCGAGGTCGTTGCCTTCGTCTTTCCCCGAAGCACGCCTGAAGGCGTCGGCCGCTTCGGCGGGTGAGGAATAACCTTTATAGCGCGCTCCGTCGAAACCGTCTATCTGTTCCTTGGCATCGCCCCAGTCGTCATATACACCTGGGTTGCGCCCTTTGAAAACTACGTAATACTTTTTATCTTTCGCCATTCGGAGTGGTGTTGACAAAATTAAATCCTTCGATTGGGTGTTCAGAACGTCGGCTCATGGCGATAGTCGTAGTCGCCGCGAAGCTTCTCAAAAATTTCCGGGTTGTTTCTTAACGCTTCCATATCGGCAAACGGATTGTAAGAATCCATGATGACGGCCGGTGCGTTTTCAGGGAATCCGTTTTCCGGGCAGACGTAATCACCGCAGAGGTCGTCGGTCGGTACCTGCAAGTTAAAAAAGTCTGCCACGGCCCGAAGCGCCATGCGTGTCGCGCGTTGTTTCCCTTCGAAAGAATATCCGGCTATATGGGGTGTGGCGATGGTTGCGGCTTCAAGCAAATGGAGGTTTATGGCCGGTTCGTTTTCCCACACGTCGATTATGGCCTTTGACCGATTGTTTTCAAGATGGCGTAGCCATGCCTTGTTGTCAACCACCGGCCCTCTCGAAGTATTTATCAGAAATGCGCCCGGTTTCAGCATCGAGAGCTCCCGCTCCCCTATCAGATGGAAAGTGGGATGCTTTCCGGTTTTTGTGAGGGGCGTGTGGAGCGTGACTGCATCCGCTTCTTCAAGTAATTGTGCCAGTGGAATATAGTCGTTGTCGATATGTCCTTCTTCCTGCCTCGGGGGGTCGCATACGAGAATTCGGGCACCCAGGGCTCTCCCCCATTCCGCCACTAAGGAACCCACATGGCCGTAGCCTACTATCCCGATTGTCGAAGACGACGGATCGAACCCTTCGCGCAGAAGCGATGACCATACATACTGGGCCACACCGGGGGCGTTGCATCTCGCAGCATTCCTGATTGTCACCCCGTTGGCCTCGCACCATGGGATATCGATGTGGTCGGTGCCTATCGTGGCCGTGGCAACGAGTTTCACGTTGCTCCCTTTAAGCAGGTTTTCATCGCAACGGGTGCGGGTCCGCGTGATTATCGCGTCGGCATCCTTCACAAGCGCCGCATCGATTTTGTCCGGGGCGCAATAAATCACTTCTCCGGAGTTTTCGAGCCTTCCTTCTATAAAGGGTATTTTATTATCGACTATGAATTTCATTATCCGTTTTTTTATTATTGTCCCCCCTGTTCTGTCGTTGTTGGGTTACGACAGCAGCATCATACCTACGAAGAATCCTATATATACCACAGCGGGGATGGCTGTCAGTAGCCATTCCCTGCGGATGTTCCATAATGCGCAAAGATTGGCCACCTGCACGGCAACCGTGAAATATAATGTGGCTATGTAGGCCATCATATTGGAAAAATCTATGATTATGCAGATAATACTCATTACGCCCACAAGGCTTATCGACATGTTGAGGGCGTTGATTCTCGAATTGCCGGCATAGAGCTTGATGCTGTTGTTAAGGCCGAGCATAATGCCGAAAAACGAGGCTAAGCCTACGCTCACCATCAGGAGAAAGAGGTCGGGGGCTTGTGCGAACCCGTTGAAAAGGTTGGTGAATTCCGGCATTCTGAACCATTCCGGATTAATAATACCTAACCCCACCCCTACCCAATACGGTGCGATTATGCCCATCCCCATGGCAAGGAATTCCTTGATGCGGAATGCTTTCATCACGATGGCGGCTATGACGTAAGGCAAGATGAAGGGGATGAATGCATATTGCACCATCGAACCTACGGAAAACATAGTGCCGATCAGAAACATCTGCTGGGTGGCATTGCTTTGGCGGTAGCAGCCGAACAGCACCGACAGCGACATCAGGTTTACTGCACAAATCAGTGTGGATGTTGAAAGATGGTCGGTGATCCAGGGGTTTGAGGCCGTGAGCACAAGGAACAATGCCGGGAGCACCGGCTGTGTTGACCTTATGAAGTTGTAGTGACGGTTTAGCAGAAACGCTCCTACTGCTATCAGCGCTATCCCTGCCGTGTTGATTATCCATGACCACAATGGCGGTATTTCCCATAGGTTGGGCGAACGCAGACATATGCCGAGTTCCCCGGACAGCCGCGATTCATGCCCGCAAAAATATGCAAGCGCACACATGGCCCCCGCCGCCAATGCGGCGAGGACCATGCCTGTCTTTCCTATTCCTTTCCGGCGTGTCATCTGCCGGGATCAATCTTCGTCATCTTGCTTCTTCCATCCCTTGCGAGAACGCATGTGGACGGTGTTGATTATTCTCTCCGACGATTCCGGCAACCTGGGGCCTTTGGAATTTGCAGGATTGTACCCTCCACGGTCGTTCCTGTCATTGCGAAATCCCCCGCGTTCGTTCTTATTGCCACGGAATCCCCCGCGTTCGTTCCCGTTCCTGTCGCTACGGAACCCTCCACGGTCATTCCTGTCGCCACGGAATCCCCCGCGGTCGTTTCTGTCGCCACGGAATCCACCGCGGTCTCCCCTCTCTGAGCCTTTTTCACGGTCGTAGGGACGCGACTGGGGTTTGGGACGATTGTAGCTTCGGTTGTCGCCTTTGTCGCGGCTGTAGGGGCGGCTTTCGAAGTCATCGTCGTCGTCATGACGGAAGCCTCCTCTCGGGGCGGCGTCGAACGAACGTTTGTTCTCGTCTCTGTTGAACGGCTTTTTCTTCTTGCGGTCGTCGGTCATCCCTTTGCCGCTGTTGAATTTCTTTGCCTGGCGTTCCCAGTCGTCATCGGAGATGTGGCGCACTTTCTTGGGGCCTTGTTCTTTCTTTGCATCGGGGTTGCTCACGCTTCCCCCTTCCGCGCGGAAATCGGAATAGCGTCCGTCAAACAGCACGTATTCGCGCAGGCTGCATTCGAGGCTGCCGTTGTGGAGCGGAATCTTTATCGACGGCTTGAGTCCGATTTCGGCAAACTGCTCGTCGCGGTATCCTATGATCCATGCATGCCATCCCTTGAAATACGTCTTTAGCGTGGAGCCGATGCTCTTGTAAAGCAGATTTATGTTGTCAGGTTTAAGCCTTTCTCCGTAGGGAGGGTTGGTCACCATGACCCCTTCCGGAGCGTTGTCGGTCCAGTCCACGAGAGGTTTGCATTGGATATCGACCATGTCATCTACGCGTGCCGACTTGATATTCTTGCGTGCAATCATCACGGCCTCGGGAGAGATGTCGCCGCCGTAAATCTTATAGGCGAATTCGCGCTCCGCGGAATCGTCGTTGTAGATTTCCTCGAAGAGTTCCTCGTCGAAATCCGGCCATTTCTCGAAGGCGAAACTCTCGCGATAAATGCCCGGGTTGATATTGGCGGCTATAAGGGCGGCCTCTATCAGGAAAGTGCCGGAACCGCACATGGGGTCAACGAAATCGCAGTCGCCCCGCCAGCCCGTTTTCATGATTATTCCGGCGGCAAGCACCTCGTTGATGGGCGCTTCGGTCTGTTCCGTGCGGTATCCGCGCTTCGACAGCGGTTCGCCGCTCGAATCGAGCGAGATTGTGACGCGGTTGTCGGAGATATGCACGTTAAGCTGTATGTCGGCCCCGCTGAGGCGGATTGAGGGACGTCGGCCGTATTTGTCGTTGAAATGGTCGGCGATTCCGTCTTTTACGCGGTATGTCACAAACTTGGAGTGGTTGAATTCCGCGCTGTTCACCGTAGAATCAATCGAGAAGGTGGAATCGACGGTCATAAACTGTTCCCAGTCCAGGTCGCGGACGTAGTCATACAGTTCATCGGTAGAATCCGCTGTGAATTTCACGATTGGCTTCAGGATTCTAAGGGCGGTTCTGCAGCAGAGGTTGGCACGATACATAAGTTCGTTGTCGCCTTCGAATGTGACCATACGCAGACCCATCTCCACGTTTTCCGCGCCGAGTTCTATGAGTTCGTCGCGGAGCACATCCTCCAGCCCCTGGAAAGTCTTGGCGACCATCTGGAATTTAGTTTCCATCTTTCTTTAATCGATTTTGCGGGCTTGTCAGAATCTGATTCGCCCTCGGTGTTGTTTTGTTATGAGGATTAAAATTATTTCTGTTTGTTTGGGGGGATGTCCCCCTCTATAAGCGGTTTGTCCGGTTGTCAGTAGGAAAAATCTCCGAAAGAAATTGTTTCCCCTCCGGGTTCGTGCCTGTAGTCGTCACGTTTCCTGCCGGGGGCATTCTTTTCCGAAATGCGCTGTAGTTCGTCGTTGAAGCGTGGCTCACGGTTGTAGGTCGGCACGCTTTCCACAAGAGCGATCACATCATGGTCGTCAAACTGCGATGGCTTCAGCACTGCATATTTTAGTTTTGCGGCGTTGCGGCGTTGTTTTATGACCTTATCCGCACCGTAAACCTCCGCAATACGTTCGTTCGACTCCTCTTTGCGCTGTTTCTCTTCTTCCTTGTCTTTGATGCCTTCGAATAGAATTGGCCCTTCTTTTTTGTCCCCTTCTTTCGTTTTGCGGTCAACCAATGTCACGTCGAATCCCGATGCGAGTACGGTGATTTTTACCTTGTCTTCGAGTTCCGGATTGTCGCCTATACCCCATTTTACGTCGATGCTCGACGGCAGTTTCGAGGTGAACTGCGTGATTTCAGCAATTTCTTCCGCCCGGAGTGGGTTTTTTGCCTGTCGGGAGCAGGTGAATTTGAAAAGCAGACGCTTTGAAGTGTTGATGTCGTGTGCTTTAAGCAGCGGCGAATGCAGGGCGTTGTGGATGGCGTCGGAGATGCGGTGCTCCCCTTCCCCGTAAGCCGTTGAAATGATTGCGGTGCCGCTGTCTTTCAACGTGGTTTTTACGTCCTGGAAATCGACGTTGATGTAGCATTTTTCGGATATGATGTCGGAGATGCTTCGTGCGGCGTTGGCGAGAGTGTCGTCGGCCTTTTCAAAGCAGTTGAAAAGGTTGTAGTCCTTGTAAAGCTCGATAAGGTTCTCGTTGTTGATTACGAGCAGCGCATCAACGTGTTCCCTCATTTCGTTGGCTCCGTCAAGGGCCTTGAGAATTTTCTTCTCTCCCTCGAAAAGGAACGGCACGGTCACGATTCCTATTGTTAGCATCCCCGCTTCTTTTGCCAGGCGTGCCACCACGGGGGCGGCTCCGGTGCCTGTGCCTCCGCCCATTCCGGCGGTTATAAACACCATTTCCGTGCCGTCTTCAAAGAGCTTCTGGATGTCTCTCGAGCTCTCTTCGGCACATTGCCTTCCCACTTCCGGGTTGTTGCCTGCCCCACGCCCGTGGGTCACGTCCCAGCCGAGCAGAAGCTTTGTCGGGATGTCCATGTCGTTGAGATGTTGCCTGTCGGTGTTGCAGACAACGAAACTCACGTTGGGTATATTTTGGTGAAACATATAATTGACGGCATTGCTCCCGCCTCCGCCCACTCCTATCACCTTTATAATCGATGCGTTGGGGTCGTCGAGAAATGTGCTGTCGTCAGCTATGTCGTATATTCTGGTGTCTTCGTCCATGTCTGGGAATGGTGTTTACTTTGGTGTGGATGGGAAACTTGTTGGGATATAGCTCATTCGATGAGGTCGGAATTGTCTTCGGGGCCGCCTCCGAAAATGTTGGCGAGTCTGGTTTTGAATCCCGACATGAAAGAATTCGTCTTCCCTTTCCGTCTTTTCCTTTCCGTTTCTTCTTCTTCTACTTCCGGCTCGGGAAGCGGCAGAGGCGCTTCGCCTGTCGCCGGAACTTCTTTGTGGTCAGGTTCTTTAAGGCATTCTGCTTCGCTAAGGGTGGCTCCGGCATACATTATGCTGACGATTTCCTCCAAATCATGTCCGGGGGTTTTGCTTTCGTCAACCGTGACATAATTCGGGAGCTTCCCTTTCCTTACGGGTAGATTGCTTTGTTGGGCGAGAAGGTCGGTAATGCCCTGCAGCCTGACGCCTCCTCCGATGCAGATGATTCCGCCGGGAAGGTCGGATTCTTTCAAGCCGGCATATTCCATCTGTTCCACGATGTTGGCCACAATCTCTTCCGAGCGTGCCACCACAAGGTTGCCGACGTCTGAAAGTTTCACGCCGTTGAGATTGAGCGATGACTGGGTGTCGCGGGGTATGGCGTTGCCGGAGGTTATTTTGATGTCTTCCGCGTTCTCTTCGAGCACGTTAAGGGAGGTGATGTCGCGCGTTATGTTGCGTCCTCCTAACGGGAGGGTGGCGAAATATGCGAGACATCCTTTGCGATAAATCGACACAGTTGTGGTTTCCGCGCCCAAATCCACAAGCATGCATCCGAGACGTTTTTCATCGGGTGTGAGAATAAGATGGCCCGTGGCAAGGGCGGTGACCACAAATCCGTTGATTCGAATGTTGAGTTTGTCGGAGATGGTGCGTGTGAGGTTGCGTTTCAGTTCCGGACGGCACACGATAAGGTCGTAGGTGGCTTCGATGAAGTTGCCTACAATTCCCTTCGGAGAATGCGTTTCCGATTTTCCGACTTTGTAAAGCCTCGACACTGCGTCAACCACCTCCAGAGAGTTGTCGATTGCAGTGCGCATGGCATCGTTGCGCAGACGGTTGAGGATATCGTCCGAGATTTCGGTCTCGTCGGGGAGATTGATGTGGACTTCCGTAGGGATGCTTCTCAGAGAGCGTCCGGAAAGACCTACAAAAAGACCCTTTATCTTCTTGGGCGCCACGCCGGTGCGGCGTTCGAGCCTGTCGATGATGCGGGCCACTTTTACAGATGTCTCCTCCAGGTTCTGGATAATGCCGTAGCGCACGGCATCCACGCCTTTTTCCTGCTCTACTGCAATCACCTCAAGATGACCCTCGCCATAGGTTCTCCCCACGGCGGCTATGATTTTCGAGCTGCTTATTTCAATAGCTGCTATATATCTCTCCTCACTCATCTGTGTTACTGTTCTTTGTTAATAACGGCTTCCGGTCCAAATGGTTTAAGGGGCGGTGCCGTTGGTTTGTTCCCGTGAAAAGGCTTCCGAGGGTAGGGTGGCTTCTTCAAGGTCGATTTCCTCTTCAAATCCTGCGCTATGCGCATTGGCTGTTTTGTTTCGTCTCGTAGCTACAATCTGCCCTTTGAATTTCACGGAGATAGTGTCATATTCTTCCCATCCCTTGTAGGGAATCACCTTGCGATAGAATGTCAGCAAGGCGTTGCGTTTCTCTCCGAGACGGGAGGTGTCGCCGAAGTTGACGACATGCCCGTGGATTCTCGGCACAAGCATAATGTCGGAGGGACTCTTTGCTTCCACCATTCCCACGAGTTGTCTCAGAACCGGGTCGTTCTGGATAAACCTTGTGACGGGCAGAACGTTGCGGGCGGGGAAGGTTTCCGAGAAATTACCGCTCACCACCGGCACGTCAACGAAGAAGTTTGCTTTCGACTCGATTCGCTTGCCGTCTTTGTTTATATAGTAACTTTTGTCCGGTTCAAATACCCTTATCTCCGGAATCATCGGCACTACCGAAACCGAAAGCATCCCGTTGGTGGTCAGTGCGCATTCCACGTTTTCAAAGTTGGAATAGCGCGAGAGATAATTTTCAATTTCCATTGTGTTGATTCTCTCTATTGCTGTTCCCTCTATTTTCTTGGGAAACTTCAAAAGTTCCTCTTTTACACCGTTTATAGTGACGGAATCCACGGATTTCGCAGATGCTATCACCACCTCTATACCCTGGCATGCATGACGACTCGCCTCGCCGTGCGCCCATATTGTCACTGCTGTGGCATAGGCGAACAACGCGGTGAGTATAAACCATTTAAGTATAGTCTTACGCATCGTGCGACATATGTTTCCGTTCATCAAGGATGCTGTCGATGTCAGGCAAAAGCCTGTCTATGTCGGCGGCTCCGAGAGTCATCAAGATTTCAAAGTTACGATTTTTTATTAGATTTAGCAAATCTTTTCGTTCACAAAAGCATTTCTGCGGGCTCGTCACGTCTTTGAGTATCAGGTGAGAATCCACTCCCGGGATGGGAAGCTCGCGTGCCGGGTAGATTTCAGGCATGATTACTTCGTCGGCATGTGAGAGGGCTTCTGCGAATTCCGGGGCGAAATCGCGTGTTCGCGTGTAGAGGTGGGGCTGGAATATCACCGTGAGTTTCCTCCCCGGATATAGTTTCTTTACCGACCTGATGGATGCTTTGACTTCGTTGGGACTGTGGGCATAGTCGTCAATCAGTGCGGTGCTGCCGTCTTTGCCGTCGCGGATTACTTCGAACCGTCGTTTTGCGCCCTTGAATGATGCAAGGCCGCGCCTTACGTCGTCGGGCGTGGCTCCGGCTGTGATTGAAGCGGCAGCCGCGGCTACGGCGTTGTCTATGTTGATTTCAACGGGGACTCCCACCTCGATATCGGCAATTCTCACGTCGGGGCCAATCAGAGTGAAAGAGAGGGTGCCGTTGCCGAATTTCACGTCTTCCGCATGCCAGTCTCCTTCGTTTCCGCCGCTGTATGTCATCGTTTTCACCCCGTCGGGAGTCTTCGGACGGAGTTTGAGCCCTGTATGGAGCAACAGGGTGCCTCCTTCGCGGATAAGCGACGTGAAATGGGCGAACCCTTCGAGATAGCCCGCTTCGTCGCCGTAGATGTCAAGATGGTCAGGATCGGTCGATGTGACTACGGCTATGGAGGGGGAGAGCTGATGGAACGAGCGGTCGTATTCGTCGGCTTCGATCACCGACCATGGAGATGTCTCGCTGAGCACGAGGTTGCTCCCTGTGTTGCGCAGAATGCCTCCAAGGAAGGCGTTGCAGCCAACCGACGAGCCGCGCAGGATGTTGGCCGTCATGGAGCATGTTGTCGTTTTTCCATGCGAGCCGGAGATGCAGATGGCTTCCGTAGAACGGGTTATCTTACCCAGAAGTGCGGCACGTTTTATCACCTCGAAACCGTTTTCGCGGTACCATCCCAGAATCTTGCTGTCGGCGGGGATGGCCGGAGTAAACACCACCAAGGTGTCGGCGGGGGAGCGGAATGCTTCGGGAATCTCGTTGCTGTCGTCGGTATATGTAATTTCGACCCCTTCTTCTTCCAGACGCCGTGTAAGTTCCGAGGGTGTTTTGTCATATCCGGCCACATTGTGGCCCTTGCTGAGGAAGTAGCGTTCGAGGTTTGCCATGCCTATGCCTCCGGCACCTACGAAATAGAGGTTGCGGAATGCGGAATCCGAGGGATGGAGTATGTTTTCCTGAGTCATGACTTTCTGTTCTTTAGGATTTGGCAGACTTCGTCTGCAATTCTGGAATCGCTGTCGGTTATGCCCATCTTTCCGATTTCCCGGCTCATGGCATCGAGCTTTTCTTTGTCTGAAATAAGGGGTAGGGCGGTCGCTACGAGTTTCTCCCTTGCCTCGGCATCCGTTATCAGGACAGCCGCGCCATGGTCAGACAATGCACGGGCGTTGTGGGTCTGATGGTCTTCCGCCACGTTTGGAGACGGAACGAGTATCACCGGTTTGCCGAGCGCCTGGAGTTCGGATATCGAGCCTGCGCCGGCCCTGCCGACAACAAGGTCGGCGGCTTTATAGGCCGATGCCATGTCGGTGATGAAAGGAGTCACCACAATCCCTTTGAGCCCTTTTGCTGCGAGGGGACCGCGGTCTCCGAAGTTTTTCCCGGTCTGCCAAATCACCTGGATTCCATTTTCGGCAAGTTCCCTTATCCCGGCTTCCATACTTTCGTTGAGGGTCAACGCCCCGAGGCTCCCGCCCACTACGAGGAGGGTGGGGCGCTCCGGATTGAGCCCGAACGATTCGCGTGCTTCTTTCACTGTCTTCGAGGAACTGAGCAATGCCTTACGGATTGGATTCCCGGTCTTTACTATTTTCCCGGCGGGGAAGAAGCGTTCCATTCCGTCGTATGCAACGCAGATTTTCTCGGCTTTCTCTCCGAGAAGTTTGTTGGTCACTCCGGCGTAAGAATTTTGTTCCTGAAGGAGAGTGGGCACTCCGGCACGTTGTGCCGCCTTGAGAGTGGGGCCGGAGGCATAGCCGCCTACGCCGATTGCTATGTCGGGCTTGAAATCGCGTATAATTTTGCGCGACATTCTGAGGCTTTTGAACAGCTTGAAGAGCACGGAGAAATTACGCCATAGGCGTTTGCGGTCAAATCCTGCCACGGGGAGGCCGATAATCTTATATCCGGCGTCGGGCACGCGCGTCATTTCCATTCTGTTGTCGGCGCCTACGAAAAGAATCTCGGCGTCGAGACGTCTGCGGAGTGCATCGGCTATGGAAAGGGCGGGGAAGATGTGGCCTCCCGTTCCGCCACCGCTTATCACCACCCTCGGACGGTTCGCCATCCTGTCTGCGGCGGATGTATTTATATTCGTGTCAATCATTTTTTGTCTGTGTTGAGAAGTTGGCCGCCTGCATGTCTTCGGGCAGCTCCTTAAGTTCAGCCTTGATTTGTTTCTTATTGCCGTTGACCACTGCAAACCTGCTCACGGATAGCATGATTCCGATTGCCACCGACATCACCACCACCGACGTGCCACCCTTGGAAATGAGCGGTAACGGCTGGCCACTGACAGGGAACAGTCCTGTCACGATTGCCATGTGGACGAGGGCCTGGAATACAATCAATACCGCACACCCCATAATCAGGAATGCCGGGAAAGCCCTCGAACAATAGTAGGCGATGCGTCCGGCGCGTGCGAGCAGACACAGATAGAGCAGCAGAAGGAATACGCCACCTACAAGGCCGGTATCTTCCACTATAATAGAATAAATATAGTCGGAGAAGGCGAGCGGGAGGCGTGCGCTTTCGCGTGAATTGCCCGGCCCTTGACCAAATACTCCGCCATGCGCCTGGGCTATCTTTGCAAACACCACCTGCCGGTTTTCATCGGTGATAGGGTCGTCCGGATGCACGCCTTCAATGAAACGCGCTATACGCCCTTTGTGGGTATCCTGGCGCCCATCCATAACTTCGATACGGTCTTCGTCGTCGGCATCGTCTGAGCCGGTGTATTTCATCATATATAGCATGCCTCCGCATGCTGCATATACTGCCAGGACAATGAAAAATTTCTTCCATTTCATGCCACCGATGAGGAACATCGAAAGGCTCACACCGAAGAGTAGGATGGTGTTGGTGAGTCCGTTTTTCCATAGGAACGCACCGAAAATCACAACTACAAAGGCCGCCTCGATTACACCTCTGTTGGAAACTCCGCGCGGCTCCTGGTTACGTCCCAGAATAGTGGCGAGAAGCACAACCACCGTAAGTTTCACTATCTCAGGTGGCTGAATGGTGAATCCGGCAACGCGTATGGCCCTTTGAGCCCCGTTGATTTCCACTCCGAAGAAGTTGGATAGTATCAGGAGCCCGAGCGATATCAGTGCGAAAAACCACGCGAAACGGCTGAAATAGCCGTAGTGGATGTTTTGCAGGGCGAAGACCGCCCCGAGGCCGATTATAAGGAACACCGCATGGCGGATGAGGGGCATATACACGTTGGTTGCGGAAACCTCAGTGCTTGATGCCGAAAACAGTTCGATAACCGACACCATAAGGAGCATTATGTAGATGCCCCATATATAAGGGTCGGGCTTAGGACGCGCCGTAGGGCGCGCCTTACGGTTGCGCACGGCTTTTACTTCCGGCTCCACGGCAACGCCGTCAACCGTGTTTTTTATAATTACGCCTTGTCCAAGCGTTTCTGTCTCGTTTGCCATTATTTCATCGCTTTTACGGCTGCTTTGAATTGTTCGCCACGGTCTTCATAACTTTTGAAGAGGTCGAAGCTTGCGCAGCAAGGGGAGAGGAGTACGGTGTCGCCTTCCGACGCAATTTCGCGGCATGCCGCCACAGCGTCGGCGAGGGTATGTGTGTCAACGATTTTGGCTACTTTTCCGGTGAAGAAGTCGAGAAGTTTCTCGTTGTGCAGCCCCATGCAGACGATGGCTTTCACTTTCTCTTTCACGAGCGGCTCTATTTCCGAATAGTCGTTGCCTTTGTCTTTGCCGCCGAGAATGAGCACGGTGGGGGTGGTCATGCTTTCAAGAGCATACCAGGTGGAATTCACGTTGGTGGCCTTCGAATCGTTGACGTAGCGCACGCCATCTACGCTGGCTACATATTCGAGACGGTGTTCCACTGCTTCGAAGTCTTCGAGCGCCTGGCGGATATTGTCTTTCTTGATGTTGAGCACTGATGCCGATATGCCGGCCGCCATGGAGTTGTAGAGGTTGTGGAGCCCTGTGAGCGACAGTTTGTCGCGGGGTATTTCCCAGACTTCACCGGGAGTGGAGAAATGCACTATTCCGTCTTCCACCCAGGCTGCGCTGTCTTCTTCACGGCCGATGCCGAAGGGGAGCTGCATCGCTTCGCTCTGCACGCGTGCTATCTGCTCGCGGATAATGGGGTCGTCTTGCCAATATACGAATACATCGTCTTTCGTCTGGTTCTGGAGAATACGGAACTTCGCCGCCACATAGTTTTCCATCTTGTGGTCGTAACGGTCGAGATGGTCGGGCGTTATGTTCATTATTACGGCGATATTGGCTTTGAACTTATACATGTTTTCCAGCTGGAAACTCGAAAGTTCGATCACATAGATTTCATGTGGGTCTTCCGCCACCTGCAGCGCGAGGCTTTTGCCTACGTTGCCTGCAAGCCCTGCGTCGAGTCCGGCTTTCCTTAAGATATGATAGGTGAGCAGGGTAGTGGTGGTTTTCCCGTTAGAGCCGGTTATGCACACCATCTTGGCGTCGGTAAATCCGGCAGCGAATTCTATTTCTGACAATACGGAAATCCCCTTGGCCGAGATTTTCTCCACCATGGGTGCATAAGGAGGGATGCCGGGGCTTTTTACCACTACCGTGGCATTAAGAATTTTCTCTTCCGTATGCCGTCCTTCCTCGTATGGGATGGCATGGGCGTCGAGAAGGTCTTTATATTTCTGCGGTATGATGCCCATGTCGGAGAGAAACACGTCCATCCCTTTTGCTTTTCCGAGTATGGCGGCGCCGGTGCCGCTTTCGCCTCCGCCGAGCACTACGAGCCGGCCTGCGAGGTCTATGTTGTGTTTGTTGATATTCACGTTATATATATTTATATCCCGATAGTGGAGTTTTATCTGATTTTCAAAGTCACAAAAGTGAGGGCAGCCAGCAGAATCCCTACAATCCAAAATCTTACGACTATTTTAGATTCGGGAATGGGTGCGACCGGATGTTTTATGAGGCACTTCACCGAGGGGTCGCCGGCTTTCTGGAAATGATGGTGGAGTGGAGTCATTTTAAATATCCGCCTCCCTTCTCCATACTTCTTCTTGGTATATTTGAAATAACCTACCTGAAGGATTACGGAGAGGTCTTCGATGAAAAAGATGAGACACAGCAACGGAATCAGGAGTTCCTTGCGGATGAGAATGGCGAATACGGCGAGAATGCCGCCGAGCGTAAGGCTTCCCGTGTCGCCCATGAATACCTGTGCCGGGAAGGCGTTATACCACAGGAACCCGACAAGCGCCCCTATAAATGCCGCCGCATACACCACAAGCTCTTCGCTGCCCGGGATATACATTATGTTGAGATAACCCGAATAAATCACGTTGCCGCCGAGATATGCCATTATTGCAAGCGCCACACCGATGATTGCCGAAGTCCCGGCGCAGAGGCCGTCGAGGCCGTCGGTGAGGTTCGCGCCGTTGCTCACGGCAGCCACCACGATAATGACGACGAGCACGAACACAAGCCATCCGAGCATCTGGGCGGCGTTTTCATCGTGAATCCAGCCGGTGAGCCATTCGTAGTTGAAGTTGTTGTTTTTCACAAACGGAATGGTGGTCTGCGGCGATTTGACGGTGTTGACGGAATGCACGATTTCCGTCTGGTGGTTTATTTGGTCAACCACTTCCATATTTTCGCTCATTACAATGTCGGGAGAGAGCCACATGGAGATTCCGACGATAAGTCCGAGTCCTATCTGGCCGATGACCTTATATTTTCCCTTGAGCCCGTCTTTGTTATGGTATTTCAGCTTTCGGTAGTCGTCGAGGAACCCGATTGCGCCCATCCAGAGAGTAGCTACCAGCATCAATATCATATAGATATTGGCGAGGTTGCCGAAGAGGATGCACGGCACGATTATCGACAGGATAATGATTACACCGCCCATTGTCGGGGTACCGGTTTTGCTCATTTGTCCTTCGAGTCCGAGGTTGCGTATCACTTCGCCTACCTGCATTTTCTGGAGACGATGGATTATGTCGCGGCCGAATATGAGGGCGATTACCATCGCCACGGCAAAAGATATTCCGGCACGGAAGGTGATATAGTCCATTAATCGGATTCCGGGGAAATCCGTGCCTTCAAGCAATTTAAAAAGCCAATAAATCATCTTAATGCAAACGCTTCTTTAACTTCTTCGCGGTCATCGAAATGATGACGCACTCCACAAACTTCCTGATAGGTCTCGTGTCCTTTCCCTGCCACCAGCACCACCGTGCCCGGGTTGGCGCGTTTTATGGCGGCCCGTATGGCTTCATGGCGGTCTGTTATGCATTCCGTGCGTTGCAGTTCCTCGGAGGTGAGTCCTTCCCTCATCTCGTTGATGATGTCTTCGGGGTTTTCATTGCGCGGATTGTCGCTCGTGAGGATGAGAAAATCGCTTCGGCATGCCGCTTCCTGCGCCATCATGGGGCGCTTGCCGTGGTCGCGGTTGCCTCCGGCCCCTACCACCGTGATTATTTCACCGTCGGCCCCCACTATTTCGCGTATCGTGTCGAGCACGTTTACAAGCGCGTCGGGAGTATGGGCATAATCCACTATGGCTGCCACGCCGTCTTTCGAAAGGAAAGGCTGGAAACGTCCCGCCACAGGCACGAGCCTGCTCATGTTGACAATCACCTCCTCCGGATCGAAGCCCGCAAGGATGGACGCCCCATATACGTCGGTCAGGTTGCAGGCGTTGAACCGTCCGGTGAACTGCACTTCCACTTCCCTTCCGTTGAGCAGCATCAGAGTGCCGTCGAGCCTTGTCTCAAGCACCTTGCCGCGGAAATCGGCATCCGAACGAAGCGAATAGGTATAAACCTTGGCTTTTGTGTTCTGCACCATGTAGGCGCCGCATTTGTCGTCGGCGTTGGTCAGGGCAAAAGCCGAGGGAGGCAGCATGTCGAAGAATGCTTTTTTCGCTTTCATATAGTTTTCGACGGTGCCGTGATAGTCGAGATGGTCTCGGGTGAGATTGGTGAAGATACCGCCGGTGAAATGGAGCCCCGCTACACGGTGTTGGGCAGTGGAATGCGACGATACTTCCATGAATGCGTATTCACACCCCTCGTCAACCATCTCTGCAAGCAATTCATTGAGGGTGATTGGGTCTGGTGTGGTGTGGGTGGTGGGCACGGCGCGGTCGCACACGTAGTTGCACACCGTGGAAAGAAGGCCGGCTTTATAGCCTTCGAATTTCGCCATTTCATAGAGTAGGGTGGCGGTGGTGGTCTTTCCGTTCGTGCCGGTCACCCCTACGAGTTTAAGTTTGCGAGAAGGATGGCCATACCATGCGGATGCAAGGCAGCCGAGGGCCTCGGCCGAGTCTGCAACACGAATGTAAGTCACCCCTTTTTCATAGGCGGCGGGCATTTCTTCGCATACTATGGCGGCCACATGAGCACTGGCTGCCATGGGGATATATTTGTGGCCATCGGTCACGGTGCCTTTTACCGCCACGAAAAGGGCGTCTTTTTCCACTTTGCGTGAGTCGCTTTGCAGAGATGTTATATTTTTGTCGGTTTCGCCTATTATTTCAATCGGCTTTATGTCGCTGATCAGGCTTGATAGTTTTGATGTCATATTTCAGGGAATTATATTTTTAGATGGAGAACTATTTTTCCGCCGTGGCGAAGTGGAGACCCTTTGGGAAGGGATTGCGAAACCACGCGTCCCGATCCTCGAAGGACCACGTTAAGTCCGTTGCTTTCAAGGATTCTGACGGCCGTGGGGGCATCATACCCTACTACATTGGGTACGCATCCGGCGGGATTGCCGTTTGATTTTGTTGCTTTCACTTTTCTTGCCTTCGGAATCCCGAGAGAGGAGGTGAGTTCCCGGCTGTCGTAGGCCTCGGATGCCGCAAGCACGGGTGTGTTTTCTGTTTTTGAAGTAGTGAAGGAGGAAGAATTGTTGAGCATCCCCCGGGCATACATTTTTACGGCCATATTTTTCACCACCTGGCCCGATGTGCGGTTGGCGCTTGTCCCCGACGGGCCGAGAACGAGTGCCATACACGAATAGAGCGGTTGCTCGTAAGGGAAGAATCCTGCGAAGGCATATCGGCGTTTCGAGGTGTTGTAGGCGCCGTGTTCCACCGGATAGGCTGTGCCTGTTTTCCCTGCCACTTCCACACGGTCGTCGCGCACAAGTCGGGCTGTGCCGTGTTCTCCCCATACCACCTCCCGGATGCATTGGCGCACTTTGCTGGCTGTGGCCCGGGAGCAGATACTGTCGCGGATATAGCTGATCGGCAGGATTGAATCGCGGCCTTCTTCGTCAATAAGTGCCCTCACGAGGTGCGGCCTCACATATTTACCGCCGTTGGCAATGGCATTATAGACCGAAAGGGCATAAAGCGGAGGAATTTCGGTGTTATAGCCGTATGCCTGACGTGCAAGGTCGAGGTGGCGGGAGGTCATGGTGATATTGTTGCCCCGGGAGTCTTTATCAACGAGCCTTCTGATTCTGGGGATGCATTCTCCGGCAATACCGGTGTGCATGGGTTCGAAAAAACCTATTGAGGCGAGGCGGTCATAGAAGGCTTCCGGTTTTTGTTCGTATCCGCGGAATATCACGCGGGCTATCCCGGTATTCGAAGATTGCTCGATGATTTGTTTCATCGTCTTGCGTCCGGACCCGTGGGGGTCACTGGTGCGTTGGAACGGGCTGCAGTCTTCCGTGTCGTTCACGTTTTTCACGAGGCCGTCTTCGAAGGCTATCATCAGCGAGATAGGCTTCATTACGGAGCCGGGTTCAAACGCCTGTACCGCACGGTTGAGGGCTTCCCCGTAGGTGCCATCTTTCAAAAGTTCGATATTCGAAATCGCTTTGATTTCCCCTGTGGCCACTTCCATGAGGATTGCCGTGCCCCATTCCGCCTTGGAGTCTTGACAGATTTTGAGCAGTTCCTCTTCAAGCATGTCCTGAAGGTCGATGTCGATGGTGGTGTGGATGTCGAACCCCCTTACAGGAGCTTGCGACATCCAGTTGCCTATCCCAGAGGTGAGCGCCACTTTTTTGGCTACGCCCGGTTTGCCATAGAGAAGCGTGTCAAGGTCTTTCTCCAGGCCCGAATATCCATGAAATTCGCCGGTGGCGTGGCTTTCATTTACGCGTCCGATGCTTCGGTATGCCATCCTTCCGTAAGGATAGATTCGCACGTTTTTTTCTTCCTTATAGACCGGGATGCGGAATCCGCGCCCCTTGAAGTCTTTGAGATAAGGGAAATTGCGTATGCGCTCGAAGTCTTCGAGTGTCTTCTTGGCGGTAAGCCTCAGCGCACGCGGACGCTTGTTGGGCTCTTTGTCGAATTCCTTTTTCAGTCGCGTGTGCCAGGAATATTTCTTGAATGTGTCGGGATGCTGTTTGAGGTTTCTGATGCGGGGATAATGATAGTCGAGTGAGTCCGCGAGGCTGTCGATTTTTGCCCAGGGGATTCCGTTCTGCTTCATCACCTTGTTGTGGCGTAGGTCGAGCTTTATGTCATATACCTTTAGGTTGCAGGCGAGGATATTGCCGTTGGAGGCGAGGATGTTGCCTCTCTCGGGGGGGATAACCGAAGTCTGCGACAACTCTTTGTGTGCTCGTTTGTTCCATTCGGGTGCGGTCAACACTGTGGTGTCGATGAGTTTCACCACCACGGCTATCGAAAACAAGAGGAATGCAAGCGTGATGATGGCATACCTGAAAAGGATATGTGTCTTGTTGTTTTGTTTCATTTCATTACAATGCGCGTTGTTCCGCCGTTTTTCAATTATTGTCTAATTCCAGTTCGAACGGAGGTTGTTCCTGGAAATCGAGGCCCAGGCCGTTTTCGTCAACGAGTCGTTTCATTTCCGTTTCCCTTATCAGCGACATATATGCGGCTTTTTCTTGAAGTTTCGAACTCTCGGCAAGCTGCAGTTCGTTGGAAAGCCGTTTGATTTCCTCCATTTTGGTTTTTGTCTTGTAGCGGAGTCCCATGAGGGAGAGCATAGCCACGAGAAACACCATCAGGAGCCACGCGTTGCGTTTGAAAAACTCTACAGAAAGTGAACGCCCGTATCTTACGTCTGAAACCCATGCCGGGGTGGGACGTTTATTTTTTTCTTTTTTAGGTGTTGATGTGTCGTTCATTGTTTAGGAGAGAATTATTGTCATTGTTGAATGAGTTCGGCAACACGGAGTTTGGCGCTTCTTGACCTCGGATTGGCCTCGACTTCCTCCGGCGATGGTTCCACAGGTTTTCTTGTGACGAGTTTCCATTGGGTGGAGATGCGTCCGAAGAAATCCTTCTGTTCGATGCCGTCGATGTTGCCTGTTTTCATAAAATTTTTCACCATCCGGTCTTCCACCGAATGATATGTTAGAACCGCGAGCCTTCCCCCCGGTTTGAGCACCCTTGCGGAGGCCTCGAGGAAGCGTCTGAGGTCGCCCATTTCATCGTTGGTGCGTATTCTAAGGGCTTGGAACACTTGGGCGAGTTCCTTTTTTTCTTGCCTGGGGTCAAGCGCGGGGCGGACTGCGTCGGCAAGTTGGAATGTAGTGGAAATTGGCGATGCTTCGCGTGCTTTGACTATGGCTTTTACCACGTTGCCCGGACGTTTCAAGTCGGTATATGCGTAGAGCATGTTTCTAAGTTCTTCTTCCGATGCTTCCGTCACTATGTCGGCGGCACTGACGTCGGCTTTACGGTTCATGCGCATGTCGAGAGGGGAGTCTGTGCGGAAGGAGAAACCTCTTTCCGACGAGTCGAAGTGGTGGAAGCTAACCCCGAGGTCGGCAAGGATTCCATCGGCTTTCCCTACTCCATGATAGCGCATGAAATTTTCGATGAAACGAAAATTGGAATGCACAAACGTAAATCTGTCGTCGTCGATGCGGTTTGAGAATGCATCCATGTCCCTGTCGAAAGAGAAAAGCCGTCCGTTTTCTCCAAGCTGTGCCATTATGGCGCGTGAATGTCCGCCGCCTCCGAAAGTGGCGTCGATGTATATTCCGTTTGGCTTGATATTCAGCAGGCTTATGGCTTCGGGAAGCAGCGCGGGGATATGATATGCGGTCTCTGACATTTGCAGTTTCTTACACGATTCTATTTGAAAGTGTAAAGTTAGTTAAAAATGTAAACAATTTACAAATCTTAATTCAGGAAAATTGGAAAAATCGTCAAAAAATTATCTACAAGATGGAGTCTTTGAATGCCGACAATACAAAACAGGATGTGTCATAAATCTGTTATGACACACCCTGCTCATTGTTTATCCGGCGGATGGTTTTATTTATCGAGTTTGTCAGCGAGGTCCGACACCTTGTCGGCTCCTGCGTGAAGGATGTCGGCAGCCTTATCTTTGATTTTATCGAAGATTCCTGATGCCTTTTCCTGTGCTGCGTCGGCAAGGCCGGATGCTTTGTCTTTGAGGTCTGCGGCCTTATTGGCGACAGCATCCTTTAAATCGGCAGCTTTGTCTGCGGCCTGATTTTTGATATCGGATGCCTTCTCTGCAGCCTGCGACTTGATGTCGGCGGCTTGGTTTTTGATATCGGCAGCTTTTTGAGCGGCTGCCTCTTTTAAATCTGAAGCTGCTGCCTTGGCTTCGTCGATACTTGACTGTGCTGCGTTTTTCGCCTGCTCTGCATAATCTGTTGTTTTCATAATCCTGTTAATTATATAATTCTACAATACGAACGACATTAAAACATCCTTCCGGCTATTCTGGTTGCTGATTTTTCATTCTTTAACGCTTGTTATTGTAGAAATTGAGATAACAAGGATAGTCGTTATGTATCTTTGTCTTGCGACTATTGTCTTATTAATCAGAGGCTGATAAGTCTTGTAAGCTGCGGACTAATCATTTCCAGTCCGTTCTTTGCGAATGCCTTGAAAGCCCGCAACAGTGAAACCCGGGAGATTGAGGCGCGACTTAAGGAAAAGATTGCATCGTTGCCCGACGACGCTCCCGAGAAATATTTCCAGAATATAATCGACAAATATAAGGGAAAAGTGGTGTTGGTTGACCTTTGGAACACATGGTGCGGTCCTTGCCGCTCTGCCCTTAAGGAAAACGAACCACTTAAGTCTTCTAAGCTGAGCGACCCCGACATCGTGTGGGTGTATATAGCCGACACAAGCTCTGATCTCTCACAGTATGAGAAGATGTTGCCGGGAATAAAGGGTGAGCATTATATGGCATCGGAAGAGCAGATAAAGGCTATCCGCAACCGTTTTCAGGTTGACGGGATTCCGTTCTACATTCTTGTTGACCGCGAGGGCAACGCAGTGCGCCATCCGGATTACCGCGACCATGACAAGATGGTGGAAGGCATAAAGGAAGCCCTTGGCAAATAAAGAAGAGTAGATAAATTCGTTTCATGTTTTTGTGCGCTTCGTCTCTTACGGGAGACGGGGCGCTTTTTTCGTATGTCATGACACCGGAATGGGTGGTGGCGGGGCGGGTGTCATAAAATGATTTAAAAAAGATTAAACGCGCAAGGCAAATCGCTTCGACGGTTGTTTAACATTCAAAGCCGCCGCTCGTAACTTCCACTAAAACAGTGTGGGCGCGGGCCGGAATAAGAGATGCGGCGACACTCGTTACTGGTTGATTGCATATAGAAACATTTACATTTTAAAACAAAAAGATTATGAAAACATCTGATTTCAACCGCCATGATGCCGTCAGGCACAACAGAGTCCGCGGGGCGGCGTGGCTGCTTAGTATATTCGGTATTTTCGGGGTATGTCTGTTTCTCGCATGGCTCGTAGGCAAAGACAACGGCCCGTTGTCGTCGCATGGCGACCGTTTCGCCAAAGAGAGTATGTATTCTCCCTCGGCCCTGCATCTCGGGCGATATTCCAAAGGGACGAAACAGCGCGGTTCCGCCCCGCAGACGATGCTGACGTTTGTATATTTCGAGGAACCTGCTTCCGTTTCCCTTCCCGGCGCGGATGTGCGCAATAAGGTGGCTGTACCTTCTAAACTTTCTGCATCCGCTGCTTCGGCATCCGCAGGTTCTACAAACGCCTACGACGACCGTATCGAGCGTGAGGCGAGGGAGGTGTTGCGTGGTGATTATGGCAATAATCCTGGACGCCAGAAGTCGTTGGGTTCAGATTATTCGGCAGTACAGGCGCGTGTTAACCAGATTCTTGGTCGTTAAATTGGCAAACCGGATGAGTATCCATTAAGATATAGAAAAATCCGGCAACCTTCAATTATTGCGGGTTGCCGGATTTTTCTCTGTGGTTACGTTTTAAGGAACGAACTCTAAAAAAACTATGTTATTTCTTTTTTTCGATGCCAAGCATTTCGCGGCGTCCTTCGGCAATCTGTTCGTGCCCTTCTTTGATTTCCTTGATTCCTTTATGCACCTTGCAGAGTTTCTTAAGAATCTCGGCTGAAAGGACTATTGCTGCGGCGCCCATTACCACGTGGACGAAATGAGGGATGAGGTGGGGGAGTTCCTCTTCGAAATTGTACTTTTTCATAATCTGTATAATTAAAGATTTATAGTTGGTGTTTGTGATTAATTACAATAAAGAGGTTGGAATGGTTCATCTGCGTGGCTTAAAAGAGGGTGTGTGGTTGACGAAACTTGCGTTAGAGTCAAATAATAACACATTTTGGACCAATTGTAATGTAGCACTCTTGAGGGATGTCTGAAAAATAATACATGTCGGTAAGAAGAGGGCGGCCTGATTCGGCTTGCTGTGATGCAGGTGTCAATTGTAAATGTATTTGTTACGGATTGCACCATATTATAGGTTGGCCTTAATTACTTTTGCAAAGTAGTCGTGAAAGAAGACTTTTAGTTTTAGTTTAATCCATAATATACTGACTTATGACCAAACTGATTTATGTCGCGGCAGGCCTCTTTGCCTTCTTCCCGGCAATGGCTTCCGGCCATGTAGGGGCAACCGTGTCGAGTCCTGACGGGAAGACCGTTCTGACTGTATCCGACCTTAACGGGATACCGGCCTATAGCGTCGCCTACGACGGCGTGACGATGATTGAGAATTCTCCTCTTGGAATGGTTACCAACATCGGAGACTTCACCCAAGGGCTTTCCATTACTTCCGCCGCTCCTGTAAAAGCGGTGGCCGATGACTATTCCCTCCCCAATATAAAGAAAAGCCGTGTGAACTACCGTGCCAACCGGGGGGAGTTCACCTTTGGCAAGGATGGCAAGAAAGTTTTTGACTATATAGTGGAGGTAAGCGACAACAACGTGGCATTCCGTTATCTCCTCCATCCGCAGGGAGATACGCGTTGTTGCATCGTGGAGTCGGAAGCTACCGGCTTTGCCATGCCTGCGGGCACCACAACGTTTCTATGTCCCCAGAGCCTTCCGATGGGTGGTTTCGCAAGGACATCGCCGAGTTATGAGACAAGCTACACCCTCGATGATGCTGTCGGCAAAAACGGATGGGGTGCCGGTTATTCTTTCCCTTGCCTGTTCCGCAACGGCGACAAAGGCTGGATGCTGATTTCGGAAACCGGAATTGCGGGAGATTATTGCGCTTCGCATCTTGCCGGAAACACCGACGGTTCCTATACTATCGCTTACCCGCAACAGGGGGAAATGAACGGCTTCGGCTCGACGTCTGCTGCGATTGCGCTTCCTGGTTATACGCCGTGGAGGACTATTACCGTGGGCTCCGATTTAAGGCCCATTGTGGAGACCACCATACCCTTCGATGTGGTGCGTCCGCTTTATAATCCGTCGCGTAAATATGAATATGGGAAAGGTTCGTGGAGCTGGATAATGAAAATGGATCCGAGCTGCAATTTCGACGAACAGAAACGATACATAGATTTCTCTTCCGATATGGGATATTCAAGTGTGCTCGTCGATGCGTTGTGGGATACCCAAATCGGATATGACGGTATAGAGAAACTGGCGGCATACGGCAAAGGGAAGGGGGTTGCCCTTTTCCTTTGGTATAACTCCAACGGGAGTTGGAACGACGCTCCCCAGGGCCCGCGCGGCATAATGAACGACATCGTGAAGCGTCGCAAAGACATGGCGTGGATGCAAAGAAACGGAATCAAGGGCATAAAGGTCGATTTTTTCGGCGGCGACAAACAAGAGATGATGCGTCTGTATCACGATATCCTCTCGGATGCCAACGACTACGGCCTGCTCGTTATTTTCCATGGCTGTACGCTGCCGCGTGGATGGGACAGGATGTATCCTAATTTCGTGGCTTCGGAGGCTGTGCTCGCAAGCGAGAATCTTCATTTTTCACAGGGAAGTTGCGACGCGGAGGCCATGAACGCAGCTATCCATCCGTTTATCCGTAACACTGTGGGGGGAATGGATTTCGGTGGGAGTGCGCTGAATAAATATTATAATGCCGGCAATGGGCCTAAGGGGTCGAAAAGGAAAACTTCCGACGTGTTCGCGCTTGCGGCTGCCGTGCTTTTCCAAAGCCCTGTGCAGCACTTCGCCCTCGCTCCCAATAATCTTCAGGATGCTCCTGCATGGGCAATCGGTTTTATGAAGAATGTGCCTACTGTCTGGGATGAAACACGCTTCATTGATGGCTATCCGGGTAAATATGTGGTTTTGGCGAGAAGAAAAGGATATGATTGGTATGTATGCGGTGTAAACGCCGGCCCGAAATCCATGGATGTGGCGTTTATGCTTCCCGAAGGTATGCAGGGAAAGAACCTGTCGCTTTATTCCGATGATGCTGCATTGAACGGAAGCGTTAAGTATTTCAAGACTTCGAAAGACGGCAACGCAAAGGTAAACATCCCTTCGAACGGCGGATTCGTAATCGCCCCGCCATTTTCGAAACCGACGCGCCCCATTGTGCAGACAAGCTATACGGCAGACCCCGCGCCGATGGTGCATGACGGCACCGTATATCTTTATACTTCCCATGATGAGGACGATGCCGACGGATTCAAAATGTATGACTGGCTGCTTTACACATCGACCGATATGGTCAACTGGACTGCCCATGGGGCGGTCGCTTCCTTGAAAGATTTCAAATGGAACAAGCGGGACAACGGTGCGTGGGCTATCCAGGTGGTGGAGCGCAATGGAAAATTCTATATGTATTGCCCGATTCACGGCAACGGTATAGGCGTATTGGTTGCCGATTCCCCCTACGGACCTTTTGTAGATCCTATCGGCAAGCCGCTTGTGTGGCAGAAAGAACATTGGAATGATATCGACCCTACGGTGCTTGTGGATGACGATGGCCAGGCATATCTTTATTGGGGCAATCCACATCTTTATGGCGTGAAACTTAACGACGATATGGTGTCTTATTCGGGCGATATAATCACGTTTCCTCACATTCGGGATTATCAGGAGGGACCCTGGCTGTCGAAACACGACGGACGTTACTATATGTCGTTCGCATCTACCTGTTGTCCGGAAGGTATAGGCTATGCCATGAGTGATTCCGCTTCCGGTCCGTGGGAATATAAGGGCCATATAATGGACCATACTCCCAGGACACGTGGCAATCATCCTGGACTGATAGATTATAAGGGTAAGAGCTATGTGTTCGGGCATAGCTACGATGTATTAAGGCAAGAGACCCCCGACCATCACGAACGCCGCTGCGTGGAGGCTGCCGAGATGTGGTATAATCAAGACGGGACGATTCAGGAGGTGCCTTATTGGAGAGACGCCACGCTTTCGCAGATAGAGGTTTTAAATCCGTTCCGAAGGGTAGAGGCCGAAACGATGGCATGGGGCTACGGACTCAAGACACTCCCTGCTCCCGATAACAGCCCCGCCTCCGCCAACAATATGGTTGTGGCTGATATCGACCCCGGTGAATATATAGAGATTTCGGGTGTGGATTTCAAGAAAGGTGCCGGAGAGTTTACCGTTATGGCTTCTTGTGCGGGGAAAGGAGGAACCATTGAAATTCGCCTTGATTCATCTACCGGCAAAAAGATTGGTGAGGTGGAAATTGTGCCTACCGGAAGTTCCGATTCTTTCAAAATATTTAAGACACGGCTTGAAAAATCGGCTGGAGTTCATGACCTTTTCCTCTGCTTCAAGGGTGCGGGGAAAGACCTCTTCCGGATTGATTGGTGGAAGATGAAATAGTCTTTACGACGGCGTTTGGCCGGATGTAATAACTGCTTTAGAAGGTGTGTCGGGTTCGATGCGCCTTCTTTTTATATGGAGATGGTGGGGGTGGGGCGCAGGCTTGTCCAGGAGAACAATGGCAGAAGAGCGTGTGCGCTAATCGGGAAAGGTTCGGGAAGGATGCCTGAGATGTACGCCAGCATTCCGATGAGGTGTTGCGGGGTATATTCTTCGCGTAGCCTTTCCATGCTCAACGAGCTGTCGCGTTTTGACAGCCTGACGCCCGATTCGTTGCAGATAAGGGGGATGTGGGCGAATCGTGGAGGTGTAAGGCCCAGGAGACGGTAGAGATAAATCTGTTGTGCCGAAGAGAGCAGGAGGTCGCTCCCACGCACCACTTCCGTCACTCCCATGAGTGCGTCGTCCACCACCACGGCGAGCTGGTATGCCCATGCGCCGTCGGCGCGGCGGAGCACGAAATCTCCGCAATGCGACGCGAGATTCACCGACTGTGGTCCGTAAAGACGGTCGGTGAACGATATCTCTTCATCGGGCACGAAAAGCCTTGTGGCACGCTCTGTCCTTTTTGTGTCGGGTATGGTTATGATGGGGCTGTCGGATTTCCCCGAAAGCGATGCCGGACGGCATGTGCCTGCATACACTATCCTGCCGTCGCTTTCATGTGGGGCTTGGGTGGCCATGACGTCGGCGCGTGTGCAATAGCAAGGATAGGTCAGGCCTGTCTCTTTCAATCTGCTTATTGCTTCCTCATAGAAGTTGGCACGTAGGCTTTGGCGGTATGGACCATGGCTCCCGGTGTCGTCAATGCCTCCTTCGTCCCAATCAAGACCGAGCCAGTTCAGGTCGTCTTCTATTTGCCGGGCATATTCTATGCGTGAGCGCTGCGGGTCGAGGTCTTCGATTCGCAAAATCCATCTACCCCCTTTCTTGCGGGCGGAGAGCCACGAAACGAGTGCGGCGAAAATATTGCCGAGATGCATCCTCCCTGTCGGAGAAGGTGCGAAACGTCCGGTTTCCGGTTTTTCTGTTTCCATCGTTGCAAAATTAACAATTAACCGGAATTTATGCAACTGGCTCTTTCCCTAATCCGTTTTTATAGTCGTGCGTGTTGAGAGGGGGTGTAACGGCGAAAAAAGAGCCTTTGAGAAATTAAAAATACGGGTAATCGGTGGCGATGATCAAGTTTTTTCTATTCTCGAACGCCTTATTTTGGGGTGTATTTTAATTAATATATTGATAGATAACGAAATATAAATATTGTTGACAATTCGATATTATTTGTCAGAAAAATGTCGGTTGGATATATTTTCTGTTGGGGAATCTTATTTTTGAGATGAGGTGTCGGAATTTTTGAAATTTTCAGGATAAAGGTTGTAAGTGTCGCTTTTTTTTGTATTTTTGCAAAATATAATTTAATGTATTTTAATTCGGAAAGGTGGGCCATTGTGTGTGGCTTTCCGGTTTTTGTGATAAAACAGATATCTGATGATAGAATTTCAGACCAAGGATGTTGAGATGCCTTCGTTCGATTTCTCCAAGGTGGAAAGATGGCTTGGAGAGGTGGCGGCATCTCACGAGAGAAGAATAGGGAATGTGAATTACCTTTTCTGCGATGACAAGGAAATTCTCAGGGTGAACCGTGAATTTTTAGGACACGATTATTTCACCGATATAATTACGTTTGACTATTCCCATCGCGATAGGGTGGGAGGGGACATTTTCATTTCTCTCGATACCGTAGCCAGTAATGCCGATGAACTTGGAGAAAAGAGGGAAAGTGAACTTCTTCGGGTCATCGCCCACGGTGTGCTTCATCTTTGCGGCATCGACGACAAGGGCCCCGGTGAGCGTGAAATAATGGAGGCCGCCGAGAATGCGGCGCTTGCCCTTTGGGATAATATTTGACCTACATTTGAAATAAGCTTGCAGATGAAATTCAGTTACGATGTAATCGTGATAGGTGCCGGACATGCCGGATGTGAGGCCGCCGTGGCTGCCGCACGGCTTGGGGCATCTACGCTGCTCATAACGGCAGATTTGAACAAGGTGGCGCAGATGTCGTGCAACCCTGCTGTCGGTGGTATTGCGAAAGGGCAGATTGTCAGAGAAATAGATGCCCTGGGCGGTATGATGGGTATTATTGCCGACACAACTGCCATACAATTCAGGATGCTCAATCGTTCGAAAGGACCGGCGGTGTGGTCGCCGAGGGTGCAGTCTGACCGCAGTAAATATATCGATGCATGGAGAAAGGTGCTGGAGAATACTCCCGGTCTTGAACTTTTCCAAGACATGGCAACGGGATTCGAATTTGATAACGGAGGCGATGGCTTGTCGGTTTGTGCAGTGATTACCGGCCTTGGTTTTCGTTTCGAGACGAAAAAAGTGGTCCTGACCGCCGGTACGTTCCTTAACGGATTGATGCATTTCGGAGTTACCCAAATTGCCGGAGGACGCGTTTCGGAACCTGCATCCACCGGTATTACGGAACAGCTTTCCGAACTCGGATTCCGTGCGTTGAGAATGAAGACAGGCACTCCTGCAAGGGTTGATTCCCGGTCAATAGATTTCTCTTTGGCGGAACGCCAGGATGGTGACGATGTTGTTTCGGCAGTGGATGCCGCCGATGGAAAAAGTGAGGCGGAGGTGACTCTTGTGGAGCGCGATTTCCATAAATTTTCATTCCTCCCGGGAGTGGGGCGCACGCTTCGGCCGCGCAGTTGCTACGTGGTCCATACTAATCCGGAAGTGCATAAAATCCTTAGCGATAACCTTGAGTTTTCCCCTCTTTACAACGGCCAGATCAAGAGTATCGGACCCCGCTATTGTCCGAGCATCGAGACCAAGATTGTCACCTTCTCTGATAAGGAAAGCCATCAGCTGTTTCTTGAACCGGAGGGGGAATCTACCACCGAATATTATATAAACGGTTTTTCGAGCTCGTTGCCTTGGAAAGTGCAGCTTGATGCCTTGAGCTGTGTGCCTGCGTTGGAAAACGTGCATTTCTACCGTCCGGGCTACGCGATAGAATATGATTATTTCGATCCTACGCAACTTACCCACGATCTTCAGACGAAACTTGTGAAGGGACTTTATTTCGCCGGCCAGGTCAACGGAACTACCGGATATGAGGAAGCCGCGGCACAAGGGCTTATGGCCGGTGTGAACGCCGCCCTCGGCGTGCATGGAAAGGATCCGCTTGTGCTCGGTCGTGACCAGGCATACATAGGAGTGCTTATCGACGATTTGGTCACCAAAGGAGTGGATGAACCATACCGTATGTTCACTTCGCGTGCCGAATACAGGATTCTGCTCCGGCAGGATGATGCCGACATGCGTCTTACTCCGCTTGGCGCGGAAATTGGCCTGGCGTCCAGAGAGCGTTTCGACGCTATGGTTAGCAAGCGTGAATATCGCGACTCCCTGATTGAATGGTGCAAGGGATTCACTGTGAAAATGTGCGATAAGATCAATGAATGGCTTCAGGCTGCAGGCACGTCTCCATTGACGGCTTCTATAAAGCTATATGAATTGCTCAAGCGTCCCCAATTGAATTTCGGCAATCTTTCGGGTGTTGTCTCCCGATTGCGCAAGAGGCTTGAAGAGATTCCTGAAGAGAGACGTGCGGAGATTGTAGAAGCCGCTGAGATTCTCATCAAGTATGGAGGTTATATAGAAAGGGAAAGGGAGCTCGCGGAGAAGTCGCGTCGTCTCGAATATGTGAAGCTTCCTGCAGATATGGATTTCCTTTCGATTCAGTCGCTATCGACGGAAGCAAGACAGAAACTTGATGCTATCCGTCCTGCCACGATAGGGCAGGCGTCGCGCATACCGGGAGTGTCGCCGGCCGATGTAAATATCCTTCTGGTGCTTCTCCACAGATAGCATGGCTCCTTGGCGAAAGGACGCGCCCATTTAAAAAACTTTCACTCCGGTGAACAATTCGGATTTGCAAAATCCGTTTTATAAATAGAGTAATATAAACAAGATAGAATTGAATTGTTCCACGTGGAACAATTGAAACGAATTTATAAGACACATGGAACTTGAACAACTGAAATCTTTGATTCGCGATGTGCCCGATTTCCCTACAAAGGGTATTGTTTTCCGCGACCTTACCACCATGTTGAAAAACGGAGAGGCTCTTCAGGTGATGAGTAAAGCTCTTGCCGACCTCTATAGAGACAAGGGTATAACCAAGGTTGTGGGTATAGAATCACGCGGTTTCATCGGAGGTAGCATCCTCGCTTACGAGCTTGGATGCGGATTCGTGCCTGCGAGGAAACCGGGCAAACTTCCTTCTGTGACGATTAAGAAGGCATACGCCAAGGAATACGGAGTCGATACGATCGAACTCCACAGCGATGCCATCGGACCCGATGACGTAGTTGTGCTTCACGATGACCTTCTCGCCACGGGAGGAACTATGAAAGCCTGCTACGAACTCGTGAAAAGTATGAACCCGAAGAAAATTTATTTCAATTTTATCGTTGAGCTGACAGCATTGAAGGGGAGGGATGTTCTCCCGTCAGATTGCGAGGTGACGACCTTGTTGAAATATTAATCTACGTTTTCATCGGGATTTTTTTTGATGCATGAAGAGAGGCGCGGCTGTGATAGGTCTGCGCCTTTTTCCTATTTAATGGCGGATTCTTCCGCTCCATGACAATGCCGGATTGCCGGCCGTTTTTTAAGATATGGAACAAAACACTCAATCGTCGATTCACGATGCCCTTGCATCGCTACATCTCCCCAAGGCCGGAGAGGCTGCCCTTGTGGCCCGTACGGAAGAGGTGGACGCCGCTGTCTCCAATCTCCTTGCAGATGCCGGGAGAAATATCGATGAAACCGGAAAATTCGATATAGAGATTCAGCCTGACCGTACCCGTGACGATATATTCAACAATCGTCCCGGCGAACATCTGAGAGAAAAGATTCTTAATCTCCCGGAGGCTCCGGGCGTGTATATGTATATCGACAAGAACGGGAAGGTGATATACGTCGGTAAAGCGAAGCGGCTTAAAAGGAGGGTGTCGTCATATTTCAACAGGCGTCACGATTCCACAAGGACGAACCTTCTTGTGAGGAACATCGTGGATATGCGCTTTATCGTGGTGGGAACGGAGGAGGATGCTTTGCATCTGGAGAACGCCATGATAAAGGCATACCAGCCGCACTACAACGTGCTTCTGAAAGACGACAAGTCTTACCCCTGGATTGTGGTGACGAAAGAGCTTTATCCCCGTGTATTCATGACCCGCGATAAGGATATCGACGGCAAGTATTACGGTCCTTACAGCAATCCTCAAAGCGCAAAGGTGGCGCTGCAGCTCATACGCGACATATATCCCCTCAGAAGTTGCAAACATTCTCTCGACGAAAAGGGGATTGCAAGAGGGAAGTTCAGATTGTGTCTCGACTATCATATCAAGAAGTGCGGAGGGGCGTGCCGGGGATTGGTTTCTCCCGATGAATACGGAAAATTTGTAAGTCAGGTAAGGCAAATCCTCAACGGGGAGACGGTCGTGTTGGAGAAGTATCTTAAAGATGAAATGTCACGTCTGAGCGAGGAATGGAAATTTGAGGAGGCGCAGGAGGTGAAAGAGAAATATGAGATTATCCGGCGCTACAATGCCAAGTCGGTGGTGGGGATGACCGATATCGACGACATCGATATGTTTGCCTACGATGAATCCGGCGATTCCGCCTACGTAAATTTCATGCATCTGCATCATGGCGCCGTGGTGCAAAGCCTCAATATGGAGTTCCGTCGTAAGCTGGCCGAAACTCCGGCGGAAATCCTTTCCATGGCAATCGTGGAGATAGAACGTAGGTTCGATAAGAAGTTTACGTCGGTCGTCGTGCCGTTTCTCCCTGACGTGGAGTTCGAAGGGATTACATTTATGGTGCCCAAGCGTGGCGATAAGAAAAAGGTGCTCGATGTGGGCATGAAAAACGTAAGGCAGTATATGGCGGATAAGGAGAAGATGGCGGAAAGACTCGACCCGGAAAGGGGAGTGGAGAAACTGATGGAGCAGATGAAAAGCGATTTCCGGCTCAACGTGCAGCCTCGCCATATAGAGTGTTTCGACAACTCCAACATACAAGGCACGAATCCTGTGGCGAGTTGCGTCGTGTTTCGCGACGGCAAGCCTTCGCGGCGTGACTATCGCCATTTCTGCATAAAGACTGTGGTCGGGGCGGATGATTTCGCTTCGATGAAAGAGGTGCTCCACAGACGGTATTCTCGGATGATTGCCGAAGGGGAGTCTTTGCCGCAGCTGGTGGTTGTCGATGGCGGCAAAGGGCAGCTTAGTGCGGCAGTGGAGGCGTTCGATGAAATGGGAATTCGGGGAGAAGTGGCGCTCGTGGGCATTGCCAAACGTCTTGAAGAAATCTATTTCCCTGGCGACACCCTGCCTCTTTATATCGACAAGAAGAGCCGAAGCCTCCAGGTGGTGCAGCATCTGCGCGACGAGGCCCACAGGTTCGGAATCACCCATCATCGCCTGCGCCGGTCGAAAGGGCAGGTGAAGAGCGAACTCGACTCCATAAAGGGAATCGGGGAGGTGACTGCCGGCGTGCTTATGAAAGAATTCAAAAGCGTGAAGCGTGTGAGGGAGGCCTCGCTTGCCGACCTTGCCGGGGCGGTTGGGGCGGCAAAGGGGAAGGTGGTCTATGACTACTTCCATCCCGATTCTTCGGAAAATGAAAAAATAAAATGATTGCCGATGCCGAAAACGCCTTTCCGCGCGTTATCATAGTATAGGCGCGTGCGTACCCCAAGAGAGAATGTGGCGTCTGTATCAGGCAACGAAAAGAAAAATATCTGATATGAAGAATAACGACAAGACGGGGGCTTCCGCTCCCCGCATGAAAAAAAATCTGCTCCAGGACAAAGTTATGAGATTTCTGGAGAAGGAAAACCGGCAATCTTTCAACTATAAGCAGATTGCCTTTGCGGTGGGCGCCACCCATCCTGCCAACCGTATGGATATTATCAACCTCCTTGAAGAGCTCGCAGCCGCTGAACTCATTCAGGAGGTCAGCCTCGGTAAATACAAAGCGATTTCCAACCGAGGCACCGAAAACGTGGGCATCTTTGTGCGGCGCAGCAACGGTCGCAATGGAGTGGCTATCGACGACGAGGTTATCCTTGTGGCGGAACGCAACTCCTTGCATGCCCTCAACGGCGACAAGGTGAAGGTGGAGATTTCCGCGCAACGCAAGGGTCAGGAGCCGGAGGCCAAGGTGATAGAAATTCTGGAGCCGAAAGACCAGGTTTTCATCGGTACTCTCCAGGTCGAGAAGAACTATGCCTCCCTCGTCACCGATTCCAAATTTCTTGCCGCCGACATAATCATTCCGCGTTCCAAGCTCAAGGGAGGCAAGTCGGGCGACAAGGCTATAGCACGAATCACGCAATGGCGCGACGAGGAGATGAATCCACGTGGTGAAGTCGTGGATATCCTCGGCAAGAAAGGGGAGAACACCGCAGAGATGCATGCCATCCTCGCGGAATTCGGACTTCCCTACAAATATCCCGAAAACGTGGAGAAGGCGGCCGATAAAATCGGGGCCGGCATCACACCGGAAGAAGTGTCGAAGCGTGAGGATTTCCGCGGCGTGACCACGTTCACCATCGACCCCCGCGACGCCAAGGACTTCGACGATGCCCTTTCAATCCGCCAGCTTGCCAACGGCAATTGGGAAGTTGGCGTGCATATCGCCGATGTCACCCATTATGTAGCCCCGAATTCCGTCATCGACCGCGAGGCGCAGCAGCGCGCTACGAGCGTATATCTCGTTGACCGCACCATCCCCATGCTGCCGGAGCATCTTTCAAACGGAATCTGCTCCCTCCGCCCCGATGAAGAGAAACTCACTTTCTCCGCAATCTTCGAACTCGACCGTAGCGCCAATGTGGTCAACTATCGCATCGGGCGCACGGTGATAAAGTCGAACCGCCGTTTCACGTATGAGGAGGCTCAGGATATCATCGAAACCGGCAATGGAGACTACGCAAAAGAGGTGCTTACCCTCAATTCGCTTGCCCAGAGCCTTCGTCGCCGCCGTTACGACAACGGCGCCCTTGAATTCGACCGAGCCGAAGTGCATTTCGAGATAGACAAAGACGGCCATCCCATAGGCGTATATTTCAAAGCATCGAAAGAAGCGCACCAACTCATAGAGGAATTCATGCTGCTTGCCAACCTCACCGTGGCGGAAAGCATAGGGAAGGTGCCGAAGGGGAAGAAAGCGAAGTCGTTCGTATATCGGGTGCATGATAACCCGGACCCCGAGAAGATTTCCAATTTCTCGCAGATTGCCCTGAGATTCGGCCATAGGGTGAAGACCGAGGGAAGCGCCAAGGAAGTCAACAAAAGCCTTAACCGTCTGCTGAAAGACGTGAAGGGGAAAGGGGAGGAAAACATGCTTGCCATGCTTGCCATCAGGAGCATGGCGAAGGCGGTCTATACCACCGACAATGTGGGCCACTACGGACTCGCGTTGCCCTTCTACACACATTTCACTTCTCCCATACGCCGCTATCCCGACATGATGGTGCATCGACTTCTTGCAAAGTATGCCGACGGCGCACGCAGCGCGGATAAACTCAAACTCGAAGACCAGTGCAGGCATTCCTCGGATATGGAACAGCTTGCCGCCAACGCCGAGCGTGCATCCATACGCTATAAGCAGGTGGAGTATATGCAAGACCGTCTCGGACAAATCTACGAGGGGGTGATTTCGGGCGTGACCGAATGGGGCTTTTACGTGGAGCTTAACGAAAACAGATGCGAGGGGCTCGTGCCTGTGCGCGACCTCGCCGACGACTATTACGACTACGATGAAAAAAACTATTGCCTCACGGGGAGGAAATTCCACCATCAGTACACCCTTGGCGACATCGTGAAGGTGCAGGTGGCCCGTGCCGACCTCGACCGCAAGCAGCTTGATTTCGCCCTCATCAACGACGAGGGTAATCCCAACAAGCCTGTCGAGCCGAAGAAAGGGAGCAAGAACCCCCGGCATAACCCGAAAGACAAAAAGAAAACGCGCACCCGCGGCGGCAACGAGCGTCGCAAGGGAGCCAAATAAAACCTAAGATACGCAAACAAACTAAATACTTTCTCATGAACTATAGAAACCTTGCAGCGATGATCGGAGGCATCGCCATCCTTTCCCAGGGGGGCGCAGCCTTCGCCGGCGACGACGTGATTGTGGCTACCGACGCCTACACCTGGAAAGGCGACACCCTCTACCAGGACGAATTCAAGGCCTGGGCGGTGAGCCCGGATGAAATCCGGAGCACATACAAAGGGCGCCCGGGCTATTTCATGCCCATAGAGCAGACGTGGAAAAGGAAAAACGACCTTTCTGCATATCCACGCCTGTCGGGAGGCAACCCGCTTATGGAAGCTGTCTATAACATGGGTCTGGATGAGATGGTGAATGCCGTCGAGCCTGACACAACCCTGCGGACCGGCAAAGAGTGGGCCGGGGTGTGGACCCGCGACGTGAGCTATTCCATCATACTCTCTATGGCGGCACTCCAGCCCGAGGCGTCCATGATTTCCCTTCTGAAGAAAATCAACAAGGAGGGGCAGATTATTCAGGACACCGGTTCGGGAGGGGCGTGGCCCATCTCCACCGACCGCATGGTCTGGACTCTCGCGGCGTGGGAAATATATAAGGTCACTGGCGATAAGAAATGGCTTGAAAAGGTGTATCCTGTCGTGGTAAATTCCCTTGCCAAGGATGCCGAAACCGTGATGAGCGAAAACGGCCTTGTGAAGGGGGAGACCTCGTTTATCGACTGGCGAGAGCAGAGTTATCCGAGATGGATGCAGACCGCCGATATTTCGCAGAGCGAGGCGATGGGCACCAACGTGATGTATGCGGCCGCCCTTGACGCCGCTTCCGAAATGGCTTCGGTGCTCGGTAAGAAGAAGGATGCGCTGAAATACCGTCAGGAGTCGAAAAATCTTGCCGCCGCCATCGACAAGATTTTCTGGATGCCCGACAAGGGGTATTACGGCATGTTCACCTACGGACGCGACTGCAAGATTCTCAATCCCCGTGCAGAGACTCTCGGAGAGGCTCTCTCGATTATCTATGACGTAGCCCCCGCCGACCATCAGAAATCCATTTCGGAAAACAATCCCCACACCAAGTACGGTCCCGCCATCTTCTATCCGCAGATTGCCGACATGCCCAATTACCATAACAACGCGTTGTGGCCGTTCGTGGCTTCCTATTGGACTCTCGCGCAGGCTAAGGCAGGTAACGAGCAGGGCACCCTCGAAGGTATCGGAAGCGTGGTGCGCCCGGCGGCGCTTTTTGCCACCAACAAGGAGAATTTTAACCTCGACAACGGCGACATCTTCACGGAACTTAATTCCTCCAATATGCTTTGGAGCCTTGCCGGCAATCTCGCCCTAACCAACAGAATCCTTTTCGGAATCCATTTCGAGAAGAACGGCCTCCGCATAGAGCCTTTCGTGCCCAAGGCGTTTGCCGGAGAGCGTACGCTTTCTAACTTCCCGTATCGTGGCGCACGTCTCAATATCACGGTGTCCGGGTATGGCGACCGCGTGCATTCGCTCGTGGTCAACGGCAAATCGTACTATCCCGAGAAGGGGAAAGTGATTCCTGCGAAGCTCCTGAAAGGCGACGTGGATATCCGCGTGGAGATGGACAACGAGCCCATAGAGCCGATGAAGGTTAACAACGTCGGCAACCGCAAGGCTCCGTTGACGCCTATCGCATGGTTGAGCTTCGATGAAACAGTCAACGCGCCCGGCGTGCCTGTCAACAATCTTCTCCAATGGAATCCCATCGAATATATCGGCGAGTATATCGTGCTCCGTGATGGCAAGGAAGTGGCGCGCACCCGCCAGACCTCCTATCCGGCCCTCCAGGAGGGGGAATGGCAGGTGATAGGTGTGGCTTCCGACGGCACTCAAAGCTTCGCCTCCGAGCCGCGTAGCAACCGCATGCGCAAGGTGTGGGAGACCAACGGCGAGAAGAAGACGATGTCGTCGCCCGAGGTTTCCTATCAGCCTGCATCGCCTGTCGAAGGTTATATGGGTGCGGGATTTGGCGAAACCGACAAAATGTCGTCGCCTGTCACCGTCACCTTCGAGACCAAGGAACAGAGCATGCCGGCAGGGGAATATACCATCGCGTTCCGCTATGCCAACGGCAACGGTCCGGTCAACACCGAAAACAAGGCCGCTATTCGTAGCCTTTATATCGACGGCAAGGATGCCGGCACCATTGTGATGCCGCAACGCGGTGTGGCCAATTGGAACGACTGGGGCATGACCAACAGCGTCCGCGTGTCTCTTGCCCCCGGCATACATGAAGCCAAAATAGTGTTCAATCCCGAAGACGGCAACATGAACCTTGACACCAACCACGCCATTATCGACTGCATGGTGATTGAAAAAGTGTCGGAATAACACGTTTTCTCCGACTTCCGATGATTTTGTCGGAAGTCGGAGAAATATTTGAGCTTTAATTATATACAAATTATTCCGATGATGAAGGAGAAATTATAAGTGTGAAAAAATGTGAAAAAGCACTGAAAAATTTTGTCAGTTCGGAAATAATGTCTAATTTTGCAGCGGGTGAGTCCTTCACGACTTGCTCCCCGTAAATCCCCCAGGTCTTGACCGAAGCAAGGGTAGCGGGTTGAGCTGTGCGATGTTGGTCGCTCGCCCCTTTTTGCCTCTTTAGCTCAGTTGGCCAGAGCACGTGATTTGTAATCTCGGGGTCGTTG
>CAJUCW010000016.1 GCA_910585275.1 uncultured Muribaculaceae bacterium
GTGAACCGAATTTATTTAACTTTTAACCCCGTCCATTTTTAGTGGACAGTAGTGAAGACCTCTCAAAAAAACTTAAAGACTATCTTGAAAAAGAGGTGAAAATCGGAAGTCAGGCGGAAAGTTTCTCCACACCCAAAATAATCAAGCCCGTACCGAGCGACAAAGAGGATTATTCGGAATATCCCGACCTCCTCCACAGCTCTTTCGACGAAATCAAGAAAGTGCTGCTCCGTGAAGTGCAAACAATGCAAAGCGTCAAAGAGATGAATAAGAACGCTCCCTTCGGCGACGACTCCATCTAAAAAAACACCAAAGCCGAAAAAACAATTTTCACAATTAATCCGGCTTATCGGCAAGTGCATCCCAATGCGTCTGCCGGTTTGTCGCAAGGTGTCCTACCCCTCGACACAACACCCCCCGGACCCGGCAAAAAAACCGGACCCGGGGGGTTCTTGTAAGCCACTGTTTTTCTCACTTTATACTTATTCCCTCCCCGATTTTATGTTCACTCCCAGTTGTCGGTGCGGAAGGGGATGAGGGGGAGATAGTTGCCGCCGTGCAAAGTGCCGGGGAGAAAGTCGCGGAAGCCGTAACGCACAGCCACTGGCTTCGCCACTGCCTTGCTTGACACTACCATTTCGTTTGTCTGCCAATGGAGGCGTACTGAGTCGGCGGGATGGAACACGCGGTCGGCTCCGGCCACTTCAAATCCACGAATGTCATAGTTGCGGCAGATTCCGTCGTTAGGTGAATCAATCGCCACCCAAGCCTCGTTTCCTACGAAGCGGTGGCTCTTATAGCGCGGACTTCCGGCAAGATATTGCTTACGGTCGTAGGTTTTGTTGAGGGCGAGGTCGGCGAGGCGCTTGCCTACCGCCGCCTTGTTGCCCGGATGAATGTTATATCGCTCGTAAGGCTCCACAAGGTCGTTGATGGAAATCATGTCGGCGTTCGGAATCATTTCCACGGCTTTCCACTGCGCCTCGCGCAAAAGCGGAGACTTCCCGGTCTCTGCCGGATCGTCATACTCGTAAGGGGCTATCTCCACGGCATAGAAAGGAATGTCGCCGAGTCCGATGTCTGCGCGCCAACGCTCCACCATCTTTGCCAGACGTTCCGCATAGGTTTGCCAAGTCCTCACATTGGAACAACCCTGATACCATATTATCCCTTTTACGGTATAGTTCTTTATCGGATTGAACATGGCGTTATACATCAGCATCGGACGATAATAATGCACCATCGGCTCTATGTCTTTTGGATCGAGCGACACGTCGGGATACGTCTCAAGAATATCACGCGGGGTCCAGCTCTCCACCTTCGCACCTCCGTAGGCCGCGCTCACGATGCCGACAGGTACGTCAAGCACTTTCAACAAACGGTTGGCATAATGCCATGCCACCGCGCTGAACTCGGGAGCCGTCTCGGGCGACGGTACGGCCCATGAGGAGGGGACGGTGTCAACGGGAGTGTAGCTCTGTGAAAGTGGCACGGTGAAGAACCGGATTCTGCCGGCTTGGTCGCCGGAATCGGTTATCTCGTCGTAACCACCCTCCACACAACATCCCGGGAATCCCTTCAGAGGCATCTGCATGTTAGACTGTCCCGACGCAAGCCACACCTCGCCTACGAGCACATCGGAAATAGAGACGGGATCACCGTCCGAAATGGTGATGCTGTAAGGAGTGAAAGAGCCCTCCGGGGTTTCGACCGCAAGCGACCATTCGCCGGTGCGGTCGGTATAGGTGGTATATGTTTTGCCGTTCCAGGAAGGGGTTACGGTTATTTTCGAACCCGGGTCGGCGGTGCCGAAAATGCGGGCGTTGGTGTTCTGCTGAAGCACGGCATGGTCGCCGATAAGGGAAGAAGGCACTGCCTTACCCCACGCCGGCACGGTCCCGGCGATTAAAAGGGAAAAGATAATAGCTGTAGTTTTCATGTCATTTTCCGGTCAACGATTTGAATTCCAAAGCAAATTTACACTTTAATCCGGAAAAAACCAAAATTCCAAGGACAACAAATTCAATCAAAGACAACAAACTCAAACCAGAACATCCAAGAACAACCAGATTTTTTATTTTAAAATAATACACACACAACAAACTCAAACCAGAACAACCAAGAACAACCAGATTTTTTATTTTAAA
Organism: uncultured Muribaculaceae bacterium; assembly: GCA_910585275.1. Classification (GTDB taxonomy): domain Bacteria; phylum Bacteroidota; class Bacteroidia; order Bacteroidales; family Muribaculaceae; genus Lepagella. The sequence goes on from CAJUCW010000016.1 coordinate 2,148, forward strand.
ATAATACACACACAACAAACTCAAACCAGAACAACCAAGAACAACCAGTTTTTTTTACAATACAAATTTGTATCCGAATACATAATTTTATGCGTGAATGCCCACACCCTCACAACGCTTTCAAATACAAACGGAGAGAAGTTGGCTCGTTCCGAAATAAGATTTATCCGGTTTGTCGCAAAGTGCATCACAATGCGTCAGCCGGTTTGTCGCAAGGTGAGCCAAGCATTTAATCCGGATAAATCTTCTCTCAATATCTCCGGTTTTTCAGGTTTGTTTTGCAGATTCACAAAGATTTTTAGTAAATTTGCCATTTGATAGGGATGCCCTTTTCGCGACACCCCCTTTTTCAACCCTAAAACATTTGGAATGGTCTATCGATATGACTATCTCGTGATCGGCTCAGGAATAGCCGGCATGAGTTTTGCTCTTAAGGCCGCAAAACACGGTCGCGTAGCAATTATTTGCAAGACAACCCTTGAAGAAGCCAACACGTATTTCGCCCAGGGGGGCGTGGCAAGTGTCACCAACCTTGAGGTCGATGACTTCGACAAGCATATCAACGACACCATGATTGCCGGCGACTGGCTTTCCGACCCCGCAGCCGTGGAAAAAGTGGTGAAAAACGCACCCTCACAAATCCGTGAACTTATCGGCTGGGGCGTCAACTTCGACAAAAAAGACGACGGCTCTTTCGACCTACACCGCGAAGGGGGACACTCTGAATTCCGGATTCTCCACCATGCCGACAACACAGGTGCGGAAATACAGACAAGCCTCGTGGAGGCCGTGAAAAACAATCCCGACATCGACATATTCGACAACCACTTCGCCCTCGAAATAATCACCCAGCACCACCTGGGCAAAATCGTGACGCGCCGCACCCCCGACATCACTTGCTACGGGGCTTACATACTTGACGAACTCACGGGACGCACCGACACATTCCTCGCCAAAGTGACGGTGATGGCCACGGGCGGCGTAGGGGCCGTATATACCACCACCACCAACCCCCTCATCGCCACCGGCGACGGCATCGCCATGGTATATCGCGCGAAAGGCACGGTCAAAGACATGGAGTTCATCCAGTTCCACCCCACCGCGCTCTATCATCCCGGCGACCGCCCTTCGTTCCTCATCACCGAAGCCATGAGAGGCTACGGCGCGGTGCTACGCAATCTCGACGGCGAAGAATTCATGCACAAGTATGACCCGCGCCTCTCCCTTGCACCCCGCGACATCGTGGCGCGAGCCATCGACTCCGAGATGAAACTCCACGGCACCGACCACGTGTATCTCGACGTGACCCACAAAGACCCCGAAGAGACTAAACGCCATTTCCCCAACATCTATGAGAAATGCCTCTCGCTCGGCATCGACATAACAAAAGACATGATTCCGGTGGCCCCCGCTGCCCATTACCTCTGCGGAGGAATAAAGGTTGACCTCAACGGGGAGTCATCTATCAAACGCCTTTACGCCCTCGGCGAATGCAGCTGCACAGGTCTGCACGGCGGCAACCGCCTCGCCAGCAACTCGCTGATAGAGGCTGTAGTATATGCCGACGCGGCTGCAAAACATGCCGTGGAAGCCGTGAAGGGCTACGACTTCCGCACCGACGTGCCGGAATGGAACGACAAAGGCACCGCCCACCCCGAGGAGATGGTGCTCATCACTCAATCGGAGAAAGAGGTGAACCAGATTATGGGCTACTACGTTGGAATCGTGAGGAGCGACCTCCGTCTCGACCGTGCCTGGAACCGTCTCGACATCCTTTACGAGGAGACTGAAAAGCTCTTCAAGGTGAGCAAACCGAGTCGCGAACTTTGCGAACTGCGCAACATCATCAATGTGGCGTATCTCATAATGCGCCAGGCAAGGGAACGCAAAGAGAGCCGGGGACTGCATTTCACCGTTGATTATCCCCCAAAAAACCATTGAATATGACCCTACGCCCCTATAAGCATCCGATTGCCGCGCTTGCCGCGTCGGCACTCCTCCCACTCCTTTCCATGGCTGTGGAACCCGCTTCGAGCCATGACGCAGCCGTAGCGCGCAACCTCAGCACCTTCAACGCCATCGTAAAGGAGCTGGAGATGAACTATGTCGATACCATCCGCCCCAAGGAGGCGTTTAATGCGGCTATCGGCGCTCTGCTATCCACCATCGATCCATATACGGAGTTTTACGACGCCGACCAACGCGCCGACCTAACCAAAATGACCACCGGCCAATATGACTACGCCGGAATCGGAAGCTTCATCATGCAGCGCGACAGCGCGGCCTACATTTCATATCCTATGGAGGGCGCTCCCGCAGCCAAGGCGGGCCTCCGCAGCGGCGACCACATCATCCGCGTCGATTCGGTCGATACGTCGCACATGGGGTCGGACGCAGTGTCTAAACTGCTGAGGGGGCAAGCGGGAACAACCGTCAGGGTAACGGTTGACCGCCCTTACGTGACAGATTCCATACTGACCTTCGAGATGGTGCGCGGAAAACTGGTGGAACCCTCAGTGCCTTACTGGGGCGTAATCAACGGCAACACGGGCTACATCCGGCTCACGCAGTTTATCGAACAGAGCGGTAAAGATGTGCGCGAGGCTCTCGAAAGCTTCAAGAAAAACCCGGAGGTGAAACAGATTGTGCTCGACCTGCGCGGCAACGGCGGCGGACTCCTCGAACAGGCGGTTGACATCGTGGGCAATTTCGTGCCGAAAGGCACGGAGGTGCTACGCACACGCGGACGCGACGCATCCACCGAGAAAATCTACAAGACCACCAAGACCCCCATTTTCCCCGACATACCGCTTGCCGTGCTCATCGACGGCGGCTCGGCTTCATCTTCCGAAATCACCGCCGGTTCGCTCCAAGATCTCGACCGCGCAGTGCTCATCGGGAGCCGCAGCTACGGGAAAGGGCTCGTGCAGGCCACAATGCAGCTTCCCTACGACGGACTGCTGAAAGTGACCACCGCGAAATATTACATCCCATCGGGGCGTCTTATCCAGGCTCTCGACTATTCCCACCGCAATCCCGACGGGTCGGTGGCACGCACCCCCGACTCGCTGACCAACGTATATAAGACGCTCCACGGCCGCGAAGTGCGCGACGGCGGAGGGCTCACCCCCGACATCACCGTGGAATGGCCGCAGATCAGCCGCCTCACCTACAATCTGGTACGCGACAACTGGACCTACGATTTCGCCAACAAATATGCCAACACCCATGAGTCGATTCCCGATGCATGGGATTTCGAGATTACCGACGAAGTCTATGACGATTTCAAAAAGAGCATCGACCCGTCGAAACTGAAATATGACAAAGTGCTCGATGAGATTCTGAAGGAATTGCGCAAGACCGCCGGCGAGGAAGGTTACCTCACCGACGAAACCGCCGCCGCCCTCGACTCGCTCGCGCCGCTTCTCACCCACAACCTCAACCGCGACCTCGACAACAAGCGGCATGAGGTGAGCGAATATCTCGGCGCGGAGATTGCCAACCGTTATTATTTCGACAAAGGGAAAATCCTTCAGGACCTCAAATATGACGACGCCCTGAAAAAGGCGGAAGAGATTCTCTCGAATCCCGCCGAGCTCAAAAAAATCCTTGGAAAGTGAAACTTCAGGAAGCAGACAGACTTTTCGCCACCCCTTCCCGCATAAAGGCCCTCACCGCCCTCCTCGACGACAAAGGAGTGAAACGCATAACCCTCGACGGGCTTAGGGGAAGTGCCCCGGCCATGTTGCTGGCGGCGTTGCCGGCAAAAAAATATCCTTACATAATAGTAGCCGACGACATAGATGCCGCCGGCTACATCTATCATGACCTCTGCCAGATAGCCGGCGAAAGCAAAGTCGCCATCTTCACAAGCGGCTACCGGCGCGACATAAAATACGGACAGCCCGACCCGCCATCGCAGATTCTGCGCACGGAGACACTCGACTCCTGGAACCGCAAGGACCATCCCCTTTGGGTGGTGACATGCCCCGAAGCCCTCGCGGAAAAGGTGCCTTCGAAGAAAGACCTCTCCAACCGCACGCTCCAGCTCACGGCGCGGAAGAAAGCCGACATGGGTGCCGTAAGAATCCGACTTCGTGAACTCGGATTCAAGGAGGTGGATTACGTGTATGAACCCGGACAGTTCGCCGTGCGCGGTTCCATCCTCGACGTCTATTCCTTCTCCGGAGAACTCCCCTACCGCATAGACTTCTTCGACGACGAAATCGACTCCATACGCGCCTTCAACGTTGAGACACAGCTGTCGGAGCGCAAACTCGATTCCGTGTCGGTCATCCCGGCGGCCAGCGACGACGCATCGGCCGACGGCGTTTCCCTTCTTGAGTTTACCGATCCCTCCACCCCGGTGTTCTGCCAATCGGTCGGCTGGCTTGAATCGAGAATAAAGACCATCTGCTCGGAAAATCTTTCGGAGGCGGTGGCCGTAACCGGCGAAGGCGATGCCCACGCCATGGAGAAGGTGGTTGACCCCGACCGTTTCCTTTCGCGGCTCCACGCCATGAAGACAGTGGAATTCGGCACCGCGGCAGATGCAGTGTCATCATTTACGCCCGACGCCTCCATCGACTTCGACTGTTCGCTCCAGACACTCTACCACAAAAACTTCACCCTGATAGCCGATTCGTTTACAAAATTCCTCAACGACGGCTACAAAATACTTATCCTGAGCGACACCCCTTTCCAGAACGAGCGTCTGAAAGCCATCTTCGAAGACCGTGGCGACAAGATAAAGTTCACCCCGGTTGACAATACCATCCACGAAGGGTTCGTGGACCACGCCACGAAAATCTGCTTCTTCACCGACCATCAGATTTTCGACCGCTTTCACAAATACAATCTCAAGAGCGACCGCGCACGAGGCGGCAAACTCGCCCTCAGTCTCAAGGAACTCCAGCAGATAGAGGCGGGCGACTATATCGTGCATATCGACCATGGCATAGCCAAGTTCGGCGGTCTGGTAAAAACCGATGTCAACGGACATCCGCAGGAGATGATCAAACTCCTCTTCCAGAACGACGACATCGTGCTCGTGAGCATCCATGCCCTCCACAAGCTTTCGAAATACCGTGGCAAGGAGGGGGTGCCTCCGAAAATCAGCAAACTCGGTTCCGGAGCATGGCAAAAGCTGAAGGAGAAGACGAAAACAAAGATGAAAGACATCGCGCGCGACCTCATACGTCTCTACGCCGCGCGACGTCAGGAAAAAGGGTATGCCTTCGCTCCCGATTCCTACCTGCAGCATGAGCTGGAGGCAAGTTTCATCTACGAGGATACCCCCGACCAGCTCAAAGCCACAAACGAGGTGAAGGCCGACATGGAATCGGCACGCCCGATGGACCGACTCATCTGCGGCGACGTAGGGTTCGGGAAGACGGAAATAGCAATCCGGGCAGCATTCAAGGCTGCAGCCGATTCGAAGCAGACAGCCGTGCTCGTGCCCACCACCGTGCTCGCAATGCAGCATTACCACACCTTCTCGGAGCGTCTTAAAGACCTCCCAGTGCGTGTGGAGTTCATCTCGCGCGCCAAGAAACCCAAAGAGGTGAAGCAGATTCTCGCAGACCTCGCCGACGGGAAAATCGACATCATAATCGGCACCCACAAACTAATCGGCAAGGGCGTGAAATTCAAAGACCTCGGACTTCTCATAGTAGATGAGGAGCAGAAATTCGGCGTGGCGGTAAAAGAGAAACTCAAGCAGCTAAAGGTCAACGTCGATACCCTCACCATGAGCGCGACCCCGATTCCGCGAACCCTGCAGTTCTCCCTGATGGGGGCGCGCGACCTGTCGGCGCTCAATACGCCCCCTGCCAACCGCCAGCCCATCGTGACCGACGTCTCCACATTCGACGACGACGTGATAAAGGAAGCGGTGAACTTCGAATTGAGCCGCAACGGCCAGATTTTCTTCATCTCCAACCGCATAGAAAACCTCGACACTATAGAAAACACCCTGCGCCGTCTCGTGCCCGGGATAAGGATTGTGAAGGCTCACGGGCAGATGCCTCCCGAAAAACTGGAGAAGGCAATCCTCGATTTCGCCGCCCACGACTACGATGTGCTCCTATCGACCACCATCGTGGAAAACGGCATCGACATGCCCAACGTCAACACCATCCTAATCAACAACGCACAGAATTTCGGACTCAGCGAGCTCCATCAGCTTCGCGGCCGAGTGGGCAGAAACAACAAGAAGGCTTTCTGCTACCTCCTCGTGCCTCCGGGCAACCCGCTCACCCCCGTGGCGCGCCGCCGACTCCAGGCAATCGAGAATTTCAGCGACCTCGGAAGCGGCATTCACATTGCCATGCAAGACCTCGATATCCGAGGCGCCGGCAACCTCCTCGGGGCGGAACAAAGCGGGTTTATCGCCGACCTCGGCTATGAGGCATACCAGAAAATACTGAAAGAATCGGTGCTCGAACTCAAGACAGAGGAATTCGCCGACACGTTTGAAGACCTTTCCGCAGGGAAGGAGGAGGAGTTTGTGGCCGATTGCACCATCGAAAGCGACCTCGAACTGCGCCTCCCGCCCGACTATGTGCCCCAGGAGAGCGAACGCATAAGCCTTTACCAGCAGCTCGACAATATGGAGAAGCCGGAACAGATCGAAGCGTTCCGCGCGCATCTGCGCGACCGCTTCGGAGTTATCCCGCAAATTTCCGAGGAACTTATCAAGGTGGTGCCGTTGCGTATGGCGGCCCGGCGTCTCGGAATAGAACGCCTCGCCCTTAAAGGTGGCAAGATGAGGGTCTATTTCGTGGGCGACGACAATAAGGCATATTATCAGAGTCCGGCGTTCGGAAAGGTGCTCACTTATCTACAGACCAATCCTCTCCGTTGTGAACTCCGCGACGTGAAAGGGAAACGGAGCATCTTGATTTCAAACATCACCACCGTGAGCGAAGCCCTCGCCATCCTCTCATCCATGGAATCGGCAACGCCGATATAAAGTTGTCAGTTGTCAGTTGTCAGTTGTCGGTAGTCTTTGTTCTGTTAACGGAGCTTCGGCTCCGTTTATGCCGTTTTCCGCCAATCCTAAACCATAACGGGCAGAAAATTGTTTTTCCATTGAAAACCAATATCCGCCCACTATGAAAGTTCCATCGATACAGGCTTCCACCGCCGTCCCGACTTCCGCTCCTCTCCCGCGTGAAGAGAAAACGCAGCCCAAGATTTTCAAAATCAAGAGTCTGCATTTCCTGTTGCTCTCGCTGCTCATGCTCCTGATGGCATTACCCGCCAAAGCATTTTCCCCTCAGCTTGACGGCACCATGATGCCTTACGACTTCGCGCTCACCGACTCCACCGTGCCGTGGGGAAGCGACCTTAAACCTGTGTTCATAAACTATGTGGCGCGCCACGGCGCCCGTTTCCTCTCGTCGGAAAAGAAAATCGACGACCTGCGCAAGGACCTGCTGAAAGCAAAATCGAGGGGCACCCTCACCTCGAAGGGGGAGCGTTTCCTCGCGCTTATCAACAAGGTTGACTCCGTCACCGCCGGCAACTGGGGCGCGCTCAACGCCACGGGCATTATGGAGGAGCAGCGTCTCGGCAAGGAAATGGCCGCCACATGTCCGCAGCTCCTTGAAGAAGGACGCATAGAGGCCATCGCCACATACGTGCCGCGTGTGGTGATGACCATGTATGAGCTATGTCATGAACTTGCACGCTATTCCTCACATCTGGAAATATATACTTCGGAAGGAAGACAGTTCAGCCCGATGCTTCGATATTTCACCACCGACAAGGCGTATGTGGAATATATCGACAACGGTCCCTGGCACTTCGCCTTCGACAATTTCATGCGCAACACCCTACCCGACCGCCCTGCCGTAGCCCTTATAAACGGAGTGACCGATTCAAGGAAACTACAGAAAATGTCGCTCGACGCTTACGGGGTGCTACAGTCGCTACGTGCCGCCGGAATAAAAGCCGACCCCTCCGAATGGTTCACGGCGGAGGAATACCTCCAATGCTGGGAAGTGGCCAACCTGAAGCATTACTATCAGCGTTCAGCGAGCGCTTTCTCAAGTCTGCCCGCCACTTGCGCCATCCCGCTGCTTGAAGACATAATCGTGAAAACAGAGACAGCCCTGAAAGCTACCGACAATCTGAAAGCGTTCCTGCGTTTCGGACATGCCGAAACCGTCATACCTCTCTTCACACTCATGAGGCTCCCCGGCTGCTACGAACCCCTCTGCAACCCCGACGACGTAAGCAAGAAATGGAAAGACTACGAAGTGTCGCCCCTGGGTGCCAACCTCATGATTGTAATCCTTAAAGACAATAGCGGGAAAGCGTTCGCCGCCATGCGTCTCAACGGCCGCTGGGTGGAAACCGACGGCTCGAAGGTGACCGAATGGGAGAAACTGAAAACAATATGGCAAAGCTATATGAATTAGCAATTCTGTAATTAGCAATTAGTAATTGCAGTTAGTCCTTAAAGTCCTTAAAGTCCTTAAAGACTCTAAAAACAAAAAACAAAAAAACCGACTATGGAAAATACAAACAACACTGACGCCTTGCTCGACAAGGCGAAACGCGACCTCGTCGCCGACATGGAAAGCCGTGGCATAGGCGCCATCCTTTGGAACAACGCCACCGCCGGATTCCCCTACATCCCCGAAGTGTTCCACCGGTCTCATAAGGACAAGGACGAAAACCAGGTGACGCACATAATGGGAATGTATAACTTCGAAGGGACTCTTTACCTTATAGAAGAAGACCGCACGAAAATCAAATTCGACGACTTCTGGAACCACGACACCGAAGCGCCCCCCACGGTAGTGACCCTTTCGGAAGACGTAGCGGTCAAAGAGTTTGGCGACCCGAAACTTACCAAAGGATTCACCACCCTCGCCACACTTGAGGAATGGACGGCAGTTGCCGATTGCTATTTCCAGGCACTTAACCAAGACTGAGCATCTTATGTCAAAGCCTTAATTTGGCACAACAAAGGTTGCAGCACGGCTGAAATCAGCCGTGCTGCAACCTTTTCATAATTAAAAAAACTCCTGCATTCTTACTCCCGTATGGGGGCACATTTTCGAAATACCAAATTAAATATCTGATTTTCAAACACAACTCCACCACGACATTCCCACATAATCAAATCATGGCGCGTAATCCACCGGCAACCGTCTCATCACGCTACAATAACCTTCATAATGCCATCATTTATTATAATGATTGAACCAGGCTCCCCGGTTTTTAATTTCAAAAATGCCATATTTGTGCATTTTAACATTTCAAACGTTTGATTTTAACATTATGAATAAGCTTTAAACGAAATTTATCACTAATTTTGCACATAGACTCCCGTAGATGCAAGCTGCGTGGGTCGGCCGAAATTCAGGTATATTCTAAAGTACCTACAAATACAAGTTGATAACTGCTTATTTAAAAGCGATTAAATCATCAGATAGTTGTGAAACTACCGACTAAATTGCTTTTTCCGAAACAGTGTCCTTAATCTTGTGAAGGATACGGGGACCGTTCGTATCCGCCTTTTGCAAGCAAGGCGATACGGATACGTTTCACAGAATTTATACTTGAATTTTGGTTATGGAGGGAGACGTTTTTGTGAAAAAGCGCCTCCCTTTCCTTCTCCAACCATATTTACCAAATTATATAGGTAGGTGCAGTATTTTACAAAACTGGAATTGAATTCACTTTTTACCCTGAATCCTCCCTCTAATCATCTTTTTCCCTTCCTCTGAGTTTAATTTATAAAAATACTTGGTGATTTGAAAATAAGTTTTTACCTTTGCAGTGTATTAATATACTAATACACTATATAAGCAATCTATATAGGTTTTAAACTCTTAACCGGTAATATCATGGTAAAAACATCTTCCAACTTCATTTGTTTCAGACATCGTATAATCCATATTCTTGCGGTGTTAGTGGCTTTAGCATGCCCGTTCGATTCTATATCACAGTCCCTCGGGACTATCATAGAAGGAAGGATTGTCTCAGACTCGGGCACGCCGGTGGAGGCGGCCGTAATACGTCTCTACAACGCTTCCGATTCCACCTTTGTAACAGGAACCGTATCCGACGGGAAAGGTGCGTTCACATTAAAGACAATCCCGCACACAAGCCTCTATATCAAGGTCTCCCACATGGAGTTCGACCCGGCGGATGTAACCCTGTCAAAGGATTTGACAGCGCAAGGCCCCCTCTCCATAACCCTACGGCAAAAAAGACATGAACTCGAAGAACTGACCGTCGTGGCCAACCGGGTGGTAAAAAGGAAAGACGGCATGAACATCACCCCGCGGAAACGTGACCTCGATTTCGCCTCTTCAGGATACGATGCACTATACAACATCATGATTCCCGGAATCAACGTTGACAGGATGAACAGCAAGGTCACACGTCTCGGTTCCGAGGTAGCCGTATATATCGACGGGCGCAAGGCCGACTCTTCCGATGTGGAAAGCCTGCCTCCCGGTTCAATCAAGAAAATAGAATATATCGACGTGCCGAGCGGAAAATATATACGCGATGACGCCGTAATAAACATCATAACGAACAGAAACGACGGTACATACCTCTCTGCGGATGCATTGCAGAACATATTTTATCAAAAAGGACAATATTCCGTCAAGGCGCAGCAGACGTACGGACCGACCACATACGCCGTTTCGGCATCGGCGGAACAGGCGGACTATTCAAACGGCAAAGGTGGCATTTCGGAACTATATGATTTCGGGAATCACTCTTTCATGCGCGAAGGGACGGTGGTGAAGTCGCCGACGAAATACGACAGCGAGTTCTTTCGGTTCCTGGTAAAAGACAGGCGCGACAACAGGAATCTGTCGGCAGCGCTTACCTTCCGCCGCAAACACACCCCGGCCAGTCTTTTCAGCGACCGCATTCATTACGACCGTGGAAGCGATATCCCGGAAGGCATCAGCAATACCACGACAGACTACAATTCCCTCATGCCGTCGATCGACCTCTCGGGCGAATTCAAACTGCCGCACAACTCCACACTATCCATCAATGCCAACGGCAGCTACTCGCGCAACAAATATAATTCCTCGTTCGAAGAAAACAATTTTTCAAGCATTTCAAACGTCAAGGAAGACTATTGGACAGGATTCTTGAACGCTAACTACGGAAGGATGCTCGGGAAAGGCTCAGCGAGCATTGACATCGTCGAAAACTATCAGAAAAGCGACGCCGTTTATAAAGGCACATACCCGTCGGTACAGGACCTCTACACCAACGAACTCATCGCCAACGCCGGCTACATGCTCCCCGTAGGCACCAAACTGCTCCTTAACGCACGAGCCGGAGTCTCATGGATAAAATACGCCCTCAAAGGGGAGGCGTGTACTTCAAGGCTGGTGCCTCGCGGCAACCTGATGTTGCGTTTTTCCCCTGCCCTGAAGCATGCATTTACCCTTAACTTCAACGCCGGAAATTCCTACCCCACGCCGCAGACGCTCAACAGCGCGGACCAGGTGGTCAACGAATTCCTCATAAAACAGGGCGACCCTTCCTACACCCCCTCGCTGATACTTAATTCCTCGTTGATGTATAATTTTTTCAGCCGGAGGTTCAACATGCAGTTCATGTATATCAACAACATGTTCACACACATGCTCCTCCCATTTTACTATCCCGAAGACGGCAAAATGATTTCCACTTTCTACAATGGGGCCACTTTACATCAGAACCTGGGAGTATTCTTCGGCACCCTCGACCTCGGGCGGGGCGTGACGGTGAAAGCAGAACTGGCGGTAATCGACAACCGTTTTTCCCGGTTCCTGGCCGATTCGCACCACACCACATTCAAGGCCGTCATCGATGCTTCCTACTCATGGAAAAACCTGATGGTCTCGGCAGGTTTCAAGGCGAAGGAGAAGGAACTGACAAACAACGGCATAATGTCGGAATCATTCAATTCATGGAAGTGCTCGGTGCGTTACAGCCTCACAGATTGGCTTTTCGAGGTGGGCGCCGAGAACCTCTTCACACACGGCAATTTCCTCCACAACTCATTCCGGAGCGACGCTTACAGTTATACTTCGGACGTATATGACCGCACATCGCAGGCAAACGTATATGCAAGGGTCACTTTCCGATTCAACCGTGGCAAGAAGCAAAAAGTATCAGGAATGGATGCCGACGGGATTTCTTCAAGTGCAATCCTCAAAGCTAAATGACAATGAAAAAATCGAACGCCACAGTTATTTGTTTTATCAAGGCATAGGCATCTTATAACAGATTATTTTTTTGACACCTACAAATTTATACGTAAAATTATTCTGTAATCCGCAATTATATTGTATAGAAAACACGATTTAAGCATATCTGGATAAAGTTTATATAATCACATTCGCAGGTTTCAATAAAAAGCAGTACTTTTGTATTCGCTATTTGATTACAAAGATTGAATGATAACAAAACAAAAGACCACACAAAGTATCAAGCTCGTTGATTTCCCGGAAGAAATTGACGAAAAGAATGGTATTAGATTCTACGGAGAAACCAGTTGGGAGAACCAACTCGCCGTGCTTAGCCATTATTTACATAATAATGGTTGCATTGGAAAAGAAGAAAAAAAAAAAGAAGTTATCTTTGCAATTCGTGAGTTCTTGGAACGTAAAAAAGGAAATAAGAACGATGAAATAACAGATGAACATGTAGCACACGTTGCAGAGAATTACGTAGAATACAATTTAAATTTATTCTCGGATTTCTTTAAAGTTCCTTTCCCCGATCCGAAAGAGCCTAAATTCACCTTCATAGATTTGTTTGCCGGTATGGGGGGATTCCGCTTAGCCATGCAGGCACAAGGTGGGAAATGTGTATTCTCTTCAGAATGGAATAAATATGCCCAAAAGACTTATCTGGCAAACTTCGGTGAGATGCCTTTTGGCGACATTACGAAGGAGGTCACAAAAAGCTATATTCCCAAAGAATTTGACGTACTTTGTGCAGGATTCCCTTGCCAGCCATTTTCCATAGCAGGTGTCTCTAAGAAGAAAAGTCTCGGGCGCGAAACCGGATTCAAAGACAAGACACAAGGCACTTTGTTTTTTGATGTGGCAGACATAATCGGCAGGCATCGTCCCAAAGCATTTTTTTTAGAAAATGTTAAAAACCTAATGTCGCATGATAAAGGAAACACATTCAAAATAATCAAAGGCACATTGGAAGAATTGCGTTATTCCCTCCACTACCTCGTTATGGATGGACAAACTTACGTACCACAACATCGGGAACGTATCATGATAGTCGGTTTCAACCGCGACCTTTTCCATGGTGAAGAAAATTTTACTTTTCCGGAACAAAAAAAAGCGACACGAAGTATTAAAGAAATACTTGTTCCTAATATTGATGAAAAATATACATTAAGTGATAAGCTTTGGGGTTATCTACAGAATTATGCAGAAAAGCATCGGGCAAAAGGAAATGGCTTTGGATTCGGAATGGCGGATCTCAATGGTATTTCTCGCACACTGAGCGCTCGTTATTATAAAGATGGTTCTGAAATTCTCATCCCGCAAGGCAATGGTAAAAATCCTCGTAAATTGTCTCCTCGAGAATGTGCCCGATTAATGGGATATCCGGATGATTATCGTCTGAATCAAGTTTCTGATGTGCAAGCTTACCGACAATGTGGTAATTCTGTTGTAGTGCCACTCATCACAGCAGTTTCTGAACAATTAATAAAAACTATGCTAACAATACACGATAAATGAGTGAGTTATTGAATAACACAATAGTTAAGGTACAGAATGCAAAATGTGCATTTTGTCGCTTTATTACTGCTAACGACACTGGTAAAAACGGCTCACATCAAGCAGGTTTCTATATTCCAAAATGTGCAGCCTCATTGCTGTTTGAGACACCGGGGATGAAAGGTGAGAATAAAGATAAGTTCGTGGAAGTAAAATGGCAGGATGATTTTATTACCAATAGCCGTTTTATATATTACGGACAAGGAACACGCAATGAATATCGAATAACACGCTTTGGAAAGAATTTTCCTTATTTTGAAGAAGAGAATGTTGGGGATTTATTAATAATTGCGCAATATAGCCAGACATTCTATTACGGATTTGTCTTACAATCAGACCAAGATATTGACGATTTTTTTGCGTATTTCAATCTCTCTCCGGAAATGACCAATCAATTAATTGACGTAACGCAAGCCAATAGCCCAGAAAAACAATTAGAATCGGAAATCCAAAAGCTTATTGACAAATATACAGAATTTCCAGAAACTCGCCAAATGGCAAAATTTGCCAGAGAAATATATAACAAAATCCACAATATCACAGATACAATAATATGTAAAACACCCGATGAACAGTTGTTAAAATGGATTGATACAGAATATAGGTTATTTCGTAGTTTTGAGGAAAAGGTTTACTCTCCAATTTATAACCGTCCTTTCCCAAATTGCCAAGAATTAATCAAATTCTCAAACGTCATTCTCAATCGCAGGAAATCCCGTGCAGGGAAATCATTGGAACACCATCTTGCAACTATTTTTACGGCTGCAAGATTAGAATACGAAGAACAAGCTATTACAGAAGACAACAAAAAACCGGACTTCCTGTTTCCTAATGGAGAAGCTTATCATAATCTGTTGTTTCCAGCAGATAAATTAGTTTTTCTTGGAGCAAAAACAACCTGTAAAGACCGTTGGAGGCAAGTCCTTAATGAAGCAAATCGGATAGATACCAAATATCTCTTCACTTTGCAACAAGGCATCTCTAAAAATCAACTGCGAGAAATGAAGCATGAACATCTTAAACTCGTAGTTCCAAAGGCTTATGTAACATCTTTTGACAAAGAATTCCAACCCGAGATTGAAACGCTGGCTTCTTTCATAGAAATGGTAAGATGTAAACAACTTAACCAACCTTCCTACTTTATATAAGTTATTTTTTTATAATACATTGAATATATGGTTGTCTTCTAGGCAATAAAACATGCCAAAGGCAAACCACGGCATTCTAAAATGCTCAACTACTTTGTGGTTTATAACCTATCAACGATTTATCAACCGTTAATTTCTTAAAATCAAGAATATTAAAATATGGGACTATTAGATTTCTTTAAGAAAAAGAAGACCGGTAAGAATACCAGCGAGCTGCGCCAAACAAAGGAGGCGTATCAAATTATTATACCCGAAGAGAAACTTGTAGGAGCTGATGCTGAAAACGAAGAAGGGCATTTTATCGGGACTTTCAATGTCAATGCATTGGATATGGAGCATAAGCCAATTTTCGGTTGGGCTATTGCCCTTTCCATACTTCCTTTGGTGGAAACAGATGAGAATGAAATAAATGAGAATGTATTTATAGACATGCAGGATTATTGCGACCACCTGTCGGAGGTCCTTAAATCGAATCCGCAACATCCCAATTCCATTTTTATAGGCCGTGTCACCAAGTGGCCACAAATGGATTGTGTCTGGTATGTCAACAATCCTGAATTGGCACATACGGCATTACAGAATATCATAGCTTCCAAAACCAATCGTTTTGCATTCCGCTACGAGATTGAGAAAGACATGGAGTGGAAAGCTGCCCATCGTTGGCTCGACCGATTGGTGAAATAATTCGGGCATTGACATACCGACAGCAACCAGCACCCCGCATCAACAGTAGAAATACCTGAGTACTTCTCTCCTGTATCTCCTGTTCACCTGTCTGAAAGAATCGCACGCGAAGTATATCGCGTGAGTTTTATACACAATGTGATACAATCGGATTCATAACATTTTTTGCCTACGTCATGTTTAAGCATATTATCAAGCCTATCGCTCTGTTCATAATAGGGAAAGAAGAATTTTTCCATAAACGTGAACCGGATTATAAAAATGTGGAGGATACAACGACATGGTCATTAATGTTTGTTCTGACCCTAATGGAACTGCCTCTCATATTTTTAATAGCCTATCCTTTAGGATTCCTTCATACCGACCTTGCAATAGAATACATACTGCCGTTATTGATGATTTATGTTAATCTCTGGTTTGCAAAAAGAATACTGAGTAAACCACAGACCAGTCATAAAATGAGTCTCCTTTACTTAAGTTATGCCTCCCTTCCTATGGAACAAAGAAGATATTTCTATTCCTGGAGACATCTCTTTATAAAATTATCCCCTATTTTGATAATTACGACAGGAATTTTTATCATAGAGTTATGGCTTACTCCGGCAATCGGTCTCACCTAACAACCTAAAGACTATGCAGATAATAAAAATAATAGTCCAAGCTCCTGTATCTCCTGCCACTCTGTCTTCCATAGATACTAACCTATTATAAATCGGGACCATATATGAAAACATTGATAAGAATTGTTTTGCTGGGGGTGGTTTTCATTACCACCTCTACCACCTGCGAGAGCTATGACACGGATTATTTCACCGTATTCAACGACTGCGACGAGCCTATCCGAGTTTATGAAGTGCCGATAGATGCCGAAGACAGTCTGAGGGAACATGGCACAAAGATTATTTTATATGATAATCCAAAGGATATATTGCCCGGAAAGGCCGAATATTCATACTCGGTGATAACACTAACGCGGGCATCGGTTATAATGTGACGTTAGGGGCATGTATGAACGTCACGAAACATCTTGACGTAATAGCCTCGTTGGGATTGACCGGAGGACGCATCGACCAGACCTTTTACAACCGACAGAATCCCGCATTCGCACAAACCGCTCCCGTCAAATTCTGCCACCGCCTATCCCTCAACATCGGTTTCTCCTACAAATTCTAACCCTCGCGAAAACCTCCGCATCGCGCGGAGCCACCGAGCTAACAAAGTTTTTTAGAAGATTTTAATTTAGATAATTTCAAAGCATAGCCGCTATTTGTTTTTCTATGGCTGTTCGGATAAAGGAATTTATTGAAACACCGGTTTGTTTAGCCAGATAAGCTACCCTTGAATGAATGGCAGGGGTGAGCCGCACGTTAAGCGAACCGGAATAGCATTTTTGTGGTTCAACTCCATTTTCCTCACATAAAGATAAATACTCGTCAACCGAGGCATGGAAATCTTCTCGAAGTTCCGCTATAGTTTCACCCTCATAGCTAATAAGAGTGTTGTCTGGGAGGTTAAGGACTTTCCCGTACAGACAATTATCTTCTTCGCTCACCTCAATGCTTCCGATATAATTTTTATATGTCAACGAATTCATATCAAGTTATTGTTAATTAAAAATTCCAAGGTCTGTTTAATCACATAACCTTTAATAAATCTTGCAGGATGAGGCTTATGTGCAATATAAGTCATTTTCCCTTTTGTAAAAACAACTCTCGAACCACTTGTCTTGCCTTTGTTCCCATGTCTTATATTTCATGTCTTAATATTGTATAGACAACGCATACATAAAATCTTTGTACATTTAAACCTCATACAATTAAACATGCCAAAGGCATGTCCCTACATAAAAGCACACCAATATTCTATGTTATGCATATAAACATACAAAGGTAACTGTTTTTTAGTTGCAAAACAAAAAACAATATAACAATGTTCTTAATTTCCCTTATTTTAGCTGCTATTTGCCTGATAAAAGTTTTTTTGCTAATTTTGCGTCTGCACAACGGAACCCTCTCTCGCTTGTATTTTCCTATCCATAATACATCCCGGTTCCATTTGTTATGGACAACGATTAAAAGATTTGTGCATCCATATTTTGTGTAGCCACACATGCCTCCGGCATGTCCCCTACATGGAAGAATGCATAAATGCTTTCTGTTTTACCTCTTATAACCAACAACATCTATGAATCCCTATAAAGCCGACATCTGTTGCATCGGTCATATAACCCTCGACAAAATCATAACCCCGCGCCACACTGCCTACATGCCCGGAGGAACAGCATTCTATTTCGGACATGCCATGAGCCATATCGGTGCCGACAATTTCCTACTCGTCACAGCTCTCGCCCCGAGTGAAAAACAAGCGGTGGAAGACCTTAGAAAAGAGGGCGTGAGCGTAAAAGTGCTCCCCAGCCAGAACTCGGTATATTTCGAAAACACCTACGGCGAAAACAGCAACGACCGCACCCAGCGCGTGCTCGCCAAAGCCGACCCCTTCACCATCGACGGGGTCAAAGACGTGGAAGCCACCATCTTCCATCTCGGCACCCTCCTTGCCGACGACTTCTCGCTCGACGTATTGAAATATCTCTCCACCAAAGGGCGTGTATCGATCGATGCGCAAGGCTATCTACGCGAAGTGAGAGGCGAAAGCGTGTTTCCCGTTGACTGGAACGAGAAAGAGGAAGCTCTCAGATATGTGGATATTCTGAAAGCCAACGAAAAAGAGATGGAGGTTCTCACAGGTCTCACCGCCCCCCGCGAGGCAGCGTTACGTCTCGCCGAAATGGGAGTGAAGGAAGTGGTGCTCACCCTCGGCGACCAAGGATCGCTCATCTATGCCGACGGCACTTTCCATGAGATTCCGGCATATCCTCCCATCGATGTAGTAGATGCCACCGGATGCGGCGACACCTATATGGCAGGTTACCTCTATAAACGCGCCCAAGGCTGCGGCATCTATGAAAGCGGCTGTTTCGCCGCCGCCATGTGTACCATCAAACTCGCCGCCTCCGGCCCCTTCCGCGCTACCCCCGCCGACATCGTCGCCATCATCTCCGGTTCCTGACACAAGAATATTGCAAAACCGATAAATTGTAGGGACATGCCTCCGGCATGTTTGATTAACAATCTGATTTACAGATTAAACATGCCGGAGGCATGTCCCTACAAATAATGGTTCTATATTAAAAGAGGGTGAATCAAATCGAATGGATCTGATTCACCCTCGCGTCATATCGGGAGGTGCCGGAGAGAGGTGCCCGATATGACCGACCGTGGAGAAAATTGTCGTTTTTTATTTCTTATTTGAGGGAAAGGGTGACGATACTCTTTGACGGGAGCGTAACAGTCAACTTTCCGTTGCTGACTTTATATGCCTTGGCTGAGAACGGCTTGAGGCTCACTTTCTCGGGCTGCCCGAAATCGTTGTAGTCGTTCATGTTGGCCGCAGTCAGAATCTCTCCCGAAATCTTCTTGCCGGAAATGCCGTTGAGGTTAACGGTGATTGTCACGTCTTCGGTGAGGTCGGTGTTTACAAGCGAAAGTGTTGTAACGCCGTTTTTGGCCGATGCCGTGGCGCTCACCACAGGCACTTCGCGTCCGTCGCGCGCTTTCTTAACCGGGGTCACCACCTGCACGGGCACAAGCTGCGCATCCTGATGAGGCACATACATCTTGAAGAGGTAATAGGTAGGGGTCAGAACCATCTCCTTCCCTTTCGTGAGCACCATCGACTGGAGCACGTTGGCAATCTGCGCGATATTGGTCATCTTGACGCGGTCGGTAAACGTATGGAACACGTTAAGGCTCAAAGCAGCCACCATGGCGTCGCGGAGCGAATTCTGCTGGAAGAGGTGTCCTTTTATGGTTCCCGGCTCCTCGTCGAACCATGTGCCCCACTCGTCAACGAGAAGGCCAACACGCTTCTTGGGGTCGTACTTATCCATAATCTGGCAATGACGACGCACCACGTCGCCAACCTCTAGACACTTGCCGAGAGCCCAATACCAGTCTTCGTCGTTGAAATTGATAGCCGAACCCTTGCTGCCCGACCATCCGAGCACGGTGTAATAATGGAGTGAGATGCCGTTCATGTGGCGTCCGGCATTCTTCATCATCACTTCGGTCCAGTTGTAATCGTAGTCGCTCGCTCCCGACGCTATCTTATAGAGCTTGTTGCCGTTATAATCGCGGCAATATGTCTGGTAGCGGCGATAAACGTCGGCATAATATTCCGGGGTGAAGTTGCCGCCGCAACCCCAGCTTTCATTGCCCACTCCGAGATATTTCAGTTTCCATGGTTTCTCACGACCGTTCTTCTTGCGAAGATTAGCCATCGGGCCATCCTCGGCAGTGATATATTCCACCCATTTAGCAAGCTCCTCGACAGTGCCGGAACCAACGTTGCCGCTCAGATACGGCTCGCATCCGAGCATCTCGCAGAGGTCGAAGAAATCGTGGGTGCCGAAAGAGTTGTCTTCAACGGTGCCACCCCAGTTGGTGTTGACCATGCGCGGACGGTTCTCTTTCGGGCCGATGCCGTCCATCCAGTGATATTCGTCGGCGAAGCAGCCGCCGGGCCAGCGGAGCACAGGCACATGCAGCTCCTTAAGGGCGTTGAGCACGTCGGTGCGATAGCCGTTGGTGTTGGGGATGTCGGAATCCGGACCAACCCAAAGGCCGCCGTAGATACAAGTGCCGAGATGTTCGGCAAACTGTCCGTAAATCTCTTTCTGGATTACAGGACTCTCCTTCGAAGGCACCAGCGAAACGGTGGCCTCGTTAGCCGCCATGGCTGAAAAGGAGCAAAGTGCGGAAAGCGCAAGTATATTCAGTAATTTCATATTCGGTTGTGTGTTGTATTGAAGTTTAGAGTTTAAAACTCATAGTTTAAGGTTTAAGGTTTAGTTTAAGGTTTAAAGTTTAGATAATAGTGTTTGCTATCGCTAAAAGCATATACACTTCTCTAAACTTTAAACCCTTCATAAACCCTAAACTTTAAACTTTAAACCCCACCTAAACTTATGTTTATTTGCTGAAACGATACACGGCGAAAGTGTTGGCGGGGATGGTTACGGTCCAGGGAGCGGCCTTCGAACCCGAAACGCCCTCGGGGAGAGCCACGGTCTTCGTCGCCGGCTTGATGATGTCCTGGTTGTCGAGCGTATTCTCTGCCACGGGGTTGTCCGAATGCAGGGTTGTGATTTCCACGGAAGCATATCCCTGGTTCTTCTTCAATCCCTTGAAGTCCATCACAAGTTCCTGGGGAGCATCGCCCACGTTCGCCACCTTCACGATGAGAACGCCGTTGTCTTCCTTGGCTGCGGAAGCAAACAGACCGTTCTGGTCTTCATTGCCGGCCACGGGTTTACCGTTCATCTTCAGCGGCACCACCTGGTCGCCCTTGTTGAGTCCGTAAAGTTGCTGCACATAATAGCTTGCCGTAGGCATGGAGCGGAAATTGTCGAACCATATCATGTCGGGACGCCACTGCCATCCCTCAACATGGGCGAAGAGCGGCGCGTATGTGGCCATCTCCACGATGTCGGCGTTGCGCTCCAGTCCGGTCATAAAGGCGGCCTCGAGAAGGGCGGCGTTGAAGTGGTTCCATTTCTTACCCTTGCCGTGGCAGGCATATTCGCCGGCAAACACCTTCGGCCCCTTGCGGTCGTAGTTGTCATAGCGGTTGCCCTGCTCCAGGAACCATTTTTCGGGACGATAGAAATGCTCGTCAACAAGGTCGGCTTTCAGACGCTTCATCTCCAGCCACAGGTAATCGAACTTCTTACCCTCCGAATCCGGACCCGAAGAACCTACAATCTTGATGTCGGGATATTTGGCACGTATGGCTTTGATGAATGGTTCCAGACGGGTGGTATAGTCGGCGTCCCACTGCTCGTTGCCTATTCCTATATATTTCATATTGAAAGGCTCCGGATGACCCATCTCGGCACGCACCTTGCCCCACTTGGAATCGGCGGGACCGTTGGCGAACTCGATTAGGTCGAGCGCATCGTCGATATACGGCTGAAGACTGTCGAGAGGCACGTGGGCTTTCGGGTCGCGGTTCTGATACTGGCAGGAAAGCCCCACGTTGAGCACCGGAAGAGGCTCGGCGCCAATCTCCTCGCTGAGAAGGAAATATTCGTAGAAGCCGAGGCCGTAGCTCTGGAAATAGTCGGGGAAGAAACGGTGGCGGAAAGTATAGTGCCAACGGTTTTCATTGACCGGACGGTTCTCCACCGGACCTATCGTGTTTTTCCACTGGTAGCGCGTGGCAAGATCGGTGCCTTCCACGATGCAACCGCCGGGGAAGCGGAACACTCCCGGCTTGAGGTCGGCGAGTTTCTGGGCAAGATCTTTGCGGAGACCGTTCTCATGACCGTTCCACGTGTCTTCGGGGAAAAGCGACACGTGCTCGAGGTCAACGGTTGTCTCCGGTTTGTTGAGGAATATGCGTAGCTTTCCTTTTTCCACAGTCTCTTTCGGAGAGAGGGTGGCAGTGTATTTCTTCCATTCCTTACCCGACACCTCAATTTCAGCCACAGCCATTTCCTGGCGTTCCCCCATCGATGCGGGGTCTTCGAGTTCCACGCGTATTTTAGACTTGCCACCGTCCGGCACGCGAGCCCATACGGAGAAGCGGTAGTTCTCACCTTTGGCGAAGCTAACTCCAAAGAAACCCTCGTTGTCGAGCCCGGTGTGCTTGTCGGAGTGTCCGGCAGGCGAAAGCCTCACATAATTGGGATTACGCTCAAACGGGCCGTCGTTGCGCACCTCCACCTTGCCGAATGCGTTCCATCCCATAAGCGGCTGGGGGAAGTCGAACGAACGGTTCTTAATCTTCTCGGCATAAAGGCCGCCGTCGGCAGCATAGTTTATATCTTCAAAGAAGAGCCCGTACATGGTGGAAGGGATGCGCGCCCCCTTCGCATTGGGCTCAATCACGAGGCGGTTGACTTCCGCCGAAACCGCGGCCGTACATCCCAAAGCGAGAAGCGCCGCAAAAATCGATCTTTTCATGTTATGGTTTTTTCGAGTTTTTCTTTTTTTACGCAATATGCGGGGACCGGACATGGAAGTTTTTAATGCTTCTTTCTTCAAAAAAAACTTCATCCTCGCAACAGCAATTCTGTTCCGATTGCAAATTTAAATATAAAAATTGAACTAAAAGTGTAAAAAATATTCAAAAAAGGTGGACTTTTCAGTCATCTTTGTCATTTCATGATTAATTAGTAACTTTGCATCAATATAATAGTGGATTTTCAATGTTAAAACTTTTTCCGGCGCGCTCGGTGATGGCGCCGCTCATGGCCGTGGCAGCCAACATAATCCTTGTGTTCGTAGTCTATTCCATAGCCCGCGTGGAATACCTTCTTGAGAACTGGAGCTATTTTTCACAGAGCGTAGCCGACGGAAGAATATGGCAACTCCTGCGTGCCGGCGTGGTGTTTGACACCCCCGGCATTTTCTATACCAACGCCCTCTACGTGCTGCTCATGCTCTTCCCCATGCACTTGAAAGAGAGGGAAGGATGGTATAAGGGTTGCAAATGGGTATTCATCATAATCAATTCGCTGACGCTTGTGGCGAATCTCGCTGATTCGGTCTATTTCAGCTATACGCTCAAACGCACGTCGTGGAGCGTGTTCGGTGAATTCGGCAACGAAACCAATTTCGCAAAAATAGCCGGAGTGGAACTCCTGGGCCACTGGTATCTGGTCTTGCTCGCGGTCGTGCTGATATGGGGGATGTGGAAACTATATGTGAGTCCCGCCATGGAAATCAGCCGGCAGTCGCTCGTAAGATATTACATACTTTCACTGCTGAGCCTTGCCGTAGCGGGCGTCACGGTGGTGGCGGGAATACGCGGCGGCCTGTTCAACCATTGGTATAACTATTTCGCGGCATTCCCGTTGGCCTATATATGCTGGCGGCTGTTGAAAACGAAAAAGCCGTCTTCCCGACGCAAAACCGCCGGCATACTTTGCGGCGCGGCGGCATTGGCCCTTATCGCCACGGCCCCAATCGGAGGCTGGCGCCACCGCGACATCCGCCCCATTGCCATATCCAACGCCAACGCCTACACATCACGCCCGATAGAGACGGCCCTCGTGCTCAACACTCCTTTCTCCATGATTCGATCAATCGGCAACGTGCCTTTCCACGACCCCCACTATTTCGACGACAAGGCGCAACTCGATGCCGTTTTCTCGCCGGTGCATACCCCGACGTTGCCCGATTCTTTGAAAAAAGAGGGTAAGAACCTTTGCGTCATCATCATCGAAAGCTTCGGAAAGGAATATATAGGAGCCCTCAACAAAGATATACTCGGTGAAGGCTACAAAGGTTTCACCCCCTTCACCGACTCCCTTCTGCAACACAGCGCATGGTGGAAATATTCTTACGACAACGGGCAGAAAAGCATCGACGGAATGCCGAGCATCCTCGCAAGCATTCCAAAATTCGTGCGTCCGTTCATCGTCACCCCGCAAGCCGTCAACAAACTGAAGGGGATTCCCGCCCTCCTCGGTGAAAAGGGGTATTCCTCGGCTTTCTTCCACGGCGCACGCACCGGTAGCATGGGATTCGACGGCTTCGCACGTTCAATAGGTTTCCAAAACTATTACGGCAGGGAAGATTTCTCTAAAGACCCACGCTTCGGCGGCGACAAAGACTTCGACGGCTACTGGGCCATCTGGGACGAACCGTTCATGAAATGGTTCGCCTTGAAAATGACCGACATGAAGCAACCTTTCATGACCGCCATCTTCACAGCCTCAAACCATCACCCATTCCGCATCCCCGACGAATATGCCGGCAAGTTCCCGGAAGGCTCCATGGAAATACACAAGACCGTAGGCTATACCGACAACGCCCTGCGCGAGTTCTTCGCCACGGCCAAACGACAGCCATGGTATTCCAACACCGTTTTCATCATCACCAACGACCATACCAACATGCGCGGGTTCGACGAATACCGCAGCGACATCGGCAGTTTCTACGGCCCTGTCATAGTGTTCGACCCTTCGGGCGAAATCTCACCGGGGGAAAGGGAAGCCATAGCCCAGCAAATCGACATTATGCCGACGATGGTGAACTATCTCGGATATGACAAACCTTACGTGGCATACGGCATCGACCTCTTCAACACCCCGGCCGAAGACACGTGGGCGGTCAACAACATCAACGACATTTTCCAATACGTGAAATACGGCTACGTGCTGCAGTTCGACGGGGAGAAAACCACCGCCATATATTCTATCGACGACCATCTCATGCGCAATAACCTCTTAGGGAAAGTGGCGCAGCAACAGAAGATGGAAACCGAACTGAAGGCAATACTCCAATCGTATATGGACCGCATGCTTTCCGACCAACTCACGGCTCCTGACAATCCCTGATACTCCAACCAGAACAACCAAGGACAACCAGAGTTGTTTACAATCCTCAATGTAGGGACATGCCTTTGGCATGTTTGATACCTTCCCGGTGATCGATACCACCTTTCCGGGCTTGACTCTACCTTCCCGAGGTTGACTATTCTTTCGGGAGATAAACCACGAATTTTAACAATGAATTGAAAATGGAAAAGAAAGAGACAAAGGAACGGCTTTGGAACCGCAATTACTGCAAAGCCATGATCGGCAATTTCATGCTTTTCTTCTCATTCTATATCCTTACGCCTCTCCTGCCGATATATCTCGACGCGCAGTTCGCCGCCGACAAAGACGTGATGGGGCTCGTGCTCTCGGGGTATGTAGTGGCTGCCCTCTTGGTGCGCCCCTTCAGCGGATTCATAGTGGATACCTTCGACCGCAAAAAGGTGCTAATGCTCTGTTTCTTCGCTTTCTTTATACTTTTCACCGGATATATAGGAGCCGGCACGCTCCTGCTTTTCGCCATTGTGCGTACGCTCCACGGGTTGCCGTTCGGAGCGGTCACCGTGGCCAATTCCACGATGGCGATAGACGTGCTCCCCTCTTCGCGAAGAAACGAGGGGATAGGGTTCTATGGCCTGAGCAATAACCTCGCGATGGCTTTCGCCCCTTCGATTGGAATATGGATATATCACGCCTCCGACAATTTCCAACTCCTCTTCTGGATTGCACTCGTCACAGCCCTCGTGGGCTTCCTCACGGTCTCCTCTATCAAGACCTCAGTGCGCCCTCCTAAAAAAGAGAAGCAGCCGATAAGTTTCGACCGCTTCTTCCTTACTCGGGGATGGCTTCTCGCCATAAATATAATGTGTTTCAGCATTTGCTGGGGCATAATGTCGAACTATGTGGCGATTTATGGAGCCGAAGTGCTGAATATCACCGACGGCACCGGGCTTTTCTTCATGATTCTCTCCGCCGGACTGTTCCTTTCGCGCCTCCAAGGTTCGAAAGCACTTGCCAAAGGAAAGATAGTGGAAAATGCCGCACTCGGCGTGATACTCTCATTGATAGGCTATACCCTGTTCGCCTCGGTGGAGCACCCGTGGGCCTACTATCTTTCTGCCGCCTTCATCGGCCTGGGCAACGGACACATGTATCCGGCATTCCTCAACATGTTCATAAAACTTGCCCGCAACGACCAGCGCGGCACAGCCAACTCCTCCATCCTCACCGCGTGGGACCTCGGCATGGGACTCGGCATAGTGGCCGGAGGTTTCCTTCTTGAATACATTTCCTATGCGGCAGCATTCTGGGGTGCGGCAGCCATGCAACTCGCCGGCACCCTCCTCTTCTACCTCGCCTCCCGCCGCTTCTTCACCTCCCGCCGCCTCGATTGACTCAGTGCGCATCCATGTTAAGAGCTGTGCGGCCATTCAATCCGTAACATATATATCCGTATTTACGTTCCTTCACCGGTTACGCGCACTGATGTAAAAGACGTTATTCCATCTTGACGCGGAAAGTAACTTGATAGAAAATAAAAAAGGCATTGTAGAAATTTCAATTTCACACCCATTGAAAATCAGACTATTATAATCATTATTGTAGAAATTTGTGAAGAATTGATAGAAAATTAGAAAGAATTAACATAGTTTTTCAATCCTTTTACCGCTTCTGATTAGTCATGGGAATACGACAAATCATAACTTTTGATACGCTTCCCACAATACCCAAAATTCACTTTACACAATTTGTTTTAAACCTGGAATCGTAATCCATAACTCTACATATCTTAAAGTATACAATACGACTATTAAATGCTTATTTTACAACATTTAATTGAATTGACACATTCCATGACGGACTTTGGAGGAGCCTTTTGTAATTTTGCCCTCACATTAGTTCCTTATTAGTTGTGCTATTAAATGTAGGGACATGCCTCCGGCATGTTTGATTATTCAAATCTGAACGCACCAATCTTTATGCATTATCTATAATTTATAAAATATTATGAAACGTATAACCTTTTTTGTCGTCGGCTTACTTGTAGCCTTGTTCCCTTTTATGGCGTTGGCTAAATACAAGAATTATTATTCCTATTTCAAGGATAATGATATCACCATAAATCCTCCCGAAGAAGGGTTCCATGAAGTGGACAGTATAGGATTTATATGCTTGTTCGTTAATCCGCAATTTATGTTCAAGGAAGAGAACATGGAGAAATTATATAAAGTGTCGATACATCCGGCTATTTTCGAATCCGAATCAAGCGACGCTCTGCTTTTGTATCCATGTTTAGAACTTTTGGACTATAGCGATTTGCCGCAAAATGAGTTGAAAGTGGTAGCTGAAGACGAAAACTTCGATACAAGCGACCGTATTCGTAAAATATTTGGCAAGGATATGTCACAATATTGCAATGCCGATACCGCATACGTATATAGTTTTGATCTAAGGGAACCTTTCAGAGGTAAGTTCACACATTGTATTGGCATAGTCCTGAGGAAATATGCCCATGATGGAATGGCAATGAAGGTATTGACCACAGACGAAGGCAAACCAAACGCCGAGAAATATATGCGAACGCTTCTTAACAGCATCAAGTATGGCAATGAAGTGACGGAAAAAGGTCTTTTTTTAGAGAAAAATGCCATTGAAATTCAAGAAGACATTAAAAAAAATCCTCCACGAATTGACCCTAATTATATTCGCCTTCAAAACAAGAATTGGATTGAAATATTAGAGCTCCAGCGCCAAGGAAAGAGTATCTGACGTGTCGGTGGATTGCATATTCATTCTATTTTAAAGTGAATATGCAATCCACCTATTTATTGAATCCAATTAATCATTACTAAAATGTTAAAACAAGGCATTTTATATAATTATTCTAAACTTCGATTTCCTTCGATGGAACATTTCCTCCTGCTTGGGATATGCGCCGTGGCGGTATTCGGTTGGTCAGACTCAATGAATAGCCGTCTTATTTTGGCGAAGCAATACTATACCTTGTCGGCATTATCTGCGGCGGCTTTAATCTTTGCCATAAAGTTCTTTAGAACAGGAATATTAAAAATAGATTTCTCTACCGTAGCCTGGATTTTTACAATAATATGTACGGCAGAAGCAATTTATGCGATTGGACAGTGGGTTGGATTGGCAAATTCCGATGTTATTTACAAAGTAGCCGGTCATTTCGACAATCCTGCAGGTTTGGCATCATGTTTGTGCGTAGGAATGCCGTTTGTTATCTACCTATATGATAAAGGAAATTCGAAAGCATTTCTTTTATGCGGCATTACGCTATTATGTGCCGTGATTCTGGCTAAATCGAGAACAGCCATAATTGCCGTCGTAATATTACTAACCAACTATACGCTTGGAAAGACAGGAATTATAGCCATTGTCAAAGACACCATCAAAATGACAAAACTCAGTAAACGAAGGTGGAGTATCGTCATATTTATCGGGGCTGCCTACAGTTTATGGTTATCAGTACAAAAAATTGAAATGCAATATAAATGGAAAAATGCATATAAAAACCACGACATCACGGCATATCAATATATAGAGCCATATCTTGATGAAGATATTTTCTTTCTATACAATTATGCAGTAGAACTATTAGACAAAGGATTAACCGATAAGAGCTTGAACGTGGCTTTGAAATGCGACAAATTACTTGCCAACTATGACCTCGAATTGCTGTTGGGCGACATATATGCCATTAAAGGAGATATAGAACAGGCAGAACTACATTATTACCGAGCCGCCTCTATGTGTCCGTGCAGATATATGCCGTATAACCAACTATATGATCTCTATATAGCCAACGGATATAACGAAAAAGGCCTGTCAATAGCCAGAAAAGTTATTGACAAGCCGATTAAAGTGCGTTCGCGGCCAGTAATGCAAATACGTTTTAAAATGAAGAAAGCATTAGGACTGACCGAAGACGCATGAAACAATCAAATAGAATCAAAACATAACATCAGAATCCTTTCCAGCGGTCGCGCCAGTAGGAGTTGCCGAGCTCGTCCCAACGGACTATGGTGGCACCGAAGAAGTCGCGTGTGTAGTCGGTCAGCAGCTGTGCCGCTTCCTCTTCGTTGCCGGAATCAAGCAACCTCTTATATTCGCTCTCCAAAGCCGGAAGCTCGCGCTTCCCTTTCTTCAGGAAATGGTCGCGTGCCGGCTCAAGGGTCTTGCGCGCGTCGCCCCATCTCACGGTGGCAAGCTTGTTGGCTTTACGATAGTGCCAGAGGGCGGCATCGTCGCGGGTGCGGTGCTGTCCGCACACCTTCAGCATAGCCGGGAGATCGGTTGTGCCGGCAAAGACAGGGAAACGCGGCGACTGCCCCGGGTTGTCGAGACATATCCATGCCACTCCCCCTACGCCGTCGGGAAGCCAGTCGCGACATTGTATGATGGTGGAATAAGCACACCATGGTACGCTTACGGTGCGTATATTGTGCATCACGCTGTCGCCCAAAGCCTCATACACAGCAATCTCGTCAGGCTGCATCCACGGGTTGGCTACGGGGCTCACGACGCTGTCGGGCACCTCGTCACCGTCTCCCTCTTTCTTTTTACCATTCTTCACCTTCAGACGCCCGCTAAGGTTCATGGCGGTGCCTTCGTAATAAGAACCGAGAAGACGCGCCATGTCTTCCACCGAAACCTTCTTTTCCGGCTTCACGCTCAAAGGAAGCTCCTCCATCCCGTCGTTTAACCCGGCATTGGGGGCAAGCTGCTGCATTATGAAAAGTTCGCGCACGCTGTAGTTCTTCGGCTCCTTCATGTAGTTGCCCTTGCTGTAGGCTTTCCAGAAAGAGAACTCTCCCTTACCGTCCCAAAGACCCATTTTCTTCGCCACATCCTTCACATTGTCGGAGGCCATGTAGTTCTCTTTGTCATTGAGGTCGAGTCTGCCGATGCGGCTCACGTTGGCCGAGACGGCTATGTGGTCGTCGGGGATACGCACTGCCGCCCATACACCCCCTTTCTTTTTCGGTCCTTCACCCTGCACCTCGAAAATCCATACCTCCTTCGGGTCGGCTATGGTGAGACATTCACCTCCGTCGCCATATCCGTATTCCTTTATAAGTTTACCCATAAGCGTTATGGCCTCGCGGGCGGTGGAGCAACGTTCGAGAACTATCCTCTGGAGTTCCTCAATCATGAACATCCCTTCCTTGTTGACCATCGTGTCAAGTCCGGAATAAGTGGTCTCGCCGATGGCAAGCTGTTTTTCGTTGAGGCAGGGATAGGCGGTGTCGAGGAAACGATAGGTGTGGCGAGCCTGGGGAATCTTCCCTTTCTCTTTCATGCCGTCGAGGCTCCCCGGATATTCGGTGTGCATCCTCCCCTCATATACGCTCATGACGGTATCGCGCGAATAATCCTTGGGAGCTACTGATTCCATCCACGTGCGATACCAGGAATCGCACGTGTGGCTCGTCATCACCGACCCGTCGGCCGATGCATTCTTTCCCACCATTATACTCGTGCATGCATCAGCCGGCGTTTGTGCAGCCGACGGCATTGCGAAAACGATTGCTGCTACAGCAACTATGTCTCTAATCTTTATCATGGTTGTTACGGTTAATTGTTATCAAAGCCATCCCCCGCATATTTGCCAGAGGGCAATCCCCGCGCTCACCGACACGTTGAGCGAATGTTTCACCCCCGCCTGCGGAATTTCGAGCACCACGTCGGCAATATCCACTATACGCTGGTCAACGCCTTTCACTTCGTTGCCCACCACAAGCATATACCTCTCCCCTTCTTCCGGAACAAAATTCTGCAACGGCACACTGTCGTGGGCCTGTTCGAGCACGCATACTTTCCACCCCTCCCCTTTCATACGCTCCGCCTCTTTAAAGGCATCTTCCACATGCCGCCATTCAACGCTCTCTTCGGCGCCGAGGGCGGTCTTGGAAATTTCCGGATGCGGGGGACACCCGGTGATGCCGGCCATCACCACCTCCGAAAGCAGGAATGCGTCGGCGGTGCGAAGAATCGCCCCTACATTATACATGGACCGGACATTGTCGGCCATCAGCGATACAGGGAGTTTCTTCTTCTCCCTGTATTCGCGGAGGCTACAGTTGGTCAGTTCGAATATATCCTTTTTCTTATGTTGCATTTTATCCTCCGATTATGCATTATGGATTATGCATTTCCTTTATGACATCTCAAGCATCCTCTCTATGGGTCGGAGGGCCTTTTCGGCAATTTCGGGATCGACGTTGATTTCCGGTCGGCCGTCGCGCAACGCCTCATAGACTTTCCTGAGCGTGTTGAGCTTCATATATTCGCATTGGTTGCACTGGCATTCCGAATCTTCGGCGGGGGCGGCAAGGAATTTCTTGTGCGGGCATTTGTTGCGCATCTCGAAGAGGATGCCGCTTTCGGTCACAACTATATATTCCGGTGCGTTGTCTTTCTCCGCGAAGTCGAGGAGCGCGGCGGTGGAACCCACCTTGTCGGCTATGAGCTGCAGAGGGCGACGGCATTCGGGATGCACGAGCACTTTCGCCTCGGGATGCTCCTTCTTCATCTCAGCAATCTTCTCGATGGAGAATCGGTCATGCACATGGCAGGCGCCGTTCCATAGGAGCATGTCGCGTCCGGTCACACTGTTGATATATTCCCCGAGGTTACGGTCGGGACCGAATATTATCTTTTCGTCGGCGGGAAGTTTATCCACTATGTTGCGTGCGTTGCCGGAGGTAACTACAATGTCGGTGTGTGCCTTGACGGCGGCGGAAGTGTTGACGTAGCTTATCACCGTGTAGCCCGGATGCTCCTTCACGAATTTCTCGAACTCCACCGGGTCGCAGCTGTCGGCCAGAGAGCAGCCGGCCTCCGTGTCGGGAATCAGCACTGTCTTATCGGGGCAAAGAATCTTGGCTGTCTCGCCCATGAAATGCACGCCACACATCACTATGACGTCGGCATCTGTTTTGGCGGCCTGGCGGGCGAGGGCAAGCGAGTCGCCGATGAAGTCTGCTATTTCCTGGATTTCGTCGCGCTGATAATAATGCGCCATTATGAGTGCGTTCTTCTCCTTCTTGAGACGTGATATTTCCTCTCGTAGCCGATCTGCGGAGGTGACGGCGGGGGTCGATTCCATTTTTGTTATTTATTTAATAAAAATTTAAAACTTAATAAAAATTTAAACAACAACAACAAAGGATGTCAATAACCACTAATAACTTTCCGCTCTAAAATTTGGAAATATGGGTTATTGAACTTTATGTCGGTTTTATTGTCGGGTTATCTACAGGTGCTTTTCTTGATTATCAGCAAAGTGCAGACGTTATTTACACCATGTAGATAATTGCAAAGTTAATAATTTTTTGCGATTATAGGTGTTGAAAGCTGTAGAAAACCCCGCCTTTTCCTGTAGATTATTTGGTCAACAACTATCGATAACATGATGCTTGTTTTTCCAATCATACATAAAGACCAAGTTCTCAATGTCTTTTTATAAATTGCAAGGAATATGGAATTTAGTTATAAAGCTGTTTTCAACGTGATTTCTACCGCTTTTTAACCAGTTTTTTACAACTTATCTACAGGTTATTGACAGGTTAGGTGAGCCATATTATGAATAAGACCATAGTCCCATAGAACCATATTATAAATAAGACATAGTCCCATAGATTTAAACTATGGAACTATGGACCTCTGGTCTTAAACTATGGAACTATGGGACTATGGTCTTAAACTATGCAGCTATGGAATTATGGTCTTAAAAGATGAAAGCGGGGACACCGGAATATGATTCCGAGGTCCCCGCAACATCAAGGTTACGAAAAGGTGATTTCCTTTTTTATGTGTGGCGCCGCCCCTTGACTGCGGCGCCGGTTGCAAGTTTCGATTTTATAGCACAGATATCATATAAAAGCTCCGGCAACTGTGGAGGTATTTTCTCCACACCTTACTACCGCCTCAGCAGTCGGAGCTCTTCTAT
Source organism: uncultured Muribaculaceae bacterium (assembly GCA_910585275.1). GTDB lineage: Bacteria > Bacteroidota > Bacteroidia > Bacteroidales > Muribaculaceae > Lepagella. The sequence goes on from CAJUCW010000016.1 coordinate 35,124, forward strand.
TCGTTTTGTAAGTATAACCTTTCAGGGAGTAACGAGGTTCATTTCATTCCCTTTTTTAACTTTTGGATATAATACAGACGGCGCGCCTATTATAGTTATAGGCGCACCGTCTGTATCATCAAACATGCCGGAGGCATGTCCCTACGCTAAATTCAAATCAGGGTTCTTCCTTTCTCTATTGCCTGTTGGTTGAGGGGAAGGAGGTGGTGGTGGCGTTCGGGAATGGACTTTTTCAATCCTTTCATCACGTTTTCCATCGGCAATTTATAGGGCATCGCTTCAAGAAGGGCCCCCATCACAACCATATTGTAGGCTTTGGAATTGCCGAGTTCCAACGTAGCCTCCATCGCGTTGATGGGGAGAAGCGTAACGTCGGTGCGTGTGGGGTGCTTGTGTATTCCGTTTGTGTCATACATCAATATTCCGCCCTTTTTTACCCTCGGGGAGAATTTGTCGAGGCTCTGCTGGTTGAGGGCCACTACTATGTCGTAGGTGTCGAGCACCGGTGATGAGATTCTCTCGTCGGAAATGATGACGGTGACGTTTGCCGTGCCGCCACGCTGCTCCGGTCCGTAAGAGGGCATCCAGGTCACCTCCTTGTCGTCCATAAGCCCCGAATAGGCGAGTATTTTCCCCATCGAAAGCACTCCCTGTCCGCCGAATCCGGCTATTATGATTTCTTCAGTCATTGTCTTTTGAGATATTATGAATTGTGCATAATGCGTTATGCATTGTCCTTGAGATCACCGAGAGGGTATTTCTCAAACATATGTTGCGCCATCCATTCGTTGGCGTCGGCGGGGGTCATTTTCCATCCCGAACTGCAGGTGGAAACCACTTCCACCACCGATGTGCCTTTCTTCGCCATGGCATTCTGGAACGCCTTTTTAAGGGCTGCCTTGGTTTTGCGTACTGCCGCCGGTGTATGCACCGCCTGGCGGGTGACGTAGCAGGTGCCGTCGAGTTCGGCAAGCAACTTCGTTATGGCGAGCGGATAGCCGTTGAGGTCGATTCTGCGTCCGTAGGGGGTGGTGGCCGTTTTCTGGCCGATGAGGGTTGTGGGCGCCATCTGTCCGCCGGTCATGCCGTAGATGGCATTGTTGACGAAGACCATGACGATGTTCTCGCCACGGTTGGCGGCATGGATGGTCTCGGCGGTGCCTATAGCCGCCATGTCGCCGTCGCCCTGATAGGTGAAGACCACGTTTTCGGGCCAGAGGCGGCTGATGGCAGTGGCCACTGCAGGCGCCCTGCCGTGGGCGGCTTCAACCCAGTCCACGTTGACATAATTGTAGGCGAACACCGCGCATCCCACGGGAGAGATTCCAACGGTTTTTTCGGTTATGCCCATCTCGCTTATGACTTCGGAGAGCAGCTTATGGATTACACCATGGCTGCAGCCGGGACAGTAATGCATATGGACATCGTCGAGGAGCTCGGGCTTGCAATAAACCTTGTTTTCCTCTTTTATAATATCGTTGACTTCCATAAGGAATCTTTTTTCAATTAATAAAGTTTTTCTCAAGGGCATCCACCACTTCCTGAGGGCTGGGGATGATTCCGCCGAGACGCCCGAAGTGCTTCACGGGAATGGCGTCGTGGATGGAGAGGCGCACGTCTTCTATCATCTGCCCGGCGTTAAGTTCCACACAGAGTATTCCCTTTTTACCCTCGGCGGCTTTCCTTACGGCTTCCGCAGGGAAGGGCCAAAGGGTGATGGGACGCACGATGCCCACCTTTATACCTTTCTCTTTGGCTATGTCTTTAGCTTTGGCGCAAATGCGGGCTACAGACCCGAATGCCACTATCAGATAGTCCGCATCGGCCACATCCAGTTCTTCCCAGCGTGTCTCGTTTTCCTGTATTTCCCGATAGCGGTTCTGAAGACGGTGGTTGATTTCCTCCATTTTGCTCGATTCGAGTTCGAGCGACGTAACGACGTTGCGTGGCCGCAAACCTGCGCGACCGTTGGCGGCCCATGGGCATTGGCGGCGTATTTCCTCTTCCGTGCGCCTGGGACGCTGCTCCGGAAGCACCACTTTCTCCATCATCTGGCCAACGATGCCGTCGGCAAGTATCATGGCGGGGGTGCGGTATTTGAAAGAAAGGTCGAAACCGAGACCTACGAAATCTACCATCTCCTGCACCGACGAAGGCGCAAGCACTATGAGATGGTAGTCGCCGTGTCCGCCTCCCTTTGTGGCCTGGAAATAGTCTGCCTGCGAGGGCTGGATGGTGCCGAGTCCTGGGCCTCCCCTCATCACGTTGAGTATAAGGGCCGGCAGCTCGGCACCGGCCATATATGATATGCCTTCCTGCTTCAGGCTTATGCCGGGAGAGGAAGATGAGGTCATAACGGCTTTTCCCGAAGCTGCCCCTCCATATATCATGTTGATGGCGGCAACTTCCGATTCTGCCTGCAGCACTGTCATGCCCGTAGTTTCCCAGGGCATGAGGACTTCAAGAGTCTCGAGCACTTCCGATTGAGGAGTAATAGGATAGCCGAAATAGCCGTCGCAACCATAGCGTATGGCAGCGTGTGCGATGGCTTCGTTACCTTTCATGAGTTTTACCTCTTCTTTCATGTCTGATTGGATTAGTCTATCCTGATAAAAAGGATAATTGCGGGAATAATAAAATGCTGTGTCAGTCTGTCTTCACACGATAGACCTCGATGCAGGCATCGGGGCAAACCCAGGCACAGGAACAGCAACCGGTGCAGCTCTCGGGATTGGCCATGAAGGCATAATGATAGCCGCGGTCGTTCACTTCATTGGGCTGGAGGGAGAGTGTGTCCGTAGGGCATGCAACCACACAGAGGTTGCAACCCTTACACTTCTCAACATTGACGCTTACCGCGCCTTTGACTTTTGCCATGTCTATATCGTTTGATTGGTTTCTTTTAGGTGAAAGGCCCGGCGGAGAACTGCGATCAGGAATCTTTTTCCCGCAGGCTTCATATAATCACAAAAGTAGTAAAAAACTTTTGCACAAGAGTCATAAAACGTATGTTGGACAACATATTTTATGCTGTATAACATAAAACAAATTGAAAAACATGTTTTATTTAACAGGTTTTAATGTTTGCCTTCAAGAATTTCGGTCAGTTTTTTCATTCCTTCCGTAGCGGTGGCTTTGATGACGGTCACTCCAGGCATCCTTGAGGCGGAAGCCGCCGGATTCGGGTCTATATAATATATAGGTGTGCCGGGGTTGACATATTGGATAAGTCCGGCGGCGGGATAGACTGCAAGCGAGGTGCCTATAACCACGAAAATATCCGCTTTTTCCACCAATTCGATTGCAAGCTCGATGTTGGGCACGGGTTCTTGGAAAAACACTATGTGCGGACGCATGAAGTCGCCACGTTTGCCTCGGGTGGCAGGGGTGGTGTCAAGATGTTCAATGTCGAGCGGTTCTATATAGGAAGGATCGCTTACAGAACGGATTTTCATCAGTTCTCCATGCAGATGAAGCACCTTTGAAGAGCCTGCCCTCTCGTGAAGGTCATCCACGTTCTGGGTTATGACATATACGTCATAGTCTTTTTCAAGGGCGGCGAGGGCTTTGTGGGCGGCGTTAGGGAATTTTGAGATAAGGTCGCGCCGGCGGGCATTGTAGAATTGATGCACCAGTTCTGGGTTTCTTCGGAAACCGTCGGCCGACGCCACTTCCATCACAGGATAATTTTCCCACAGACCTCCGGCGTCGCGGAAGGTGGATATGCCGCTTTCGGCGCTTATGCCTGCACCGGAAGATATAACTAATTTAGGTTTTCCCATAGTCGTGAATGTTAGGGATGGCTTTTGGCCCGGTTGATATGACACGTTTATTGAATCAACATGACAGAAGCATATTGGTTCAATGGCGCGCCGGTCTTTATAAAGGCGAATTTAATGTAAAAAAACGAAACAGGACATATAATTGCACTTAAAGCGTGACGAATGTGCAATTATTGAATAGGATTTCGCCATAATTTAGTAACTTTGCAATATGGAAGGCGAAGATTTCGACATACGCGACCGGCAGGTACGCGACTCTGAAAAGGATATAGAAAAGGCGTTGCGCCCTCTGGCGTTCGACGATTTCAGCGGGCAGGATAAAATTATTTCCAACCTGCGTATTTTCGTGCAGGCTGCACGCCTGCGGGGGGAGGCACTCGACCATACGCTTCTCCACGGCCCTCCGGGTCTCGGAAAAACCACACTCTCGAATATCGTGGCCAACGAGCTTGGTGTTGGATTTAAGGTAACGTCGGGCCCGGTGCTCGACAAGCCGGGCGACCTTGCGGGAATCCTTATGAGCCTTGAGCCACACGACGTGCTCTTCATCGACGAAATCCACCGCTTGCATCCCATAGTGGAAGAGTATTTGTATTCCGCTATGGAGGACTATCGCATCGACATTCTCCTCGACAAGGGGCCCGGAGCAAAGAGCGTGCAGCTTACGCTCTCCCCCTTCACTCTCATTGGGGCGACCACACGCAGCGGTCTGCTCACGTCGCCGTTGCGTGCCAGATTCGGTATAAACTGCCATCTTGAATATTACGACCACGAAATATTGAAAGGAATTGTGAAGCGGTCGGCAAGTCTGCTCCGTGTGGGCATTGCCGACGAGGCGGCTATGGAGATTGCACTCCGCAGCCGCGGCACTCCGCGTGTGGCCAACGCCCTTCTGCGCCGTGTGCGCGACTTCGCCATGGTCAAGGGGAACGGGTTTATAGATATCGACATCGCACGCCATGCCCTTGAAGCGCTTAACATAGACCGCTACGGACTTGACGAAATCGACAATCGCATTCTTCTGACTATAATAGATAAATTCAAAGGGGGACCTGTGGGAATAGGGACTATCGCCACAGCCCTCGGCGAAGATGCCGGAACTGTGGAGGAGGTTTATGAACCGTTCCTCATTAAGGAAGGTTTTATGAAGCGAACTCCACGAGGACGTGAGGTCACCGACCTCGCATATACCCATCTTAATCGAAATCGTTTTGACCGTCCGGGAAATCTGTTTGATCAATAATAATATACTGAATTGGCTGGAATAAAATCTCTTGTAAAGGATACTGCCGTCTATGGACTCAGCAGCATCGTAGGACGCTTCCTGAACTGGTGTCTCTTTCCTCTTTATGTTAATATCTTCCCTACTCAAGAGTATGGGGTGGTGAGTTATCTTTATAGCTTCACTGCCGTGGTTCTCGTGATTCTCAACTATGGGATGGAGACCGGACTCTTCCGTTTTGCCAACAAGGAGAAGAATCCCGAAGAGGTCTATACCACTTCGCTTATTTCCGTGGGATTCACGTCGCTTTTGTTCATAGTCTTGTTGACCCTCTTCCTTCAACCTGTGTCGGTTGCCATGCTTCTTCCGGGCGATACGTTGTTTATATGGCTTCTTGGCGTAACAGTGGCTATCGACGCTTTTACCAATTTGCCGTTCGCTTATCTGCGTTTCAAGAAAAAGGCATGGCGTTTCGCGGGAATAAAGTTCCTTAACGTCGGCGTCAACATTGGGTTGAATCTCTTCTTCCTTCTTGCATGTCCGGCATTGATGGAGGTATGCCCGGCTCTTGTGGGTTGGTTCTATGAGCCGTTGGGTGGCAACGCGTTTGGAATTGGATGGATATTTGTAGCGAATATTATATCTACGCTAATGGTTTTATTGTGTCTCCTTCCGCAGATTTTAGGGAGACGCTATGTTTTTTCCGGAGGTTTGCTTGGAAAGATGCTGAAATACAGCTGGCCTTTGCTGATACTCGGGGTTGCCGGGATATTAAGCCAAAACATGGGGCAGCTCCTCATCCCATATATTTTTGACGGCCATGAAGCGGAGGCTCGTTCCATGGTTGGTATTTACAGTGCCAATATGAAGATTGCCATTGTGATGGTGATGTTTACCCAGGCATTCCGTTATGCCTACGAGCCTTTTATCTTTTCGCAGGCAAAAGAGGATGGAGAGGGTAAGAAACAGGCATACTGCGACGCCATGAAATATTTCATAATATTCGGCCTTCTGATATTCCTCGGGGTTATGTATTACCTTCCGGTATTGAAGCATTTCATCGCCCCCGGCTATTGGAGCGGGTTGGCCGTTGTGCCTGTGATGATGCTTGCTGAATTGTGTTTCGGAATATTCTTCAACCTTTCGCTCTGGTATAAACTCACCGACCGCACACAATGGGGTATGTATTTCTCTCTGCTGTGTTTTGTGCTGATGCTCGTGCTCAACCTGTGGTTCGTGCCTGCCATAGGCATTCCCTGCGGATACATGGGTTCGGCTTATGCCGCGCTGATCAGTTATTTCGTTGTGATGGTGGTGAGCTATTTCGTAGGGCGCCATTATTATCCCCTCCCCTATCAGTTGAAAAGAATAGCACTTTACACGGTAACCGCCGTTGCGTTGTATATGGTTGGCGACTGGATAACCGCTGTGTCGCCTACGTGGGTGGCATATTCCATAAAATCCATTCTTCTTGTGGCATATTGCGGGCTTGTGGCCGCTTTCGAGGAGATACCGCTGGTCTCTCCTCTTCTCCGCCGTTTCTTCCGACGCTGATTTTTTTTCAAAAAGAAACCGGGAATGGGGGTAAACGGGGTGATTTAGGGTGCTACGGTAGGGTTGATGTCTATTTTGTGTCTTGAAAAATGGAAATTTGATTTTTAATATAGTCTTAAATCTGCGTTGATTTTAATAAAATTGAAAGTTAAAAGTTGGTTTTTATTGCAGAATGTTGTGAAAGTGAATAAAATGTTGTAACTTTGCATTCGGATTGCGATGTCAGCCTCGATTTCTTGGAGATTGCCGTTAAGCTGGCCGCAGAAATTCTACAGGTAATAACAAATAAAAATATCAAATCAGACTATTTATGAAAGCAACAGAAGTGATGGCGGATCTCCGTCGCCGTTTTCCCAACGAGCCGGAATATCTTCAGGCTGTGGAAGAGGTGATTACCTCTATTGAAGACGTTTACAACGAGTATCCTCAGTTCGAGGCCGAGAACCTTATCGAACGTCTTTGCATTCCCGACAGAATTTTCTCTTTCCGCGTGAGCTGGGTTGACGACAAGGGTAAAGTCCACAACAACATGGGCTACCGTATCCAGCACAACAACGCCATCGGCCCCTACAAAGGTGGAATCCGCTTTCATGCGTCTGTCAACCAGTCTATTCTGAAGTTCCTTGCTTTCGAGCAGACTTTTAAGAACTCCCTCACCACCCTCGCCATGGGCGGCGGCAAAGGCGGCAGCGACTTCTCGCCGCGTGGAAAGAGCGACATGGAAATCATGCGTTTCTGCCAGGCATTCATTGCCGAGCTTTGGCGTCAGATTGGTCCTGACACCGACGTGCCTGCAGGCGACATTGGCGTAGGCGGACGTGAGGTAGGTTACATGTTTGGTTACTATAAGAAGATGGCCCGCGAGTTTACCGGCACATTCACCGGTAAAGGCCTTGACTTCGGCGGTTCGCTTATACGTCCCGAAGCTACAGGCTACGGCAACTGCTATTTCCTTCTCAATATGCTTGCCACACGCGGAATCGACATCAAAGGTAAGAAGGTGGCTGTCTCCGGTTCCGGAAACGTGGCTACCTACACCACCCGCAAACTTACGGAACTCGGTGCCAAGGTAGTGTCGATGAGCGACAGCGGCGGTTCCATCATCAAGCCCGAAGGTTTCACCGAGGAGCAGCTCGATTATATTTTCGAACTCAAGAACTACTATCGCGGACGCATAAGCGAGGTAGCCGACAAATATCCCGATGTGCAGTATCTTCCCGGCGAACGTCCCTGGAAGCATGTGAAGTGCGACATCGCCATGCCTTCTGCAACACAGAACGAGCTTGACGGCGACGATGCACAGGCCCTTCTCGACAACGGCACGATTGCAGTGAGCGAAGGTGCCAACATGCCTTCAACTCCCGAAGCAATCAAGAAATTCCTTGACGCTGAGATTCTTTATGCTCCCGGCAAGGCTGCAAACGCCGGCGGTGTGGCGGTGTCCGGTCTTGAGATGGCGCAGAACTCCGAGCGTCTTTCCTGGAGCGCCGAAGAGGTTGACGAGAAGCTCAAAGGGATTATGAAGAACATCCATGAGCAGTGCGTGAAATATGGCAAAGAGGAAGGTTTCGACTTCGTGAACTACGTGAAAGGTGCCAATGTGGCAGGTTTCATGAAAGTTGCCCGCGCAATGATGGCCCAGGGCGTGCTCTGATAAGAATTGCAATTATAGAAATTACGAGAGCGGTCCCGAACTTCGGGGCCGCTCTCTTTGTGCAAAAAAATATTATTTGTCCCTTCAAAGGAGACTAATTTGCTCGATTTTGTCCCTTTTAAAGGGACAAAATCGGTAAAAACCGTCCCCTTTAAAGGGATTTTTTGTTATATTTGCAACAAAAATGAATGCTATGATTGATTTGCGCCTGATCACCTATATGAACGAACAACTCCGTCAGACACCGATGGAGTTTTACCGCTATATGTATGACAAGATTTTGTGGAATGAGCGTCTCGTAGGGATTGTAGGTCCGCGTGGTGTGGGAAAATCTACAATGGTGAAGCAATATATACTCAATCAAGAAAATAGAAAGGAGTGGATATATGTTTCCGTTGACCATTCTTATTTTACAGAGCATACCATCGTTGATTTTGCCGAATCTTGCATAAAGGAAGGAATCGGTCATATTGTGTTGGATGAAATTCATAAATATGGCAATTGGTCGCAAGAACTTAAAGAAATATATGATTCGCATCCTTCTTTGCAGGTGATTTTTACGGGAAGTTCTGTTCTGGACATTATTAAAGGTCAGGCCGATTTAAGCCGAAGGGCATTGATCTTCGAAATGCAGGGACTCTCTTTCCGTGAGTTTCTTTTGCTCTTTCATGGTGTGTCGTTTCCTGTTTATTCTTTAGCCGAAATATTGGATTGCAAGGTAGAACTTCCCGACAATTATCATCCTTTGCCTCATTTTCGTGAGTATCTCGCCTACGGTTATTATCCATTTTGCACTCCGCAGACATATGCCATGCGTTTGCAGCAGGTAATAACCCAGACACTGGAAGTTGACATACCACAATATGCCGGAATGAACATCTCGACTACCAGAAAATTAAAGCAGCTTATGGCGGTGATTGCCAATTCCGCCCCGATAAAGCCAAGCGTCCAGAATTTAAGTGCCGAATTGAAGGTAAGCAAGAATGATGTGCCCGATTATCTGCTATATTTGGAAAAAGCGGGTTTACTTGCACAGGTGCGTGACGATACGGGAGGATTGCGTGGCTTGGGTAAGGTTGAAAAGGTGTTTCTCGACAATCCAAACCTGATGCATGCAATCGGACGTCAGGAACCGAATATAGGTAATGTAAGGGAAACTTTCTTTTATAATCAGATGAGGGTTAACAACGATGTGACGACGTCAAAGGAAAGCGACTTTTGCATTGGAGAATACACTTTTGAAATAGGTGGAAGAAAGAAAGGGAAGAAACATCTTGAAGGGGTTGAAAACGGCATTGTAGTGCGCGATGACATCGAATACGGCCATTCGCAATTCATCCCCCTTTGGAATTTCGGCCTGAATTACTGAATTTTGGAATTATATAAAAATGAGGGTGTATCAGAATTGTTAGACAGCCCCACTGTTTAACATATTGTTTAACGTCCCCGATGTTCATGTTTGACATTTGTTGAATTTAAACAAATAACTAAATTGTTATGGACTATGCTATCCTATCAAATGTCGCGTGCTACGGTCCAGCCGGTGATGGTGCGGGTCGCGGTGGAGAAGTTTACGCCGATTCGGATGGTCTCCCTGCCGTCAGCAGCGAAAGGGAGGGCGTAGTGCCGCTCCTCGGTCTGGCGCAGGGCTTCCTCCGGCGTGCGGTCGAGTTTCAGTTCGATGATATATAGGAATCTCTGTGTGCGTATTAACAGGTCGATACGGCCCTCGGAGGTGCAGTATTCGGTCTCCACATGTAGTCCTAAGAGAATCATGAGCATAAGCAATGCGTTGTGGAGGTTGCGCTCGCTGTCCATCTCCATGCGGTAGGACACCGACGAGAACATGCTCTGGAGTCTGCGCATGAAGCCCTCGACGTCGCCACCATTCAATTCCTCGACAAATTCACCAATGAAGAATTCGGTATCACCTCTCGGGATATTGGCATACCGCGGGAGCAGATATCCGAGAAAGCCGTCTTTCACCTCCCCGTTGGGAAGACCGAGCGTGAAGATATTATTGCGAAATGATTTTATGGTCAGATAGCCGGTCTGATAGAGGAGAGCCTCCGGATTCGGACTGTCGAAATCGAGTCCCTCGAGCATGCCTTGGCTACAACGCGCCTCGAAGAGCGATTTCAGGTCTATGTCGAAGCGTTTCAACTGATGCTCCAGAAGGGTCATACCTCCCGATTTAATCCAATAATTGTCGATTTCCTCCCTGTCCATTACGTTCAGAAGAGAGTATGGATTATAGATATCAGGACTTTTTTTGGCGAAATGATAGCCGTCGAAGCGACTTTTTAACATCTCATGGATCTCCTCCGTGGTCACTCCTTCGGTTTCGGCAAGATCTTCCATCCCCTGCCGGAAATATTCGGACAGTTCCTGTTCAGTGATGCCGCATATAGCCGCGAATGCGGGCATGAAGCTGATGTCCATTATATTGTTGAGTCCGGAGAACACCGACAGGTGGGCGAAACGACTCACACCGGTCAGGAAGACCATTCGGATGTATTGTGCGCTGCTCTTGAAGTTGGAGTAAAGGGAGGTAAGCTCTTCCCTCATCTTCACAAACCGTGTGTCGTTGTGGAGGTTGTTGACCAGCGGCTTGTCGTATTCATCTACAAGGATGATTACCTGCTTGCCCGTCTTCTCATAGGCATTGGAAATCACCTCCCTGAATCTCAGGGAAAAACTGTCTGTCTGAAGATGGCAATCGTATTCATTCTCCCATTTTTCTATATTGTATTCTAATATCTCGGCAAGGGCCTCATCTCTGGCGTAAGATTCTATATTCAAGTCAAGATATAAGACTGGACAGGGCTCCCAGTCCCAGTCCATTGTGTCGGCATAGAGTCCTTTGAATAGTTCGCGCCGCCCTTCGAAGAAGCAACGCATCATCGACAGGAAAAGACTCTTCCCGAACCGGCGGGGACGCCCCAGGAAGAAATATTTTCCGCCACGGTCGAGAAGCTGTTCTACATACTGTGTCTTGTCAACATACAGACAGTCTCTTTCTCTCAGAGCCTCAAACGACTGTTCACCAACCGGGTATTTTATCTTCTTTCCCATATCCTGCATTTGTTATTCTCGGAAATATCCTCAAAGATATAATAAAATAACAATTTCTGCAAATATCTATTTGCAGACTCTAACCTTTAGAGAATTTAATGCCGCACTCAGATTCTGAAAGCTTAGCTTTATAGGGACCGAATTGACAATCACCGCCATAAGTTGTCTTAGGGATTATCTGTAATGATTACTTTTTATAAAGTTATTTTAATTGGGGGATTATTTCTATTCGCCATTTACAGCAAATTTGCTGTAAATGGCGAATAGAAATGGAATATATAAGATAGACGTATCTTGACAAATTGATTGTCAGTTTACTTGGCATTTTATTGGGTCGGCGGAGGGGATGACGGTTATGTGGAACGAGTCGCCTTTGACGACAGTCGCGAGTTTTTTGCCGCCTCTCTTTGCTTCTATTTTCTTGCCTTTCCAATCTCCCTTTATGCAAATGGTTACGGGGGCCGTGAAAAGTCCGGGGTCGAGATTCATTTCGGTTGTTATGTCGAAACCGTATTTTTTAGGATATAACTTTATGACCGTATTGTCTCGAATTGTCCTGTAAGCGGCGCATTCCTTAAAGGTGCCCACCCAGATGTCATCCTCATGGCTCTTCACATATTCAAACATATCCCATAGGTCTTTTGGGGTGTGCCATTTATCGTAGCCTGTGGTGATGCCATGTGTCATGGTAACTCCCCACAAACCGTTTTTCATTACATCGTCAACCCATTTTTTTATTTTTTCGGGGGTGGATTTGTTGTTTTGCTGTCCGATTCCGGTCTGGTGCATGCGTGTGCCCACACGCCCTTCTTCGGCGATATCAATGAGCCATGGGCGTGTAGCATTGAAAGGATAGCAGAACGTGAGAGGCTTTTGTCCCACGTGACGCATTATTGCGCTATCATTCATCTCTATATTTTTGCGCGCTTCTTCAGGCGACATCAGAACCAGCTTTCCATGACTCCACGAATGGTTGGAAATCTCATGTCCCCTTTCCGACATTTCTTTTAGTTGACTCCACGACATACGAGGTCTTACGGAATCACCATCATCTATCTTTTTACCGATAATCCAGAAAGTGCCTCTAAAACCACGTTTTTCAAGTTCAGGGGCTGCCAACAGATAATGGTCGAGGTCTCCGTCGTCGAAAGTGAAACTGATTGCAGACTTCTTTCCATATTTGTAAGGGGTGATATAGGCTGACTCTACGAGCGGGGTCATTGCGTCGGCGTAGCGTCGGCCGAGTTCAATCTGGGCTTTACGGCTGAAGTGCGGGTCCTGGGGTTTGTCTTTGAAAAGGCGGCCGAGACCGTCGCTCGTCACGTAGTTGCAATTCTTTACTTCCCGGCATATTGCAGGCACTACTGAGTCATTGAAGTTACGAATATCCTCTTCCGGCGCCCATTCCCATTGACCTAACTGACCTATTACCACAGGGATGTCGCCATGTCCGAGTGAATCGCGCAGCGCGGTAATCATTGTCTTGAATTTTCCGGCATAGTCAGGTGTCTTTTTCTGAACGTTGGTTTCTCCCTGATGCCATAGTATCCCTTTCAGATTGCCATGAGGTATTGCCTGGCGTGTACGCCTGACGGCCTCATCGAGGAATCCGTCTTTATGTTGTGGTTGCCAACTCATTATGGATGACCCTCCCTTGGCGTTCACAACGAGAAGAATCTTTCTTCCGGTGCGTCCGTGCATAAGTTTTGAAAAATTGTTGGCCAGGGAATAACCCTGCAGTTTCAAATCCTTGCGGATGGACGAATATTTATTGAAAGGAGCCTTGGCTTTCTCCGGCACCCCTTCGGAATTCAGTAGCCATACCCCTTCTATCGTTTTCGTCGTGTCTTCCGGTTCGAAACTGCCGCGTCCTGCCATGTTCGACTGCCCGATGAGAAGATATATGTCATAGTCGTCGGAAAAGCCATAGCAGTTTGCCCCAATAAGGCAAACTGCTATGGTAGTGAAAATGTATTTTAATATGTTCATAGATAGATTTATAATTATATAACGAAGAGTATGAAGATGAGGTTTAGTCTTTAGTGTCGGGAGCGATTTCAGATGCGGGAGACGAACCTTTAGCATGAAAACGGTGTCCCATTTTTTTACCATAGGCGGGAGACGACGGCTTAAGTTTCAAGAATGTGATGTCGGGCAATGAGCCGTCGGCATTTCTCGGTTTCAACAGTTGCGAAGCATCGAGGCTTTCAAAGTCGGAATCCTTTAAAGAAATATCTGAGAAGAAAGAGTTGTTGGAGGCAGAGCTGAGATTTTGGTCGAAATTTACGCAGTCGGCACCGGAAAGGGTCGGTTTGTAAGCAACATTGTTAGAGAGATTGTGTCCATATCCTTCGACATCCACTGCTTCCTGATGCGACTTGCGATTGACCATATTGAAATTCCTTGTGTTGTGGAAAGCTGTGTTGTTGGTGAAATCAAGGCCTCCGAGATGATGGTTGGCATAAAAACCGTTTTGCTTGTTCGACCATGAAATACAGTTCCTGACTATATTGCGGGGAGGAACTTTCTTAGAGTCAACAGTCGGTTTCATACCGTATCCGCCGGATTTGAATCCTGTGCCGTCGCCTCTTGAAATCCTGTCGGCATCATAGCCGTTTTCCTATGCCCAGCAGTTTTCAATAATGACCGGTGCGAGGTTGTTGATGAGGTCGTAGCCGTCGTCGCTGTTGCGCCAGGCGCGGCAACCCTTCACTACGTTTCCGGTGTAGCTTGCACCGTTGAGGTGGAATCCGAATCCGTCGCAGTTGCCACCGTATCCGTTTTCCGACACTGGGTCGTAGTTATTGTAAGCATCGCAGTTCAGCACGAGATTGTCGGAGCCCTTTGTGGCATAAACCCCGATTCCCATGCCGTCGTGCATGTTCACTCGCTCGATGATGCAGTTGCTGCCGCCGAAGAGCCCCACATTGATGCTTTGCGTGTGGCCGGTCTGGGTCACCTGTATTCCCACGATATCGAAGTCTTTCAGATGCCAATAGTCTGATTTTACGTAGAATCCCATTACCCTTTCGTCAGGTCTCACTTCGGAGAGGTCTATGACGGCTTTCTCTCCGGGGTAGCCGGATATGGTGATAGGAGAACCGGCTATCCCGTTTGTGAAAAGGTCATAGACGCAGGAATAAACACCCTCGGCATTCTTGCGCATGATATCTGAATTATTAGGTTTATAAGTCCCTTCTCTCAGATATATGGTAGAACCCGGTTTGGCTGATTGGATAGCCTTCTTGATAGAATGGTATGGAGCTTCGATGCTCCCGCTGTTGTTGTCGTCGCCGTCGGGGGCTACATAGTAATCCGTGGCTGAAACATTCATGCAGAATGCAAGCATCGACGCCGATATAGTCGAAATCCTTTTCATGAAATTAAGGTTTTGTAGTTCTAAATTTTATAATTGAAGTTTGAATAACTTCAGTCGCTTATTCCAGACGATTAACGGCTTGTCTTAAAATCGTCAATGCCAATCAATCCTCCATATCTGCAATCAGAAGGTTAAAAGAATGGAATCATGGAATATAGACTACCTTTCCCGATTTTATATAAAAACCTTTTGAGGGATTCTTTATGATTATGCCGTCCAACCCATAAACCGGTTCTTCGCTGTCGTCGTTAGTATCAGGTGTGATTTCCGAGACAGCGGAAGAATCTTCGGCAGGGAACTGATATCCCATTTTCATGCCGTAGGCAGTTGATGATGATTTAAACCTCATGAAAGTAATGTCGGGTAATGAACCGTCGGCATTTCTCGGCTTCAATAGTTGCGAAGCATCGAGGCTTTCAAAGTCGGAATCCTTTAAAGAAATATCTGAGAAGAATGTATTGTTGGATGCTGAACTGAGGCTTTGGTCGAAGTTCACACAGTCGGCACCGGAAAGGGTCGGTTTGTAAGAAACGTTGTTCGAGAGATTGTGTCCATATCCTTCTACATCCACAGCTTCCTGATGCGATTTGCGGTTGACCATATTGAAATTCCTTTTGTTGCGGAAAGCTGTGTTGTTGATGAAATCCAGTCCTGCCAGATGATGGTTGGCATAAAAACCGTTTTGCTTGTTCGACCATGAAATACAGTTACGGACTATATTGCGCGGAGGTATTTTTTTAGAGTCAACGGTTGATTTCATGCCATAGCCGCCGGATTTGAACCCGGTGCCGTCTCCTCTTGAAACCCTGTCGGCGTCGTAGCCGTTTTCCCATGCCCAACAGTTTTCTATGGTGACGGGGGCAAGATTGTTGATAAGGTCGTAGCCGTCGTCGCTGTTGCGCCATGCACGGCACCCTTTCACTACATTTCCCGTATAGCGTGCGTTATTGAGGTGGAATCCGAATCCGTCGCAATTGCCGCCTGCAC
The DNA here is from genome assembly GCA_910585275.1 of uncultured Muribaculaceae bacterium. Taxonomy (GTDB): domain Bacteria; phylum Bacteroidota; class Bacteroidia; order Bacteroidales; family Muribaculaceae; genus Lepagella. The sequence goes on from CAJUCW010000016.1 coordinate 50,777, forward strand.
CGTTTTCCGAGACCGGGTCATAGTTGTTGTATGCATCACAATTCAGCACGAGATTGTTGGACCCTCTTGTGGCATAAACCCCGATTCCCATGCCGTCGTGCATGTTCACTCGTTCGATGATGCAGTTGCTGCCGCCGAAGAGTCCCACATTGATGCTTTGGGTATGCCCGGTCTGGGTCACCTGGATTCCGACGATATCGAAGTCTTTCAGATGCCAATAGTCTGATTTTACATAAAATCCTATCACCCTTGCGTCAGGTTTTACTTCGGAGAGGTCGATGACGGCTTTCTCTTCGGGATATCCTGAAATTGTGATGGGCGATCCTGCATTCCCTTTAGTGGAAAGGTCATAGACGCAGGAGTAAACACCTTCGGCATTCTCGCGCATGATATCGGAATTCAGGGGCTTATAAGTGCCTTCCCTCAGATATATGGTAGAACCCGGTTTGGCTGATTGGATAGCCTTCTTGATAGAATGGTATGGAGCTTCGATGCTCCCGCTGTTGTTGTCGTCGCCGTCGGGGGCTACATAGTAATCCGTGGCTGAAACATTCATGCAGAATGCAAGCATCGACGCCGATATAATGAAAATCCTTTTCATGATAATGCGGTTTTGATTCTTTAAATGATTATTCAACTAACTATGTAACTTTTAAATTCATTAAAAATTATTTCAGATTGCGGAGGAATTCTATTTCAATTATTTTCAGAGATTTGCCCGCTTTCCCTTTTTTCTCGTCGTTGCTGCTGTCCATCTCCTTGATGGCTCCGAATGCATCCTTGTCGGTTGACGCCCCTGCCATTTTCACAGTGTAGCGTTGTGCTTTGGGTGCATCTGCCGGTATGGGAAGATGCGAGAATCCGAGACCTTTAGGAGTCCATCCTTCCCATATTTTCACGGCTTCCGAAGAATCGGCAGGATGGGCATATATCTCTATAGGATAAGACGAGGAACGGAATCCCTTCATTTTCACACATACCTCGTCGATATTGGTGAGTTCCGAAAGTGTATAGGTCACCCATGCTTTATCAAGGTCGGCGTCGCTTTCCCATGAGGTGTTTTCGTATGTATCGTAGCTCAATGTGGGGTCGCCCGAACCCGCTACGGCACTCATGATTGCCACTTCCCTTCGCCATGGCACAAACGACTGACCCTTCGGTGTTTCGCCCCTGTCGAGTCGGGAAACAAGCCCTTCAGAGGGAATATAGTCTGAAATGCCGTCCGTTACATCTATGGGTAGAGTGTTGAATTCTATCTCCGCCTCCGGTAGGCCTTCTGCTTTGGCTATAAGACGCACCTTTCCGGGTTTTGTAAGCGACCTCAGCATCACCCTGTTGACTCCGCATTCCACAGGGAGAGTGTCGCAAAGCACATGATTAAGGGTGGCAAGTGTTTTTTTATCATATTTCTGGTTGTCGCCTTCCGCCATAGCCGATGTTGAGGTAAGGGCTGCCTGGTTGGTCGTGAAGCCGAAAGGTTTGTTTTTGGCTATTCCGCCGCGCCATTCCGCCGGCCCTTTGAGAGAAAACTTCACGAGACGGTTGTCGAGAGGGCATCTTCTTCCTTCTGCATCCACCACTTCGAATTGCACGAGAGCCACGTCGTTGCCATCGGCTTTCCATCCTGTAGGATTCTCAATGGCTGTGAGTCTGAGGGCCTTGGGGGCACCGGCGGTATATTTTACGTCGCGCGATGTTTCTTTGCCGTCTTTGCCATAAGCGATGGCCGTAAGGACGCCGTCTTCATATTTCACGTCTTTGAAAGTGAAAAGGAACTTATAGTCGTGGCTTTCCGGAAGAATGGTTTTACCGTTTTGGCGAAGCACTACGCTGTCGGCATTTGAGACAACATAGACGGTGGGTACGGAGAATCCCGGTTCATAGTTCCAATGTCCTACGATATAGGTGCGGGGCCGGAGGTCATCGACCCAGCCGTCCCACATCACCTGATGGGCGAAGAATGCGTCTTTCTCGATTCTCATGGGATCTACCACGCCGCTTACGCGGTAATTGTCGGCGCTTCTGCCGTGGCTCTGCGTGTCGCTGAACACTATCTTGGCCCCTCCCGAATTGACCTTTGTGCCGCTTCCCGGACGCTCTATCCAGTAATCATACCAACGGCGCACGAGTTCAGCCACAAATTCATCGTTGTTATGGTTGTAGGCGGTGGCCGGGGCATTCCGGTAAAGAGGTCCGTCCCCTTCCGGATGGAAAGGATATGACCACGAATTCCAATAGAAGCGATGGGCTTCGTCGCGGCAGTATTCCATCATCCACATCGGTTTTGTGTCGCTCTTGTTGACGTAAAGCATCTCGCCGCCGTATTCGGCTTCGGGCTTGTCGAGCATTTCGCGCGAGCCTATGGCACGGCTTCCGTAAGGGTCATACTGATTGCGCAGGGCAATCATCTCCTTCATGTGCTGGCCGGAAATGCGCTGGTTGCCGCATTCGTAGAAAAGGATGGAGGGCGCGTTGCGGTTGTAGATTATGGCGTCGCGCATAAGTTCGAGACGCTGTTCCCATTTTCTCCCTTCGGAGTCCCTTTCGGCATCACCTGCGGGCATTGCCTGGATAAGCCCCACGCGGTCGCAGCTTTCCACATCCTGCCGTCCGGGACAGGTGTGCATCCATCTTACGAGGTTGCCTCCCGATTTCACGAAAAGGTCGTTGGAATAGTCGGATAGCCATGCCGGCATGGCCTGCCCCACTCCGGGCCATTCGTTGGTGGTTCGCTGAGCGTAGCCATGCACCATTATTACGCGGTCGTTGAGATATATCATGCCGTTTTTGAATTCGGCTTTACGGAAACCGGTGGTTGTGGTGACGTTGTCGGAGGTTTCACTCCCTTTAAGCGAGGTTGTCACGTCGTAAAGGTAGCCGTATCCCCACGACCAGAATTTCATGTTGTTCACGCGTTTTTCGGCATGTAGAGTGGCTGTCGCTCCAGCCGGGATTGTTTTGGGTGCGCCATCGAACGTGGCCACCGTCTTGCCGTCGGCATCTTTCACGCTGACCTGGAGCGATTTCGTGACTGGTTTGGATGTGGAATTGTGAACTTCGCTCTCCACGTTGATTGTCACGCTTCCTGTCGGAACGTCGTATTCCGTACCGTAAACGTATGTGCCTGTCGTACCGAGGTTGGAGAATAGCGGCAACGTCTGATATACCGGGTCGGTGACATGGAGCCATACGTTTTTGGGTATGCCTCCATAATTCACGTTGAAAGATTTAGTATGCCATTGCCATGTCGAACCGGTGGCCTGTTCTTTATAGTCCCATGCGTTGTCGGTGCGTACTTCGATAAGGTTGTCGCCCGGTTTTAGATATGGCGTAAGGTCGAATCCGAAAGCCATCACGCCGTTTTCCGACAATCCAATCTTTTTACCGTTGAGGAAAACTTCGGCTGCCTGGCGTGCGCCTTCGAACTCTATGAAAACTTTCTTGTCGCCGTGGGATATGGCGGTTTCCACATCTTTCGGCAATTTGAAATTCTTTCTATACCATACTTCGCCTGTGGGCATTTCGTAGGTGGATACTTTGAATGACTCATCTTCATTCCATGCATGTGGAAGCGTGACGGGACGTTTCTTCAATATTTTCGACACCTCTTTATCAGGAGAAGAAAGCCTCCAGTCGGAATTGAAATTGAAAGTTTGGCGGCTTAAAGCCGGCTGCGTCGCGAGGCAGAAAAGGGCGACCGCCGAGAAGAGGGCTTTCCCTTTTACCATTGACAGAAGTTTCATAATATTTCGGTTTAATAAAATTGTTTTTCGTGGATAGGTTTGAATGGATATTCCGTTTGTTGAGTTCGAGTGCAAAGTTAGCACACATGGTCGTGTGGGTTGTCCGAGGCTGTTGAAACTTCGGTCTGTTATTGTTGAAAATGTAAGTAATCAGGGGTTTTGCAACATTTTCGGCAATCGTCTTGCAACAAATTCGGCTTTTTTATATAAATTTGTGGGAGCATAGCAACGACATGGCGAGCTTGCGTGGCATTCAAACGGGCTTATGAGATATCTGGTGACAATACTGACGATTTGGTTGGCATCCCTCCTGGCGGTTGGCGACACGGTGGAGCCGGTGCCGGCTGGAATGGTGGCAATCGACATGCGCCATGGCTTGCCTGAAAGCAGGGTGCGGGCATTGCGGGTGTTGCCCGACGGGCGTGTGGCTGTAGCGACGGCAGGCTATCTAAGCATATTCGACGGAATCGGGTTTGTTAACGAACCCATAGATGTTGAAAAAGGAATAACCCTCACTTCACATGGTCGGAACAGGCAACTTTTTTACGATTGTAATGGCATTTTGTGGCTAAAGACACCGTTATGGCGTAAGGCCTCGGCTACCCTATATTCCGGCACAGGGAAACTCCATGCATTCGACCGTAAATCAGGAAAAGACATCACCTATAAGGCAAAGGATTTATTGGGTAAAGGTGAAATCAGCGATTTTTTTGTCGATGCGAAAGGATGTGTATGGGTCATTGATGCCGACAAGAATATTTGTGCAGTTGCCAACGGGACGAGACAGAAAATCGCCAATATAGGCTCCGTGGCCGACGAATTGCCATCCGCCATACATGAAGAAGCCGGGAAAATGTATCTTTGTTATGACAACGGCAACGTATGTGTGGTCAATCTTCATTCCGGACTGTTTGAATATATGTCGCGGGCTTCGCTCCCGAAAATGCGTTCACAACTCATAAACGGTAAAGCCAGATGGCTAAGCGGAAAGCTTTGGCTGCCGTTTCAACGGCACAACCGCAACGACAGTTCATGGATGGCAAGTCTTGACACTGTCGGCAGGGAATGGAATGTAAGCCGGTTCGACGGATTGATTTATGATTTTTATATAGATGGGAAGGATTCCGTGGTGTATTCGTTGCCCGGTCTGGACGACAATGTGTTCTGTGTGGACCAAGACCGGCGAGGCGGAACGTGGATTGGCACAGGAAATAGCGGTTTACGCCATATTGCTCCGGAGGGAATAAGACTCATAACGATTTATAAAGATTCTTATCCCTACCCGAATAACGGTTATTTCCCCGATGAAAAAGCAAAATCGGCGGCCGATAGGTATGCTTCCGTAGGATTGAACTGTAGTGCCGTAGATTCGGTTTCCGGTTATGTCTATCTTGCCACCCGCAAGGGATTGATGGTTGTGGATGGAAAAGGAAAACTTTTGGCAATTTTGAACGACAATGTCGGGCTTCCGAACAACAACGTGCAGGGCGTGATAGTCAATTCAGGCTCTTCGGGAAATAAAAAAGTATGTGGCGAGGTATGGTTCACCACCACAACCGGATTGTCTCGTTTGAGGCATCTTCCCGGCGACACGATGGAAGTTATTAACCTCGGCCTATTGGATGGCCTTGACTTGAATGGAAAGGAGTTTTCCTCCCAATCTATTGCTGTGGATTCACTTGGATTTATCGTTGCAGGTTTTCCGGGAGGTTGGTGCAAACTCAATCCGGATGCCGCTGACAGAATGGACCATGTAGTATATAAATATCCTTCCGGTAAAGAAGATATCGAGAATGTCGATGATATGACCGATGGAATTCCTGCGTCTGTGTTTTGGATTTGCGTGGCAACGGCTGTCGTTGCCATATTGTTTTCTGTATATGTAATCTATCGAAGGAAAAAGACGGGAAGGTCTGTTAATCCGGCTCCTGAAGGAAATGTAGGCGTCACAATGATGGCGGACGAGGCGTCGGAAGGTCAAAGCGGGGAAACGGGTAAGGATCATTTGTGTGATACCCTCGTAGGCAGACTTCGTGAAACGTCGCGACAGGATGCGGCCGGAACCGCTTCTTCGGATATGGAATTCGTGGCGAGGGTCAACAAAATAATAGAGTCCCATCTTGACGATGAGACTCTTAGCGTGGTGTCGTTAAGTTCGATGATGGCGATGGACCGCACCAACCTTTACCGTAAGATGCAGTCGGTTATGGGTGAATCTCCGTCGGCTTACATCAAGAACATGAGGCTTTCGGTGGCTGCGCGTCTGCTGAAAGAGACCGATTTGTCGATGTCAGATATAGCGTTGCGCACCGGGTTTTCTTCCGCCAAATATTTTTCGGCATCCTTTAAGGAGAAGTTCGGGATGCTTCCGGCCACATACCGTAAAAATTGACTCTTACCCGTTATAAAGCGTAGGGTCATTTCATGTAACGGGTTTAGCGGATTATGATTTTCTTGCTGCGGGAAATGTAGAGACCTGGGCGTGACGGTTCGTCAACGGGAATGCCTGCAGCATCATACCATTGTGTCTTCTCGCTGCTGTCGTCGATTACTCCTTCAACGGCGGCGTCGTTGCCGTCGGCGAAGGAACAGATGGTCTTGAGTGCGGCGCAGGCTTTACCCGTGCGGCTGTCGAAGAGCGGGGCGTTATACCATCCGTTCAGTGTCGTGCCGTAGGCGTTATATTCCATCCACCACCAGAAAAGCCCGGTCACTTTATCATAGCTGCGGAGAAGCGACACGAGGTCTTTGGCAAACTGATCCTGTCCCTCTTCCGAATAATGGTAATCTACCGGTTTGTCGGTTCCAGGCACTTCCCAGGCGTAGGAATAACCGGTCTCTACAAGCATAACATCTTTTGTGGGATAGTCGGAGGTAAGCTGGTCAAGAGCTTTCTTGAGCACGCTCATCGAGCCGTGGAAATAAGGGTAATAGCTCAAGCCGATGATGTCGTAATTCACGCCGAGTGAATTCATTTTGTCGTAGAAATTCTTCTGTACGCCTGTCTGCGCCACCCTCTCCGTGTGTATTATTATCTTTGCGTCGGGACATTCTTCGCGACATGCCTTGATGGCTTGTTTCAGCAGCGTGCCGAAGCGTTGCCAGTTGGCGTCGCTCCCCATGAAAGCCTTCTTGAGGTCTTTGTCGGCGGCTCCGTATGGACCCCATAGCATACCGTAGCTTATTTCGTTGCCCGGTTGGATGAAATCGGGTGTCACTCCGGCTTCTTTCAGCGATTGGAGCGTTTCTTTTGTATAGTCATATATTTTTTGATACAGTTCGGAATCCGTGAGTCCTTCCCAGGCCTTCGGAGTCCATTGTTTTGCGGGGTCGGCCCATGTGTCGGAATAATGGAAATCGAGGAGCAGGGCGAATCCGTCATCTTTTATACGCTTGCAGAGAGGGGTGATGTATTCCAGGTCTTGGCAGGCGTTTGGGTCTGCGTCGCTGCCCGTGTAATCCTTGGGATTGACGAAAAGTCGCACGCGCATGGCGTTCATGCCCTCTTCGTGGAGGAAAGGAAGAAGCTCGGCTATTGGTTTGCCGTCATGGTCCTTATACTGTGCGCCGGCTTTCTCATATTCCGGAAGAAGGGAAATGTCGCCCCCGACGTAGCGGTAAACGGCGAACGACTGCGAGCATACCAGGGCAACCGCAGCTAAAAGGATGTTTCTGAGTTTCATAGTTTATGAACGTTGTTTTGTGGTATTTATATAATTCTCATTGATAGGGAAAAGAATAGGCTGTTTATTATCAACACGGGATGTAAGTGTCGGGTTCGGCTGCAAATTTAAACAAATAGTTTGGAAATAAAAAGCGGGGCAAGGTTCAAAAGAATCTTGCCCCGCACACAATCAAAGGTATTTATGAAAAAAGTCTGTATTATCAGTTGGCGGCTTGTGCCTCGGCCTCTTTTATCATCTTCTCGTTGGCATAGATGGTGAGCTCTACGCGGCGGTTGAGCGCACGTCCTTCGGGAGTGTCGTTCGAAGCCACATAATCGGCCATTGGTATTCCGATTGCCGTGAGACGGTTAGGGTTGACTCCGCATTTTATGAGGTAGTTGCGTACGGAGTTGGCACGTTGTCCGGAAAGCTTCTCGTTGACGGCGTATGAACCGGTGTTGTCGGTGTAGCCCACGATAGCGACGTCGGTATTGGGATTCTCCATAAGGTTGACGGCAAACTTGGTGAGGTCGGTCTGTGCGCTCTGGTTGAGGTTATATTTACCGGTCTGGAAGAGGATACCTCCGTCGAAAGTCACCTTGATAGCCTGTAGGCCGTTGGAATCGGTGGTCTGTTCCACTTTGGCCTGTTGGGCAAGCTGCTCTTCAAGCTGCTTCTGCTGTTTGTCCATGTTCTTGCCGATGAGTGCGCCTGCGCCTGCTCCAACTGCAGCACCGATGGCCGAGCCGATGCCGGCTCCTTTACCGCCGCCTATGAGGGCTCCGATGCCTGCACCTACGGCGGCACCGCCGCCACCGCCTATGAGGGCGCCTTTACCGGTATTGTTCATTGACGAACACCCAACTGCCCCGACCAACATGGCGAGAGCTAAAAAAGCTGCTGTGAAATTTCTCAAGATTTTCATAATCAATGCAATTAAAATTATATAATCGGTCAGTAACTTATCTTATTATGAAACGACCAATCATTAGATTAAATAATGTTAACAAGGTTTAATCGAATCTTTTAACATTTTCTCGAAGTTTGAGAAGAAATGAAGAATCCGATGATTCTTTAAGAATATAACTTCACTTGCTCCCTGTTGGTTTAGAGTGTATTCTTTAAAATTTTGGAATTCTTCTTCATGTCTGGCTACATTCTGTTGGTGGCTTGACGCAACACTGAAATCGAGCCTCCCCCATCGGTTGATAACGGCGGCTTTTGGTTTCATTGTAGAACCCTCATTTTTTGCTAAGATGGACTTTTTTGGGTCGTTTCAAGTGTTAAAATGGGCGTTTTGACCCCATTTTAACACTTGAAACGGACTTTTTTGGGTCACCTCAGCCATTTCCGGCATTTTCAAGAGCTTCTATAAACAACATTAAATTTGATGACGGATTCTTAGGCCAATCCAAATTTTCAGCTCTGTTTATGGCATCTCGGCAATTGGCGGTCAGTAAAGTGCTTTGTTCGGAAGTAAGACGACCTTTAATGTATCCTCTCCACACGGAATGCGAGTCTTTAAGAATTCTAATAATTTCTTCGGATTTACTTTGTCTCCTGTGTTCAATGGTGTGTAACACATACCATAACTCAAGACATGGATTTGTGAGAATTACAGCACCCGGTAGTGTGTGTAGTTTGTCGGCAACACACTTTATATCAGCATCGTAAATATAAAAAACGGAGCAATCGTCGAGTGAACCAATTCCTAATTCATTGATATATTGTTCTACCAGGCGTTTGTTAATGCTATTGCCACTGACTTTGGTTTTTATTGTCACAGGTGTTCGGTAATGGCGGCGAAGGGCCTCTACATATACTTTTTCGGTTTCTCCTTCACATATTACGAGATAAACCTTTCGAGGCATTCTCTTTTTCTTGAATCTACGTTCCCTCATCGTTTGCTTATTATTTCGGAGAGCACGCTATAAACATTACCCACGTATGGCACTGCATCAAAACGCCCTTGCAGATATGCTTTCAGTATGTCGGTCTTTTTATCAATTTCAAAGTCAGATAATGGTATGAACTCTGAATTCCCATCGTTTTGCTTGTTTACAAATACTATCTGCTCCTTGCGCAGTTTATTCATGTCGATTAAAAGGGGATTGTGGCTTGTAAATACCAACTGTGCTCCGGAAGAGGCACGGATGACGTCAAGAATGAATTCTGCGAGACGGAGATGCAGTTTTAAATCAAATTCATCAAGGAATACGGCTGCACCTGCCATCGACTTTTTCAAAAGCATCAGCATTATGAAAAAAAGGCGTTTGGTGCCTTCCGATTCTTCTTTTTCGAAATCGAAAGCTATGGAGGGATTTTCGCGGTGGTATGTCTGAAGCCTTACTCTCCCCATGGAGTCGTTTGTCATACTGATGTCTATTATATCGCTGTCACTGACTTCGAAAGCTTTCAGCAGAAGCTCCTTGTTAATCGCAAAATCTTCTCGTGAAAGTTTTGAAATGTCGAAACCTCCGGTTCCCACCACCATTTCATTAAGGAAAAAGCGATATACAATCTGTGCGAGAGGTCGGTTCATCGAGCTTGCCCGGCTTAGGAAAAGAGTCTTGTCTCCTGTATTGGTTTCCACTTCTGTGGGACGTGGTATGGTGCCTTTGCGATGGGTATATGTCACGACGTTGTCGCGTGTGAAAACCTTTGCCCTGCGTTTGTTGGGAAAATAATATAGGGATTCTTTTTGTACCTTGCCATTCTGTAAGGTAAAGGAATATTCATATTCCACACCCTCGGTGACAAAATCTATATAAAATTCCGAAGGTTTGTCTGCATCGAATTTAAAAGGTTCGAAGTCAAATTTGCTCCCCTCGTTATTCAAATGGGATTCAAGAATAAATCTGCGACAGAAATCGATGGCTTTGATCATGTTTGACTTGCCGGCGGCGTTGCTACCGAAAAGACCGATTATGTTTACGAAACGGTCGCCTGAAAATTCAATAAGATTTTCGGGTAAGTTGTCGTTTGCTGTACGCGATGTGGCTTCTGCCGTAAAATCAAGGACGGCATCATCTCTCATGGAATAGAAATTAGTGAGGCGCAGACTTATTATCATACAGTAGCGGTTTTTCGCAAAGGTAATAATTTTATCTTAATCCTATATTTATTTTATGAGTGATTTTTTGCTGAGATGGACTTTTTTGGGTCGTTTCAAGTGTTAAAATGGGGTCAAAACACCCATTTTAACACTTGAAACGGACTTTTTTGGGTCACTTCAGCTATTCCCGGCATTTTCAAAAAGCAGCAGATCCACTGGTCAAAAATTCCTCAGTTGCTATTATATCGGCAAAAAATATATTAGAGACAGGAGCACCTGCGAATGCAATTTATGAAATGAAAGATGCTATTTCTTTTTCAAGTTTTGCAATCTCCTTTTTGCCATCGAGCGATGACCAAAACGCATGCGTATCCCTCATTTCTTCAGCTAAGAACGTCATCCTGTCTTCAATTTTAATGTCGTATAGTTCTTGTGCCCAATCGAAAAATCCCTTGCCTGGCATCATGGTGTTTTTATCAACCACAACACAAGAAAGCATCGGTCGTTCATGCTTGTAAAGTTCTTCTTCCGATACCCAGCCAAGATCTTCTGCAAGTTGGTTTCTATGGTCGGGATTTGCCATGGAATATGGCAATGCCACACCTCTGCAAAGATCGGAATAAGATACTACTCCTTTTCGGGATGCAACTTTGGCTAAAAAGAGTTTGATTTTTTTTCTGTACCCTATTAAGTTCGATTGAATAATCGTTTTCTTCAGATTCCATGTCTTTCTATATTTCATTCCGGGTTATTTTTGAGGGAAGAGAATATCGTCATATTCGATATCCCAGTCGGAGAATTTGAAAGCCCAACGCTCTTCCATGAATTCAAGCATTTTGCGTCCCCGTTCACGGATTGCATCAGGAGTCCATTCATCTTTTTCTGACACCTCGATTTCGCTATAAGAACCGTTGAAATACCCCATGCTGTTTCCGGCGTTATCATATCTCCGCTTTTTCTCATCAAAAGGGAAGTTCTGCAACTTAGAGTTTTTCGAACGACTGAGAAGCAACAGATTACCCAAGGAATTGAGGTATAACTGTCTTTCTTTTGGCGTTAAATCATGAAACCGGTCTTTCCAATATTTATCCGTCGGAGTCTGCGGGTAAATATGTTCGATTGTATCCTCTTTATTGCGTTTGTTGAAAACATCCCAGGTTATTTTTGCGTCAAGATCACTTTGCAAATCCTCTTCATACTCATAGAGGAAGTATCGAAGTCCATTCCAAGAATAGAACCCTTCCTGGTTGTTTTTGTAGAAAAGGTCATGCACATACTCTTTGAATTTAACCGGGTCAAACCATCCTTGTTCTGTTTCATCTCCGTAGGTGCGGAATAGGATATGTGAGATTAGATCTTGTGTGCCGAATTCTTCACGATAGTATGCGCTTGCCAAACGATAGAATTCATTGCTATTGGTGTTTGACTGACGATGGGTTACTATGAACACGAGGAATACGAAAGATTCGCATTCCTGTAAAAATTCCGATATCAGGTCTTGATCTTTTTCTTTGCAAAAAACAGCCATTATCAATGGGGAGAATGCTCCTAATCCAACACGGTTAAGTCTGTTTACCCATTCCTTTATATCATCCGAATAATCGGAATATTGGATATTGAAGATATAGAACCATTGTTTCACACTCGTTGCAAGGCTTGACAGATAATTCTGAATATCTACAATTTCGATAGTGCCGTCTATTATATTCTTGGCAGTGAACGTTTCGTTTAGAAGGAATCGGGAAAACGCCTCTGCATGGTTTTTGTCATATCTGAAATACATAATCCAATGGTTTGCGAGGAATTTATCATCATCCAGAGGATTATTCTTATTCTTCCCAAGATATTCATAAATCGTTTTCCAGGTCTCGTTGATATCCTTTCTCAAACGGTTTTTAATTCCTTCATCCTCTTTAAGGAGAGTGGAGAGATAAATGAGTCGATTTTTAAGCAATTCGAGTTTTGAGAGATGTTTTCCACGATTGTTCATGGTTTCGAAGGTGACATGAATATCGAGGTTCTCGTCTATTTCGTAGTAATTGAATTTGAATCGATTCACTATTTTATCGAAGATGCTTTCTCGTTGACCATGGTCAAGATGTTTGAGCTTTTTTGCGAAAAATTGTTTGGCGTTCAGTAGATTGGCAGTATATAAGGTCTCGGGATATTTGTCGGCTGAAGATGATTCCTGTCCCAGAATCCTTGTTTTGAAGAATTCATCGCTTGGATTGTCTTTCTCGTATCCGAATGCGAAAGACTTATAATACCCGTCGAGCGAACGGAAAAGAAAATGGTTTTCCCAATTTTCTTTTTTACAGAACACTATGTCGTAAGAGTTATTGAAAGTCTGTAAAAGTTCGTTCACAAGTATTATCATCGTGGTCAGTCGTTGCTGTCCGTCGATTACGTAGTTCGCTCTTCCCCCTTTGTCGAAAAGCCAAAGGTCTTCCTCCCAACGTTCCTTGTTGGCGACAGATTCTCGTGAAATTGGATCTACTGTTAATTGACCTATATAGTGGGATTTGCCTATACTGAGATTTTGAATATCTTCCCAGAATTCATCTAATTGTTGTTTGCCCCAGGAATAACCGCGTTGGAAATCCGGGATTCGGAATATCCTGTTGTCGAATATCTCGAATAAGGACAAGAGAGTTTTATTGGCCATGATAAGTGTTTGAATAGTAAATGGAATCGTTCTAAAGAAAAGAATTTATGTAGGGGACATGCCTCCGGCATGTAATAATTGGAAATCAGATTGTTAATTAAACATGCCGGAGGCATGTCCCTACACTTTTATCGGTTTAATGAAACATAATTATCGGGAATGATAATTATGTTATTCTTATGATGTGAAAATAATCATTTAGCGAGAGAATCGAGGTAGGCGATTATTTTTTCGTCTAATTCGGGGTAGGTGCCTTTGTAGAAACGTTGCATGCGGAACATGCTCGGATTGTGGTCTTTCGTTTTTATTGTGAATTTTTCTGCTCCGGGAATGTCATCCACCTTCACAAGGTCGTCGGATTCGATAGAATACACGGCAAATTCGGCTCCATGCACTTTACTTTGCACAATCCGGTTGAGTTCGCGGCCGTCTTGTAACTGCCGATATACTGTCGCATCTTCAATATATGATGAGATTTCGCGGTCTGAACTGCCGTTTGCTTTGCGCACATAAATCACTGTCACGCCAGACACCATCGTGTCTTTCGTTTTGGCACCGAGCTTGCGGATGTCGAGGTTTCCGAGGGGAGGGCAATAACCGTAAAACTTACCGGTCTTGGGATTTCTGATTTCATTATACTTTTCGTGTCCCTCGCTGTCCTGAAGATAGGATCCGGAACCAAGGTCGATGACGACGAATGGCTTGTCGAATTTACTCTTTTCCATAAGGTAAAAGAATTTTAAGATATCGTACAAGAATGGTTATGATTCTTGCAATCTCCGGATCCCTTGGGATTTTGATGTCGTGGTTATAAAATAAAAAGCGCAGGATCCGTACTTGTTACTCGTCCTGCAAACCTTAGGCATCTGGCATAGCCGTCACATCGTAGAACGAGTAACGCAGAGCCTACGCCGTATGATACAATACCTTTAAAAGGATATGCCGAAGCATACCTTTTCAAGGCATCGATAAATCATACCCGAGACATCTACCGTTACTTCATCCTTGACGATGGTTTGAAACTGCCAGATTTCAAGGTTTGCCAAGAATCAAGCGAAAGTAAACGCTTCTAAAAAATGTCTCCAACCCACCCAGCCGACGCTTCCACGTCAACGGCGCAGGTTTGTTGCAAAGATAAATACAAAAATTTAAAACCGCAAATTATAATTCAATAACCTTAATATGTCAATCTCGAATAACCTATGAGACGTTATTATGATGATTTACCGTTTTTTTAAAGAGAAAATGTTGTAGAATAAAATTAAATATTCTATTTTTGTCGAAATAATAATGAATAAATGCTTATAAATATGCCTAAAGATCATCCTCTCAGACTGAGTCATATTGCAATACAAAAGACTTTTTGGATAAATTTGCGGGTGCATGGGAAGGACCGGAATCTGCAGAAGAAATAATTACCAACATTCGTTTGTCTCGTCAATCAAGAAATGAACTATTTTTAAATATTAAACGTCAATGAGATGAAAAGCGGAATTATGAAACGTATTGCCGTCGTTGTGATGGCTATGGCGGTGTCGCTGGGTGTGATGGCTGCCGATAATGCATTTGAAGGTAAAACCATCGTCATGCTTGGCGACAGCTATGTGAAAAACCATCGCCGCCCTTACGAAGAGAGCTGGCATGCAAAGGTGGCTTCAAAACTCGGTATGGAATATGTGAATTTCGGACGCAACGGCAGCAGCATTGCGTTCGACCGCACTAAAGACGGCTTCGGTCCGGCCATGACCGTGCGTTACAAGGAGATGCCCGATTCCGCCGATTATGTTGTAGTGATTGCCGGACATAACGATGCCGACTACCTCCGCACACATGGCATCGAACTATGGAACGATTTCTGCAACGGACTCGACACCCTCCTTGCCGGATTAAAGGAGAAATATCCCGATGCGAAAATAGGCTTTGTAACCCCATGGGCTGTTGACCGCCAATACTTTCCGGAAGTCACGCAACAGATTCGTGAAGCCTGCAAGGCACATGGCATAAAAGTGCTCGACATGGCAGCCATGAATGTGATAGACGTCAACAATCCGGAGTTCAGAGAGCGTTATTTCCAAGGTCCGAAAGACACGGCCCATCTGAATTCGGAGGGTCATGACCTTCTCCTTTCCATCGGCGAGGAATTTATCCGCGGACTATGATAAAAGTCGAAAAGTTTAAGGTTTAAAAGTTTAAAGTTTAGAGAAGTGCTTATTTATTTGTCAGAAAGATGATACTATTATCTAAACCTTAAACCTTAAACTTTAAACCTAACAATCTTAAGTATTAGAGTTTAAACTACAATAATGGTCAGGATTCTAAAAAAGTCCTGACCATTGTTGTAACCTCTAAATTAAACAATCACTATTTTACAACAAACGTATTATTACCCTTTTGACGATTAAAGAATTGCAATGCTTATTAAGGTATGCGCAATTGAACGTCGCCGGCATTCTCAGTCTCCGTTTTCTTACGTTTTTTTGTGGCCTTGGCCTTATTTTTTTCGGCTTTTATTCTGTTCTTTTCAGCTTTCAAACGGTTTTTCTCTGCCTTGGCTCTGTTTCTTTCCGCGACAGCCTTGTTCCTCTCTGCAATAGCCTTGTTCCTCTCCGCGGCGGCGATAGTCTTGTCTGTGCCTATGCAGGTAGTAGAGGTGCCGGACATCGACACTTTCCCCCCCGACGAAGAGTCTTTCCGAAGACTGCGGCAGTTGCCGTAGAGTTTTACGGATGCTCCGCTTGACGCTTCGGCATAAACGGTGTTGCAGTCATACATCTGAATGCTCGCTTTTGCGGCGCTCGATGCCTCGATGTCGAGGTCGGATTTTACGAGTTTGTCGATTGATACATTGGATGCGCTGGAAATATCGATATCGGCTTTCTCACACATTGCGGTGCCTATATTCACGGCCGAGGCGCTTGAGCAGTCAATGTCAAGGTTGGCCTTGGTGGCAGCGATATCGACTTTGGCGGAGCTTGAAAGGTCTATTTTTATTTTCGGACATTTCACTTCCTTGAAATCCACTTTTGCAGCCGAGGAGAGGTCAATGCCGATGCCGTCGCGTTGGTCAATGTCGGTGACAACATTGACGTATGCGGCCGATGAAAGGTCAATCTCTGTGAGTTTCTTACTTGACACAGTAATTATGGAAGGGCCGTTGATTCTGTCGAATTTCCCTTCATAACGGGCATACAGGCATCCGTCTTTTACATACACTTTCAGATAATCTACTGCCGACGGCGTAGTGGCGACTTGTGCATGTCCTGAATTTTTCCCTTGTGAATATACAATCTGGATTCCCTGTGAGGCGTCTATTTTGGAGAAATCTCCGATTTTAACGCTTTTCTTTACATTGGCATCGGATCTCTTTCCATTATGGACGGAACCGGAGTTGCCGAATGTAGTGCCGTTGCCTATTGAGCAGCTGAAGAGCAGCATACACATGGTGGCGGCGATGCTGAAGAATGAAGTTTTTTTCATTATGGTTGATAGGTTGTTGGTTTTCATAGCTTTCTGACTCCGGATGAAGAAGTCGCCGAGGCGGAGCCCCTTACCGGCATGGTTTCCAGAATCAGGCCGCGGGTTTTGATTTCGCCGCGTGTGGAAGCGTTCACCTTTGAACTGTTGCAGCGTCCGGAAAGGGTGACATCGGCGGCCGTGGCGGCGTTTGCGTTGATGCTCCCCGCACAAAGTCCGCGGAGTTTGACGTCGGCGGCCGTGCTGGCGTTGACCTTTATATTGTCAGCTTCGGCTACGAGAAAAAACACCTGTGAGGCCGTGGCGGCATTTATTGTAATCCCATTGGCCGCCACTTCTCCGAAACTTATGGAAGAAGCCGTGGCGGCATCCACCTGTAGATTGCCCGCAACGTTAAGCTGTCCGTTTACAGTCACGGAAGAGGCCGTGGAGGTTTTCACGCTGTTGAGCACGGGCGAGGAAACACGGATTACGGTTTTTTCCATCACTCCCTTTATGTCGCCTACATATTTGGCTACCAGAATGCCGTCATCTACGTATAGTTTGAGTTTGGTTATCGCCGTTTCCGAGGCGTTGACTTTGGCCGTCCCCGCGTTCTCTCCTTGCGAGAACATGACTTCTATGGCGGAACATACGTCTATTCCGGAGAAATCCCCGATAGGGATATCAATAGATGTGGTTGGTCGTTTGGCAGCCGCATTTCTGACATCCGGCTTCTTCGTGGCCGCCACTATGGTCGAGTTGTTGCCCGCGATGGCGCTCATGACGAACGCCCCGAATGCGGTGAACAGCACGACCACGGCGGCTGCCAGCAGGGATTGGGTATGAATAAAACTGTTTTTTATCATGACGTTGAGGAAGGTTAATTTTTTGCCCCCTTCTGTCTTATCGACGCACACGCCGTGAAAATGTTACAGTCATGGCAAAAAAAATTCCGGACAAGCCGGAATTTCTTTAATTCATAATGCACAATGCATAATTCATAATCGAGTCGTCAGTTATTTTAGGGGCCGGACGAGTCTGACTCGTCCGACAGGTCTGACTGGTCCGACAAACAACCGTCAAACATTAAACCTGAAATGCATGATGTCGCCGTCGTTGACCACATACTCTTTCCCTTCCACCGACATCTTGCCCGCCTCTTTAACGGCGTTTTCAGAACCTAAGGAAACGAAGTCGTCATATTTGATTACCTCGGCGCGGATAAACCCTTTTTCGAAATCCGTGTGGATTATTCCGGCAGCCTGAGGGGCCTTCGTGCCGCGCAGGAATGTCCATGCCCTCACTTCGTCGGGGCCGGCCGTGAAATACGTCTGGAGGTCAAGCAGCGAATAGGCGGCGCGTATCAGACGGCTCACGCCGCTCTCCGTCAGTCCGATTTCCTCGAGAAATTCGGCACGCTCCTCGGCGGTTTCCAGTTCGGCGATGTCGCTTTCGGTGGCGGCCGCCACGATCATTATTCCGGCATCGTCGTTTTTAAGGGCTTCTCTCACTTGTTCCACATATTTGTTGCCCGTCACGGCGGAAGCGTCGTCAACGTTGCAGACGTAGAGCACCGGCTTGTTGGTAAGCAGGAAAAGGTCGCGGGCGAATTTCTGTTCGTCTTTGGTCTCAAACTTCACGCTGCGTGCCGGTTTCCCCTCTTCGAGGGAAGCCTTGTATGCCTGGAGCACGTCGGCCTGCAGGCGTGCCGTCTTGTCGCCACCCGTCTGGGCCGCCTTCAGGGTTTTGGCAAGGCGGGAGTCAACGGTTTCAAGATCTTTGAGTTGGAGCTCATAGTTGATGATTTCCATATCCCTCACAGGGTCAACGGAGCCGTCAACGTGGGTGATGTTGTCGTCGTCGAAGCAGCGGAGCACGTGCAGGATGGCATCGGTTTCGCGGATGTTGGCAAGGAACTTGTTGCCGAGCCCCTCCCCTTTTGAGGCACCTTTCACAAGACCCGCTATATCTACGATTTCCACGGTGGCCGGCACCACGCTGCGAGGCTGGCACATCTCCACGAGTTTGTTAAGGCGTTCGTCGGGCACCGTTATCATACCCACGTTAGGTTCTATGGTGCAGAACGGGAAATTGGCCGACTGGGCCTTCGCGTTGCTGAGACAGTTGAAAAGGGTGGACTTGCCTACGTTCGGCAGACCCACTATGCCGCATTTTAATGACATGATAATCTGATATTATAGAAATTTGTGCAAAGTTAATAAAAATAATGCAGATTCGTGTCTTCCGATGCCGTATTGCGGTTTACGGCTTTAAAAGCGATAATTCTGTTTTGGGACTGTCTCGTTTTTGAAGAAGTGTGAAAAAAAATATCACACTGTCTTCTTGCCTGAAAGAACGGAATATTATAAATTTGTGACGCAAAATGGGGAATATTGTTGTCGGTTATTCCGCCCCCATGGTGTGATTACATCATCTCGGCAATTCGGTGTGGTTTCACTGAAAATGATGGATCGGCTCTTCACACCTTAAAATCATATATACCTTACATCCCGATTGTAAGACTTTAGAAGGCGGTGTAGGCATGCCAGGTTTTTGTCATGTCTGGATTGCGCAGAATCGGTATATATGGAAAAGTACGTTGACGGCTTTATGCAGCCGGACTTGAAGAACGCATTGCACATCGGGAAAATGATTGAGGCGGAATTGCGCCGCCAGGAGCGGACTGTGACTTGGTTCAGCCGCCAGTTGCACTGCGACCGCCGTAATGTTTACGACATTTTCAATCGGAACAGCATCGACACCGGCCTTTTGTTGAGGGTGTCGATGATTCTGCGCACCAATTTTTTCAAAGCAATCTCCGATGTGTTTGATTCCTCCATTAACGTAATTGAAAGACAATATTGAAAATTAATTATACTACTTAAATCATATCCTGCTTATGAAAACGAATTTTCGATGGTGGCTCATTTTGATGAGCGTTTTGGCCGTAGTTTTTCCTGTTGTGGCAAATGATTTCGTCGTTTCGGTAGATAAAATCTATTATATTTGTAAGGACGACGGTACGGCCGTGGTGAGAGGCATTGACAATAATAAGTATCTGGGACCATCTTATAAAGACACGGTGACATCGGTGGTGATTCCGGATATTGTCAATACCGATAGAGGTAGAGGTGCGTATAGGGTTAAAGAGGTTTATCCAGTTGCTTTTATGGACAGTCCGAATCTTGAGTCAGTGATTCTTCCGGAAGGGGTGGAAGAAATAGGAGGGAGTGCATTTAAAAATTGTAAAAAGCTAAATTTTTTACAGCTTCCGGAGGGGCTTCTGAAAGTGGAGAACGAGGTTTTCGAAGGATGTGAGAGTCTGGCTATATTAAGACTCCCCGACACTGTGGAGACCTTGGGAGATAATGTTTTTTCAGGAATGTCTTCTCTTAAGTCTATTATTCTTCCACCCAGTCTCTTGAGCATAGGGACCACGCCTTTCTATGATTGCCCCAAACTGAAGAAAGTGGCGTTGCCTTCTCCGTTGGCTGACCGTAACAGGATTCTGGCGAAAACGGGTTCTGACATGGCTGATTTGGTTCCCTATCGGGAAGACGATTATTGCTGTGAGGATGGAATAATATATTCGCAAGATTATTCCACCCTTTATTTCGCACCGGTAGATTTTGGTGATGACAGGAAGGTGGAAATCAACAGGCCCGTAAAGACAATCGGCATGAACGCATTCTATTGTAGTGATATTGAAGAGGTGGTTCTGCCGGAGGGATTGGTTGCAATCGGTGGCGGGGCGTTTTCCTTCAGCGGACTTACCGGGATGCTGAATATTCCCGAAGGTGTGGAAGTTCTGGGCCCCAGGGCATATTTTGATTGTGGGAAGTTGACGGGGGTGACTTTCCCCGAAACATTAAGAGAGATAGGAGATGAATGCTTTTCTAATTCCGGAGCTCTCGTCACACGGCTTCCGATGTCGCTTGAATCTGTCGGGTATAATGCATTGAGGTTTGCCGCTGCGGACGTGCTTGTTATTCCCCCCTCGGTCAAGAAATGGGAAGCGGGTGTGGGCAATCCTAAAAAGTTGGTAGGCAGTGCCCGGATTGTCGGCGGATATAAGAATCTCCCGGCTGTCATTGCCTATCCTGATGAAGTTGTGGTGGAAGATGGGTTCATATATAGTTCGGACTATAATATCCTCTATTATGCTCCCTATGAGTTTGAGGGTGTTTGCAAGGTGAGGGAATCTGTGAGGGAACTGGGCGCCAATTCGTTTGCATATAGTAAGGCGCTCACCGGAGTGGAGTTGCCGTCAACGTTGGAAACAATCAGGGCGCAAGCCTTTTATAGTTGTCCGATGCTTGAAAGCGTTGATATTCCGGACTCCGTTGAAATAATGGAAGAGTCGGCCTTTTCTTTCTGTGAGAGTTTGGCCTCGGTGCGTCTTTCGGAAAGTATGAAATCAATATATAACGAGACATTCTATAAATGTAAGTCGCTTAAGTCCATAAAAATTCCTGATTCGGTCTGGCGTGTCGGCGTATATGCTTTTTCAGGTTCGGGACTGGAGTCGATAGAGTTCGGGAAGTCGCTGCAAATCATCTATAGGTTGGCATTTATGGATTGTGTCGAGTTAAAGCAAGTGCTATTGCCGGAGAGCGTCACGGAGATTCGAGCCGGTGCTTTCATGGGTTGCACAGGCTTGGAATGTGTCGTGCTTCCTAAAAAACTGTATGATTTACAAGACGGTGTGTTCGAAGACTGCAAGGGCTTGAAGAAATGTGCCTATCCCTCGACCGTACAAAATCCGTTCTCGAATGCCTGGAGAACGATAGCATATCAGCCCGAAGGTGCGGTTATAGAAAACGGATTTGTGTATAGCGAGAATTATGACCACCTGTATTTTGCACCGACGCTTTATTCCGGCAGCTACGAAATCGCCGATGGATGCATGACTATAGGAGAGAATGCATTTTATGAATGCAAGGGTCTTACCTCCGTGAAGATGCCGGAAACCATTAAAAATATAGGAACGAGCTCCTTCGAAGATTGTGAGAATCTTGTGGAAGTCAATATTCCCGATGGGGTGACGAAAATCGGGGATGATGCCTTTGGATATTGTAGTAGTTTGGGAGACATTACTTTGCCCGAGGGATTGGTGGAAATTGGGGATTATGCATTTTTTGGGGCGTCAGGTGTTTCAAGAATCATCCTTCCCGGCAGTTTGACAAAAATAGGTAAAAATGCTTTTTCCACAGGTTATAACGGGGAGGACGGTGTTTTGGAAATTTACTATAACACTAATGACCCTCGCGAATTTGATAATGGTATATTCGGTGGTCGGCAAGTATATGATTACGCTACTTTGTATGTGGCTCCCGGAGGGTTGGAGAAAGCCCGTGAAACAATACCGTGGAAGTATTTCTTGACTATACGCGAGAAGGAATTCGCGGGTGTCAACGGTGTTGTGGATGATGCCGCCGGGGAGATTGATTTCAACTCCTCCTTTGAGGTCTATGATATGGGCGGCATATTGGTGGCAACCTCCGTTGATGGTCTTCCCGCCGGTCTGTATGTCATCCGGCAGCACGGTAAAACACAGAAGATAATCATTAGATGATGACGTGTCTAAACCGCTTGTCCATAAAAGGAAGGTGGCAAAATAACAATAACCGATAATACTTAACCGATATGCGAAACAAACCTATTTCATACCACTGCATATATTCGATTAAGGGCACAATGGCTCGATTGCGGGACATTCATCCGTGGCTAACAAGAATTGCCGCTTTTCTGGCATTTATTTTTGTCGGAAACGTCATGCTTGCGGAAAGATTCGAAAAAAATGGATTCAAGTATGAAGTCATTCTTAATACCTACAATGTGTCTGTCAGTTCGTCAGAAAATGTGTATGTCTATGTGAATTTGTACATTCCAGACAAGGTTGTATATAACGGTCTGGAATATACGGTGACCGATGTGGGTGATTTCAGCAATTGTAGAAATTTGATGTCCGTGACTTTCCCGGCCACCATACGGACTATCGGGAGCGAGGCTTTCAAAAATTGTGACAACTTGAAAAAGGTAACGTTTTCCTCAAACGTAGGTATCGGTTCGAATGCCTTTGTCGGATGTTACCACATCGATGAAGTTCATATCCCTGATGTTTCGGATTGGTTACGCATGGGCTTTGGCAATGGGGCAAGCAATCCTGCCAATTCTGGACGTCTGTATGTCGGTGGTTCTCTTTTGACGGAACTTGTTGTGCCGGAAGGAATAGACGAGATCAGAGGGTATGCTTTTCGCTCGAATAGTTTTCTCAAATCGGTTGTGCTTTCAAACACCGTCACGTGTATAGGAGAGGAAGCTTTTTCCGAGTGTAGAGCCCTTACTACAATTGATATTCCCGGCTCGTTGGCCTATATAGCCGGGGATGCGTTTTCCAATTGTGAAAAGCTGGAAGCAGTCCGTATTTCCGATTTGGCGGCGTGGTGCCGGCTGGGATTCGAGGGTGGGTTGAGCAATCCTCTGTACTATGCGCATAATCTCTATCTGAATGATGAATTGGTTACCGACATCGTCATTCCCGAGGGAATAGTGGAAATCAAAGATTATGCTTTTGCCGAGTGTAAGAACCTCACTTCTGTCGTGATGCCGTATTCCGTGGCTATAATCGGTAAATCGGCATTTTCCGGATGCAAGCTGTCTGCGGTCAGAATTCCCGACGGCACAAAAAAGATTGACGATAATGCTTTTAACAACAACGTTCCTTTAAAGTATTTGACTATCGGCCAATCGGTGGAGGAGATTGGCATGCGGGCTTTCTTATTCTGCAATGCGCTTGAACATATCAATGTCTTGGCAAGCGAGCCGCCGGCGCTCAGGGATGAACATACATTTGGTAGTGGTTGGGGCTGGCCTTGGCCGGGTCATGTACACGTGCCGAAAGGATGTCGTGATAAATATGCAAAGACGTATTGGGGAAGGTTTGATTATTCTATTGACGAGGAGTTTTATGTCTTCCCCGAAAGAATAACAATCCTCCCCGAAACTAATGTAATTAAACAATCCGAAGTAATAAAACTGGAAGCGGAGGTGCTTTCTGACAGTGTTTCCGATAAGACGGTTATATGGAAAAGCAGCGACGACTCTGTGGCGACGGTTGACAGGGATGGAGTGCTCCGCGCGGTTGCTCCGGGAGAGGCCACGATAACGGCGACTGCCTTAACCGGACTTTCTGCATCTATGCATATTACAGTCGAGCCTGTTCTGGTGGAATCGATATCCTTATCCGAATCGGAACTGAAAGTGGTTATCAACCAATCTATTAGTTTCTATCCTACTTTTAAATATTCGATTCTTCCGTCAAATGCAAGCAATCAGGATGTAGAATGGTTATCAACAAATCCGGATGTCGGCACGGTTGACGGATTCTGTAGATTCCAGCCGCGTAGTGTAGGCGAGACGGATATTGTATGTAAAACCACCGATGGTACGGATCTTTCCGCCACATGCCACGTCACCGTAATCAAGGAGGTTAAGTCGATACGGCTAAGTGAATCGTCTATTTACGTGGACGACAAAGGGCCAAATGAATTTCAGTTGGAGGCAGAGGTCTTTCCTTACGACGCCACATTCCGGTCGGTTGAATGGAAATCGACCGATGAAGAGGTGGCCACGGTGGATCAGACGGGTCTGGTTACAGTCCATTCAAGAGGTAATTGTGGAATTCGCGTTTGCGCCACGGATGGGAGTGGAGTTGTCGCGACATGCAGGCTCTCCAGCGATTATTCTTCGGTAGAAGGTGTCGTTGACGATGGTGCCGACGTGATTGATATCTACTCCATCGACGGTGTCTTGCTCCACTCGAAATCCTCTCGCGAGATGCTTGATTCCCTTTCTCCCGGCATATATATCATTCATGAAATGGGAAAATATAGAAAGATATTGGTTCAAAAAAGCTAAATCTTGCCATAATGTTGCTTTCGCCACTAACTGGGGGGGATTGCCGCGGAATTAATCGTAATTCCGCGGCAATCCCCCCGCTAATTTATAGGTTGTAATTCATAAGAATATATGTTTTATGGGGATTTGTAATAAATAATCCGGTTTATGCCTGAGAAATGGCGTCATAGGCATTACCATGGCGCTCCTTTTATGCGGGAATAGAGGTATGTGACGGTTTGGCCGCCCGTGGTTTTCCATTGTAGCCAGAGGGTGTCGCCCGAATCGGTAAACCAGTATGCCATCGTAGAGGCGGAGCCGTCTTCATATTGTATGTTAATCTGATAATTCGAGGTCTGGGAGCCGGATTTCTGGCAGAAATAAGCCATTTCTTCGGAGGCCGGGCGGTTGTTGTAGTAGTAATAATAGCGTCCGTGGCCTCCGCCGAAGAAGTCCATGTAGTTGGTGTCGTAGCTTCCCACAGGCGCGGAATTGGCTTGCGTGAGTTCCCACGTACCTTCGAGGCGCGAGTCGTAGAAATAGTTGGAACCCCAGCCCGACGGCGGGTTGTAGGGCCAATAATCGTCGTCGGCACAGCCGGTGAGCATGGTGGAGCCGCAGCCAATCAATAGAGCGGCCGCCAAAGCAAAGAAAGCGGAGCGTTTTTTCATAACCTTGATGTTTTGAGTTATCCTGTTATAATAACTTTAAACCCTCCAGGCCATGAAATGGTTTATTACACCGAATGTTAAAAATCGGTGAAGCAGAACGGGAGAAGGGAGGCTACGGAGTGGAAGACGTAGGTCTTTTTGCGTCCGTACAGAATCACTTCGATTTCGCCGTAGGCCACCTCATATTCGAGGAGTGCCTGGCGGCACGCCCCGCACGGGCTTATAGGGTTTGACTGGAAATAATCTTCCCACGGCCGCCCTTCTGGGGCATGCAGTTTCGTCCATGCGGCGATGGCTATTTTCTTCATGGCGAGGCCGGGATGTGAGGCGGAGGCGTAGAATGCCGCAGTGCGTTCGGCGCATGTGCCTGAAGGATAGGCCGCGTTCTCTTGGTTGCTTCCTTTCACTATCGAACCGTCTGCCATGAGTATGGCGGCTCCTACGCGAAACTGTGAATAGGGGGAATAGGATGTGCGTGTGGCGTCTTTTGCCGCATCTATGAGTCGGCGGTCGGCTTCCGGAAGCTCGGCGTAGTCATATTCCCTGACGAGTGTGGTTATCTTGAATTCTTTCATAGCATGATTCGTTGGCGCGTCACCGCCGATACGGCGGGTTGGCGGGTGATGTTGCAAAATTAACTAAAACTTTATTGAGGGTGAAGAAAAATAGTATAATTTTGCAACTTCATTCCGGCAGATATTGTTCTTTGCCGGTCTTTTCCACTAAATCTAAGAGGTTTCTTTTTCATGAAGATAAGGAAGATGTTTTCAAAAACGCCATTCTTGCGTAAGGCGGTTGCTATGGTGCTTGCCGCCATGTCGGTTTGCGGGCTGTCGGCCTCGAATCCTTACGAGGAATATATCGACCGCTATTGCTCGCTCGCGATGGAGCATCAGGAGGAATACGGCATACCTGCCTCCATCACCCTGGCGCAGGGGCTTCTGGAGAGTGCCGCCGGGAGGAGCACTCTTGCAAGCGAGGGCAACAACCATTTCGGGATAAAATGTCATAAGGAATGGAAGGGAAAGACCATGCTCCGCGATGACGACGCGCGCGATGAATGCTTCCGCGTGTATGCCACCCCCGAAGAAAGTTTCAGAGACCATTCTTTGTTCCTGCGGCGCACGCGCTACAGTCGGCTTTTCGACCTCGACATAACCGATTATCAGAACTGGGCGAAAGGGCTGCGGGAATGCGGCTATGCCACCGACCCCAATTATGCCGCGCGTCTGATAACCATAATAGAGCGTTATTCGCTATATTCCTATGACACCCCGGGGGGGCGCGATGCGGAGGAAACGGCAGCTTTCATCCGCGACATGCTCGTTAGAAGCCATCCCGTAAGGCGTACAAGAGGGTTGCATTATGTTGTGGCTACTCCCGGCGACACCTACAAGGCGATAGCCAAAGAATTTAACATCAAAACCAAGACCCTTATGAAATATAACGATGCTGACCACGACCGTGAAATAAAGGCATGGGAAGAGGTATATCTCGAAGAAAAACTCGACGAAGGCCCCGAAGGGATGGTTGCGGCTACAATCGGCGAGGGGGAGTCGATGCATTCCCTGGCGCAACGGTTTGGCATGAAAATGGAGAAGCTGAAAGCCTTAAACAAAAAGGCAAAAGACCGCCCCGGCACCGAACTCAGGCTTCGTTGAAATGGCGTCGGAAAGACGAAGAAAGTGTAAAAATGCGTGAAAAAAGGCAAATTAAGCGCGAATGTTTGCATGGGATAAAAATTTTGACTAATTTTGCGCGTAAATCAGTATATGCGTCTGCCCGGCAGGTGCCTGTCAGTCAGTTCCGGCGAGAGCCGGGTGCCGGCTGAGGTCTGAAAGATGCCTCTGTAGTTCAACGGATAGAATAGAAGTTTCCTAAACTTTAGATAGGAGTTCGATTCTCCTCGGAGGTACCGATAACATAAATCCCGGAAGTTGGCAGGTGGGTTAAACACATGTCGGCTTTGTTGCACTTTTTAAACACCAAAGTGGGAAAATTTTCACAATATAAGGTTCTGCTTGCATCTCTGGGAGAGGGCAGGCATGAGCAGGATTTCGAATGTGGCACGGAGTTTTTCAGAAATATGGAAAACCCCGATGTCATATCTTCTGATGTGCATGTCCACCTCGATCTGGTGAAGAAAAACGACGCCTATGACTGCACTTTCCATTGCAAAGGGATGATGCAGATTCCGTGCGACCGTTGCCTCGACCCGCTTGACCATGAGGTTGACACCACCTACCACATCACCGTGAAATATGGCGAGGACTATAAGGATGACTCCGACGACCTCCTGATAATTCCCGAGAGCGACGCCTATCTCAACGTGGCGTATATGCTCTATGACACAATAGTGCTCACCATTCCGCTGAGGCACGTGCATCCCCTCGGGAAATGCAACCGCGCGATGGCGGCGGCGCTCCACAAGCATCACACCGCCGGCGGCGACGAACTCGATGAAGCCCTCGACGAGGTGGATTCCGAGATTGAGAATGAGAGTGAAGAATAAAAACAAAAACAATTAAAAATACAGAACAATGGCACATCCTAAACGCAGACAATCGCATACCCGCACCGCGAAACGTCGTACTCACGACAAAGCCCTTATCCCGACACTCGCCATCTGCCCCAACTGCGGCGCATGGCACGTTTATCACACCGTTTGTGGCGAATGCGGCTACTACCGCGGCAAGCTCGCGATTGAAAAGGCAGCTATCTAAGCCGTCGGCTTAAACATGCGCCTTTGCTAAAAACATCACCGGGGCCGGCCTTACACATATGCCGGCTCTTTATCTATATTTATTTCTAAGCAGGAATTATGCTAAACGCAAAAATCAGCGGCATCGCTTCTTACGTGCCGGACGATATCCTCGACAACGATATGCTCTCAAAGATGGTTGACACCAACGACGAGTGGATCACCACCCGCGTGGGCATCAAGGAGCGCAGAATACTGAAAGAGGAGGGAAAAGGTTCGAGCTATCTCGGCATCAAGGCTGTGGAGAAACTTCTGTCTGACACCGAAGTTAAACCCGAGGAAATCGACCTCCTTATCTGCGCCACATCGAATCCGGACTATCGATTCCCTTCTACCGGCTCCGTCATCGTGCATGAGACGGGAATGACCAACGCTTATTCTTACGATATTCAGGCCGCTTGCGCCGGATTTATCGTCTCCCTTCAGGCTGCCCGTGCATATGTCGTGTCGGGTCTGTATAAGAAGGTTGTGGTGGTCTGCGCCGAAAAGATGTCGAGCATGACTGATTATCAGGACCGCGCCACCTGTCCCCTCTTCGGCGACGCTGCAGCCGCTGTGCTCGTGGAGCCTACAGAAGAGAACGTGGGAGTTATAGACGGTGAATTCCATGTCGATGGCACGGGATTGCCACACCTCCTCATGAAAGCCGGCGGAAGCGTGAAACCTGCCACCGTGGAGAGCGTGGAGGCTCGCGAACATTACATTTATCAGGAAGGCCGTGCCGTCTATAAGAATGCGGTGAGCGATATGCTCTCTTCTACCCTGTCGGTGATGAATCGCAACAATCTTACGGTTGACGACGTTGACTGGCTCGTGCCCCACCAGGCAAACCTCAGGATTATAGAGGCCGTGGCCGGGCGCACCAAGATTGACGAAAGCAAGGTGCTTGTTAACATACAGCATTACGGCAACACGTCGGCCGCTTCGATACCCCTTTGTCTCGACGAATTTAAACATAAGCTCAAGAAGGGCGACAAGGTGATGATGACGGCTTTCGGTGCCGGATTCACATGGGGAGCCATGTATATAATCTGGGCGTTCGACTCTTGATTACCGTAAGAGTCGCCGGTGCGATTTTATACTGAATTTGCGGGCCAATGGATTTTGTTTTCCATCGGCCCGTTTTCTCTTTACCACGCTTGGGTTAAACATCATAACCTTTGCGGCGTTAATTCTATAGGCACCCTTGTCTATTTTGTCTTTGTTTTCTCTTCCGTAAAAAAAGACAGCGGGCAGAGGAGCTTGTAATCTAAAACGTAATCAACATGGAAGAAGAAATTAAAGATACCGTAGGGGGTGTGGCGGAAAATCACAAGGCGGGATTCGTGAACATCGTGGGTAATCCCAACGTGGGGAAATCGACACTCATGAACGACCTTGTCGGCGAAAGGCTGTCTATCATAACTTCGAAAGCCCAGACCACACGCCATAGGATTATGGGAATCGTAAATACCGACGATTACCAGATTGTATATTCCGACACTCCTGGAGTGCTGAAACCGAAATATAAACTCCAGGAATCGATGCTCGAGTTTTCGGAGGGGGCATTGACCGACGCCGATATTTTGCTCTACGTAACTGACGTGGTGGAGGATCCCGAGAAAAACAAGGATTTCCTCGACAGGGTGGCCAAGGAGACCGTGCCGGTGCTTTTGGTTATCAATAAGATTGACCTCCTTAAAGGTGATGGTGAACTTGAAAAGCTCGTGGAACGTTGGCATCAGCGTCTGCCGAATGCAGAGATATTCCCGACAAGCGCCACTGAGCATTTCAACGTAGATAACCTTAAACGCCGCATAGAGGAACTCCTCCCGGTGTCGCCTCCGTTCTTCGGAAAAGATGCCCTTACCGATAAGCCGGCACGTTTCTTCGTGACGGAAATCATACGCGAGAAGCTCCTTCTAAACTATGACAAGGAAATACCTTACAGCACGGAGGTGCTCGTGGAGAAGTTCGACGAAAAAGAGACTGCCATACATATCATGTCCGTGATATATGTGGAGCGAGACTCGCAGAAAGGCATTATCATCGGCAAAGGAGGTGACAAAATAAAAAAAGTGGGGATAGAAGCCCGTCATGACATAGAGAAGTTCTTTGGCAAGAAGGTGTTTCTCGAACTTTTCGTAAAAGTGGAGAAAGACTGGCGCAACCGTGAGAACAAGCTCCGTGCATTCGGATATATGGAATAATAGTCGTTAGTTTGTTAGTAGTGAGTCTTTAAAGTCTTTAAAGACCTTAAGGACTTTTAGCCTTAAACCCTAAACTTTAAACCGACAACTAAAGACCGGCAACTGAAAACTGAAAATCCAAAAAGCAAATGAGCAGATTAGTAGCAATAGTAGGGCGGCCGAACGTGGGTAAATCAACCCTGTTCAACCGTTTGACGCAGACCCGTAAGGCCATCGTGGATGACACTGCGGGCACCACACGCGACCGCCAGTATGGCATGGTCGATTGGTGTGGTCAGGAATTCTCGATTGTCGATACCGGCGGTTGGGTGGTCAACTCGGAAGATATTTTCGAGGGAGAAATCAACAAACAGGTGCAGATTGCCATCGAAGAGGCTGATGTGATTCTCTTCGTGGTTGACGCTTCTAACGGCGTGACCGACCTCGACGACCAGGTGGCGGCCATATTGCGCCGTTCAAAGAAACCGGTTATTCTTGTAGCCAATAAGGAAGACAAGGGTGATGCGCGTTTCAACGTGCCGGAGTTTTATTCTTTGGGACTGGGCGACCCCGTTGAGGTGTCGTCGGCCAACGGCAGCGGCACGGGTGAACTTCTCGACCTTATCATAGCCGACATGCCTGAACCCAAGGATGACGACAAGCCGGAAGACAATGTCGCCAAGTTCGCCATCGTGGGACGGCCTAATGCCGGGAAGTCGTCGCTCATAAACGCCTTTATCGGCGAAGAGCGCCATATCGTGACCGATATTGCCGGAACAACCCGCGATTCGATTTATCACCGCTACAACAAATTCGGCTTCGACTTCTATCTGGTCGATACGGCCGGCATCCGAAAGAAGCAGAAGGTGAACGAAGACATCGAATATTACAGCGTGATTCGCTCCATCCGCTCGATAGAGGCAAGCGATGTGTGTATCCTTATGATTGATGCCACGCGCGGAATCGAGGCGCAGGATGCCAATATTTTCTCCCTTATCCAAAAAAACAGGAAAGGTCTTGTGGTTTGTGTCAACAAATGGGACCTTGTGGAAGACAAGTCGGTGACGGCGCAGAAGCATTTTGAAGATGCCATCAGGAAAAGATTCGCTCCCTTCACCGATTTCCCAATCCTCTTTACCTCCGCTTTGACGAAGCAAAGGATTTATAAGGTGCTTGAAACGGCGATAGAAGTGTATGAGAACCGCCGCAGAATTATCCCTACATCGCAGCTCAATACTTATATGCTTGAGCAGATTGCGGTGACCCCTCCTCCGAGCAACAAGGGTAAGTTCGTGAAAATAAAATATGTCACGATGTTGAAGGACGCCGTGATTCCTACGTTTGTATTCTTCTGCAACCTTCCGCAGTGGGTTAAGGAACCTTACCGTCGTTTTCTCGAAAATAAAATCCGTGAGAAATGGGATTTCCACGGCACCCCCATCGCCATTTTCATGCGCGACAAGTAATGACTCCGCGCTCTTGCGGCGCGGTTTAAAGGTTAGGGTTTAATGTTTAGACAATGGCGGATTTGCCGAAAGCAAAAGCCATTACTAAACATTAAACCCTAACCTTTATGCGTTAAACCCTAAACTTTATTATAGGTGGTCTTACAGGCTTTCGATTTCGGAAACGTCCAATCCTGAAACCTCCGCAATCATCGCCAGTTCCAGCCCTTTTTCTTTGAGTTTCTTCGCCATCACACGTGCTTCTTCTGTCCTACCTTCTGCCCTACCCTGGACTCGACCTTCTGCTCGGCCTTCTGCAATACCTTCGTTATAGGCTCCATTGTAGCAAGCGACGTTGTCACGGTATATCTTCAGTGAAGCATCGTAGTGTCTGCGCTCTTCTCTGGTAAGGGAATGGAGGTTGCAGACCTCATCAAGTTTCCCGAATATAGCATTTTTAGCCTTGAAAGGCATTCTTTCCAATGTCTCCATATGCTTCAATATATAAATCCAACGTTCAAAATCAGTTTCACACTCATCCTCTTCCTTACTCATTCGCGGAAGCGTTATATAAAACATACGCAGTTTGTCGGAAAATAGTTCATTATTTTCCTTCACTCTGAGATTGACTTCCATGTTGAGAGGAAGATCTTTTCTGTTGTCCATGAAAAAATTTAAGAAGAATACTCCATAAACCCTGCTTACGTTGAAATCCCAGTCTTTCCCTCGCTCTCCCTGCTCTGCTAAAGCCGACGCCACATAATATATGGAGCGGTCGCGGAAAAAGCTTTGGGTTGCGTTTTGCATCTCAATGATGACAAGTTCTCCATTTTGTGTGGTGGCGTAGATGTCATATATGGAGCGCCTTCCATCATAAAAATGTGGCATGTGTTCCTTGTCGCGATATTCAATATCTACAATAGGACTTTCATTCTGAATCAGAGAATTCAGAAAATCGATAAGCAGGTCTTTGTTGATTTCTTGTCCGAATATACGTTTGAAACCCTCGTCTGTAAAAGGGTTAATGTATTTTCCCATGGCATGATGTCGTTATATTTCAGTTACAAAGATAGTCGAATCCATTTTATTCTGCAAATTTTATTTCAAGGTTTGTTGAAGCCGGAATTATTTTTTTAATTTGGGCATTAGTGTCCACTAAATAAAATGCTGTCCGCATCCAAATCTATTGTGCCATAATTGCTTACTGCCTCGTGGCAATCGTACAGCACAATATGAGGCTGGAGCGAAGTTTCTATGAAGTACTTCAGATTCTTGGAATCTCGCAGAATGACAAGACTCATCTGAGAGATCTCTTAGACAAATCGAATTTCAAAAATGTCACTGTTCTCTATGGTTCAAGTGAACCGAATTTATTTAATTTTTAACCACGTCCATTTTTAGGGGACAATAGTGAGTTAGAGTATATAAAAAGCCTCACGGAATATCATTCCGTGAAGCTTAATATCTTCCATACTTACCGCGACACCGTGCTCGGCAGTGTCTTCGGGTAGTTTTTTATTCTTCGATTTCAACGTCGAAGTCGTCGCCGAAGAGGTCGTCGCTGTCGTTGCCACCCTCCCTGTCTGCGCCGAAGTCGTCATCGTCTGATGCGTTTTCGTGGTCTTCCTTGTCGGTGCGTACCGAGTCTTTTGTTGGAGCGAACGGATTGATATTCTTCTTCTTCGACGCTTCCCTTTGGGCGTTGAGCGTTGCCTTGATTTTCTCTTCGAGTTCAGCGGCAAGTTCCGGATTGTCTTTAATCACTTTCTTGACTGCATCGCGTCCTTGTCCGAGCTTCGTGCCGTTGTAGGAGAACCATGCGCCGCTCTTCTTGACGATGCCGTATTCGACTGCCATATCGATAATCTCGCCGGCCTTCGAGATGCCTTCGCCGAACATCAGTTCGAATTCAGCTTTCATAAACGGAGGCGCCACTTTGTTTTTCACAACTTTCACTTTGGCGAGACGCCCGATGGTGGTATCGCCGTCTTTGATGAATGAAGAGGGGCGAATTTCAAGACGCACCGACGAATAGAATTTAAGCGCGTTGCCGCCGGTGGTGGTTTCCGGATTGCCAAACATCAAGCCGATTTTTTCGCGAATCTGGTTGATGAAGATGCAACAGGTGCGCGTGCGTGCAATAGAGCCCGTAAGCTTACGCATGGCCTGGCTCATGAGGCGGGCGTGGAGACCAACGTTCTTGTCGCCCATCTCTCCCTCTATTTCGGCCTTGGGGGTAAGAGCTGCCACGGAGTCGATGACCAACACGTCGATGGCTCCCGAATTGATGAGCTGTTCCGCAATGTCGAGGGCCTGCTCGCCGTTGTCGGGCTGTGCTATCCAAAGGTTGTTGACGTCAACGCCAAGCTTTTCGGCATAGAAACGGTCGAAAGCATGCTCCGCATCGACTATGGCACATATGCCTCCCTGCTTCTGTGCTTCCGCAATCACATGGATTGCAAGCGTGGTCTTACCGGAAGATTCCGGGCCATAGATTTCGGTAATCCTTCCTCTGGGGAGGCCGCCGACTCCAAGAGCGAAGTCAAGCCCTATGGAGCCGGTGGAGATTGTCTCCACATCCTGCACGGCATCGTCGCCGAGACGCATCACGGTGCCGGTGCCGAAGTCTTTTTCCAGGTGTTGCATTGCCATCTGGAGGGCTTTCTTCTTCTCCTCCATGTCGCTGATGCGTCCCACGCTCTGTGCCGGAGCTGCTTTTTTCTTTGCCATATAGTATATATTTTTTAGTTTTTTTATTCCGGTTGTATCAACCTGTAAGGTTTCATATTGCAAAGGTAATACTTTAAAAGGCTAATGTCATAATTTTTCAGCCTTTAAATTAGGTGGATGTGGATTAAATAATCTTAACAAAAGATATGCGGCTGCAATGTTTTTGCAGCCGATGGCTCGGTTGAAATGCAATTAAAAATGGCTAACGTGTTTTAAATCATGAATGATAATGCCGAATTTTTTGTAACTTTGCAACTCTTTAAATGGAATTGCAAAATATAGGATTATAATGAAGCCAGAGATATCGCAGCGCGGCTATGAGATGCCGTCGTCGCCAATTCGCAAGCTTGTGGGAGCCGCAAGAGGCGCGGAGCGCAAGGGAAGAAGGGTGTTCCGCCTGAATATCGGGCAGCCCGATGTGCCCACGCCCCCGCAGGCAATCGAGGCTCTCCGCCACATAGACCGCAAGGTGCTCGAGTATTCCCCATCTGAGGGTATCGAATCGTTGCGTTGCAAGATGTCGGAGTATTACGGACGTTTCGGGATGGAGATTGCTCCCGATGAAATAATAGTCACCTCCGGAGGGTCGGAGGCGGTTCTTTTCGCGTTCATGGCATGTCTTGACCCGGGCGACGAAATTATAATTCCCGAACCCGCCTATGCCAACTATATGGCTTTTGCGATATCTGCCGGCGCGGTTATCAAGAGCGTCAACGCCAAGATTGACGACGGTTTCCGTCTCCCTCCGGTGGAAGACTTCGAAGCGCTCATCACCCCCCGCACCAAGGGGATTCTGATTTGTAACCCCAACAATCCTACGGGCTACATATATTCCGAGGAAGAATTGCTGAAGATAGCCGATATTGTGCGCCGCCACAATCTTTTCCTTTTCTCCGATGAGGTGTATCGCGAATTCTGCTATACCGACAAGCCCTTTATCTCTGCCATGTCGCTTCCCGGCATCGAAGAGAATGTGGTGCTTATAGATTCCGTGTCGAAGCGTTATAACGAATGCGGCATAAGAATCGGCGCTATCGTTACGCGCCATAAGGAACTCCGAGCCAACGTCATGAAGTTCTGTCAGGCGCGCCTTAGCCCTCCCCTTCTCGGTCAGATTGTGGCTGAAGCATCCATCTCCACTCCGGAAGAGTATATGAAATTCGTATATGACGAATATTTGAAGCGCCGCGACTTCCTCATCAAAAGGCTTAACGCAATCCCGGGGGTATATAGTCCTATGCCGATGGGGGCGTTCTACACGGTTGCATCGCTTCCGGTGGAAGATGCCGACGATTTCTGCAGATGGTGTCTCGACGAATTCCAGCTTGACGGCGACACCGTCTTCATGGCACCCGCATCCGGTTTCTATACTTCTCCCGGCGCAGGCCGCAACCAGGTGCGTCTGGCATACGTGCATGAGGTGGATTATCTGGCCCGCGCCATGGATGTGCTTGAAGCCGCCCTTGCGGCCTATAACGCCCGCTGAGAGGATTGGGTTTAAGAGCGCGAAAGTAGGCCGAGGAGGCGGCGGCCTCCGAGATAGGAGGCTATTATACCCAACTTGTTTTTTAGACGTACATGGGGGTTGCGCAGGCTTCTGCCTCGCAACTCCTTTATTTTTTGCCAGCATGAATCGGCAATGTGCATGGCTTCCTCTTTTTCGTCGTCTCCTATGCGACCACGGTTTGATTCTATAAGCGTAAGGATATTGAAATTTGCACTCAGCTGGCGGTCGAGGGCCGCCCGGTGCAAATCCGGTTCATGCGCGAATGCTTCCACGAGCCTTTGCGTCACGTCGAGAACATCCGCCCTTCCAAGCGAAAAGGTGTGGAGATAGCTTTGTCCATGCTGGCGGTAGAAATAAAGTTTGAGAGGAAAGTATGCTACGTATTTTGCTTTTCTGAGTACCAACGGTATGAGGTCGAGGTCTTCGTATCTTATGCCTTCACGGAAATGAGTCTGTTGCCAAAGGGCTGCTTTATATAGTTTTCCACATGGCGACGGGACTAACTTATGCTGGTAAAGCACTTTGGCGCAGGCTTCTTCCGGAGAATACAGTATGGGGTGGATTCTGGAGAGTCTTTCAGAATATGGCATCAGATGATTGAAAATCTTAATATCACCGTCTTCAAATAATCTGGTTTTGAACTGTATGACATCGGCATTTTTTTTTATAATCTTGTCGAGCGCGGTTTCAAGAAACTGAGGATGGAGCAAGTCGTCGGCATCAAGGAAAGCCACATAACTTCCCCGCATCATATTCAGTCCGGTGTTTCTTGCCGCCGATACCCCTTGGTTTTTCGTATGGCGCACTTTAATGCGGGAGGTTGTGCGGGCGGCGAGGTCGCACATTTTTCCGGAATTGTCGGTAGAACCGTCGTCAACGAGAATAAGTTCCCAGTTGGAATAAGTTTGCGCCAACACGCTTTCCACGCATTGGCGCAAATATTCATCCGCATTATAAACCGGCACTATTACCGAAATCAGCGGTGTGTCTGACATAATTGTTATTATACAGTGAGGATTTCTTTCTCTTTGGCGGCGAAAATCTCGTCGATTTTCTTCATGTATTTGTCATGAAGTTTCTGCACGTCGTTCTCGGCATCCTTTTCCACATCTTCGCTCAGCCCTTTCTTGATTTCCTTCTTCAGCCCTTCGATGGCTTCGCGGCGAGCGTTGCGGATTGAAACTTTTGCGGTCTCCGCTTCCGCTTTGCTCTGTTTCACGAGTTGCTTGCGGCGGTCTTCGGTAAGGGGCGGGATTGAAAGGCGAATCACCTCGCCGTTGTTTTCGGGAGTGATGCCGAGTTCCGAGTTGATGATTGCTTTTTCAATTTCCCTGAACATCGATTTTTCCCAGGGTGTGATGGCTATAGTGCGCGCATCGGGCACAGAAATGTTTGCAACATTCGAGATGGGAGCCTGCGAGCCATAATAGTCCACTCTTATTCCATCGAGCAGACGGGCAGAAGCCTTGCCTGCGCGGATATGCGAAAGGGTGTCGTCGAGATATTCCACGGCGAGTTCCATATTGTCTTTCGCATTGTCAAGATATTCTTTTACTTCCATATTGTTGGGTTTTTGGTTTTCAGTCAACGAGAGTTCCTACGTTTTCGCCGCTGAGCATCTTGGCGAGATTGCCCTCCACGTCCATGTTGAAGACATAGATCGGCATGTGGTTTTCTTTGCAAAGGGCGGTGGCGGTGATGTCCATTACTTTGAGGTTGCGTGCAATGACCTCTTCGTAGGTGATGTGGTCGAATTTCGTGGCGTTAGGGTCTTTCTCCGGGTCGGCTGTATATACGCCATCCACACGTGTGCCCTTGAGCATCACATCCGCCTCTATTTCGATGGCGCGGAGAGCTGAGCCTGTGTCGGTGGTGAAATATGGCGACCCTGTTCCACAACTCATGATGGCAACGGTTCCTTCCTTCATGGCTTTGATGGCTTCCCATTTGGAATAGGGATAGCCGATGGGGAACATCGGGATTGCCGTGAGCACTTTTGCCGGCTGTCCGATGGCTTCGAGAGCCGAACTGAGGGCAAGCGAGTTGATTACGGTTGCGAGCATACCCATCTGGTCGCCTTTCACTCTGTCGAACCCTTTCGAAGCGCCCGACAGGCCGCGGAAGATATTGCCTCCGCCGATTACGATGCCGACCTGGACTCCGGTTGCTACGGCGTCTTTGATTTGTTGGGCGTAAGAATTAAGGCGTTGTGTGTCGATGCCATAACCCTGATTGCCCATCAGGGATTCGCCGGAGAGCTTGAGAAGGATGCGGTTATATTTCATTGTTTTTGAGTTTTAAAAAGATGTCTGTTTAAGGGTTTTTCCTGCGTTGTGGGATGCCATAAACGCTTAAGTCCTCAAATTTAAGTAAAAAGTGTGGAATAAACGTCATAGTAGCGAAAAAAAGTGGAAAAAGAATCTATAAAAAATCTTCCGACAGTCTCCCTAAACCGTCGTTGCCATGATTTTTTATATGGAAATCGTGAGGAAATTGAATGTATGAATAAAATTTTTTGTAAAAAAGTTGGATTGTATTGAAATAATACCTAACTTTGCAATCGCTTTAAGGGGCTATATTCCTTGTCGGAATGTCCGGAGGAACATTTTAAGGATTCATGACTTCTTAAAGATTATTTTTGGTTAACACCACTGGAGAGGTGGGTGAGTGGCTGAAACCACCGGTTTGCTAAACCGACGATGGGAGCA
>CAJUCW010000017.1 GCA_910585275.1 uncultured Muribaculaceae bacterium
AATGGTGATGTCTATTCCACATTATCGCCTTAGCGTGTCCGCTGAATAGTTACATGCTTGTCAACGACTCTTCCTGACTTGCCACAATGTTTCCCTCCATATCTTTTATTTCAAAGATGAAGGAAGGGTTGTCGGGAGCAGTCACATCCTTCTGTATCTCGCTGCAATTGAACACAGTAAGATGAAACGACTGGATGCCGGCATGCAATCCTTCGCCGGTCCAATGCTGGATTTTACCTTTGTCATACACATGGGATGTCTCCAGTTTTATATCCTTCACCGCCAGGAAATCAAAGGGTTCTGACAATGGCGTGAATTCTTCGTTCTGCGCCCATAAGCACGATGAAGGAAACATTCCTGCAAATACCAACAGATATTTCACTGTTTTTTTTAAATAATTAGTCTTCATATCTTAAAAAATTGTTATCCGGTTTGTCATTATTGAATCGGCACCTTTGGAATCTATCTGCTGAATAAAAGAGGCCGCTTGAATGCCATTTAGCCTGAATGCTTCAAAAACGGCTTCGCGCACCGCCGGTTCGGTTGCCAGATATTTCTCGGAATCTATCCATACTTTCAACTCGACTCTCATAATTCCGCTTCCAAAGTTGCGCATGATAACCACATGTTTCCGGCTCTCATCCACGCCGTCAATGCTGTGGAAAGAGTCGAGGATTATCTTGCGTACTAACTTCGGGTCATTGTTGTCGGATATGTCAAAAACAATGTGACGCAACTCTACACTATGGTTGCGCGTCATATTCTTGAAGTTCTTTTCAAAGAGCTGACGGTTGGGCATGGTCATTATAGGGCCGTCCTCGGTTTCCATACGGGTGGAGATAATTCCAATGTCAAGCACCTTGCCTCTCACGCCTTCGTATTCCATAATGTCGCCGGGACGCAATCTGCCCGTCATAAGAGTCAGACCGGAGAAGAAATTTTCAAACGTATCCTTCAAGGCAAAACCGATACCCACGCTGGCACCTCCCACAGCGGCAATAAGTCCGGCCTTGTTGATGTCAAGAATAAGGATGACAGCAATGGCATAGCAAAGCCAGATGATGATGTTGCCGATAGAAATCCAAACTGCCACTTTCCCCCGGGTATCTTCCAAATTACGACGAATGATGAACTTTGCCAATGTAAGCCCATAGTTCACAATCACACCGAGCGTATAAATATAAATAATCTTTGCGGCGGAAAGCACACCGATTCTGTCAGGCATATTCACAAAGGGATCATTCAGAAGGTCGATAAACCATGTGGTCAGATTAAAAATATGAGTAACCCATAATATTAAACCAATGACAATGACCGGTAAAGCCAACGGAAAAATGAGCAATCTCATTGTGATTCCCGCCACGCTGTCACGATTCAGATTATCAAGATGAATAAATTGACAGAACAGTGTAAAAAACAAGAAACCGATGACAAGGCCAATCCAAAGTACGAATAATATACTCACGGGTATAGTGTAGCCCGAGCAGCTGAACAGGCAGCTTATACCGATCACAACCAGGTTAGCCCACGCCATCCGCCGGTCGGTCAGCTCAAGACACCTGAAATAGAAACGCATAATCAAAATCTGCCCGATTAAAGCCATAATAAAAAAGAATGGCTCCGTAAACGTCACGGTAGAAAGGGGTACGAGATCTTCCCGGTAACTTATAAGTATATCGGCCAGACAATATATCGGCAGATATGATAAGAGTGAGATCCAGATTCTTTTTTTCCGGAGCCTGATTGTTGACGACACAAGGATCAGCAGACCCAATATGTAAAGCTCTGTCTGCAACATCAATACAATCTGCAGCATGGGCGCGACTCCAATCATCATTATAATC
The DNA here is from genome assembly GCA_910585275.1 of uncultured Muribaculaceae bacterium. Lineage (GTDB taxonomy): Bacteria > Bacteroidota > Bacteroidia > Bacteroidales > Muribaculaceae > Lepagella. The sequence goes on from CAJUCW010000017.1 coordinate 1,845, forward strand.
ACGATGAAACCCAGGATATTCGATGCCAGCCACAGGCAGAGAGTCCAATATATACGTTTTTTGGCAATCCATAGAGTGCTAAAGCGTGTAAAGCGAGTGATGAGATAGAAAGCAATAGCGATGATCAACGAAATATAAGATTTAATATCTATATATATGTACATTCTGTCCTCTTTAGAATTCCAGTCGTCCATATCGCTCTGCCCCGTAAAGAAACGCCACATCAAATCATCGCGAAACTCGACCGTCCGCGTATATAAATGACTGAATATCTCACCCAAGGTTTCGTTACGTTTCAGAAACATTAATTCCTGGGTACGCTTTATGACATCATTGTTGTATGCATCGAGCCTATCGGCTTTTCTAACGAGATCGCCATATCTATCTTTATCAGCGGCAACTGAGCGGATACAGCTGTCGATTGCGTTGCGGAGAGTATCCGCTATAGCGACTGAAATGTGCAGAGCTTTTCTGCTTTTGGGAGTTGACGGTTTGTGTTCCAGCGTCTTCAGGAATTCCGACAACTTAGCATACCGATTGGTGATGACCGAAAGATCAGATTGAAGCTGTTCGACCCGGGCTTTCTGAGAGCGTATGTCCCGAATGACACTTTTCATCTCCTGAGTGGCTTGCAGCGTGCCATAAAGGTATCGCTCATCTTGAGAATAGAGCATTACCGCTGTCTCATCACACATATCATCAAGATGTGCGATTTCATTGCGAAATTCTTTCTGGCGATTCTCAAAACGGCGGATGTCTTTCCTGACATTCTGTTGGAGTGCAGCCATATCCGCCGACAATGAAATCAGCGTCTGGTCAAGGTCGTATTCAGACAAGACTCCCCATGACGGCAATGTGAAACACACTGCCGTCATAAGAAGAATCATTACTCTTAATCTTTCGATTTTGGAAGTCATTTGTTATTATTTAAGCCATCCGGCAACCCATTCCCATAAGCCGTTGAGTCCGAAGTCAAACGAGTCAACATCAACTCTGACGATTTCCCCCTTTTCGTTGATGCCGGAGGCAAATCCAGCTCCGCTGCCAACATAATATTGAGCCAGCTTGTCACCGTTAACCGTCATATGACTGTTCTTTGAATCACTTTTGTAGTCAACAACCCCTTCGTTTCTAAAGCTGGTGACGGCGATGCCGCCATTGATAGCGATGTCATAGACCTTGCTCTCATCAATATTCTTCTTCGGAACGAAAGTGATAAGGACACCAGCTTTGTCGGGAAGTTTGTTGCCTGTCATAGTCCACGACAATTTGTTTTTTGTTACCTTCTCCTCACGGAACGTGCCGTCTGGATTGGCGATATGAGCCGTGATGTCGGCTGTATTCATAACATCTTCACTGAGCTCAAAAGTCACTACGTAGGAACTTCCCCAAGTGGCGGGAGCCTCCGGTTCGTCGTTGTCATCGCCACAGGAAGTGAAACTTGTGCAGGATATGGCCATCATAATAGCCATTATCAGTCTTGAAAAGATTTTCTTCTTTGTCATTGCTTTGATTATTTGGTTTGTTATTTCTATTCCTTTGAGAATTATCTGCTGACAACCATAAGATTTTCTCCCTCATCGAGGGCTGCCTTTATCTTATCCGATCCTTTGATCACTTTACAGAGGCTTATTTCATCGCCCTCTACTTCCTCAATTTTAAGGCGGCCGATTACTGTGCGTGCTTCTTTTCCGGCGATAGTCTTGACAGTCAATATATCGAATTGCTGACCTTTATATACACCGTCACCGGCCCCGAGGTCGATATAGACATCTTTCTGCTTGTTCTTTTTCGATTCTCCTTTTTCAATAATTGAAGCATGGAGAGGGAACAAATGGTTATAATAATCAGCCACCTTCGATGTAAGGCGTTCAAGGGCGTTGGTCATAGCTTTCTCCCCTGAGGTCATCCAGTAAAGATCACTGTCCGAGATTGTGAACGTGCGGCTGTCAACAACCGAACCATCAATCGGATTCTTCAGATTGACAGTTACACTGACATTGCTCCGGTAGGATGTGTCGGTATGCTTATTGCCTTTGCTATCCTTCTTGGTTTCACTTTTGGAGACAATGCTGATATTGGCGATTGTTCCATCGATGAAAAATGAAGGCGTACCGTCCGTTAAGTCCGTCTGCGATACGAAGCCGTCAGACGGACGGAAGAGTATCACCTTACTCAATCCATTCATAAGACTTGCCCTCACAGCCTCAGCATATTGAGGCTGCTGCTTTGTGGTCTGACCACTGAGAAGCACTTCGGCTACATCTTTAAGCACAGATGTGGTTTTGCTTCCTTCTGTCGGCGGAGTATAAATCAGTTCTCCGACACCGACTCGATAGACAGTGTTAAATTCTTTTTGCGCGGCAGTCGTCAAGCACGACACGAGAGCCAGTGAAATTATAAATAATCTGAGTGTCTTCATAACCGATGCTTTTATTTAACCATACTTACCTGACCTTCCTTGCTGATGTGAATGCCTTTAAAGTCAGACTTTCCTATTGAAAGGCGTTCTCCATTATTCATCTGCAGATAGAATGTGACATCATCATTCATACCGGAGAATTGTCCAAGTCGTTTAATTTCATTATAGACATCCTCCCATTCATTTGAAAGTCTCAGACAGAGATTATTACGTGTCACTCCGGCTCGTTCGGGATTATCCTGAAGATATTTGAAACGCGGACTGTTTTCAGCCATCAATTTTCGCAGATAGCTTGATGCTGCGTTTACAGGCGATGCAACAACTGCTACCATCTCTTTATACCTCTCCGGCTTGGGAAGGGCAAGTGTTTTATGAACGGGAAATTCCACACCATAGTTATAAGAATGGTTGGCGCCCGAACCTGATGTCGCAGCACCTGATGTAATAGTGAAAGCTGCCAGTATATCGAGATTTAAATCCTGTTCTTCCTGTCTGGAAGTATTATCTATCACCCAGCTCCAGGTCTGTTCAAATGTCACATCCCGAGTACTTATTTTAGGATAATTATTAACTCCACCATTTCTACCACGATGTTTATGGTATCGCAAAGGATTATTAACTTTGTATCTCCATTTTAATTTTGAATTGTCTGATTCATCTCGTTCAAATATTGCGGGTATCTCGCTGAAAGGCAAACTTATGGACGTTGTAGAAGTATAACCCCCTGAAAAGTTGCCGGCGACGCCCAAAGGATATGACAAACCGAGAGAACCTCCCAAAGACCATCCTGTTATAGTTTCTTTCGAACCGGTGGCGGGATGATTGTTGGGAGCGACACCTTCTACAACACTGACTTTAACAGATTTATCACGATAATTACCTAACGATGCGGTCACCCACATGGACTCCAGCGCAAATCCGCCATATTTATCGTAATAAGCTAATTTATATTTAATCTTATTTTCACCTTTCCATAAGAAACCGCCGGGATAATTTTCGCTCAACGTGATCTGATAATAATCTTTGTCAGAGTCAAAGGAATAAGCACTTCTTATCTTAGCAGTCATATTTATTGTGCCTTTGGCCTCAAGTTTGACATTTTCCGCCATATGGTTATGCTTCTTTGAGTATTCCTTACGCAAGTAAATGCTTTTGTCCCAGTGTATCGGAATCAAAGGAGGTTCACTAATTTTCTCACCAGCCCTGGTTCGTACGACGGTGGGACGTGAGCGCAAGCTGACGTCTAATGCCTCATTCACGAATTTAGCGGCATTCTCGGCATATCTGCCATATATGTATTCGCTTGGAGCCTCTACATTTTCGTCGATATCAATTGTTTCATTACCATCCTCATCAATCGAAATATATTCTTGCCTTCCTGAAGCGTGAATGTCGTTAACCATGTATTCCGCTCCCTGAATGTTCAGGATGCAGACATCACATAGAGGCGGAATTATCACGTCAGGCACCTCTTGGAATACTCCAAGCTCAAGACGGGCCATCAGCCCCGAAGCCTGAATTGCCGGCTTATGGAAATATATGAGGCCACCCCTCTGATATAAATCCTCAAGTTTATCAAACAGTTCGGAGTTGTTGATAAACTGAGATGCGCCTGCTTCATCGAATACTATCAGTTCTGTTTCCGATGAAATTTCCGGCTCTGTTTTCCCGCTTTCAAATCGGTTCAGGAACAGTGCGCTCATCTCGTCGGGATTATCTGCATAAATAGCGGTTAATGCGTTGACTCGTGTCTCGATTATGTCGTTTGTGGGAAGCGGTTCCGGGAGAGATTCCTCCATGTCGTCGTCATGGTCGAGATTCGATTCTTCGTCCCTACAACCAGTCAGGATTGTACATGCAATAAAGGCAATGGAAAAGACTTGAAAGAGATACTTGATCCAAATATGTTTGTATTGTCTCATTTTTAAGTATCGTTATAAATTATTTTCCGGTATGGATAAATTCAGCGGCGCGGTTGAGCTGGGTGTCATTGCCTTTGTAGAATTCATCTGCATTGAACATCGCTTCAATGTCAGGTACAACACCATAGCCTTCATAACACTTCCCATCTGTACGTATGGTCATGGATGTGGATGTGTACATTAGAAATGCCGCATTTTCAAGTTCTCCGGCATAATAATCATTTATATTGCCGCTCAATGGACCGTGACCGCCGGTGGTGCGTTCGCCGACAAAGTAGCCGTTGGGCATAGCCATTATTGCCATTGGCGTGATTTCACCCATGCTTAAAGAGTTGATGTCGGCAAGAGCCACAACGGGCACATTGTCTAAATTCCTCTCCACAGGATTAACTTCAGGCGATGACGGCGTAAGAATCATCGGGGAATAAGGGGTATAATCCAGCCGTCCGAGACCACTTTTTGTGCGGCTATATCCAAACAGTACCGGCTCGGAAAGCAGAGGATTGACTATCAGATACATATCATTCAACATCCCGCCGCCATTATTGCGCGTATCGATGATTATACCTTTAAGGTTTTCGGTTTCATTGATGAGAGCGTAATAGTTTTCCATTGTCTCCTCCACCAGTTCCTCATTCATATTTCCAGTGATATCGAATGAGTTCAGTCCCAGACATACTATATCGCCATCGAGCAGATATGACCAGATGGCAAAACCGCTTTCAAATTTACCTCCGGCCAGATTCGTAATGCGCCCGAGATCCACGTTATGTTCGATACACTTTTCTATATCCTCAAAGCCATATTCTTCATGGTAATAGTCACGGCTTTTGAGCTCTTTTTTTGCGGGGCTGAAAAGCTTCCAATATTTGCCTCTACCGTCTTTGAGTACAAGCGCGTAATGATGGTCGATAAGGGTTGAGCTTATCTCTTCAAAGAGATTGGCGGCTGCGATGGAATCTTCCCTTACACCGAACTCAAGACCCTCGAATTGCGGTGCATATTTGCGGTACACTTCGTCCCAGTCGGTCGGGTCTATGTCCCAGAAGGCATAACTATAGTTCATGCCGTCCCAATATGATTCAAACACATGTCGCCAGTTTTCAAAGATTCTCTGGTCATTGGGGTTGATCACCTCAAGATTATCTTCCTGACAGGAAGTAATGCCGATTCCGCAGAGCGCGGATATAGCGACAAGTATAGTTCTGATCTTCTTATTCATTTTGTTCGACTTACTTTGTTGTTATTGAGTACATAAATCCAATCTGAAGGGCAAATGTGCTGTTGTGCTTGGTGGGCTGTTTCAACATATACTTCTTCTGCATATCAGTCAGTGAATAGAGATATCGCCCTTCCACAAACACACTGAAGCGCTTGGCAAACTGATATTCAATACCTATTGCACCTGATACACCGGCATCAAACCGATTGTCGCGACGAGAATCAAAGGGCACTTTCTCGTCAAAATGGTAATTGCCATAGTCGACGTATGGATCCTGACTGAAATATCGATACTGGTTGCCTTCCACATCACTCTCTACCCACGCTCCAATGAAGCCGCCGGCAAGAACATATCCGCGCAATTTCGTGCCACCGAAACTGAATCGCGCATAAATTGGAATGTTGAGATAGCTGTTGGTATAGTTGTAGTAATTGCTCGCATAGACATCGCTGCGATACATGGAGTAGTCTTTTGCGAGATAAGAGAGATCGGCCTGAATCCCGAACCAATCGCGGAAATCATAGCGGACAGGAATGCCGATGATACCGTTGGTGGCGCCCGAGTAGTGACGGTCGTAATCGTAGCACTTGCTTACGAGCAGTGTATTGTGGACGACACCGCCCTCAATGCCTATTTTCCACTGCGCCGTTGCCAGCATAGGTGTAAACACCATTGCTGCTATGGCTGCAAGTTTGATGATGGTTGCGTTCATGTGATGATATAGTTAGTTTATGACGGTTTATGTTTAGCAAGATGCGATATTGGAATTAACCAATGGTGTCTTGATTGACATTGCAAAGTTATCTTAAATTAGACCTCGGGAGACATTTTTCACTGCCACAGTTCTCCACAGAATTCACAGGACTTCTCCATTAGATTCATTTATCCAAATATAACCACCTTGCAATCAACAGCTTGCCCTATACAAAGAGCAAGCTGTTTGTTCGATTCTTATTACTTACCAAAGATAACAACGTTTTTCTTGGGGGAGATAAAGAGTATTCTCTCGTTTTACATTGAAAAGCTATATGCGCTGTGATGTCGGCAGTGTTTATCACATCATCGCCGAGCTCAAACGTAATTACGTATTGTCACTTGTTTTCCCTGACGAAAATTGCTTTGGTGATTCTTTCAATGCATCCGAAATAGATTACCAGCGTATCATCGTCGGGCATTTCTATCTGCAACACCTGGTAATCAGACAAGCGGAGCAAGCCGGCGGCAGTATTCGCGCTCCACCGGTATTCTGCGCGGAAGGGCGCCTCATTATCAAAGGATGTACACAGCTCACAGTTTCCGTCCTCTTTAAGCTCAATATATGATTCGGCGTATGAACTTGCCATGGGCTTACACTCGTCGTCATTCTTCATGTAGGCCTCGCTGCACCGCCATTTGCCTACCACCCTTTCGGCCAGCGTCAGATCCTGCTGCGTAGCGCGGCGGAATGTCCACCTTGCCCGCATTTGGGTAATTTCTCCGGTTCCTGGGTTCATGCTCTGTGAGCCTTCTATCCCCAGTTCATCTGCAGTGAGCCGATATATGCGCTGCTGTGAAGGGGAATCAGCCAGTAAATCGTTAGCTTCGTCTACGCTCCATGTTCTTGTCGCAAGTGCTGTAAAGCCATCGGGATAGGTCATAACGCGTAGTTCAGTGCCGTCGGGGCGGAAGTCTATAGCCATGGCAACGTTGACCTCGTTGTCGTCCTTGGTTTGCTCCTCCCATTTGCCATCATCGAATGTACTGAAGCCTGCCATTTGCCATTTACCTACGATGTGTTCGGCTATTGGCTGCAACACAGTTTCAGTAGGCTCATTGTTGTCGCTACAAGCGGTGAACGACACCAAGGATACACATATCAGTCCCAGCATTGTGAGCATGGTTGATAAGCTTTGGATTGCTTTTTGCATATTGTTCTTTTTTTATAAGATTGGTTTTGTCTGTGTAGATAGATTAGAAAGCAGAGTAGTAATAGTCGACGAATTAAAGATCGGAGGCTTTATAAGTACGAGGAAAGGGTTCAATACGTTATCATTATCAGCGTCGAAAGTGGCTTTGCAGATGGTTGTTCTTGTGGTGCTGTTGGTCACTACGAACACGTAGCGTCCCTGCCATACCTCATCTTTTAGCGAATCAAATGCTCGTTGACAGGCTTCGAGCACTTCCTGGTCGCAAGCTTCCGAAGTGCCTTGCTTGGTCACTGAGGTTACTGACCCGGATGCGCCGAGGGCAGTCCTGAATGTGGCCTCGATTTTGTTCTTGTCGTCCATAAAATCGGGAGTGGCAGGTACCACTTCCTCAAACTTCCACGAGTAGGTTACTTCTGCCACCGGCTCGTCTTCGTCGCTGCAAGCGGTGAATGTAACTAAAGATATACATACCAGCGCCAGCATCGCGAGCATGGTCGATAGGTTTTGGATTACTTTTTGCATATTGTTATTTCTGAAATTGATTATTACTGTTTGAAATTGATAAATTCAGACATATCTGATGTATAGAGGTTGCCATAGTTTTGGGCATTATAAACCATCACATGACTACCTACCGTATTGATAAACAGCCTGTAATACAGGTCGCGCATACCGATAGACTGATTGGCTCCTATCTGTTCTATGAATGTACTTGTGAAGCGGTTGCTCATCCATATTTTCATGTCGCTGTTGAACACATCGGCCTTTGAAGTTTCATCGCCGTTTGCAGCCGTTATGAAGAGCATCCCCGGTACGCCTTCGCATTTTTCAAGCACCCCGCCCGAGTAACAGGCCTCTACCATCATAAGCAGCTTGCGGTAGCAACCATTCCGGTTCATTTCCATGAAAACGGGTGCCAACACATCACCTGTAAAGGCATAATATTCTTCATCCCAGCACATCGCTCCTGGCATACCATGCCCGCTCCAGAAGATGAATATATTGTCGTTTTCGGTTGACTGAATCACTTCCTGAATCTTATCGGTAGTTTCGCCGTTCAATATCCGACCGATATCCGCGGGGGTCAGGTCAGACATGCGGTAATCAATCTTTACGCCCTCATAAACATTATTCCCATTCGGTGTAACCCTGATTACACCTTGATTGGGATTGGAGGTATTGCAGGCAATGTCATCCTCCATAATCAGGACTATATGGTCATCGGTATAACCGGATGCTTTAAGACGCTGGTAAATAGCAAGCACATCCGCCTGATGCCGATAATTGGACCATCCGCTTGAAGAAGCCACAAGCAATGCCCAGTTACCTTTGTGCTCAGGATAAGTTATATCACCTGAATCATTGAAATCCTGCATCTGGGAAGCCTTCCAGTTCCAACCCGCAAGAGTGGCTTCTGTACGGTTGCCGCCATCGCTGGTATTGTAATCGAGTATTATATATTTCCCGTTGTAAACCTTGAAGTTGTGATAAGTGGTTGCAAGGACATTGGTAAATACTTTCGCATCGAATCTCAAATGCCCCGAAGCACCTTTCACATAAGGAGAACCACCCCGTGAAAGAGCATCCACAACCAACCCCATGTCCTCGCCGGTCCAGCTTCCCATGTTCATGTCTTTGCCTGACACAATAGCACGGAGAGCCTTCTGCAGCGACACTTCAGGTTGCAGCAATCTCATCCATGCCGCATAGCCTATGAGCATGGCGGCATCGTAAAGCTGGGCCTCACCAAGTGTAGGAGTCTGATTGAAAAAGGTTTTATATGACACATCAAAGCCAGACTCGGGATCAGAACCGAAGGCCACACCCTCCATCCCTTCTGCTTTCTCACCATATATGGCAAGAACATCGGCACCGTATGCAGTATCGGAGAACAATAACCGTGGTGCTGAAGTCCCGGCTTTTGGCTGAATTTTGTATGCTTCGAGCATAGGCCCCATCTCATCAACTTCCGAGGGAATACAAATGACGTATTCTGCACCCGACTGCATAGCCAGCCTTGTCATATCGGCAAGTGTGGAATTGTTGTAAGCAAATACTCCTTTGCTTTCCAGCCCAAGTTCCTTGGCTTGAAAGGCGAACCAGTCTATGAATGTCTGACCGTAACCGTCATTCTCCTTTGCAAGAAGAGACACGCTTTTACCTCCGTAGTTGATGACTTTGGACAGCAGCACTTCGCATTGGGTAATGTCAGTCTCTGTCATGGCCCACAGATAGCCGGTAGAGGCGTAGGCCCTTACGAGTTGTTCTGCCGTTGCCAAAGTGAAGTAAGTTTTCCCGGAAGGCGTAAGAGCGGCGGCAAGTTCCTCTGCATTGGATGAGTAAAGACCTCCAATCACGGCATATATATCGTCACGGAAGGCAAGATCTTCGGCAAGTTCCGGGATATCCGCTGTTGATTCATCATAATACTCAAATTTCAATCGGATGCCCTTGTTCTGATTCTTGAAAGCGCGTTCAAAGTTGGTCGCAAACATGCCGAGCGTCCTTTTCCAATGAGCGTCAAGGCCGTTTTCCATAGGAAGGACAATCGCGACGATATGTTCTGTCCACTGTCTGTTATCTTTAGGCTGAAGTTCATCCTTGTCGGAACAGCCACAAAAGCATAGCAGACATATGAATGCTATAATTTTTATCTCAACTGCCCTCATAATATTCTTTTTCTTTTGTTATCGCTTGATGACGAATTTGTTCCATGATATCCTTATATTCGACCTCATATAGAGGCGAAAGTCTCCAGTCGGCATAACCGCTTTCCAAACCGTAAAGCTGCGCTTCAGGCATTGTGCCTATCGTTGACCATTCCATAAGATATTCAAGAATCAGACGGTCGATTTCTTTGATAACAGAGCCTGTGATTTTATTGGAAAGCCCGCTTTGGTCAATATCCATGCCGGCAAGAAATGGGGAATCTTCGTTTTCGCGTGAATAGCGGTAGATGCCTGCGTTTGAGCCTCCGGCAACAGGAAATATATAGCCGTATTCCTTTGACCAGTCGCTCATTTTTTGATATGTGAGTGACGACTGAATATATCCCGTCCAGTCTTCGGCAAGATATTTGACATCACATTCCCCTTGAAATCCGGCAATAAACCCGTCTCTGGCAATCCCAATCGGGCTGTCGGAGTCATTGGCAAGCAACGCCAATGCTTTTTTATCACCGCAACACTCAGCTGCGGTCGCTCCGGCGATATAGGATGCGCCATACATTGAAATCTGGAAAGTATGGATGTTCGGATCGTTGTATCGTTTCCGACTCTCAAACAACAGTATGCTTTTATTGGCGGTGAGACTGTGTTCTTTGAGATATTTCTCTGCTATAGGTTCATAGTCACTTGTTGCAAGCACGAAAAGAACAGGAATGTTGCTTTCCGGTCGCACAAGCCAATCGGAAAATATTTTCTCTGCCTCATCAAGCGACTCTGGTGAATAGATGTATATGTCGGTTTCAGGTTGTTTCAACTTGAAACGCTGCACCCCTTCGAGGATACAATCGTTATAGCTCATATCGCCGAGACCTCCCGGCGAGAAGAGAAATATAATCTGAGGCTGTGGCGAATCAGCCTCAGGGTCATCATCCTTGCTGCACGCGGAGATTATCATCAACACAAGAAGTAAGGACAACAATCGGAAGTATTGCTTCATATTTTTAATCACTTGGGCGTTCAATTCTTAAATAATGCAAAGTTAGCCATTGCGCGCCTACGGGACACTCCCAGACTCCGAGTTATCCTCCACGAAATTCATCCATGCTCTCCATAGAATTCATTACAAAGACATAATTACCTTAAAATCAAATTATTAATCAATTACAAACATCCAACTAACTACAAAAAAGAAGACCCCGTTTTTCAAACGGAGCCTTAATTATGTGATGTAATTTATTATGTTGTGAGCCTTAATTTAAACCTCGGATGAAATGGACGCTTCCCCGGCCCTGAAATCGGAAGGGCTCATACCAAACCTGCGTTTGAAGTGGCTATAAAATGCGCCATTGGACATCTGTGCCTCTTTTGCTATGGCATCAAAATTCCATTGCGGATTCTCTCTCATAAGCTTCACAGCGTAATCGAGGCGGCAGTTCTGGATATATTGCGAGAAAGTGCATCCCGCAAATTCCTTGAACAACAGGGCAAATTTGTTGGCTGAAATTTTGAATTCTGCCATTAAGTCTTTACGAGAGAAATTCGGATTTAGGTATAGCCTTCGCGCCTGAATTTCGTGATTCATGCGAATAAATAATGTCTTATCACCTTCCGTTAATAGCGATTCACTATTTTCAGGGCTTTCACTTGAAGCGGACTCTACATTATTTTCAGTCGTTTCTGTTAACGGAGCTTCTATGTCTGTCTTCTTTTTCGCGTCAGCAAGCTCTTTCCTCAACTGTAATACCTCTTCCTGTCGCTCAAACAGTTCATCTTTATAGCCTATCAATTCATCAATGGTTTTCACCATCACCTTGTTTTTGCGCCTTATAGTCTTATTGTAGCGTAATATCCTTATTATGAATACAAATGCAAGTATGATGAAAATAAGTGCTGAACCTATTATGATGTTGCGGATTAAAATTGATGCTGATTGCTGTTCAAGCTGGAGTGCTTGTTCCTGAGTCTTATAGATCTCGGCAAGTTCGAGAGCTTTGGTGCTTCGGTCGCGCTCACGAAGGGTGTCGCTCATCTGTTGGATGGTATTGGCGACACGCAAGGCTTCCGCTGTTTTGTTTAAACCGATATATGCCTCCTGCTCCCGTCTCAAATGACCGTAGATGTAATCATAGCTCAACGTGTCGGCATTTGCCTGCCAGTATTTTTTTTCATCCTTAATGTACATCAAGGCCTCGGCATAGCGTTTCCTGGCCAATAGATAAGGCACAATGAACTGTGCGCCGTCAGGAGTTTGAAAGTAATCAGTCGCCATGAGCTTGCGGGAAAGTTCATCTGCCTTACCGTAGTCTCCTTCAAGTGCCAGCATACAAGCAAATGCCCCATACGCACTCGCCCGGCGCATATCCACAAGACCATCGGGGATATCATCTTTTGATTCAAGACAATCCATGGCTCTTTCAAAACGCGGCAGCATGGCTATGGCATCGCGATACCGGCCGTCGCCGTATAGCGTCTGTATGTATGAGCCAAGTGAATAAACATAATCGTCGGCGGTCTTGAATAGGCTGGATTGGACTGCCTCCTTTTCAAGAATATCCGCAGCCTCGCCGAGTTTGACGTAGGCTTCCTCTTTCCTACCGAATTCCCATAAGTTTTCCGCCAGAGAAACATCAAAATTAGCTTCTTGAATCCTTAAAAGGCTGTCGGAAGCAATTTTCAAGCCCTCGATACACAGGCGTACACTCTCTTCATAGTTGCCGTTCTGATGGTAATCATCAACAATGATTTCAAGAAGAGAGAGGAAAACCAGAGCATCCTCACGCGATTCCGGCATACTGTAAGCCTCCAGTCCGTAGCGTAGCGCATTTTTATAATCCGAGAGGCCGATATGATAAGCCAGATTGCGAAGTCGAGCAATGTCAAACTTGCTTAAAAGATTCTTCTGTTCAACTGTGTCAAGTAAGGCAAGTGCCCGTTCCGGATGGCCTATAGTAATGCTGTAGATATATTCCGCACTGTAGATGCTGTCATCAGCTTCAGGACGCGACTCGCCGGAGCCACATCCAGATGTTATGGACACTGTCAGTAGGATAAATATCCCTATGATATATAAAAGAATATTCTTCATTATATCGCCATCATTCAGCATAATAAATTGCAAAGTGTGTCTGTCCAATGATAATTCCGGTGTATGAAGGACAGTTACATCATTTACTCGCTTTGCTTTTGCGATGAAATGGACGCTTCCCCGGCCCTGAAATCGGAAGGACTCATACCAAACCTGCGTTTGAAATGGCTGTAAAATGCGCCATTGGACATCTGTGCCTCTTTTGCTATGGCATCAAAATTCCATTGCGGATTCTCTCTCATAAGCTTCACAGCGTAATCGAGGCGGTAGTTCTGGATATATTGCGAGAACGTGCATCCCGCAAATTCCTTGAACAACAGGGCGAATTTGTTGGCTGAAATTTTGAATTCTGCCATTAAGTCTTTACGAGAGAATTTCGAATTTAGATATAGCTTTCGCGCCTGAATTTCGTGATTCATGCGAATATATAAGGTCTTATCACCTTCCGTTAATAGCGATTCACTATTTTCAGGGATTTCACTTGAAGCGGATTCTACATTATTTTCAGTCGTTTCTGTTAACGGTGCTTCTATGTCTGTCTTCTTTTTCGCCTCGTCAAGTTCTTTCCTCAACTGTAAGACCTCTTCCTGTCGCTCAAAAAGTTCATCTTTATAACCTATCAATTCATCAATGGTTTTCACCATTACCTTATTTTTGTTATTGATAGTCTTGTTATAACGTAATATCCTTATTATGAATACAACTGCAAGTATAAGTAAAATCAGTGCGGAACCGATTATTATATTGCGAATTAAGATTGATGCTGATTGCTGTTCAAGCTGTAGTGCTTGTTCCTGAGTCTTATAGATTTCGGCCAGCTCAAGAGCTTTGGCGCTTCGGTCGCGCTCACGAAGAGTGTCGCTCATCTGTTGGATGGTATTGGCAACACGCAGGGCTTCCGCTGTTTTGTTTAAACCGGTGAGTGCCTCTTGCTCGCGTTTCAAATGAAAGTCGATGTAGTCATAGCTCAACGTGTCGGCATTTGCCTGCCAGTATTCTTTTTCATCCTGAAGTAAGTTCAAGGCCTCGGCATAGCGTTTCCGGGCCAACAGATAAGGTACGAGCAGCTGTCCGCCGTCAGGCGTTTTCGAGTAATCTGTCTCCAGTAGCTTGCGATAAAGTTCATCCGCCTTACGGTTATCTCCTTCAAAAGCCAGCATAGATGCAAACGCAGCATACGCACTCGCGCGGCGCATATCCACAAGCCCGTTGGGAATATCATCTTTTGACTCAAGACAATCCATGGCCTGTTCATAACGCGGCAGCATCGCTATGGCATCGCGATAACGGCAGTCGCTGTATAGCGACTGTATGTATGCGCCAAGCGAATAAACATAATCATCGGCGGTCTTGTAAAGACGGTCTTTGGCAGCCTCTTTTTCAAGAATATCCACAGCCTCACCGAGTTTGAGGTAGGCTTCGTCTTTCCTGCCGAATTCCCATAAGTTTTCTGCCAGAGCTATATCAAAATTAGCTTCTTCAGTCCTTAAAAGGCTATCGGAAGCCAGTTTCAATCCCTCAGTACACATGCGTACACTCTCCTCATAGTTGCCGTTCTCGTAGTAATCATCAGCAATGACTTCAAGAAGAGAGAGGAAAACCTGAGTATCCTCTCGCGCCTCCGGCATATCGTATGCCTCAAGACCATATCGCAGTGCGTTTTTATAGTCCGAAAGCCCGTTATGATAGGCCAGACAGCGAAGGCGAGCGATGTCAAACTCACTCATGAGATTCTTCTGTTCAGCAGTATCAAGTAAGGCAAGTGCCCGTTCCGGATTGTCGATAGAAATGCTGTTGAGATATTCAACACTGTAGATGCTGTCGGCAGCTTCCGTACGCGACTCGCCGGAGCCACATCCCGATGTCAGGAGCATGGCCGACAGGATAAAAATCCAGGTGAGATATATGAGAAAGTTCTTCATCACGTTTTATTATATCGCCATCTTTCAGCATAAATAATTTGCAAAGTTACAATTTTTCCTTACTTCGTCAAATTTCATTTCAGCAGGCACTTGTACAAAAAAACAACCCATTCTTATAAGCCCACGCTAAAACACAAAAATATATACGCAAACGGAGTCCCTTTAATTATAAAAGCAAATTTTACAATTATTTCTGTGTTTTTTTAAATAATCGAGGCTATTTCTGTAAAGGATTGGTGAAACCATAAATGCGTCACGGGGGAATTTTTTTGTTAAAAATTTCACCTGCGATGCAAGATTACAGGAATCGTTCGATTTGATATAATAGAACAACCAATAAAAATACAAACGATATGTTGAAAAAACATCTTTTATTTTCTGTAGCAGCGTCGGCACTCCTCATGACGCTTCCATCATGCATCGACAACGACGAACCTTCCGGCGAGTTAAGACCTACCGCAATCGTCACGGTTTGCCCGAATGAAGACGGCAGCTTTATAATGCAGCTCGACGATTCCACCCAACTTGTTCCTACCAATCTGAACACCTCTCCTTTCGGCAATAAAGAAGTAAGGGCTCTCGTTAACTATAAGGATGCCAATGTTTCACCCAAAGGAAAAACCATACAGAATGTTGAAGTCAACTGGCTCGACAGCATACGTACGAAATTGCCGGTCGAGAGCCTTGGCGAGCAAAACGATTCCAAATTTGGCAACGACCCTGTTGAAATCGTAGCGGATTGGGTAACGGTGGCTGAAGACGGGTATCTCACCTTACGTGTCCGTACACTTTGGGGAACACCTCAATCCATCCATGTTCTCAACCTTATAACGGGCACGAACCCCGACGACCCATACGAACTTGAATTGCGGCATGATGCAAAGGGCGATATCAACGGACATTGGGGGGATGCTCTTATAGCTTTCAACCTTAACCACCTTCCGAGAACCGGTTCCGACAAGGTGAAGATGAAACTGAAATGGAAATCATTTACCGGTGAAAAAGACACTCAGTTCGAAATAAGGATGCGTCCCCTCGAACAATAACATCCACGGCAATAAGAAGAAATACGTTTATAATCTTCCACAAACCACTCTCGGTCCAAGGGCGTTGCGGAGCCAATTAACAGTTCAAGCTTTTGCAACGCCCTTCTCAAACCGAAACGCTAAATCAAAGGACAGGTGGTGTCAGCAGAAACCGACAACGAACTACAACTCCTTTCCCTCATCATAAATGGCGACACTATCGCCATGAAGACGCTATATGCCACATATATCCGCTACCTCGCGGCTATCTGTTCACGCTATATCGTCAACGACGAAGACGTAAAGGATGTGCTTCAAGACAGTTTCTTAAAAATTTTTTCGAACATCGAGTCATTCAAATACCGGGGAACAGGATCGTTGAAAGGATGGATTACAAAAATTACCATCAACGAAACCCTAAAATTCCTTCAAAGGGTCAATCGTTTTGAATTTGTCGAGATTTCGGAACATAAACATGACATCGCCGATGAAGATCCGGACATCGACGCAATCCCCTCTTCCGTATTATTCAATCTCATTCGCGAACTCCCCGACGGATATAGAACGATATTCAATTTATATGTGATTGAAAACAAAAGCCATAAGGAAATTGCAAGATTGCTCGGCATAAAAGAAAGCACATCCGCCTCACAATTGCACAGAGCAAAATCCATGTTGGCAACAAAAATCAGGCAATATAATAATATGTGATTTATATGAACGAAGATTGGCTACATAAGGTCCACGACCGAATGACAGATTACGAAATTGAGGAGCCTGAAAATCTATGGGACGCAATCGAATCCAAGCGGGCGTCTTCTGCATCCATGCGCCGACCAATGAAGAAACATGTGATGTCGGTTTGGATGAGACGGAGTTTGTCTGCCGCCGCAATAATCGCGGTTATTATTTTAGCCGGCATTTATCTCTACAATGGCAAACAGGATTTGTCGCAAGACCAATTATTATCGGACGCCAAAGAAGATCGTGCCATATCTTTCAATAAAAACATCCTTAAAAACAAACCGCTTATTGCCGAGAATGCCATCCCCGAACCATTGTCGGTGAACTCTGTCGCCAATAAACATAATTCCGTAAAGACTACGGATATCGCCACCATCGATCCGACCGACGAAACAAAAGGATTTACTGACATAAGCGTAGTCAAACCGACTGATTTCTCTGAAAAGGAAACAGATAAAAACCAAGATATAAGCAAACGACCAAACAAGCCATCGGAAGAGACCTCCCCCACCCTCGTACCTTCGGACATGACTTTTGAGGACAATCATTACAAAGTAGCCCTCCACGCAGAAAGCACGCGGTCGAACAATTTATCTGTTGCCTTCTATAGTTCAGCCGGCACTGGCTCAATGTTCAATTCCACTACCAAAGCAAATCCATTTGTCGCCGCCACAGGCCCGGAAAACTCCTCCTGGGAAGACGAACCCATGTTAGGTATTCTCCTCTTCAATCAAGGCATAGAAACTGAAACTGAAATAAAACATCGCCTTCCGATACGTGCAGGTGTTTCGTTCATCTACAATATTAATGAACGATTCGGTATTGAAAGCGGCGTAGGTTATGCCAACCTCACATCAGATATAAAAAACGGAAGCAAAAACCATTATTATACCGCAGAACAACAGCTCCATTATATCAGTGTCCCGCTCAACTTGAAATACCGCATGATTTCATGGCAACGTCTTGACCTATATGCCTCTACCGGAGTAATGGCCGAAAAATGCATCTCCGCAAAACTTGATAAAGAATACATCATCGACAACCGGAAGAAAGGTTCGGAATCGGAAGATTTGTCGGAAAAACCTATGCAATGGTCTGTCAACGCGTCCGTCGGAGTCCAATGCAATCTCGTAAAATCCATGAGCATATTTGCAGAACCCGGCGTTAGCTATTATTTCAACGACGGGACAGACCTACAGACAATATATAAAGAGAAGCCCTGGAACTTCAATCTCAATATGGGGATACGGTTTACGTTTGGCAAATAAACAGATACCACGTCAACGCCGTCTCCCAAAGATTCAATATTTTTTCCACAGGATGCGCATGGAGTTGAGCACGGCGAGCAATGCCACGCCCACATCGGCAAAAACTGCCGCCCAAAGCGACGCGTAGCCTATCGCCCCGAGGAGGAGCACCACAACCTTTACGCCTATTGCCCCCACAATGTTTTCAGTGACGATGGCATGCGTGGTCTTGCCAATCCGTATCGCCGTGGCCAACCGTGAAGGCTGGTCGGTCTGTATCACCACGTCGGCACTCTCGATTGCGGCATCCGAGCCGAGACCACCCATCGCCACCCCGACATTACTCAATGCAAGCACGGGCGCGTCGTTCATGCCGTCGCCTACGAATGCTATGCTCCGGCCCGGGGCGGATGCCTCTTTCTCTACAATATCCGCCTTATCCTGAGGCAACAGTTCCCCATGTGCCTCGGTTATGCCAAGTTTATCCGCATATTCCTTGACAATCCCTTTTTTATCGCCCGAAAGCATGATAATCCTGTCTATTCCAAGCCCCCCAAGGTTTTTCACAGCGGTTACGGCATCAGGTTTTATCGTGTCGGAAAGTATGACATAGCCGCAATATTTGCCATCAACGGCACAGGCTATTACCGTCCCCGGCACACCTTCGATGTCTTTTGGATAAGGAATGCCTTCCGACCTGAGCAATTTTAAATTTCCGGCAACTACAGTTTTGCCGCCGATTTCGGCGACAGTGCCATATCCGGCTTTTTCAAGCACGCTCGAAGCTTTGGGAATGTCGATATTCTTGTCAAAAACGTATTCCACGAGTGCTTTTGCAAGAGGATGGGAGCTGTCGGCCTCCGCCGATGCCATCAGCGAAAGCATTTCACTGTTCTCCAGCGCATCGCTTACTATGGTATCCACACTGAATTTTCCTGTAGTAAGCGTCCCTGTCTTGTCGAAAGCTACTGTGTTGACCTTTGTAATGGCATCAAGATAATTGCCACCTTTGAAAAGAATACCCATGCGCGACGCCGCTCCGATGCCTGCAAAATAACCGAGCGGCACACTCACCACAAGTGCGCACGGACAGGAAATGACGAGGAACACAAGCGCCCTATAGAGCCAGTCCGAAAAATTATAGTCGAAGCCGCTGTTGAAAACAGAAACCAAAGCAGGCACGGCGACAACTAAAACGGCAAGGATTATTACGACAGGGGTATAGACCCTCGCAAATTTACGTATGAACAATTCGGCATGTGCCTTGCGCGACGAGGCGTTGGAGACAAGCTCAAGTATTCTTGCCAACGCACTTTTATCATACTCGCGCGAAACTCTGATGCGAACCGTTTTGTTGGATGAAATCATACCGGCGAGCACCTCCCCGTCTTGCCCGATTTCACGCGGCACACTCTCGCCCGTCAGTGCGGACGTGTCGAAAAGTCCGTCGCCGTTTTCCATGACTCCGTCAAGAGGCACCCTCTCTCCCGGATGTACTTCTATTATCTCCCCTACCCTGACCGACTGCGGTTTTACATCAACAGGTTTGCCCTCTCTTATGACAGTGGCTTTTTCTCCGCGCACGTCGAGCAACCGGGAAATGTTGCGGGTGGCGCGGTCAACCGCCCCGTGTTGCAACGTTTCCCCTATGGAATAAAACAACATCACACCGACCGCCTCGGGCAATTCCCAAATACAGAACGCCCCGATGCATGCTATGACCATAAGCGTGAATTCATTGAAATAGTCATGCGCGGCAATCCCTTCGACAGCTTCCTTCACGACAGGCACCCCTACCGGAAGGAAAGCCACGAAATACCAGGCAAACTCCACCCACCGGTTAGAAACAAACGGCGCAAAACCAAGATGTCCCATCAGCATCCCAGCCACAAGCATCACAAAGGATATGGCAGGGGCGATAAACGCCTTGGCACCATTGGAGTGATGATGCTCATGTTGGTGTCCGCAACACTTTCCGCCATCGCAATGCCCGGCATGCTTATCTTTAACCGATTCTTTTGTCTGTTCCATTTTATAACTTCTTTTTTATTTGTAACAAAATTACAAACAAATGAATGCAACCGGGTGACAAAAACATACATATTATCCCTCGCCCCATCACGAGAGAACAAAAGCGGATATACTGCAAATTACCAATCATCGGAGATTTTCATGTATGCCGAATCCTTAAGGCTGAGGATTATCGGCATTACTAATATGTAAGCGAGCAGGGAGAACGCCAATCCCCCTATACCGCCCACCGCGAGGGAATACCAGAAGTCTCCCTCCTCCTTATGGTCGAAAAGGAACGGCAGCAATCCGAGCATGGTGGAAAGCACCGTAAGGAACACCGGCACCACCTTGACCCTGAACGCCTTCAAATATATGGCAGACTTCTCGCTCCCGCAATTCGTCAGGAGCAGCGAACGGTATTCATACATCTGATATATGCCGGCATTGACCACTATCCCTGACAAAAGCACCATCGAAGCAAAACCTCCGTTGCCAAACGGCACCCCTGTAAGCCGGAATGTAAGAAATATGCCTATAAACGACACCGGGATAAGGCTTATTATAACCAGCGGCAGCGTCAGCGACTCGAAAAGCACGGCACACACAAAGTAGATTATCACAGCCACAAGGAGAAGCAGCCAATATTGCGTGCCGTCGTCCTTAAACCATCCGGCGGTACGGTTAAGGCAGCGGTAGCCCACAGGGAACTTGGCGTTGAACTCATCCGTGACGTCCTCTATAAGCTTGTTGGAGTAATTCCACGAACCGAGCACGTTGAAGGCCACTCTCAAGACATACTCCTGGTTGTTTCTCGGTATGCAGTTCTTTGCCTGCCGCCTCTCTATCGCCATATAGTCCGAAAGCCTTGCAGGCCGTCCGTCCACGTCTATGTAGGAATTGCAGAGATGCCAGTAGTCAAACGTCTCCGTCCTTTCCGAGCGCAGGCGTATATCGGAGTCTATAAACCGGTCGCGATATCGCCCCAGTTCCCTATCGGCAAGCAGTTCACGCAGCGAGGCATGCGCCGCCGGGAGCGGAAAACGGTCAAGTGCTATCCGTTCCATGTCATAAACCATATACAGCTCGTCTTCCTGGTTCTCATGCCCCGGAGTCTCGACCACTATGTCCTGCACGCGTGGATTTCCGGAAAGTCTCGAACATATCTCCTCAGCGAAACGATAAAGGCGGTCGTAGTTGTAGCCGGCAATCTCTATGCAGTGGGAGCGGTAGGCAAGGTTAAGCGAATTGCTGAAGCCGCGCTCGCTCACACCGTATGTGCTCCAGTCAGCTCCCCCGAGCGTAACAAGCAAACCTATCACCTTGCTTTCCAAAAAGTACGGGAAGTCTGTATTACGGTGTTCATCCTTAAATTCAACATCTATCTGACCACCCCATGTGCCGATGTTGGTTTGGAAACGCTCTATCTCCCCGAAACCGGAAAGAAACCGTTCTATACGGAGCATCTTGTCGTTGAGTTCGTGCATGCTTCCCCCCACGGGCATCTTCCCCCGTATGACAAGACACTTCTCCCTCTCTTGAGGCCGCACGTCAGAAACCGCCCTGACATGGTCGGAGAAAAGCCTCATGGTGCCTCCGAGATATGTGGAGAGAGGTTCCTTCAGATTGCGTATGAAGAAGTCGCTGCCGAAGGTGGCGTTATACACCTTATCATACCACATCAATCCGCGACGTTCTTTAGCCGGAATATATATGTTGTCCTCGTCTCCGAGCTTGTCGGGAAGCGCGAACACAGGGATGCCGAAGATAAGTATAAGCGGCACGATGTAAAGCCACTTACGCTTCTGGGTGAAGCGTATATACCTGCCGTAAAGCCCCATCAGCCGTTCCCCGTACCTTTTCCACTTTCCTTCCGGGCAGGCGACGGCATCTTCCGAATATCCGAGTTTCTCCACAAGCGCAGGAACGAAGAGCAACGCCACAACCAGCGACACCGCCAGGTTGATGATAATTATCCATGAAAAATCATAAAGGTCTTTGCGGATATGCTCCGGAAGGAAGAAAATGATTACGAGGGAGCCTATGGTAGTGAGGAGCGCGGCGAGTATGGCGAAGAAGGCGTCGCGGTTGCGGCGGTGCAGGTAATGGTCCACCATTACTATCGACGAGTCGATGATGATGCCGAGTGATACCGTTATCCCCGCAAGCGCGAAAGTGTGCAGTCGCAAGTCGAAGATCCAATATACAAGCACTGCTATGAGAATGTTGGCTACAAGCGTGGCGCAGATGATGAAAAGGTATTTCCACCTTCGCCTTATGAACCAGACGAAGACAAGTAGTATAAGGAGCGACATAAGGCTCCGGCGAACCAGCGTGTTCAGCTCGGATTCGGTCTTTTCTGCAGCGTTGTAGGTGAGCGAGAGAAACACACCCTTCTTCAATCCGGCGCCCAATTCGTCTATGCAGTCGCGTAGGGTGTGCGAAAGCCTTATGAGCGACGCATCGGCATCAGTATATATGTTGAGATAGATGGTGCTCAGCCCATTGAGGCGGTAATAGCTCCAGGGAAGCCGGTCTTTGTATTCGTAAGAGGCGAGGTCGCCGAGATACACCACAGTCCCGTCGATGTTCTTCACAGGCATCCGTTCAAGCGGCTTGTCGAATCGTTCCACATCGAGATAGAGTGCTCTCCTCTCGCCGCGTGCGCCGGGCCTCCCGGGAGGGGAGACCGTAAGTTCACCCACAATCTCGGAGCGCCCCATAAAACTCCTCACAGCCCCCTCTATGTCATCTACGGTTATACCCGACGCCCGGAGTTTCAGCGGGTCGTATGAAATCTCCACATATTTCCCGGTTCCGCCCGTTATCTCGATACGCCTCACCCCATCTATCCCCTTCAGAGAGGGCTCCATCTGCTGACTCACGTATTCCTTCAGCCGGTCGTCTTTCATCGAGGCGTTAAGCTGATAGGTGAGCAGCAGTTTCTCCTTTTCAACCTTGCCGGATTTTGCCACAACCTCGCCGCCGGTCAGTTCCGGATAACTTACTTTCTCGGGGAACTTGCGGTATATTTGCCTTAATGCGGAGGCAATCTCAAACTTTGCCGCCGACACATTGGTCTTGGGTTTCAGTTCTATCACCACCTCCCCTCTCCCGAAATTCGATACCGACGACACACTCTTCACCCCTTTGACAGCCGCTACAACCCCCTCTATGCGCGAGGTGACGTTCTGCTCGATTACCTTGGGCGACGCGTCGGGCCAACTGAAGACCACCTTCAGCGTCTTCCCTTGTCTGGGACGCGGTTCCGGCTCCACGTCGAGCAGCGGAATAACAGCGATTCCGGCGACGACGGCTATCACCGCCACAAGGATCATCGTGAACGGCGAAACGGCGCCAACCCGTGCAAGAAAACGGTTACCTTCATTCTTCATGACCTTGTTTATTTAAGGAGAGACCGCTTACGGTTTTAGCGCAGGGGCGGCGTTTATAGATAAGATAGTAAATCAGCGGTACCATGAAGAGGCTGACAGCCGTGCCGACGGTCATTCCCGTGACGAGCGTCAGCGACAAAGGGTACTGGAGGGCCGACCCCATATCGCCCTTATCGAGAAACGGCAGGAGGGCAAGAATTGTGGTCAGCGACGTCATAAGAATCGGACGGAGGCGTCTGCGCCCCGCCTCCGTGACGGCGGCATGCAGCGGCATGCCGGAGCGTCGCAGGCGGTTGATAGTGTCCACTTTCAATATGGAGTCGTTGATGATGATGCCTGACATCACTACGAGCCCAGTCATAGACATGACATTGAGGGTCTCCCCCGTAAGCCACAACACCGCCAACACCACACACACGTCGATAACCATCTCGAAAAGAATGATAAGCGGCTGAATGATGCTCTCGAACTGGGCCGCAAGGATAAAATATAGAAGCGCTAGCGACACCGCCAATACTATCGCCAATTCGGCAACGAGGCTTCGTGCGCCGAAATAGCCGCCGGAGTATGACACCGCGTATTCCGGATGCCTCTTCACAAACCCGTCGGCATACGCCATCATCTCGCGCACATTCCCCCCGTCGGCATCTATCCCGATCGGGTAAAAATCGCCCGTCCCTGCGGCATGGAGCCTCTTGTAATCTTCGCGGCGCTCAGACTTCAGCAGCAACGACAGCGGGATATCCACACCTTGGTTGTTCTTCACAGAACCGCCCATCACGCTTACGTCATCATTGCCGGACGCTGCCACCATCACGGGTATGGAATTCGACCCCTCGCTGATTTCAAACACCTTGTTCTTATGCACCGCCTCTCGCAGATGAGCGTAAAGGCTGCGGTAGCCCACACCATGGAAAGCCAGTTGTTCCATATCGGCAAGATACTGTATGTTTTCCTCTGTCACAACCGGGCGCACATAGATTTCAGGGAATCTTTCCCGGAGCGAATCGACGAAGGCACGACTTTTCGCCACCTCCGGACGCACGCCGTCAGCGGTCTGCAAACGGATTTCAAGGTCGTTGTCTCCCGTATCGAACACCATCTCGTAGAGATTGCCCGATGGCTCGAACTCCACCCCCGCTTCGGGATAGTCACGCGCCACCACTTCCCCGATACGGTCCTTGACAGCCTCCATCGCCTTAGGGTCGCGGCATTTCACGTATATCACAGACTCCGAAGCGGTGAGCTCCTTGGTGTGAGGAAGCAGGAACTGCTGCACTCCGGCCATCGCCGTAGTGTGTTCAACTGAATCGCCGAGAGCTGCGAGCAGTTCCGACATGCGCCTGTCGTTCTCCGCCACGGTGATTCCGGCGTTCCAGTCTATAGTCACGAGTGTGTCTTCCGGAGGTATATAGGGCATGCGCTCCTTCTCGATTTCGACAAAAAACCATGCCGAGAGGGGGATGCAGGCAAAGCAAACCGTAATGCAGGCAACGGGGTGGCGGAATATGAACGAATGGATTCGGTCGTAGAGTCTCATTACGGTAGAGCCGGACCGGTCAGATTTGTCCGCCAAGTCCGATTCTGCCGGTTTTTTCTTATTGAGAAGGAAATAAAAGACCGGAATTACAAGCACCGACACGAGCAGGCTCGAGAAAAGGGCTATCGTCACAGCCATGGCCTGGTCATAGAAGAGGGCTCCCGCCACTCCGCTCAGGAAGATGAGAGGTATAAACACCGAGCAAGTGGTCAGCACGCTGCTGAGCATCGGGGTAAACACTTCCTTCGTGCCCTCTGCCACAGCGTCAGAAAGCGTGCACCCTGACAACTGCCGCCTGCGGATGTTGTCAATCACGATTATGGAATTATCAACCATCATACCGACACCGAGGATAAGCCCAGATAGCGAAATGACGTTGATTGATATGTGGAATAGATGGAAGCAGAGGAAGGTTATGAGCAGTGACACCGGTATGGTGACGATTATGAGCACAGTAGGACGCCAATCGCGCATGAAGAGGAAAAGCACGAGGCAGGCGAGCACGCCACCGAAAAGCAGATTTGTCTCCAGATTGTCTATCGAATAGGAAAGTAGCGTGGTCTGGTCGCGTGTCAGCCGGAAGTCGATTTCCGGATAATCCTCCGTGAAGTCTGCAAGGAGATTCCCCATAGACTCCCTGAGGTCGTCCATCTGCGCGTCGTTCTGCTTCACCACGGCAAGGGTCACAGCGTTGCGCCCGTCGCTGCGTACCATCCCGTCGCGTTCCACCCCTCTCTCCGTGATGTTGCAGATTTCTCCGAGAGTCACCAGACGACCCTCGTGGTTTATACATATATCCTCGATATCTTTCTTGGCGAGCAGCTGCGAATCGAAGTGTATGTTGTAGCGGTATATGCCGTCGGCGATGCAGAGGGAACCGAGGGTTAGGTTGTTGTCGGCTATGGCCCTTTCGATATCTTGCGCAGTAAGCCCCATGGCGTTCATCCTCGCAGGGTCGGGCATGCACTCTATGACGGTTCCGGCGATGCCGCTTACATCTACCATTGCCGTCTGAGGCAACTGCTCTATGCGTTTCGCCACCACGTCTCGGGCAAAGCGTCCGAGCTCCGCGAACCGGATTCCGCCGTCGGGCGCCACGCCCTCCTCCTTAAACGACATGTCGATATAGAACGCGGGAATGTCCATTGCGCTCGCTTTCATAACTTTCGGACGCTCTACCCCTTCGGGAAGGAAACGCATTGCTCGGTCAACCTTCTCGTTCACCTCTATGAAGATTACGTCCATGTCGCTGCCGGGCTCGAACACAAGGCGGATGGAGCCTACGTCCATGCGGCTTTCCGAATGCATCTCCTTCAGGCCGGCCACCTGAAGCAACTGCTGACGCAGGGGTCGAGTGGCGTTGTTCTCCACCTCCCTGGCCGACGAACCGGGGAAGATGACCTGGACAGTGATTTGCGGCACGTCGATGTCGGGCATGAGCGACACCGGTATATATCCAAGCGACAGAATGCCGATGACCGTTATGGCCAACAGGCACATGCTGACTCCGATCGGGCGATGGATGAGGGCTTTAAGCATTTGTCATGTTTTTTATCGCGGTTTCACTTCTGTTCCGTCGGCAAGGTTGAGATTGCCGGAGGTGATGACTATGTCGCCCTCCTCTATGGAAGTTTCCTTGCGCTTACAGCCGGTGATGGCAAAAGAGTTGATGTTGGAATGCACAACGTCAACGTAAGTCCAGACGGCGCGTCCGTCGCGATAACGGAAGATGACGTGGTAGCCGTCACGCTCCACCACTGCATCTTTCGGCACGACAAACATGTCGCCCACGTTCTCCTCGACGGTGACACGCACGTTCATGCCGTCGATAAGCGACGCATCTCTTCCCGACAGCTGGGCCTTGACCTTCACAAGCCCTTTCTCATCGACCTGCGGGTTTATCCCGGTCACGGTCCCCCCCAACACCTTGTCTTCAGCCACGAACGGCGACACGTTCACCTTCCTACCCTTCCTCATGCTGCCGAGTTCCGCCTCAAGCACCTTGAATTCCACCTCAAATTGCGAGTCGTCGATAAGCGTGCATATTTTGTCACTCTTCTGGTGTGTCTTGGCGTCAAGGTTGGCTATTGTGCCGGCAAACGGGGCACGGAGGTCGCAATCGGTGAGTTGCCGCTTCGCCTCCTCAAGCTGGAAAGAGGCTGCGTAATAGCCCGAAGTTACCTCGGCACGTTTCATCACCTCCGCCGGCACCCCCTTCATATCGGCATCGTAGCCGAGACCTATGAGCTTGTCGGTGAGATCCACTTTAGCGCGGTATAGGTCGTGTTGCGCCTTTTCCACTTCCCGCACCCGCTGCTCACGGTCGAGTGTGGCTATCAGCTGTCCCTTCGCCACGTGCTGCCCCTCCTTCACATGGATCTGCAACGTCACCCCGTCGGAAGCGAAGCGGAGGTCGCTCTTATCGCGTGCCGACAGGCGTCCGTTGCACACCACCTGCTTCTGGAAAGGCATCACTTCGAGACGCATGGTGTCAACGTATGTCTCCGACATCTGCCGACGCAGCAGGCTGTCGTCGTCTTTTTTCTCTTCCGGTTTGCCGCATGCCGTCAAAAGGGCCAACGGAATAACCGCCGCAATAAGGATTCTTTTCATTTCTGTGAGTTTATAAGTGTGTCGAAATCGGCACTTATGTCGCGACTGTTGAGCCAGTCGTAGAGAGTGGTCCGCCGGAGCGAGTAATATGTGCTCCAGCAGCTTTGGAGGAGGCGCATATACTGTGTGCGTGCGTTTTCTGCCTCCTGCCACGCTGTATTGAGGTCAGTCACCGTTACCGACCCTGCCTCGAAACGCCGCCTGGTAATCTCGTAGCGTTCCACGGCTATGTCGTATGCCCGCATTGCCTTGTGGCATTGTGCCGTATGTATGTTGAAACTGTTGACGTTGCTTGTCATATCTTGTATATATTCCTCCTGTAGCTGCTCGTTTCTCACGAGAGTGGCCTCCAGGTCGGCCTTCGCCATCTTTACGCGCCCTTTGCCCACACCCCAGTCGAATAGTGGGAGCGACAGCCGCAGTCCCACTATTTCATTGTCCTGCAACCCGGAATATGCGCCTCTCAGCGTGTGACCGGTCTTGTTTAGCCCGACCTCCCCGTAAAGTTCCAGGCTTATCCCCTGCCGCCCCTTGGCCTGCGCCACCCCCTGCTCCGACTGCAGCACGTCGAGCCGGCGCTGCATCGCATGCGATGAATTGTTGACGGCACGGTCTATCACGTCGGTAAGGCTGAGGGACGCATCCGGCATGGAATAAGGGGCCACAAGTTCGATGTCGATCCCTACGGGAAGGCGCAGATAAGACGTAAGTGCAAACATACGGTTGTCGAGGGTCAGCCGTGTATTGTCGGCTTCAAGTTCGCCGTTTATCACCGAGAGTTCGAGCTGAAGGAGCTCGCTCTTCGTTATCGTGCCTATCTCCAGCCGCTTTCGGGCAATCTCATAGAGTGCCTTGCGGTCGGCAAGGTTGCTCTGCGCCTGCCGGCAGTCTGACTGCGAGGAAAGGACATTGAAAAAAAGGTCAACCACGTTTACGCCAATTTCTTCGATGGCTTCGAGATAAGTGCGCTTCGCAAGCTCGTATCTCAATGGTTCCGTCTTCTTCATCCATTTGAGGCTGTTGTAGGAGAAGAGGGGCTGCGTATAGCTCAGCCTGATGGGGCGGCTGTTGTAGAGCACGTTGTCGTAGCTGAACTGGTCGAGACGGTAAAGATATGACTGGAGCGACACTTTTCCGCCGAGGGGGGCTATATTCTGGTCAACCGACAGCATGAGGTTGTTCGACAGGGTGTTGTTCTCTACATAGCGTATCTGTCCGTCTTCATAGTTGCGGGTCTCCACCATCGACCGGTTAAACTCCATAAGCCCTCCCGAGAGGTTGACAGAGGGCAACATTTCGGCGCGGTAAGAGCGGTAGCTCCAATAACGGCTCATAAGATTGAGCCGTGCCACGGTCGCACTGAAAGAATTGGCCTGCGCTATTTCGATGGCGTCGGCAAGGGTGAGTGTATTCTTCCCCTTGCCGATGGCGGCAAAAGGGACCAGCGTCAAAAACGTAAAAAAAATGATTGTCCGTAGTCTCATTTTCATGAAGTTAATATTATTTTATCACCTCCCTTGATATTTTTTAATCACCTCCCTTGCCTCCTTTTTCATCTCTGCTACTGCCGGTGACGGTAAATCAGTTGCGAATACCCCATGCAAGCCTCGACAAAAGCGAAAACCGCCAATAACAAGGCAACCGCCTCACACTTTATACCCGAAGAAGAAAACAGTATTCTAAAAGAAGCATAAAGCATCAGCATCAGCGTGGCCTTCGCGGCAAAGCCCCCTGCCGGATATGCGGCGTCGAGCCACAATCTGCACATAGAATAAAGATACCAGCCCGCGACAATCAAGTCAGCCGGCGAACCCTTCACCCCTATCCTCCTCTTGAAGGATATGGCAAAACCCGAAACGGCTATCGCAGGAATAACAAAACATAGATATTCCTCCGCTACCGAACAACCGGTCACCGCCGGCCATACCGACAAAACCAGCAAACATGCCACGCACGTCATGGCAATCCATGCCGACGGACAGACCAAGTTACCCTCCATTATCGTTTTCTGAATCAATTTCTTCATCATACAGGCTTTTTCAGAGTTCTTTCCTTACGGTATTTCCCGGTGTGGGGATCAACGGAATACGATATGCGTGAAACAACCCCCACAATATACTCTTCCGGCAAAAGTCCCCAATATCTGGAATCGTGCGAGTTGCCGACGTTGTCGCCACACATGAAATAATAACCGTGGCTGAATGTGTGGCGGTCGAGCGGCTCGCCGCCCGCGAAAACCCGGTCTTTTTCCCAGTCGTAGGTGATTGTTTTCCCCGTCTCCCACTCAAGGATTACCCTATAAATGCACCCCTCTTTCGCCGACAGACGGATGCAGTCTCCTTTGCGGGGAAGGTAGAGGGGGCCGAAATTCTTTATCGTCCATGGGATGTGGCCGTCATAAGGCATGGTTGAAAACGCTTCGGGCGAGAAAATGCTGTCGGGCATATCGGCAAAGCGGTCTTGCATGCTTTTCAAGCCGATTTCCCCTCTATAGTTGTTGTTGTTGAAATGTCCGTTTACTATCGAGACCGTATCGCCGGGCACTCCGATGCATCGCTTGGCATAGACATGGTTTATCACGAAATTCAGTTTCCCTTCATGGCGCGGAAAATTAAACACCGCTATGTCGTTGGGCCTCACGCCGCGTCTTCCCCGGGTCCTCAGGCTTTTCAAGTCGGCCCCGTGCATATCGAAATTGAAGTCTGTATAAATCCTTGCCCCCATCACCGTTTTGTCAACTATAATCCTGTCGCCGGGGAGGAACGTCGGTGTCATCGATTCCGTAGGGGTGATAAACTGGTCGTATAAGAAGATGCGCGTCAAGAGCCATAATCCGTAAAAAAGACACACGCCTGCGGCAGTCAAATATAGGCATTTGACTGCTGCGGACGTGGCGGATGCTCCTTTGCGAGCCATATTCAAAAAGTGAAAAAAGTAATAAACCCGATGATGTTCTTGAAGCCTACACAGAATAGAAAAGGAGAACGGGATTGCCGTTCTTATCCATTGATTGCTGCAAGCTCTTAAGTTTTTTAAGATTTGCGTCGCAATCGTCAGAAATATTCATGAATTCGAGCATTAAGGGCTGCATGGAGCCTATCAACTTGCCGTCATGAGCCGTCATTATTCCGATTAAAGGCAAGGAGGAATAACTCTCCTTCCCTTGCAGGGGGAAACGGAAGCAGGAATTATCCGATTTGTCGATGACCGTACCGTAAAGGTTGCTGCAGAATAGAAATATGGAGCGGGGAGTTTCGAATATATCCGTAAACCCGAGGAATACATGGTTCTGCAAGGCATTGGAATAGGTCATTATGGAATAATTGGTTATCTTGGAAAGTTCCTCCTCGCTATAAACCTTTTCCGATGTCTTTATGCTATATCTGTATCCGGAAGAAAGGTCGTATATATCCGGGTCGAACGGGAGGACGTAACTTATGTTGCCGTCATACGCCGTAAAGGGATGCACCCCGACTTTCTCCATGGCGTTGTCGGTCTTGACCGGGGTTTTCGCTATCTCTTCCGTTTTACCTTCTTTAAGATTGATTGTCTCGAAGACCGTGTTGCTGTCATTATAATTATAACGACTTGCGAATAACGTGTTTTTATCGATAAAACATCCGTCCTGTATGTTGGAAAGAAGGCTTTGGTCAATCTTATCCACCGATAAAAATCGTCCGTCGATGGAAAAGGTGAGCAGCTTGCCGGTATATGAATCGACAATGACAACATTTCCTTCGGGGTCGAGCATGAAGGTATCGATTATGGTATATTCGTTTTCCGCGTTACCTTTTACACCATATTGGTGCGAAAACTTTCCGTCGGCGCGGAATGCCAATAGACGATTCATATCGCTGACGAGTATCAGGGAGTCGGCAATCTCCATCTTGTTTATCGTGGAAACCGCGCATTCGGGGGTGCATTCCAGCTGTAAGCAGTGGAATTCCTTTATCAACGATTCAACCTTATTTTCAGACACCTTCTCGTCATATCCGCTGACCGACACACAATTCTTGGAGGAATCGGTAGCACATGAAGCTATCAGGAAAGAAATCACTGCGGTCAATAATATTTTTTTCATCTTTATAAAATTTAATTTGCATTTACAATGCCCACCATGCACTCAGGTGCAGTCCTCCAAAGGGATAAGCTTCGTTTCCTTTACCTCAAATCCTGCTGAAGCCGCATCTCTCCCGCTTATCTCTCCAAATTCGATGACCGTATGATTCTCCGCAGATGATGATTTACCGGTACATCCACAGGCAATAACGATGAAAAATACTACTACCATTGAAAACAACAAATTTTTCATATTCAGAAAAGTTGAAAGGCAAAATCTTACCGGAGCACGGTTTAATCCTTGAAATGATGGAAAAAGATAACCTTCGCGTCGTCGTCTTTCACATTACCGGAGTCAAAGGCGACACCAAAGTGCTTGGCGCATGACAATGCTTCTGACAAAGGCATATCCGAGATTAAATAACCATCGCTTATCCCAAGGAACTCATACCGTAAAAACGGAAATCCTTCATACGATTTAAGACCGAAATGAAGCAGATCACCCTTTTCTTCGGGATTGTCTAATGAAAACTTGTAGATGTTGGTGAATCTACTCATCACATGGAAGATCCCGACTGTCTGGTAAACGTGTTTCTTTCCCTTCCACAAAACCCCGAGCCACATTACCACCGGCTCATGGCTAAGTTTCTGATATAATTCCGCATAACCGAGATTTTCCCCGAAATCGGATATTTGTTTAGGCGTGTTGAAACGGTAGGCCCATGCCTTATTTCCCCCGTTATCGTTCAAATCATAAACAGTGTAATCATATTGCTTAACCACCAGCATTTCATCCTTGCCCGTAAATACGAACGGATTGAATATACGAATGGATGAGAACGTGCTTTGATACTTTTCGAAAGGAAGACAATTTTCTGTAATGGCTTTTTTTCTTAAGTCGAACAATGAGAAATCGTATTTCGATTCATTGTCCGATTCCGAAGCCAACCAGATGCCATTGTCAGAACACTGTAATGCAGCGTAAGAATAGGGAAGGTCGTAGGTTTCAAGACAACGCCCTTCGAAATCATACGAAAGCATTTTCTTTTTCATCTCGCTTAACGCATATATGCAGTTTTCCCCAATACTTATGTCCTGTAAATCGACATATTCATCCGGTCCGTGTCCTTTTTTATTGAAACAGGACAACAATTTTCCGGTAATGTCGTATATGAAAACAGTGCCGCCGCTTGCTATAACCATCCTGTCGTTCTTCACGTCTATCACGTCAATTTCCCCCATAGGATATTTACTGTCCGGCTGGAGCACAGCGTATTTGTAGCTGTCGAAGAACCCCGTAGCATCATCCACCGTCGATTCAATATCGACATTGACATCGATAACCGGACATTCCTCTTCAGCCATTTCCTTTATCCCGACGCACGATGACAGAATAAGGAATGACAGCATAAAATATACAAAAAAACGCCCTTTTAACAATTTTCTCATTTTGTTTTATTTGTTATTGTTAATTCAAATATTGAGTCTAAGTATTTTATCAAAATAAAACCACAAATTGATATGCATAACTTTAAGCACTTCCGATAGATTTTGAGATGTTGTTCACTCGAATAGCGGCCTACACGAATGAACGACATCTCAAAATCCCATCAAAACACTTTATATCATAATATTTTAAGCTATTTACTTACGAATTGCAATTATATACCATACTCGATAATCACAGGATTCGATTCCTCGTTGATATCCACCTGTTTTTGGAAAAGATGCTTTATATCATCACCCCAGGAGTCAATCATCGACAAATATGATTGCGCCGGCAATACCGCCACAAGTTTTTCTTCCATGGAATATGACAGGCTCTGTGGCATAAAAGGAAATATCCCGTCTTTAGGAGCCTCAACGTTCGAACCCATATATGACGAATCGCCGGTCTCGGCATTCAGTATTATCGACCCGTTAAACAAATTTATAACCTTAAACGTTCCAGCCCCATACACACCCACGACAGGATTGCCTCCTGCGGATAATACACCCGCCAGTTTTTCCGAATAATCACCTCCGGAAACGTCATCCAATATTCCGTTTATAATCACGGCCGGTGAAACACTGTTTGTATCCGGGCAGAACGAATATATGTCACTGACAAGAGGCTTGATAAGATAAATCTTATTTCCGCACAACGTCATCGGATGGGACGAAAAGGAATAACTGCCGCCATACGAAAAATCACATGGCACGACCTCCCGGATATCACCCGGATTGTCGAACGACCACGTCATATATAAAGGCTGTTCCTTCTGAAAATTTATATCGTTGGCTATCAAAACCCGATTCTCAGAAATAGGCAAAACATCCCCCGTAAACTTCAGCTTTGATATCCCATCGATATCGCGCCCCCATTTGCCGTCGATATCATACACATGCACCTTTTCCTGGTTGCCGTCAAAAAGATACACGCTGTCACGGACTATCGTAAACGCGTTTATAAGCAAATACTCGCCGGGACCGTTACCTCTTGTGCCTATCTCGGTTATAAAGCGTCCGTCCTTATCGAACTTCAACAAACGGGATTCCGACTGCAGATAGTAGTTATCCTTATACTGACGCAGACGTTTCACCATACCCACCATGCACTCGGGGGCGGTCTCCAACGGGATAAGCTTCGTTTCCTTTACCTCAAATCCTGCTGAAGCCGCATCTCTCCCGCTTATCTCTCCAAATTCGATGACCGTATGATTCTCCGCAGATGATGATTTACCGGTACATCCACAGGCAATAACGATGAAAAATACTACTACCGTTGAAAACAACAAATTTTTCATATTCTGAAAAAGTTAAAGGCAAAATCTTACCGGCATGCGGTTTATTCCTTGAAATGATGGAAAAAGATAACCTTGGCGTCATCGTCTTCCACATTTCCGGAGTCAAAGGCGACACCTTTGTTCTTTGCAATATTCAATGCTTCTGTCAAAGGCATAGCCGAGATATAGTAACCGTCGCGTATAGCAAGAACCTCGTTCCGTAAAAAAGGAAAACCCTCATACGATTTAAGACCGACATGAAGCAGCTCACCCTTCTCTTCGGGATTGTCTAATGAAAACTTGTAGATGTTGGTGAATCTGCCAAGTATATAGAAGATTCCGACTGTCTGGTAAACGTGTTTCTTTCCCTTCCACAAAACCCCGGGCCACATCACTACCGGCTCACTACCCAGTTTCTGATATAATTCCCAGTAACCGAGGTTTTCCCCGAAATCGGATATCTGTTTAGGCGTGTTGAAACGGTAGGCCCATGCCTTATTTCCCCCGTTATCGTTCAAATCATAAACAGTGTAATCATATTGCTTAACCACCAGCATTTCATCCTTGCCCGTAAATAC
This sequence comes from uncultured Muribaculaceae bacterium, assembly GCA_910585275.1. Taxonomy (GTDB): domain Bacteria; phylum Bacteroidota; class Bacteroidia; order Bacteroidales; family Muribaculaceae; genus Lepagella. The sequence goes on from CAJUCW010000017.1 coordinate 36,967, forward strand.
GAACGGATTGAATATACGAATGGATGAGAACGTGCTTTGATACTTTTCGAAAGGAAGACAATTTTCTGTAATGGCTTTTTTTCTTAAGTCGAACAATGAGAAATCGTATTTCGATTCATTGTCCGATTCCGAAGCCAACCAGATGCCATTGTCAGAACACTGTAATGCAGCGTAAGAATAGGGAAGGTCGTAGGTTTCAAGACAACGCCCTTCGAAATCATACGAAAGCATTTTCTTTTTCATCTCGCTTAACGCATATATGCAGTTTTCCCCAATACTTATGTCCTGTAAATCGACATATTCATCCGGTCCGTGTCCTTTTTTATTGAAACAGGACAACAATTTTCCGGTAATGTCGTATATGAAAACAGTGCCGCCGCTTGCTATAACCATCCTGTCGTTCTTCACGTCTATCACGTCAATTTCCCCCATAGGATATTTACTGTCCGGCTGGAGCACAGCGTATTTGTAGCTGTCGAAGAACCCCGTAGCATCATCCACCGTCGATTCAATATCGACATTGACATCGATAACCGGACATTCCTCTTCAGCCATTTCCTTTATCCCGACGCACGATGACAGAATAAGGAATGACAGCATAAAATATACAAAAAAACGCCCTTTTAACAATTTTCTCATTTTGTTTTATTTGTTATTGTTAATTCAAATATTGAGTCTTAAAGTATGTGTCCAAAATCAATTAATGCATAGCTACGTAAAATCCGAGACGAACTTTCGAATCCGGATTCAATTAGAATGTAACCCCATCGCGCCATCATCCGAATCCGAAATTTCATCCCCATATTTCATAATTCTATGGAGTCTTTTCCCATGCTTCGCAAGCCTCGTTTATGGCCTCTATGAGATAATCCGAATTCAACGCCACGATATCCGAAACCGCCTCCGTATGCCGCATGTCGGCATCCTTTATCATCCGGCTGAAAACACTGTCGCGCATCTGGTAGGGTACACGCGACATGGCCATATAGGCCGAGTCGTAATATTCGACCCCCTCCCCTCGGTAGTGATGATGATACGGCATATTCTTTATCAGGTATTTTGCGGCACGAAGTTTCAGGGGGTTCGGATCGTCTTTGAAATAATCGAGCACTTTCTCTATTTCTACACGGTTATCCCCCGCACATTCCAATGCACGCTCCACGTCGTCGCGGCAACCGGAAATGGAAATTGAAAGGGCCGCACCTACGGCGAATATGATATTTCTGCTTTTTATCGGCATTTTATTTCGGTTTAGTAATAGTAAAAAAAATAAGTTGGTAAAAAATTTATGAAGGATTTTCGAGGGATTTGGATTTCATCTTGCTGGCGAATACCGGGGTATTTAACTAAAAGATGGAATGCAAATCACCGGAAAGACGAATAAATTTTACAAAATTATTTTTTGAAGATTACTTAATGTAGCAACGGATGCAAAGGAGGATGGAGACAATGAGGAGGAAAAGGTTCTTTACGAACGTCTCGGGAGCGTTAAGATGAATGATTTCTCCGAAGCATCCGCACGATTCGAATGCCCCGTATGGCGACGTAAGGTTTATGAAGGTTATGCCCGTAAAGAAAACCATCGCCACGACATATAAAGGGGAGACATAATAAAACAACCGCCCGGACAAGGCAACGGCACCCATGAGAAATTCAATCACACAGAGTGTAACTGCCATGAACCCCGGGGAGGGCAATTCCGACGTAACCCCCAACATATTCAGATATTGCGTTATCATCATCGACGTAGCCTCCGGACTCACCGCCTTAAACACCCCGGAAACTATGAAAACCGCAGCCAGACAATAACGGGCCAAATCAGCCAGCACTTCGAACCGGTTGCCATGACATGTCGATGGGGAGCCATGCAATACCCTCAGATTTATGTCGGTTTCTAATTCAGTCATAAGGTTGCTTGAAATGAATTATAAATTATCTTCAAAAAAACAATTTCGAACGAATCCCGGAATATCTCAAAGGGCGTTCATTATTACGGATTCCACTACTATTTCGTGGTAAACTGATACAAAATTAACGTATTGTATTTAAATCTGCAAATAAAGGGCCTATCGTACAAACAGGTCGCATAGTTGTTAGAATTCGTCTCGTTTTTATAAATATATCATTTATTTGCCCCTGAAAAAGACTCGAAAGTCCACGCCATGTTACCCATACGAACGACAATGATACGGATATGGATCCTCATCTTCCATAAAGGGAGTGAACAGCGGTCAAAACATCGCCTTCACACCGACACACGACAGTAGAATGATACAAATAATATCTAATTCGTTACAATTTGCAGCAATTTTGTCAACTTATTCTTACGAAGGAACGGCCAACGCATACTCTCGCATACTCTCGCAGCGCTTCCTTAAATTACAGAATATAGGATTAACCAAATTTACCACTTCTTTGTTATATTTGTAAATTTCTCAGGGGGCATTTAAACGACAGACTTCCCTTCAGTTATATGGAAACAAAAACCACCAATACCTCCATCGCCATCAATTTCACCTTTATGGTGATTTATCTTGCCGGGCTCAGTGCGTTCGGATCGTTCGTCAACGACATGTATATACCTTCCCTTCCGTCGATGACTAAAGATTTCGGATGCACCATCCCCATGGTGCAGCTCGGGCTGACGATGGGCATGATAGGTCTCGGGCTCGGGCAGATTATACTCGGGCCGGTGAGCGACAAATACGGGCGCAAGGTGGTGCTCGTAAGTTCGATTATAGTTTTCATTATCGGGGCGCTCGTTTCGCTCCTCTCCCCCACCATACATTTCTTCCTGATATGCCGCCTTGTGCAAGGGCTCGGGGCATCGGGAGGTTACTTTCTTGCACGCACCATCCCCACCGACCTCTACGGCGGACGCCAGCTCGCCAAAACGATGGCGATAATCGGGGCTATCAACGGATTCGCGCCGGCCTGCTCCCCTGTGCTGGGAGGGTTTATATCTGACAAATTCGATTGGAAGGGTGTGTTCGTGTTCCTTGCCGCCTTCGCCGTCTTACTGCTTTGTTTTTCCGCAAAACTTAAAGAAACCCTTCCGGTTGCGAAACGCATAAAAGGCTCACTTTGGGACGCTTTCAAAAATTACGGCAACCTTATCCGCAACTCGCGATTCATGACCCATGTCATGCTTAAAGGCACCGCCCTCGGCATACTGTTCGCCTACGTGTCGTCGGCACCGTTCATCATACAGACCCATTACGGCTACTCACAGATTCACTTCGGTCTTTTCATGGGATTCAACGCCCTCTTCATAGTGGCGGGGTCCATGATTGCCCTGAAGTTTCATGTTTTGAAAAAGGCGGCATTCGTCGGGGCGCTTATTCTTTATCCTGTAGTTATAGCGGAATGCATAGCGTTATGGCTGATAGACGATTTCTGGGCTTACGAGATTATACTGCTCCCGATGCTGTTCGCGCTCGGGATGATTTTCACCGTGAGCAACACACTCGCCATGAATGAAGGAAGGTCGGATGCCGGAGGGGCTTCCGCCGTGCTTGGCGTGATGGGATATGTTTTCGGAGCTACGGTGGCCCCACTCGTCGGGCTCGGCGACATCATGCACTCCACAGCAATCGCCTTCTTCGTCATCGCCTCGCTCGTGGTAGTCTTCGCCTGTCTCTCCCGCCGCATCCCCGCCGACCTCGACCAATAATCCTTCACAGTGAACCGACTATGCAGTACTTTCTTCAATAGCGAAGCTGCCAATATTGGCGATTGGATATTTTTTATTAACTTTACGCCATAAACGACGTAAGGAATGGTATATTTTGACAGCGACTATATGGTAGGGGCGCATCCGGAAGTGATGCACAGACTTGTGGAAACCAACGGGCTACACACCGTAGGATACGGATGCGACGAATTCACAGCCAAAGCCCGCGAACTGATTCTGCAGGCCTGCGGCATACCCGCAGGGGAAGTATATCTGCTCGAAGGGGGCACCCAGACAAACGCTGTCGTCATAGACCGACTCCTCGACCATAACGACGGGGTGATGGCTACCGAAACTGCCCACATAAACGTTCATGAATCCGGTGCGATAGAGGCTAACGGCCACAAGGTGTTGGCACTTCCGGAGCATGAGGGGAAGCTGCGTGCCGACGACATCAGGGCATATATCAGGGACTATAATGACGATGACACCCGCCTGCATAAAGTGCGTCCGGGCATGGTTTATATATCCTACCCCACCGAACTCGGCACCCTATATACGCGCCGTGAACTTGAAGCCATAAAAGAAGTCTGCGGCGAATACGGCATTCCGTTGTATATCGACGGAGCAAGACTCGCCTACGGACTGGCAGCCAATGGAGAACTTACATTAAGAGACATCGCTTCGCTGTGCGACGTCTTTTACATCGGCGGCACAAAATGTGGGGCATTGTTCGGGGAAGCGGTGGTGACGCGCCGGCCCGAATTGTTGCCGCGTTTCTTCTCCCTCATAAAGCTTCATGGCGCACTCCTTGCCAAAGGAAGGTTGCTCGGAGTGCAATTCTGTGCGCTCTTTGCCGACGGTTTGTATGAAAGAATCGGGAAACATGCAATCGCAATGGCTATAAAACTCAAGTCCGGGTTCATTGCAAAAGGATATCGCCCTTTCATCGATTCCCCGACAAACCAACAATTTTTTATCCTGCCTAACGAAAAGATTGACAGTCTGAAAGAAGTGGCGTCGTTTGAGCTATGGGGACCGCGTTGTGAAAAAGAAACCCCCGTGCGTTTCGTCACCGACTGGGCCACAACCGAAGAAGACATAGCCACTCTCCTCTCCTCCCTCTAAATCCCAAAGATGGAATAAGTTTTTTCAACAACAAAGACTAACTTCTGTTACATTGTGATATAAATGCATCCGCTCTTGCACAATGCCTTGGCATCAGCCAAAGCATCATGACACAATATATCGGAGGAAGCAAGAAACCGCCCTCCGATAGTGAATACCATATTAAGCGAGATCAGAAAGACTGGCCAAGAATTGACGACCGCGATACTTTAGAATCCCTTCTTCAACCAATAAAATCTAATTTATAGACATCTCTCAAATAATGCGCAATGATTCGTTTTATCAACTCTTCGTCATTGTCATCATAATCATCATCAAATCTATTTGTCCAGACAACCTTATCCAACGGAACCTTTACATCTGAAACTTCATTAGACGACACATTCTCCCTTATGTAGGAATCTATTCTGTCAAACCGAATTCTGTCCCACAACCGCCACGAGAATAGATACCTCTTCCCGTTTTTCACGAAAGATGTGGAACCCAAACATCGTGAGAATATATCAATAAGGATAATCAACTGTTTAGGAGAAATATTTAAATTCTGCGATGAAATCATTTCCATCAAAGCAGGATCATCTTCCGAAAGAAATTGTATTCCAGAAAAATCCGCCTCGCTTATCAGTCCTTCCGGAGCGACCCTTTTCGATGCGTCGCTGTCAACGTCAGCCACTTGACGCACCCGTTCTTTGGAGATATTATAAATCTCCGCCAATTCTTGAATCGACTTCGTGCTTCCATCCGGATATAGACCATACCGATAACAAAGTATCCTGGCCTGCCTGTCATCGGAACGAATGAGATTAAGATAAAGTATATAGAGCTTAGGCAACGTGTAATTCTCGCTATAATACCTTATACAGAATTCAATGTCATCGTCATTGAGGAAAGGGAAACGGTTCTTTATAGAAAGCGTTTCATTTATTATTGACGTTATCTCGCGACATTCTTTTTCAATATCGGAGTATTCTATCAATCGTTTCATACTTGCCGATAATTCCCTCAGTTTTCCGGCAAACGAAGAAAGCATATCGCCATACAACCTGAAAACGGTGTTGTCTTCACGGTTAGTGATGCTATCAAGTATTCCACTCATCTTTTCGGAGATTCCGAAAGATTCTCCATCATTCTCCCCGGGCAAGCATGAGGCAAGTCGGCCAAGATCCCTCAAGGAGATGTTAAGTATTTTATCCGGCTCTTGCGACAATACGTGTTGAGCTTTCGTCATCGCAGCAAAACAATACAAACTTCTTTGAATCGCTTGGAACTTCGCTATCGTTTCTGCCGTCTGATTTGCTTCTTCCAACAAATATGTGTCTTTCGCGATGTTAATCAAATCATTCAATTCACCCCACACTTTTTTTCCACAACCTCTCCATTTCAAAACATCTTCTTTCTGTAAGCCGACGAGAGAGCCTAACGTCATATACTCCATCCCATTACATATATTATAAGTACGGACAGATATGGCTCCAAAATGCAACAATTCATCAATAGTGGTTGAAAGGTGCAACTGTTTCGCAAAAGCGGGGATATTTGTAGAACTTTCCATGATATCTAAAATCTTATCAAAATAATGAAGTTGTTTAAACTTTTTTCTTTTTCAAGATTTCGTCAGATTTTCGAGACGATTTTGAAACTTGAAGAGGGAGTTTAGCGGGCTAAACGAACGATGAAAGTTTCAAAAGCGACCGAAAAGATGGCGGAAGATTGGAAAAGAGGTCTTTTTAACGTAAAAAGCCTTAAGAAAATTAATCACCGTAAAAAAGTTTAAACAACTTCATAGGTTAATATTTATATAAAGATGTCTGAGGCAAAATAAACAAGCCTATAAATCTCTGACGATGATGCAAATTTAACAATTTAATATAAAAACACAAAATATTCTTACAATTTTCCATACAGAGAAATGATATTGCTCTCACTCTTTAATCGGCTCAAGCATCATCACCAATTCAGACTCGGCAATGTCGCATTTGTCAAACAAAAAACGCAGACAACGTAGTTTGTTCTTATTGTCCATGGATGTCCATAAATATTTCCCGGGGGCTATCTGAGTACAATATCTAATATCCGCTTTCTTCTCAGACCAAAAATAGCCTTCCGCATCATATAAATTGTCAACGATGTCGGCATAACGCTCCGCAACAATCCCCACAACCCGCAGAAGCATATCCTTCCACGTGGTTTCCACATATTCATTACCCAACAAGCGGAAACCCTTAAGCAATCTATTAGTCGGAGAGAAAGTTTCTTCCTCCAGAGAAATCTCCTCTACAGGCTTTTGAAGAGGTTTAAATGACGTGGTAGGCAAAGGATACAGACGCAAGAATGAATCCACTATCTCCGCGCATCTGTTCTCCAATTCCACCTCAGTCCATTTGTCGCAAAAAGTTACGCTTCTTGTAAGACGATATTTGGAATTTTTGTAACCGGGATGAACCACTCCTCCTATCGTCTGGCCATCGCGTTTTATCTCGAACGCCTTATTGCTCAACTCGCTGTTTATCCCTGTCAAAGTCAGATTGGCAAACGTGTGAAGATATTGTTCTTTTATATCCTCATACTGATCCCCAAGCATGCTTTTCCAGTCACCGTTCAATGTCTGAGGCATGATATGCTCTATGGTGGCGTTCTTATTTCTCATATCACTTACCACATCGTTATATTCGCCATGCACGGAATTCTCCAAGCGTTCAAAAAGGAATACCTGAAACGGCTTAAGCATGTGGTAAGCGTCACGCGTTCTTATGGATTCAACAAACTGCAGGTCGCGTGGAATCTGATAATTGCCATCACGGCGCATAATGTGATATGCCAATATCTCGGAGTAGGTATTATATATTGGAATATTTGCGTTGTTATATTCCTCGATACTCCTCAAAACGTCTTTGTGCAACGCACAAAACACTTGCGTGAGAGCATTCCCCGGCATATTGCATACGATACGACGTGCCAGATAATTCTCCACCAAATCAATCACTTTGTATATTTCATCTTCAGGAATATTATTGGACGATGCATATTTCAAGAACTGGATAAAGAAAACGTTGGTTACATCCGTTTCTATGTTGCAGATGTGACGCATCTTTTCAGAAAGCCTGGAGGAAGATAATTTTGCATCTGTCACCTGCTTATAATAATGTGCGTATTCCAACATTTCAACCAATTCACACCTGCGGTCGCGACCTTCCATATATTTTTTCCACTCGAAATATATGTTTCCTAAGCGAACAGGACGCTGCAGTTGTTGTTTCACGGTGAGATAGTCACGCAAAAATTTTGTCGGCTCGTTTTTCGTAGCGGCCTCTATCTTTTGCCAATAGTTTCTGAAACATTCTCGTTGTTCTTCCGGATTCAAAGACATCAAGAGATAATTGCGTATCTTGTCAGCCTCCGTAAGTGCCAACCCTGTAGAATTGAGACTTTCGAAGATAAGCTGGGCATCATCGTCCGCGTCCAACTCGATGGATATAATCTGTAAGCGTTCTATCGCGTCAAGCAACTGGTCAAAAGAAAGTTGTTGTGGTTTTTTCGTCAATTTATTATAGAAATGGCGGTAATTGCGGATGACTTTGGAACTTTCTTCAAAACCATCCTCTCCATTGAATATCTTGTCGTATGCTATACGGTCATTTTCAATGGGTACTAATTTAACCTTCCTCTCGGAGTTACAGAATTTGGCTTTCAAAAACACCTCATAGGCTTCTTCCAACCGCGCTTCGTCACTAATCTCCAAAGCTTTGTCGCGTACAGCCTTTATACCTGCCAACAAAAGTAAGGATATCGTTGTCAGGCGTTGTTGACCATCTATCACAAGTCTGTTATATCCGCTATCCGCAGAGGAAGTGACAATGGAACCAAAGAAATGCGACGACCTGTTTGATAAGTTTAATTTCACCAAATCACTAAAAAGCTGGTCGCAGTTGTCTGTAAGCCAGTCGTAATTACGCTGATAAACAGGTATGACAAACTGGATTTTATGGCCTTCTATAAATTCACATAACGGCTTCGCGTAACCTTTCATTTTCAACACTTTCCTTAATACAGAATTATTATATCATTCTCACTTCCGGAGAAACACTTGAGTTCCCTATCCGTAAGACACATCGCGTTTGTGCATTTTAAAACAAGGGTATATCTCCTGCATGTTTGACTGCATAAGCTTAAAACACACAAATAATTTATACGTTGTCAATCGATTGCAAATATAATGTTTTTATTCAGTTAAATCACTATATTGAATAAAAAAAGAAACTATTTTACTTAATTATGTCTATAATAGTGTATTTCATATTGTATTTCAGCATATTATATTTCAAGCAAACCTCTGATTTCTTTGTCGAAATCGGAGTCTATTTGCTGAGTAGGGTTAAATAGGTCATATTCGGCCTCCGCTTTAGCCTTGGCTTGAGCCGCTGAAACACTCCCTTTGTTGGGAAGAATTTTATAGTCGTTGAAGGTCAGGAATTTATTGACACTTGCGGCAAACTGCTCCATATTAAACACATTGCCTCGCTCAATCTGCCCTTCGATATAGTCGAAATAAGATGTAACCGTACGTTCGAGTGAGCGTATTTCTTTCTCTGTAAGATAGTTCTTGGCGATGCTGACATCAGACTTTAATATCCTGCCTTCTGGAGCATACTTCCACGTTGTTAATCCCATGTGTGGCTTTGTATGGTCTGCTCCGGCATGGATGATTTCTGCGGCGGTATGTCCTGTAATAGCATAGTGAAAACGGTTCTGCACCATTGCGTAGAATTCCTTTGTTGTCGGAGCGAGACGGTCATAGTCAACGCTACACTCAGCATAAATATCGGTTATCTGCTGCCAAATGCGACGTTCGCTGGCGCGTATGGATCTTACACGCTCCAATAGTTCGCGGAAATAATCCTTTCCAAATACAGCATCTCCCTGTTTCAGACGCTCATCATCAAGAACAAATCCTTTACGGATAAATTCATTCAGTACTCGGGTAGCCCACTGGCGGAACCTGGTAGCCTTTTGACTGTTTACACGATAGCCAACACTGATAATAGCATCAAGAGAATAAAACGTTTGTTCTCGCTTGACCTGACGTTTACCTTCCCGTTGAACTATTAAGTTTTTCTTAATAGTTGCCTCAGGGGCCAGCTCGTTAGTCTCATATATATTTTTGAGATGTTGGTTTATTGCAGGAATAGACACATCAAACAATTCAGCCATAGCTTTCTGAGTAAGCCATAGTGTCTCATTCTCAACATAAGCCTGTACCGTCCCCGAATTATCGGGCAAATTATAGAGTATAAACTGAATTTCTTTTGCCATAATTATTATCCGTTAAATCTAAGAGCTGTAATCCACACATTCCAGATTCGCTTTTTGCAGATTCCATGCATCGCATACAAACCACATACGGGCCTTCCTACAAGAAAAAAGTGTCATGCCGTTTCGTATAACGCAAATTTAGTGATTTATGCCGTAATAAAGAAATAATCCTTCTTATGTTTTTGCTATGCGCGGATTAGAATTAGAGGGGAAGGTTTAATCCGGAGGACGTTTTTTAGGTTTATTTATCGATTTAATTGGCAAACGGTTAAATTTGAGTTAAACGCAAGGGCGCAAATAAACGGTCGGCTGTTATTTCAGTCAAAGAAGCGTACGGAACGAAAAAAAGAATTTAGAATAATAAAACAATAAATGATGAAAAAGACAATTTTAAGTCTGGCATTTGCCGCAATCTCTCTCGTAGCCTTCAATGGAATAGCCCAGACCAACAATGACAACACCTGCAATGTTTCCAATAAAGAGTGCGTAAACAAAAGCACTTGCATCAACGGAAATAAATGCGTAAACGCAAATAAAAGCTGCCCTAAGGCCGGCAACACCTGCCAGGCAGGTAAACGCGCAAAGGCAAATCCTTTTGAGGGAATCAACCTTACCGACGCACAGAAGAGCCAGCTTCAGCAGCTCGACACCAAGCGCAAAGCTGCCCGCCGGGAGCAGGCCCAGGCAAAGAAGGATATGAAACAGCGTAACGACTCCGCCCGCAAGGCAGACCGCGTCGCTTCCAAGAAAGCATATCTTGAAGAAATCAAGGCCATCGTGGGTCCGGAGAACTATGTGGTTTTCCTTGAAAACATGTATTTAAACGGAGGTAACGGCCACGGCAACAAGGCAGCCATCGGCCAGCGCCACGGCGACAAAGCCAAAGGCATGAAGAAAGGCCACGGTGACCGTCGCGGCAAAAACGGAAAGCAGCACGCGGCCGTAAAAAATACTGAAAAGGCAAAAGCCAATTCATAAATAAGACTGAATAGACAGTAACCGATAAACCCGGAAAGGGGCGAACGGAATCTAATCCGCTCTCCCCTTTCTTTGTTTTTATACATGGAATTTATCTTGCCGGAATATCGACTTCGGTCTCACGGCCCTTTATCAGATAGTCGGTGAAATAATCTACCATTCTCCAGTAGAAATATTCGTCCATGTGTCCGAATCCGTGGCGTTGCGTGGGGAGAAGGAGGAAATCGAAACGCTTGTTGGCGTTGATGAGGGCATTTGCCACGCGGATGGAGTTGCCCGGATGCACGTTGTTGTCAATGTCGCCATGCACGAGCATAAGATGCCCTTTGAGGTTGCGTGCAATCTCGGGATTCGTGCGGATTTCATATACGAACGTCGTGTCGCCTTTTTCATCCACTTTTTCCTTGACTCCGTGGTGCGTCTCGCTCCACCAACGGTTGTAAATCCTGTTGTCGTGGTTTCCGGCGCAGGATACGGCAGCCTTGAAGAAATCGGGATATTTAAGGATGGCTGCCGTTGACATGAAACCGCCGCCCGAATGCCCGTGGATGCCCACACGGTTGATGTCGATATATTTATGGCGTGCCGCAAGTTGCTCGATAGCGGCCTTCTGGTCGGCAAGTCCGTAGTCGCGGAGATTGCCGTAACCGTAATTGTGATACCATTTGGAACGGTCGGGATGACCTCCACGGTTTCCGACGGTTATGACCACAAAACCCGCCTGGGCAAGACGGTCGGTACGCACCGACATACGGGTATAGGGATAGTTGGTGGCCTCCACCTGCGGGCCCGGATATACATAGTCGATTATCGGATAAGACTTTTCGGGGTCGAAATCAAACGGTTTATACATCACTCCGTAAAGGTCGGTGACACCGTCGGCTGCCTTCACCTTGAATGTTTCGGGAAACTTGTAGCCGTTCGCAAAAAGCTGGTTGAAATCGGAACGCTCCAGCGTCATCACTTTCTTGCCGGCAATGTCATAGAGAGCTGTTTCGGGTACGGTATCCACTCTCGAGAAATTATCTACAAAATAGCGGGCATCGTCGTCAACGATAGGGGTATGGAAATATTCCCCTTTGTCCAGACGCTTCACCGGGCCTCCGTCAAGACCCACTGAATAAAGATGCTGGTAATAGGGATTCTCGTCTTTCTCCTTACCCATTGCTGTGAAATAGACGGTGCGGCGCGGTTCGTCAACGTTCAGGATGCGATGCACGTGCCATGGGCCATCGGTAAGTTTTCGCTTTAGATTGCCTTTGCCGTCATAGAGGTAAAGGTGCGCCCAGCCGTCGCGCTCGCTCCATTGGATAAGTTCCTTGCCGTTGCCTATGGCGGATAGAGGGCGAACTTCCTGATACGTGTTCATGCGCTCTTCGATAAGCGGCACAATCGAATCCTCGCCTACAGTATAGGAACAGATGTCTATACGGTGAAGGTCGCGGCTCGAACGCGTCACGAAAAAGCGGTTGTCATCGCCAAGCCATACGGAAGGCACGTCATAGTTATGGCGGTCCTTATGAAGACGCGGACGGCTTGCAAGCGATAGCGACTGATGCTTGAAACGGTCGGTCTTGATTTCCTTGCGCGAATTGTCGGCCATGTCAAAGAGATAAAGGTGATATATCGGAGCCTCCATTTCTCCCGGCATCTGATACTTGTAAGACTCAAGAGTTGGACGTGGGTCTGCAACAGAATTTATTACCCAGAGTTCCTTTACATCCCGTTTATCATCCACAACGGTAGCGAAATGGCGCGAATCGGGCGACCACAGCCCCCACACCCCTTTCCGTTTTCCGTTGCAAAGGGTGTCGGTATTGAGAAGACTGTAAGGCTGGCCATAGCCGAAATCTTTCTGTCCGTCGGTAGTAATCCTTATTTCCGTTATCGTGGAGTCGTTTTCATTCTTCTTCAATTTCTCGTAGTCCTCACGGCTCATGCGGTAAAGGTCGAGGTCCTTTGCATAAACCACCGTCTTTCCGTCAGGCGACACGGAAGCCCAGTCAAGTTCCTTAGTTTCCTTTTTCTTATCTTTAAGGTGGGTAAGCTTACCGTTGTTCATGTCGTAGGAAAAATAGAACACCTCTTTCTCCCCGTTCTTGGGTTTAACTTCTTTTCCCTCGTCGTCTGTATAAGGTTTGGCATCCTGCGAAGATTTCACCTCAAATGTGAACGTATGGCCGTCGTCGGCCACGTCGAGATTATATATCGGGAGGGAAGCGCCGATATACGGGTCTTTCACAATCTCCGTGAGCTGGGCGGCAAGACGGTCATGGTCGAAAAGCGGCCTTTTGCTACGTGCCACGGGGTCAACCACATACCATTTGGTCCCTTCCCCCGTCTTGTAGGAATACCAGAATTTATTACCCGATTTAAACCAATGAGGGTCAACGGTTGTGGAAAAAAGCATGTTGGGAAGTTTCGAGCCGGCAAAACGTTGTGCGAGTTCGTAGGGATTCCCGTCTTCATGCGTGCCCTGCGCCTCTATTCCGACGGGCAGGCAAAGGGATGCGGCAAGCCCCAAGGCGGCCAGCATGTTAAGATGTTTTCTCATTCCTTTTACGATTGATGTAGGTTGAACTGTATATTTATTCGATAAGAACTCCCCTCTCATCTAATAAACAGCCACAAATTTAGCAAATCCCGCGAGGCTATACAAATTATGTGCATATAAAATTTTCGGTAAAATGATTGAAAATCTACGTAACGGCAAACTCTCCAACCAATATGAGGGAATTTTTGTAAATTTGCATCCCCGAAACAACTACATCAATAATCGCGCAAAAGCACAATGAACAACACACTGACCAAACTCAGAAAAATATCGAAGGAATCCACATTCCCGATTTTGCTTGCACTTTGCTGCGTGCATGGACTCAACGACCTCATACAGTCTATCGTCGCAGCCGTCTATCCCATGCTTAAAGAAGACCTTTCGCTCTCTTTCGGGCAAATAGGCCTGATAACGCTTGTCTATCAGATAGCATCCTCCGTTTTCCAACCTGTAGTAGGCCTTGCGTTCGACAAACGTCCTTTTGTAGGCAGCCTACCCATGGGAATGGTGTTCAGCACTATAGGCATCGTAGTTTTCGCCTTCTCCATGTCGATGGCGAGTGTGCTGCTCGCAGTCTTCCTCGTCGGTGTAGGATCATCCACCACCCATCCGGAAGCATCGCGCATAACGTCGCTCGCCAGCCACGGACGGAGAGGCCTGGCGCAATCGATATTCCAGGTCGGCGGAAATTTCGGAACTTCGATAGGGCCGCTTCTGGTAGCCCTCATCGTTGCCCCAAACGGTAGAAGATACATACTCTGTTTCCTCGTTGTCTCCGTTTTGGCTTTTTACGCCATGCGACCTATCTGCCGGTGGTATTCCTCATATCTCGCCGACATCAAAAGCGGGGCGTCATGCAAAGTTTCCTACCGCAAGCGTCCGCTCTCCCCGCGACGCACTCTTTTCGTAATAGGCGTGCTGATGGTGCTGATATTCTCGAAATACATCTACATGGCGAGTCTCACCAATTATTACACGTTCTATCTTATCGAACGTTTCGGCGTGAGCATCAAGGCATCGCAGATATTCCTCTTTGTCTTTCTTGTGGCCACGGCGGCAGGCACCCTTGTCGGGGGGCCTGTAGGCGACCGCTACGGACGCAAACCGGTGATATGGGCTTCAATACTCGGCACCGCCCCCTTCAGCCTCGCCATGCCCCATTGCGGACTCGCAATGACGGTAATTCTCAGTTTCTGCGTAGGCTTCATGCTTTCATCGGCCTTTCCCGCAATCCTACTCTATTCGCAGGAATTACTGCCCAACAAACTCGGACTGGTGTCGGGTCTCTTCTTCGGGTTCGCATTCGGAGTGGCGGGAGTGGCTTCGGCAATTTTAGGAGATTTCGCCGACACCTACGGCATAAACGCCGTCTATGACTTCTGTGCCTATATGCCGCTCCTCGGCCTTGTAGCCTGCTTCCTTCCGAACCTCAAGAAACTCCCCGGCGAAGCAAATCTATAAATACAAAGAGCCGACGAATGCGGTGCAAAAGGGAAATACGTTCTAAAAATGTCGCCTGACGTCTCAAAAATGTCGCCTGACGTCTCAAAAATGTCGCCTGACGTCTCAAAATGGTGTTATGCTATTTCCTGTTTTGCATCTGCTTTATAATTTTGCATCCGTATCAACTTCAATACAGTCCATCATGAACAAACCCATCCTTACCGCCACCCTACTGCTCGCATCGATAATGCCGGAAGCATCGGCAATCAACCGCAACAGACTGCTTATCGACAGCGACTGGAAATTCACTCAAAAAGAGGACGCCATGTTCTCACACAACGACTGCAACGACTCGGAATGGGAAAAGATTTCACTTCCCCACGACTGGAGCGTGCTCCATGATTTCGACAGCAACGAACCGGCCGGAAACGACGGAGGCTATCTCCCTACCGGGAAAGGATGGTACCGCAAGACAATCAATATACCCGATTCGATAGTGGGGAAACCCTGCGACCTATATTTCGAAGGGATTTATATGAACAGCGAAGTCTATTGCAACGGCCACCGTGTGGGAGGCCATCCCTACGGCTACACGTCGTTCCGATGCAATGTGGGTCCTTATCTTAAAGCGGGCAACAATGTAATTGCCGTGTATGTTGACAATTCCCGCCAAAAGAACAGCCGATGGTATTCAGGATCGGGTATTTACCGCCATGCATGGCTCGAACCACACGGAGAGGTTTATGTGAAACCCTGGAGCCTACAGGTCACCACCCCCGTAGTCTCGGCGCAAAAAGGGGTGGCCCGCATAAATTTCACAATTGTCGATTCTTTAAAAAGCCAAGGGAAAGACGCCTTGAAACTCCCTGTCAGCATCAATGTGAGCAACCGTGCAGGTTTTTCCGAGACCATAACCGACACCGTGAGAATCCAGCCGGGCGAAAAACTTAAATACTGTAGCCATGAGGTGGAAATTAAAAATCCAGAATTATGGAACTGCGACAATCCCGCGCTCTACAAGGCATCCGTGACGCTGCATCTTCCGGACGGCACGGAAGAAACCGAATATGACACATTCGGTTTCCGCACAATCGAATATTCCGCCGACGAAGGATTTAAACTCAACGGAAAACCGATGCTTATAAGCGGGGCATGCCTCCATCACGACAACGGAATACTTGGCGCGGCTTCATACGACGATGCGGAATATCGCAAGGCGAAACTCATGAAAGATGCCGGATTCAATGCTGTCAGAACCTCGCACAACCCTCCGGCTCCGGCTTTTATCGCGGCCTGCGACAGTCTCGGCCTTCTCGTAATCGACGAAGCGTTCGACGGTTGGAAAGCTGCCAAGAATCCTCACGATTATTCAGAACTATTCGACGAATGGTGGGATAAGGACGTGTCGGCACTTGTGAAACGTGACCGCAACCATCCCTCCGTGATATGCTGGAGCATCGGCAACGAAATTATAGAACGAAAGTCGCCGGAAGCGGTAGAGATGGCATACAACCTCGCCGCAAAATGTCGTGAACTCGACCCGACTCGACCCGTTACCTCGGCACTCGCCGCCTGGGACCCGGACTGGGAGATATACGACCCTCTTGCTTCACGACATGACATCGTAGGCTACAACTACATGATACACAAAGCCGAATCAGACCATCTCCGCGTGCCGTCAAGAGTGATCTGGCAGACGGAATCATATCCCCGCGACGCATTCAAAAACTGGGAGAAAGTGAACGACCATCCTTTTATAATCGGGGATTTCGTATGGACCGGCCTCGACTATATCGGTGAATCGGGCATCGGAAGATATTATTATGAGGGAGACCCGGAAGGGGAACATTTCCACCGCCCGCTCTGGCCATGGCACAATTCATATTGCGGCGATTTAGACATTATCGGAGGCCGAAAACCTATTTCCCACTACCGCGAACTTCTCTACACCGACCTCCCGAAACTGTATATGGCAGTCCGCGAACCTGACGGCTACAAAGGGAAGATTAAGGAAACGATGTGGGGCACTTACCCCACTATGGAATCCTGGAACTGGAAAGGACACGAAGGGAAACCCATCGAAGTGGAGATTATATCCAACTATCCTTCGGTAGAACTGCTGCAAGACGGCAAATCAATCGGCAAAAAGAAAACCGACAGGTCAACCGAGTTTAAGGCAGTCTTCGAAATTCCTTACAAACCGGGAGAAATCGAGGCAGTTGCTTTCGATGAAAATGGAAACCAAACGGCGTCATATAAAATAGCCACCTCCGGCAAACCGTATGCCATCCGGCTCCGTTCCGACAGAAACTTTTTGCCAAATACGCAACAATCCCTTGCATATATCACAGCCGAAGTAATTGATAAGAAAGGCAACGTAGTGACCGATGCCGAACTGCCGCTCAAGTTCACTGTGGAGGGTGAGGCCGAAATCATCGCCACAGGTTCAGGCAATCCGAAAGACCCGGCGGGATATTTCCACAAAGAGCGCGTCACAGATAAAGGTACGGCACTCGGTGTGGTGAGAGCCACCGGGAATAATTCAAAAAGCGGGAAAGACATTGTAAAGGTAACAGTGTCGTCTCCGGGACTGAAGTATGCCTCCATCAAACTACCGCTCAAATAAAAAACTTATTTTGAAGAAAACCTATGGCAAAACGGATTCTTATAGTCGATGACGAGGAGACCCTTCGGGAGGGACTACGCACATATCTGGAACTCGAAGGTTACGAAGCCGACACGGCTGCCGACGCAGCTGAAGCCCGGAAGAAAAAACCTGAAAAATATGACCTGCTCCTTCTTGACATAATGATGGACGGCATGAGCGGCATAGAATTCGCCGACTTGCTGAAAGAAAATCCGCAGACCGCCGACCTCCCTATAATATTCCTTACAGCTAAAGATTCCGACGACGATATGGTGGCCGGTCTCCGGCTTGGCGCAGACGACTATATATGCAAACCTTATTCTGTTAAAAACGTAGTTGCAAGAATCGAAGCCGTGCTCCGGAGGACGCAAAGGCAACCGACGGAAAACCATCACGAATCGGCCATCGAATGCGACAGGGCCACCCTAACCTGCTCGGTCGATGGTGAAAAAATCAAATTGCCTAAAAAGGAATTCGAGATTCTTGCACTGCTCTTGGAGAATCCTGGAAGGATTTTCTCGCGGGAAGAACTCGTCAATAAAATCTGGCCGGAAAACGTCATAGTGGTTGACCGGTCGGTTGACGTCCATATTGCGCGCATACGAAGCAAAATCGGTGCTTACGGAAAAAACATAGTGTCACGCTCAGGTTATGGCTATGGCTGGCAAAATTAAAGTTTCATTTCATGCCAAAGTGCTACTTATTGTGCTGGCACTTTGCTGGATACCGGTAGGGGTGTTCATGGTTTTCCAATACCAGCGGGAGAAAGAATTCAAAACTCTCTTGCTCGACACCCGTCTTCAGACATACAATTCACTGATTATCGAAGACATAAGACATGGCGACGACATAACGCAAGCCATAAGGAAAGCCGGCACTCCAGTAGAAGGGCTGCGCGTGACGCTTATCGACAGGAACGGCGACGTGATTTTTGACAACAACGACCGCACGCCTTTCCCCACAACCAACCATAACGACCGTCCGGAAGTGAAGGATGCCCGCAAATATGGCAACGGCCATGCCTCGGAACGCCATTCGGAAAGCGACGACGTCAACTATTTCTATTCGGCCACGGATGCAGGCGACGGAAAGATTATAAGGTCGGCCGCCCCTTATTCGCATACGCTTCAGGAAATTCTCAGTGCAGACGGTTCGCTCCTATGGATTATGGCGGTCATAACCGTAGTGATGAGCCTCATAGCGTATCTCGCAACCCGCAAGGTTTCGCTCAGTATAAAAAAACTCAACGATTTCGCGGAGAAGGCCGAGAAAAGGGAACGGATATTCGACCATGAGGCTTTCCCTGACGACGAACTCGGAAGCATCGCAAGCCATATCGTGAGGCTTTACATACAGCGCGACGAACAACACCGGGAGGCGATGAGACAGGAACAAGACAAAATCAGACTCAAGAAACAACTCACAAACAACATCAATCATGAGTTGAAAACTCCGGTTGCCTCCATACTGATATGCCTCGACCTCATTGCAGACCATCCTGAACTTTCAGAAGAGAAAAAGCGTGACTTCTTTCAAAGGATACGCACCAACGCCCTACGGCTCGACTCTCTGCTTAAGGATGTGGCCGACATCACCAGAATTGACGAAGGCCAGGAGCGGATTTCAAAAACCGACATTGACCTGACGGAAACCATTAAAAATATTGTGGAGGAAGAACAACTGCGCACCGACATCAGAATCATAACCTCCGGACCCTGTCTTGACATCTACGGCAACCCTCATCTCATAGAATCCATATTCCGTAACCTTATCGACAACGCAATCGCCTACAGCGACGCAACGGAGATTAGAATTGAAAACGACAAAGATGGCAACTTCACGGTCAGCGACAACGGCGTGGGAATCCCCGACGAACATCTGCCCCATATATTCGAACGGTTCTACCGTATCGACAAGGGTCGTTCACGTGCCGCCGGAGGAACCGGCCTTGGACTTGCAATCGTAAAAAACGCCGTGGCGTTCCACGGTGGGAAAATCAGTGTGGCGTCTTCCAAAGGGCTCGTTTTCCGGTTCAACCTTAAAATTAACAAAAAGGCAACATAATCTCAATATTTAGGCAACAATCAATACTGATATTTGCATACGAAAACCGACGGAAAAGGCCGCCGGGATAAGACAAGTATTCATCTAATTCAGTATTATGGATTTACTTTTCCTTGGCATCGTTATTTTTCTATTCATGCTCGCAGTGTTCGACCTTTCGGTGGGAGTGAGCAACGATGCCGTAAATTTTCTTTCTTCAGCCGTAGGCGCCAGGGCTGCTTCTTTTAAAAGAATCATGATTGTGGCCGCCATAGGCGTGTTCATCGGCGCTGCCATGAGCAACGGCATGATGGACGTAGCCCGCCACGGCATATTCCGTCCCGAAAATCTATCCTTCTATGATGTCATAGCAATTTTCATGGCGGTAATGGTGACAGATATCATCCTGCTCGACATGTTCAATTCGCTCGGAATGCCCACCTCCACCACCGTCTCAATGGTGTTCGAGCTTTTGGGTGCCACATTCGTAGTGGCTCTTTTCAAGATAGCGGAGCCGGCAAACACTCTCGGCATGGGCGATCTGCTTAATACAGAGAAAGCCCTTTCGGTGATTCTCGGCATTTTCCTTTCGGTGGCGATTGCATTCGTATTCGGAACCGTCGTCCAGTTCCTCACTCGCCTTATATTCACTTTCGAATACAAGAGCAAGCTAAAATGGAAAGTCGCGTTGTTCGGAGGCACCGCATGCACGGCCATAGTATATTTCATGCTTCTGAAAGGAATCAAAGACCTCACCATAATGACTCCGGAGCTGAAAGACTGGATCAACCATAACACCGCACTCATCCTGGCGGGTTCGTTCGTCGGATTTTCAATACTTATGCAGATTCTCCATTGGTGCAAGGTCAACGTTTTCAAAGTGGTGGTTCTGCTTGGCACCTTCTCGCTCGCCATGGCGTTTGCAGGCAACGACCTTGTCAACTTCATCGGCGTTCCCCTCACGTCGCTTGCATCTTATCAGGATTATACAGCTTCGGGAGGAGGCAACCTCCACGGTTTCATGATGGGCAGCCTCAACGGACCCGCCCAGACCCCCTTCTATTTCCTTATCGGTGCAGGCATGATAATGGTGGTGTCGCTCGCCACATCTAAAAAGGCACGTCAGGTGACGCAAACCACAGTAGGGTTGAGTTCAAAAAGCCAGGGCGACGAGATGTTCGGTTCATCACGCCTCGGAAGGTCTATGGTAAGGGCTTCGCTCAACGTGCATTCATGGATAAGCGCCCATACCCCGCAAAAAGTTAAGAATTGGGTCAACAAACGCATGGACAGCTCCGTGACCCAGGAAGAAGACGGCGCAGCCTTCGACCTTATAAGAGGTTCGGTCAATCTTATGCTCGCCGGCATGCTGATTGCATTCGGCACATCGCTCAAACTTCCCCTTTCAACCACATTCGTAACCTTTATGGTAGCCATGGGCACATCGCTCGCCGACCGCGCATGGGGCCGCGAAAGCGCCGTGTTCAGAATCACAGGCGTAATCTCGGTCATAGGCGGTTGGTTCATAACGGCAGGTGTCGCATTTATAGGTGCAGGTATGGTTGTCTGTCTCATGCATCTCGGAGGCGTGCCTGTGATGATTGCCGGCGGCGTGATTGCGCTTACCCTCCTTGTGAGAAGCAACATACGTTTCCGCAAAAAAAGAAAAGAAGAGGAAAGCGACACTCTTTTCCAGACCATCCTCACCACGGAAAACCAGGCTGAAGTGTGGCCTCTCCTGAGGATATATATCAACGAGAAACAAAAGATGTTCCTTTCCTTTGCCGCGGAAAGCTATGCAGAGGTGACGGCAGGGTTCATCAACGACAATACCAAACTGCTGTCACATTCCGAAAAAATGCTCGTCAACGAAAAGAACGTTCTTAAAAGCCAACGCAGGAAACTCACGCTTTGCATGAGGAAAGTAAACCCGGACACGGCGATAGAGAAAAGCACCTGGTTCCATCTCAGCAACAATATGGCGATGTCGATGACTTATAACCTTCGGCGCATCAACGAGGTTTGCAAAGAACACGTCGATAACAATTTCCGGCCGTTGCCGAAGATGTTCCACGAGTCATTCTCCGAAATATGCGGAAAGATTATCGGAGTGCTCAAAGACTCCGAAAACATCATCGAAGAGAGCCAACCCGAAACCATCGACGAATTGCGCCGCCGATGTGATTCGATAAAAGACAGGCTTTCCTACATGACCCGCGACGTGTATGAACTCCTGCAGAAAGGCGACGCCGACAACATGACAGTGGCCTACGTCTATCTCAACGTGCTCCAGGAAAGCCAGGAATTCATAACCTCCCTGCGCAAGATGCTCCGCGCATCGGGCAAACTTAACCTCGCCCCCTCCTCCTACCGCAGCTTCACCCATCCTCTCCGCCTCCAAACCATCAGCCTCCAAACCATCAGCCCCCTCCAAAACAACAAATAATTCCGGAGGCCTGTCTCGCCCTGATTTGGTTGAATCTCGGAATCCCGGTTGTCCCACTGTCCCACCCCTGGGACAGTGGGACAAATCTTGATTGTGGTGCGCACGAAGTAAGCATTCCCCCTTATTAAAACCGTTTTAACAATTCCTGGACCACTTTATATTTTATTTTGGGCCACCTCTTGTAAAAACCTAAATTATTTGTTCAATTTTGAATATAGGGACATCCCTTCGGCATGTTTGAATGCATCGAATTGAATTGCACAAATATTTACTGCGTTGGCTCTAATACACTCACAGTCTTATGTTCCTCTGCATATTCGATTGTCATCTCAGAAATTTTAGCTAATTTTGCATATAGACTCACGCCGTGCGTCTTCCGAGAGAGGAAGCGAGGCGGGAGGTAAAATAAAAGGCGTTTACTCGCGCTTTATTCTTGTTCAATAGAAAACCTGCCAGTTTTTAATTTACAACCAAGAATACTGCTAAAGTAGATGCTCACGGGTATGTCCATACCTATCCGGGCTCATTCCTTGCCTTATGGCATGGGGTGAGTTTGGGATGGCTGTATATACCGGCGTGAGTTTCTGTAAAAGCATGTTCGGTTGTAATGGTTTCCCTGGCAGGTACCACTATTGAAAGGATGTGCGAAGTACAGATTCTCACGTCTTTTTGTATAAACCTGCCAGACTTGTCGCGAGGAGAATCCGCGATTCCAATGAATCGCCATGAAAGCGACTGACCGACATAAGCTAATTGACCGCATCAACACCTTGGAGGGGTTGACCGACGATGAACGCTCGGCGCTTCTCGGACTTCTTCGTGAGCACAAGACCTACGGACTTGTGTGGGAAGATAAGCCCGAAGACGTTGAAGAACGTCTGCGCAACGAGCTTCCTGTACTAATCGAGGACAAAGAACGAGCATTGACTGATGCCGGTCCCGATGCTCCCAATCATATTCTTATCGAGGGCGACAACCTCGAAGCCCTTGCCACCCTCGCATATACTCATGCAGGTAAAATCGACGTAATCTATATAGATCCGCCATATAACACCGGCAACGAGGATTTTGTATATAACGACAATTACGTTAATTCAGATGATGATTATAAGCACTCTATGTGGCTCTCCTTTATGAAAAGGAGATTACGCATTGCTAAAAAACTGCTCTCTAATAGAGGTGTTATATTCATTTCGATAGATGATAACGAGGCGGCTAACCTAAAAGTTCTATGTGATGACTCGGAATTTTTTGGAGCTAAAAATTTTGCCGGTCAGTTTATTTGGCATCAAGGTCGCAAATCTATGGCTGCTCAATTCGCAGTCAATCACGAATATTGTCTTGTCTATTGTAAGAATCGTGCGGCTTTGCTTACCTACGATTTACAAACTGAGAACAATAACTGGCGAGAGAAAAAAGAAGGGCTACAAGATATTTACGCAGAGTTTGATAGACTTTCAGAGATTTTTGGCTCTGATTACGCTTCTATTGAAAAGGGTATACGCAAGTTCTTCAAAGATTTACCAACTGACAATCCCGCAAAACGTCAATCACAATACAAGTGCGTCGATGAAGGGGGCTTATATTTCCCCGGGGATATAGCACAAGGTACAGGAAATGGAGGCAGATTTGATATTATACACCCTCGTACTGGTAAACCATGCAAAGTTCCAAAGGGTGGATGGCGATTCGGGGAATCAAAATTACCTGAAATCCTTAAAGCAAATCTAATTCATTTTGGCGCAGACGAAACAACCGTGCCTTGCCTAAAACGCTATCTTCGAAATACCGAATACGAAGTTATGTCAAGCGTTTTTTATCGAGATGGGCGCGGCGCAACCAAGCGTCTTGAAATACTTTTGGGCTCAAAAGCATTTGACCACCCGAAAGATGAAGAAGTTATAGCTAAATTCATTAAAGCAGTAACCTCATATTCAGACGACCGCTCATATACTGTTCTTGACTTTTTCGCGGGTTCCGGCACAACTTTACACTCGGTAATGATGCTAAATGCAGCAGATGGGCGCAAGCGCACATGTATTCTCTGCACCAACAACGAGAACGGCATTTGCGAGAATGTAACCTACGAGCGTAACAAGCGCGTTATCGAGGGTTATACAAAACCTAACGGCGAAGTAGTTGCCGGACTTGCCGACAACAACCTCCGCTATTACCGCACGGATTTTGTGGATCGCAGCCGCTCCACTAAAAATATGCGCCATTTGGTCCAGCTCTCCACTGATATGCTCTGCATCAAGGAAAACCTTTATGCCGAACAGAAAACTTTTGCAGGTCTGCCGACTTACAAAAACATCTATCGCTATTTTGAGCACGGCGATAAGAAAATGCTCGTCATCTACGATGAACGATATGTTGATGAAATCGTCAAGATGATAGCATCGGTGGAAACCGACTCGAAAATCAAGGTGTATGTGTTCTCACCCAGCGAAGACCCGTGGGAGGCAAGTTTTGAGCCTGTCAGTGACAAGGTGGACCTTTGCGCACTGCCCCAAGCCATTTACAACACTTATAAGCGAATATTGCCGAAGCGTAGGCAGAAACCAATCGAGCCGCCCGAGGAAGAAGATGCACTTGCCGGGAGCGATGATGATGAAATCGGCGGTCTGTTCAGTCAGGAAGGAGGCGAGGAATGAAAACGCTTAAATACCAACAGGACGCTATAAGCGAGTTGACCGATAAAACTGTCAAACTGCTTAATCTGGGAGGCTCACGTCGTAAGATTGTTTTCGAGGCCCCGACCGGAGCAGGGAAAACCGTTATGACTTGCCAGACGCTCGCTAACATTGTCGATGAGCTGCGCACACGTGGCGACAGCCGCTTCAAGGAGTGCGCCTTTATTTGGTTCGCGCCTCGAAAACTTCACCTCCAAAGCTACATGAGCCTCAAAGGTGCTTTCGGCGAAACACGTAAGCTTTCCCCTGTGATGTTCGACGAACTCGACCAGAGCGAGGGCATACAGCCGGGCGAGATTCTGTTCGTAAACTGGGAGAGTGTCAACAAGGAGAAGAACTTAATGGTGCGCGACAGCGAAAGCTCCGCGTCGCTCTATGAAATAACTCGACGCACACAGGAAGAACTCGGCTTACCTATTGTCGCAGTGATCGACGAGGAACATATGTTCTGGTCGAACACTGCCGACAAAACAAAGGCGGTGCTTGAACGTATCAATCCCGCCGTGGAACTTCGCATATCGGCTACGCCTAAAACATCTCACCCCGACGAGCGCACAAAGGTTTATCGTCAGGACGTTATCAATGCCGAGATGATTAAAAAAGAGGTGGTGCTAAATCCTGAAATCGACATCAACGGCTCGGAGGACGAAATAGCCATGAACGAGCGATTGATTAAAGCCGCGCTCGAAAAGCGCAATCAAATCGCCGAGGCTTATCAATCGCTGGACATCAACATCAATCCGCTTCTGCTCATTCAGCTTCCCAACGACAAGAAGGAGTCCATGACTACGGAAGATGAAAAGGTGGCGGAACAGGTCAAGACCTACCTTAAATATATGTGCGACATCACCGAGGAAAACGGTAAACTCGCCGTGTGGCTCTCTAACGAGAAGTCAAACCTTGAAGGACTTGAAAATCCCACGAATCTCGCACAGGTGCTTCTTTTCAAGGAAGCTATTGCTCTTGGCTGGGATTGCCCTCGTGCTGCCGTGCTTCTTATTTTCCGCAAGCTGCAAAGCGACCAGTTCACCATTCAGACAGTCGGGCGCATACTCCGTATGCCGGAGCAAAAGCATTACCCCAATGAGTTGCTGAATGTCGGCTATGTCTATACCGACATTGCCAAAGATAAGATTGATATTGTAACCGCCGATGCCAGTTACATTTTGAGCGATACGATTACCGCTCATCGCCGCGCTAATCTCTGCAACGTATCGCTCAAAGCTGTATATTCAGAGCGACCGAACATTGAGCGTAACTATCTCGGTCCAGACTTCCGAAAAGTTCTCTATGACGAGGCAACCAATTTTTGGAAACTCGAACAGGGTGCCGGACTTTTCTCTATCGCCGAACTTGCCGCTATGCGTGGCGAAGATGAAGAATATCAGCCACTCCCCGAAACCGACGATTTGACTATCAACGAAAACCGCCGTCGCGTTCAGAACTCAATTCGCCTCGATGTCAAGACTATCAACATCGAAATTCCCAAGGACGTACACTTCCAGAACGAAGTGCAGACATTGACGGTGGAACGTGCCAAGTTCGCCCGTACCACAGGCGAGATTGACGGCGTTTTCATTGCCTACATCGACGGCAAAGGTGGTCAGTTTGAGCGCAAAGGACGCACCGATAAAATCGCGAGCTTCCTTACAGAGCTTATAGCCGACTTCTTCGGCATCTATGAAACCGATGCAAAGAAAGTTGTGCTCTATCACGAGAACCGCCCCAAGTTCGACAGACTTCTTGAAACGGCACTCGAAAAGTACGCTCGCAAGCGTCAGGTCGCTGCCGCGAGAGCCGCTGCCGCTCGCGTCTATAAAGAACACGATTGGGAAGTTCCCGAACAGCGTGTGTATGATGCGGAAACCAACCAAGTCGCCCCCGCTGAAAACCACGCTCTGCTACCGTTCATTCAGCTTAATGCAGCTTCAAATCCCGAAAAGGAATTTGTTATGTTCCTTGAAGCCAACTCACAGTATATTGACTGGTGGTATAAGAACGGCGATAGCGGCAAAGCCAACTATGCCATTGAATACCACAAAGGGCAAGGTGGTGAAAAGGCACTGTTTTATGTGGACTTCGTTATCCGCATGAAGAACGGACATATCTACCTTTTCGATACAAAGAGTGCGGGCAGCGATATGTTTGCCGCTGACAAGCATAATGCCCTGCTTGAATACATTAAGGAGAACAGCTTCGCCGAGCAACCGCTCGCCGGTGGCGTTATCTTGCAACAAGGCTCGAACTGGCTATACTCACCGCTACCTATCGAAAACACCACCGATACATTGAACTGGAACAGTTTCTATCCACAACAAGAGTAAGATATGAGCAACAAAGGAATAGATCAAAAATTCGTTCACTACGGCATACGCCGCGATGACCTCTATATGATTGAGGCCATCTGCGATGCCGAACAGATTGACTTCGACTGGCTGAGCGAGGAAATCTTGAAAGCCTATCACGCCAAAAAAGTTGACGTGATAGAGATTGATGACGCGACAACTGAAGAAATCATCCGTGCTGCAATTCAGAAGATTAAACAATAAACAGTCCTCGACATGCTAATACAGAGAATCAAAGTCAGCAACTACAAGACTTATCTTGACCTCGACCTCGATCTGTCGGTTGACGAGGAACGCCCTATTATCCTTATCGGCGGCTCAAACGGCGGTGGTAAAACCACTCTGTTTGAGGCGATAAGCGGTGCTCTATATGGACTCAAAATCGAGAACCGCGACCACTTTATGGAACTGCTCAACCAGGGTGCTATAGGTCAGACGAAACCGGAAATCTCCTTGCAGATTACCTTCAGCGGAAAAGTGCTCGGGCAAGAGCAGAAATATATCCTCAAACGAATTTACGTGCTTAACCCTGCCGGAAAACCGCTCGAAAGCGTCAGCCTGAACATGAACGGCAATATGTTCGTTTATGGCACAATGACGGCTCGAAAAGAGCGCATCAAAAACGAGCAGGAGGTCAATAAGATTATCAAAGCTAATCTCCCCCAGGAGTTGAGCCAGTATTTTCTGTTTGACGCAATGCAGTCGAGCGAACTTCTTAAAAAGAATGTATTCGCCCAGACCATTCGCGACAACTTCGAGAATGTGCTTGGATTCAAAAAATACCTGCAACTGAAAAAAGCTGCTGAGAAAGTACAACAGGAATGGGCACAACTACGACTTCAGGCCGAACAGGAAGCCGCTGAGTATAACGAACTCGTCTGCCAAAAAGAGAAGCTCGAAGCCGATCTGAACTCATGTATTGCCGAACAAGATTCTTATTACAAGTATCTTACTTCGATTGAAGCTGAATATCAGAAAGCCAAAGAGGGCGCACAGCAAAATGCTTCACTCAACAAACGGATAACTGATATTACAGCGAAGATAGAAGATATTATCTCACGCGCAGCCCAATATGCCGAAGATATTAAAGGTTTTATGGAAAATGTAGAAATCAACATTTTCTTGCCGAAGATGGCATCAAACCTTTCTGTTGAAATCAACAATATCCTTCGCATTAAAAATGAGTTGCAGAAATCATCGACAGGAGCTTACTCGCTCGAAACCCTCCGCGATGTCACTACAAAAGTTATTGACTATCTGAAACAGCTCTCGCTTTGCTCGCCTGAGGTTGACGAAGAAAATATCGTTAACCACATGGTCGCTGTTCAGAACACGACCAATCAGCAAGACCCGTTCGACTTCCTCGATTCCGAAGAAATCGCGGCATTAAAGTCGCTTGTCACCAGCGGAACAAGCAATCTATTTGTGTCACTCTATCGTCAACGCCAGGACCTCGAAGTGCTTCTCGCAACCATCGAGGAAATGCGCACCGAGAAGAAAAACCTACAACAGTCGCAGGCCGGAGGCAACGAGTATATTATTTCCTCTTACGAAGACAGCCAACTCAAACTCGAAAAAACCAAAATTGTCGAGGGGCAACTTAAACAGGGAATTCAAAAACTCGACAACCGCATACACCGCTACGATGTACAGATTCAGCAAGAGCCAGATTTGAAATATGATACTCTCGTCAAGCTCAAGCCGTTCTTTGAGAAAGTGGCCGACTCTCTTCTCAAAAAGAAAAAAGCGCAGATTGAGAGCGAGATGCAACAACAGCTCAACCGCTTGCTTGTGTCTTATAAAGGTCACATCGGGCGAGTGGAACTGAGCGACAGTATGGAAAACTTCAACATCAGAATTTTCCATACAAAAGGGAACCAAATCTCGCTCAATCAGCTTAATGCCGCCTCAAAGCAGATTTTTATTCAAGTGCTTCTGAAAGTGCTTCGCAACCTCGGTGACTACAATCCACCCGTGATGATCGACACAGTGATGGGCGTTCTCGACAGCGAGAGCCGTGAGATGCTGTTCGAGGAATATTTCCCGAACCTTGCAGAGCAAACCATACTGCTTTGCACAACCTCGGAAGTTCGCCCCGAAAGCGACTATAAGAAGCTCGAAGCCTTCATATCTAAGACTTTCACCCTGCACCGCGATGTGGAGCAACAGAAGACTAACGTCACTGACGGATATTTCGGAATCGAACTAAACCCGTAAAACCATGCCATTACTTTTTGGAGACATCTATTTCCCGGAGAACTTCAATACTGAATTTGCTCCGCTCAAAGATAAGATTGAAACACTCATCAATCTGTCGCGCACTGCGGGCAACGAGCGCCGCTATTCTATACTCAACAATAAGCTTATGCGCATTTGCCTCCTTGTGGGTCTTTCCACACCCGGCAAACGAAATGTAAAATTCGTTGAATCAATGAAATTGCAGAAAGGCAGCCGCTTTCAGGCGAGTTTCTTCACACATCAGGAACTTGCTCCGCTTTATTCAGCGCTCATAAAACTGCGCTATCACGATACTTCGCTCGACCTCTCTAATAATAATGTGCTGTCGCGTATTATCAGTGCTGAAATGTATCGTGGTCGTGATACATTGATGACCGACAATAATCTCGAAAATTACTTTTTCTCGTCAGGTGGCAAAGCAGCCCTCGCCAAAGATATTCCGGCCCTCAATCTTCTCATCGGCAACTATGGCGATGCAGAAATGGAAGCTACTCTCGACATCAACAGCCGAGCAATCACCAACGCCCAAATCATTATCGCCGGGGCAACAGGTTCGGGCAAGACCAATCTTCTTGCGGTGCTGATGCAACAGATTCGCTCGATTTCTTCCGAGAGCAGCTACCCGGTCAACTTCCTGTTGTTCGACTACAAAGGTGAGTTCAGTGATATTCAAAATAATCACTGGCTGTCGCTATTCGATGTTGACCGCTCTTGCATACTCGATCCGATAGAGCGACCTTTACCATTCACTCCCTTTAAGAATTTCACCGGTCGCCCTATAAACGAGATAAATCTGTATTCGACTGAAATGGCCTCGGCACTTGCATCGCTCGACCGCCTTTCGCCAAGCTCAAATATGAGCAATCGTTTGAGCGAGGCTATCGTGGAATGTTACAAACGAACCAACGGTGCGCCTATAACATTCACCGATATGCTCAAAGAATATCAGGCACGAATGAAAGACCCCGACAAGGACGATTCTATATCGTCG
This sequence comes from uncultured Muribaculaceae bacterium, assembly GCA_910585275.1. Lineage (GTDB taxonomy): Bacteria > Bacteroidota > Bacteroidia > Bacteroidales > Muribaculaceae > Lepagella. The sequence continues at coordinate 67,456 of CAJUCW010000017.1, forward strand.
ATTCTTAAACAGCTCGACCGTGCCAACATCTTTGACACGGAGGATAAGGCTGACCTTGTCGGCGACAGCTTCATCGTTAAGATGGACGGCTATCCAAAGGACGGGCCGATTGCAAAGGCTATCGTGTACTTTCTTATGTCGAAACTCAACAACATCTACGAACAGCTCGACAAGCAAGCAGTCAACGACGATGTTGTGCAAATCCGCCACTTCTCGATAATCGACGAGGCTCACTACATGCTGAGTTTCGACAATCGCCCGCTCCGCAACCTTATTGCGGTAGGTCGCAATAAGGGATTGTCTGTTATTCTTGCTACACAGAATATGGCTGATTTCAAAAATAAGGGCTTCGATTTCTACGCCAACGCGCAGTACCCACTTATTATGAAACAGCAGACAATCGACGATAAGGTCATCAAGGATCTTTTCGGCGTAAGCGGCTCGGAACTCCAGGATATCCGCACCGCCATTGCCGGACTGCAAAAGGGAGAGCTAATCATCAAAGACCAGATGGCATTCGCTCTCAGAATGGGTAGTAAATACAAAAAAGTCAATGTAACCCACCTTATTTAATAAATCTGCGAAGAACCTTACAACGATGATTTATATAAATAAAATAATCCCTGTTGTCCCGTTGTCCCGGTTGTCCCATCCCCGGGACAGTGGGACAACCGGACAATAACTTTCCTTCCCATTTTTCTTCTTTGATACATTTCTTGCATCAAGATTATATAATATGATGACAATCATATTTATATAATACGTTCTCCCTAACGGATATATAATATATCCCCGTCTAACGTCCTTGTAACCACAAAATTCAATGCAAATATACCTATTCCTGTTATCCCCCCTATTTTATTTTGCAACTTTCCGGTTTTGATCCCCGTATTTCCCTTATTCGTCCCGGTTGTCCCACAGTCCCATCCCCGGGACAGTGGGACAACCGGGACAATTGTGTCCTCACCGGTCTCGCCTTTGTTGTGTTACCGGGCCTTCGTGGCCGGTCATCCCGTTTTAACAATTCCTGGACCACTTTATATTTTATTCTGGACCACCTCTTGTAAAATCCTAAGATATAATTTATTACAAATACCCACTGGTCCAATTTCGCAAAAATTCGCCTTACCTCCCCCGACTCGGCGGAACTTAGGCACCCGGTCAATAGTCTATTAAGAGCTTGTTTAAAAACAAAATACAAAAAAGAGCGACCTTGCGACTACTATTTCCGACCAGGTGAAACCTATCACTAAAATCGCTACGTACTCACTCGGAGTATTTCCTTCTGACAATCTCGGCGGCACTCGGCATAGCCGAAGCTAGTTCTGCTCTCATTGGCACGAGATTTCTTTCAAGCAGATACTCCCCCTATTGAAATGCCTTCCACTTTGGAGGAACGTGCAAATCGAAATCCGGAATTGTAAGATGAACCACATCCGGGAGAATACATTGTTTGAATCGGCTCTCATACTGTTTGAGCTGAACGGGTTTACTTGATGCCATAGACGCAAGGTTACTTGAATACTGATGAGGTGGGAAATAAACCACTACTTTATGTCCCGCCTCCATAGCCAACTCGATTGCCGGTATCATATCACTGTCGGCAGACACAACAATCGCGAGGTCACAATTATCCTGATATGCGTCGGCTACAATCTGTGTTGCAACACGTACATCGGTTTCTTTTTCTTCGTGTGTATGTATTTTGTTACCGCACTTGAAACAAGTTATCTCTTTCTTAAGATACTTTCCTAGTATCAATTTGAATTTAGGATTCTCTTTATTTGCTTGAAAGAATGCGCTCTGACGCAGACTTTGGTCGATGTCATCTACTCTTGCCGAAAAATATTTAACGGCAACAAGCTCCTGATTGGGACGCATAAACATCTCAAACAACCTGACTATATCAAGCCAATAATATTTCTTCCACCGGGCATCCTTCCTAAGCCCGTAATAGAAATTGAATCCGTCTATATAGACTATTACACGCTGTTTCTCCATAAAAAATAAGCCCACCTTAATTTGGTGGGCGAGCCTTAGTATTTTCCACCTAAGGGCGATAAATTTATGCAAAGGTAATAATTTCTTTTCACCCCGCAAAATAGAAACGTAAAAATAAACATAAAAGTTTATTTTTTAGCCGTTTCAAGGATAATCTCATCTACAAATCACTAATCCGGCAGCACATTGAATTGCTTGAAAATCCTATATTGAGGCTGATTGAATGCAGCGCACCCTCGACAATGTTTATCCTAATTGTCAATAATCGACTTTGGGATTTTTCGAGCGGAAGAACCCGAAGAGGAAAAGCATATTGTCTTGCACAATGGCTTTACCAAATCTCTTGCCTTGGGAGGCCGACATCTCGGCTTCGGGAAGGAGACCTTTTTCGACAATTATCCTTGCTACGTCTTCAGGCACCAAACCTTTAGCAATCAATCCCAATGAATCTTCTTTCGCTTCTTTCTTGTTATAGAACGGATTTCCCTTGTCCTTAAACACCTGGGCATAATTCTGAAGAACCACCATCCCCTCATCTTCACTGAGCATAAGGACAAAATTATCAATATCCTCATCAAGCGCTTCCTCTCCTTTATGTGGCACCCCCAATATGGAGGAAACCTCTTTCATGTCACGGCAATAATATATCCTTTTTCCTCCGTTGCGTACCACAATCTGATTCAACCATTCGTGCGACTTTTCATTTTCATGATATGTAGTCTGAAGATTTTCCTTCTCAAACGGGTCAACCGTAAGTCCGGTTGCCATTCCGTTCTGTTGCCAAAGGTCGCCGAACTTAACAATGGATGTCATGTATCCTTTTATTTCCTTGAAACGCGTACCTTTCCCGAAAGAATTCTTTTCAACATCATAACACTCCCCGCCTGCATCCTCCAGGACAATGACATTCTTACCGACTTCTTTTACACGGAACAGAGCCACGCTTATGCACTTTAGATTGTCAAGTTTCGCCGCAAGGTTGCCATATCCTGATTCCCTGCCCATTTCTGCAAGATAAACGGATGCCGAACACCCTAAAGGCCCGATTTTTTCACTCCAGGCCTTGACACTTCTTACAAAATAAGATGCAATGTGCTCCGAAATAGAATCCTGTGAGTTAGCCAAGTGTTCCGCCTCCTCATGTATGGACGCTTCCATATTAGGAGAAGAGATTAGCTTATTGTCCACCACGAGCCATTCGGCAAGCATCCTGACCTCGAAATAGTCGCCTTTCTTCATCACCCGACGGATAAAATCCCGCACTCTTGTGCACTCCGGCGCATCCTCGAACTTCTCCTCTATAATATTATAGACAATCGATGAAATCTCATCCACGGCAGGACTGAACGGGGAATAAACGGTATCCAGCAGCTGACCGCAACGGCAAAAGCACTGCCATACGATAAACTTCACATCTTCGATATTGACATTGTCAAGAAGGTAATCCTCATGTTCGCAATCGTAAAACGGCAACCACTTCCCATACTTACGGCGATAAATGTTTCTGAACGCATTCCAAACCCCCAATCCGCTGACAAGGTCTTCAAGATATGCCGTGCAACTCATGGCGATTTCAAACATTATCCCTTCCGGTGCATCCTTTGGAAGATTCACCGGCAAAAGTGCTATCGAAATAGTATTGGCGAGGGTGGTGTAATAATCGTCGGAACCACACTTGATATGATTAGGATGGGTGGTGGTCCATTCTTCTTTCCTTATCACAATCCCATCGATAAAATCACGAATCATTTCATCCGTCATTTCCTCATCCTCCTTTTCATCCTTATATGGACTGTTCTCCCCGAACGCCACACCGGAATTCATATTTCCCGCTCCCGGGAGAGCACTCATTCCGGACAATATGCCTCGCCCCGGGAATGGATTGTTTCCAAAAGGATTCTTTCTTTCCATGTATTTCCGTTTTTGAATGCAAATATAGTCAAAAAACAAAAAAGCCGGAGCAACGATTTCATCGGTTCCGGCTTTTTTTGCTTTTTGATTTGGTGTCACTGCCCTATCCAGATTACCTTGAAAATGGAGCCATGGTTTTGCAGCGCGCTTCCAAGCCATTCAGATGTCACTGATAAGACTGGATTTTGGCAAGGAGTTCCTTGCCGTCGATTTCTCCGCTCTGGCGCCACACTTCTTTGCCGTTTTTATAAACTATAAATGTGGGAATGCCGTTCACGTCTTCGGTTTTGGCGGCTTCTTCATTCTCGTCGATGTCAAACTTATATACATCAACCACGCCGCCAAGGAGTTCCTTCACTTGTTCAACCACCGGCATCATCCTCTGGCAGTGAGGACACCATGAAGCAAAAAACTCAACCATCACTACCGGGGTAGATTTGATTATTTCTGTGTAATCCATAATATGTGTGTGTCTATTGAAAATAAAACTTCACCCTAACAACACCATATTGTAGAACCGGGTTGGACGCATTTAGAATTTTTAACCATTGGTTTTATCCCCCCTCAGGGTGATTATGGTTGCCTTCAAAGGTTTTCGAACACAATCATATACGACGCTTCAAACTTTTCGCCGGGATTAAGCCGGTTGACATATTCACGACCTGCGAAATCGCCGTCATATCCTACCCTGTCGGCACGCCCGTACCAAGGTTCGATACAAATGAACGGAGCATCGGGCGACGGCGACCAAATCCCAACCACCGGGGCATTGAAAAGCAAAGAAAGATAAGGAGTGCGGTTCTTATCAAGCATCGAAATGCGTCTCACGCCGCTTTCGGCAAGTATGATGGTGTTGATTTTAAATGTGTCGGCAGTGACAGGAAGCATTTCCTCGCTGTCAAGCTCTATATCCATCACCTCGCCACCTATACACCCCTTTTCTGCAATAAGCTGAGACTTTCTCGGAGGCCTGTCAAACAGGAGATAGGCATGCACCGCATCGGCGGCATTGAAACCGGGATAGTTGAAGGCCGGGTGCGCACCTATCTGGAAACTCATATCCTTATCGTCCTTATTTACGACTCGCCACATTACCGACAAACGTTCGCCTACAAGACGGTAACCGATTTCAAGACGGAACTTGCGTGGGAAAACGGAATATGTCTGTTCGTTCCAATCGAGAGCGAACCATGCTTCGTCTTCAGGTGCGTCGGGAATAATTTCAAATTCGCTGTCACGGGCGAAGCCGTGCTGCCCCATCGGAAATACATTTCCGTCCATGTGCAGCTGCCCGTTCCAAACGGAACCGACAATCGGGAAAAGCACCGGCGAACGCCGTCCCCAGAAACGGCTGTCGCCCTGCCAAAGATATTGATATTGCGTACGGTTGTCGGTGATGCTCTGCAATTCCGCGCCATGCGAATCAATCACCACCGTAAGTATGTCATTCTTTAAGGTCTGTCTCATTTCTTTAGTTTTTTGTGTTTTCTGCAAATTTAATCATATTTTTTCATCAATGCCATGTCGCGCTTGTTATATTTTGCGGGGCATGTTTTTTTAAGTAATTTTGCAAATAATTTTAGAACGAGCTATGGCAAAAGGACAATCATCATTAAAAGAAAAACAAAACATTGACCTTCGCGAACCGCGCCGATATAAGGTGGTGATGCACAACGATGATTTCACCACAATGGAATTTGTGGTGATGGTGCTTTCTACGGTTTTTCACAAAAGTGAGGCCGAAGCCGAACGCATCATGCTCCTGATTCATCATTCCGACAAAGCCGTGGTCGGCGTCTATAGCCTCGACATTGCCGCCACCAAAGCTGCCAAAGCCACTGAAATGGCACGTGCGGAAGGATTTCCGCTACGCATCAGCGTAGAACCGGAAACGCAGTTTCCTGACACACCGCCGTTCTGACACACGTTCTCATTCCTCAACCATCTAAGTTTTATCATGCCGATTGAAATATACTACTCGCCTGAATTAAACCAGGCGTTTCACGACTCCTACGAAATAGCACAAAACCGACACCACGAATATGTGACTCCGGAACATTTCATCCTTGCCTTGCTCCGTCAGGAAGGATTCTCTGCGGCAATCAAGGCATTCGGTCCTAATGCCGCCACTCTTTCCGAGAAAATCGACTCATATCTTGGCGGGATGGAGGCTCTCCCATCCGATGCCGGGAAGCACCCTGAAACGTCGATGCAATTCCGGCAGATGCTCGAAACGGCTGCCGCTTCCGTGCATTATTCCGGCAAGACCTGCATGGGTGTACCCCACGCCGTGAAAGGACTTCTTTCTCTTGAAGAATCTTTTGCGGAATACCTGCTGAGGAAAGCTATATTCAACAAGGAAGGGGAATTCATGAGCGAACTGGTGTCGAATTACGAAACAGCGGAAACAATAATCGACAACCTGGACGACCCTGAAAACGAGGAAGATGACGATTTCCGCGAACCCGCTGCGGAATCATGGAAAAACATGGTGACCTGCGTCAACGAAAATCTCGACAACCGCAACCCTCTCATAGGAAGGGAAGCGGAATTGGAAAGAACAATACAGGTGCTTTGCCGCAAAGAGAAAAACAATCCTCTACATGTAGGGGAACCGGGGGTGGGAAAAACCGCCCTCGTCTATGGACTCGCACGCCTCATAGAATCAGGCCAGGTACCCGAAAGATTGAAAGATGCCAGAATATATCAGATTGAAATAGGCAACCTTCTCGCCGGCACACAATATCGCGGGGATTTCGAAAACCGCATAAAGACGATAATGGACGGCCTCTCTAAAGAGCCGGGGGCGATACTCTACATCGACGAAATCCACAACCTCGTGGGTGCGGGCTCTACGGGCGCAAGCTCCATGGATGCCTCCAACATGCTTAAACCATATCTGGAAGCGGGCGACATTCGGTTCATAGGCTCCACAACCTATGAGGAATACAACCGTTACTTTGCCAAAAGCAAGGGGATAGTACGCCGCTTCCGGCAAATCGACATCGCAGAACCGAGCGTGGAGGAAACCGTCAACATCATCCGTCAGCTAAAAAAGAATTACGAGAAGTTTCACAACGTCTTTTATTCCGACCAGGCTATAGAATTTGCCGTCACCGCAAGCGCACGCCACATCACCGACCGTTTTCTCCCCGACAAAGCCATCGACCTTATCGACGAGGCCGGCGCATACCGCGAACTCCACCCTCTCCCCCAGAAACGCCAGACCGTCTCCAAGGAACTCGTGGCTGAAATCCTCTCCAAGGTATGTAAGGTTGACGCGCTCGCCATGCGTGCCGACGACAATGCTTCGCTTGAAACGCTCCATGAACGGATATCCTCGCAGATATTCGGTCAGGACGATGCCGTGAAGCAGGTGACGGAAGCCGTGCAGATGGCAAAAGCCGGGCTAACCGACGACGGTAAGCCGCTTGCCAGTCTTCTCTTCGTAGGCCCCACAGGCGTAGGTAAGACGGAAGTCGCACGCGTGCTTGCCCGCGAACTCGGCATAGGGCTTGTAAGGTTTGACATGAGCGAATATGCCGAAAAGCATACGGTGGCAAAACTTATAGGTTCACCAGCCGGTTATGTGGGGTATGAAGACGGCGGACTCCTCACAGACGCCATTCGCAAGACCCCGAACTGCGTGCTTCTGCTCGATGAAATCGAAAAGGCCCATTCCGACATCTACAACATCCTCCTTCAGGTGATGGACTATGCGCGCCTCACCGACAACAAGGGGAACCATGCCGATTTCCGCAACGTAATCCTGATTATGACTTCAAATGCAGGGGCGCAATTCGCCGCGCAGGCGAAAGTCGGCTTCGGCAGCAACGTAACGGCCGGCGACGCCATGATGAGGCAGGTGAAGAAGACTTTCAAGCCGGAATTTATCAACCGTCTCTCCGCTACGGTTGTGTTCAACGAGATGAACAGAAATATGGCCTCGCTTATCCTCGAAAAGAATCTGCGTAAGCTCCGCGAGATGTTGGCGGGAAAGAAAGTGACGCTACGCCTTTCGGAAGATGCCTCTCGGTTTATACTCGACAAGGGTTTCACTCGCGAATACGGGGCTCGCGAACTGGAACGGGTAATCAATTCCGACTTGAAACCGCTCCTTATGCGCGAGATTCTTTTCGGGAAACTCAAAAAAGGGGGCGAAGCAAACGTTGTGGTTAATGATGGAAAACTATCGCTGACATGATATACCTTCTCGATGACACACTCTCTTTCCCCGACCCGAGAGGCGGGGAGCCGGGCGGACTGTTTGCCGTTGGTGGCGACCTCAGCGAAGAGCGTCTGCTGCTTGCCTACAGCTACGGCATATTTCCGTGGTTCTCGTTCCGCGACAGCGATATGCCCCATTGGTATTGCCCTATGGAAAGGTTCGTGATTTTCCCGAAAGAAATCCACGTGTCGCATTCCATGCGCCAGCTCATCAACAAAGGTGAACTCCGGGTAACGTTCAACCAAGATTTCGACGGGGTAATACGTAATTGCGGCAAACTACGCGAAGACATGGAAGGGGCATGGCTCGGTCCTGACATAATAGAGGCATATACACGTCTCTACGAAAACGGCTACGCTGCAAGTGTCGAGGTTTGGAAAGGTGAAGAACTTGTGGGAGGTTTGTATGGAGTTACCGTAGGCAACGTATTTTGCGGGGAAAGTATGTTTTCGCTCGTGCCGAGTGCGAGCAAACTCGCGCTCATATCCCTTGCAAGGCGCCTTGAAAAGATACCCGGGCTGATAATCGACTGCCAGTTCGAAACCCCTCATCTCAAAAGCATGGGAGGCCGCCACATCCCCTACTCCGAATATCTCTCCATCCTCCATGGTAATACCGACGAAGAAAAAATACTTTCCAAAACTAAAAACGGCACTTCTAATTCGGAAAGTATGTAAAAGCCTCTAAAAACGTCCATCCCGCCAAATGACCGAACGAAATCCCGCCAAATGACCGAATGAAACTCGGCCAAATGACCGAATGAAATCCCGCCAAACGACCGAACGAAATCCCGCCAAATGACCGAACGGAATCCCGCCAAATGACCGAATTGTAATTTATTTTTTGTATCTTTGCCGCCAAAAGATGGTTACACATGACTAAAATAGAAACATATAGACCTCGAATCGCCGATAAACTCCTCGAACGAAAGTTGAAAGGGAAAGGTGCAGTACTTGTGGAAGGGGCCAAATGGTGCGGAAAAACAACAACTTCGGAACAGATATGCAATAGCGTATTGTATATGTCAGACCCACAAAAGAGGGAGCAAAATATTCAACTTGCACGTTTAAACCCCACTTTGCTGCTCAGAGGAGAAAAACCTCGTCTTATAGATGAATGGCAAGTTGCCCCCAAACTATGGGACGCGGTCAGGTTTGAAGCTGACCATAGTCGAGACCTCGGACTTTTCATATTGACCGGATCCAGTGTACCTCCGGATATGAGCGACGTTATCCATAGCGGCACCGGCAGATTCGGATGGATTAAAATGCGGCCTATGTCGTTATGGGAATCGGGGGAATCTACAGGCGATATTTCTTTATCAAAACTGTTTAACGGAGAAACTGACATCGCGGGCATTTCAAATCTTGACTTGGAAAGAATTGCATTCGTTACGTGCCGTGGAGGCTGGCCTTTGTCAATCGACATGGAAGATGAAATAGCCTTAGACCAAGCCTTCGATTATGTGGCGGCCGTAGAAAAAAGAGATATCCAAATGGCAGACGGAGTGGAACGCGACGCGACACGGGTGCATCGCCTTTTACGGTCATATTCCAGACATCAGGGTATGCAAGTTTCCTATGCTGCAATAAAAGACGACTTAATTGAAAATGAAGGGGATTCTTTTGACACAGATACAGTTATTTCGTATATCAAAGCGTTAAAAAGAATTTTTGTTATTGAAGATGTAGAAGCCTGGAACCCTAACCTGCGTTCCAAAACAGCCATTCGCTCCTCCGACACCAGATATTTTACTGACCCCTCCATCGCCACGGCGGCTCTTGGCTTGGGGCCTTCCGACCTGATAGCGGACCTGAATACATTCGGGCTAATATTCGAGACTCTATGTATGCGCGATTTGAGAGTTTACGCAGAGGCATTGAATGGAAACGTATATCATTCTCGAGACAAAAATGGTCTTGAGTGTGATGCCGTCGTCCACCTTAGAGACGGAAGATACGGGCTAATCGAAATAAAATTAGGAGGGGATAAACTTATAGGCCAGGGAGCGGCGACATTATTGACACTTGCAGAAAAAATCGACACAACAAAAATGAAATCACCTTCTTTCCTCATGGTTCTAACAGCCACCGGAGATTATGCATACCGTCGGGAAGATGGTGTATTGGTTGTCCCGATTGGAAGTTTAAAAAATTAGAAACAGATGATAATCATGAAAATATTCAGATATTTGATTGCAATCGTTGCAATCGTTTTGTCGGTGGAGGCATTTGCCGAAGAATCCCCAAAATATGATAAGTTATATATACTCGACGGTTATTTCTTTTCCGAAATACCTGTAGATATGAGTTTGCTCGACGGAATGATTTCCATTCAAACTGCCAACGGCGCCAAGGCATTTGGAATGACGTTGAAAGAGCCTCTGCCGGAGGAAGCGAAAAAATACGCAATTCCAAAAGAAAGGATTCCAGAGGCAGACATAATGCTCGACATGTATAACGAGCAAAAAGGACGCATGATACGCTTTTCGATAGGGAAAGAGGAAACCATCCGTACGGGAGACAAATTCCCACGGTTCACAGCACAAGACATCGAAGGCAAAACGTGGAATGAAGCCGACGTAGCGGGCAAAGTAATGGTGCTCAACTGCTGGTTTACCGGATGCGGACCATGCCGTGCGGAAATGCCTGAACTCTCGGAATGGAAAAACGAAATGCCCGATGTGATGTTTTTTTCATCCACATACGAAAAACCGGAAACCGCCCGCCCCGTCTTGGAAAGAACAGGGTTCAACTGGATTCCATTGGTCAACGACACCCAATTCAAGGAATACATCGGAGCCAACGGTTATCCGATGACGATAGTTGTCGATAAAAACGGCACCGTCGCGCAAATCGAATTCGGCACCTCCCCACTCCAACGCGAAAAGCTGAAACAGACCATCAACGCCCTCCGCTGAAAACATCCAAATATTGGAAAAACGGCAAAAACAGACGATTTTACCTTGAAAAAGCGGCATTTTCGGGCAAATAAACCTTGGAAAAACGGCAAAAACAGACGATTCAACCTTGGAAAAGCGGCATTTTCAGGCAAATAAACCGTGAACTATGGCGCCATCTATGAAAATGTCGTGGCACAAGAACTGTTGAACCATGGCTACGATCCGTATTACTATAACAGCAAACGGATGGGGGAACTTGATTTCGTAATCTCCGATTCATCGAAAGTGCTTCCGATAGAAGTGAAATCAGGTAAAGATTACGAGCGCCACAACGCATTGAGCAATGTGTTGGAATGCCAAGATTTCGACATATCCAAAGCACTTGTGTTGTGTAACGCCAATATAGAACGGAAAGGAAAAATAACCTACGCTCCGGTCTATATGACGATGTGCCTCCATCCTCCAAAAGCAGAAAACGGCATTTTCAAAATCGACCTCACCGGAATGCAATGACAATGTCCGAATATTTGCTACAACGGAATTTTTATTTTATCTTTGTAAACGATTGTTGCACTTGTAAAAAATTCGGATTATGGAACAGGATAATACATATATCAGATTCGACTGGGCGATGAAACACATGCTTCGGGACAAAGCGAATTTCGGCATACTCGAAGGGCTCATCACCGTGCTTTTGGGCGAAGAGGTTAAGATTATGGAACTTCTTGAAAGCGAAAGCAACCAGGATTCGGATAACGACAAGTTCAACCGCGTGGATATCAAAGCAAAAAATAGTAAAGGATGTAATATTATTGTCATTATTCAATTTATTACCAAGCTTAATTATTATCTAAGTTTATATAACGGTTCTTGCACGGTGTTCCGACTCAACGATTTCAACAACACAGGTTGCCTGAAAAAGATTTATTCCATAAATATTCTTGCTTGTGATTTCGGCATTGGTAATGATTATGCATACCATGGAGATAATTTGTTTACAAGTATCAAAACAAACAAATTGCTTCATTTAAAAACAATAGAAAAAGGCTTATTCATACCTCACTTACCCAAACAACTTTCTCCAGAACACTACATCTTACGGCTTAATTTTTATAATAAAATCCCTGAGTCTCCGCTCGACGAATGGATGATATACCTCAAGACTGGAATAGTGAAAGAAGACACACTTGTTCCCAGTCTTCAGGAAATTAGGAAGAAGCTACCCTATTACTCATTGCCTCCTAAGGAAAAACGTGCGTACGATGCACACATGGACACAATCATGGTGCAAAATGACGTGCTCGATACAGCCCGCGAAGAAGGACGAGCATTAGGTCGTAAAATTGGTTTTGCCCAAGGAAGGGCTGAATGTTGTGCAGCGGGCATCTCAGATGAGGTGGAGAAAGGTAAAGAGGAAGCACGAGAATTTGTGGCCACCAAATTAATAGAACTGGAATTCCCTACAGAGACGATAGCGCAAATTACGGGACTATCCCTATCCCAAATCGATAGACTTCGTTAATATATCATACAACAAGAATATGGGACGTGCCTCCGGCACGTTTTATCTGAATTTTTCGGTCGCCCCCAAAAATGTGTCCTTCAGGTTTATCCAGATCTTCCATCAGGGAAGAGCAGACGGATTGTTCCAAGATGTATTGATGTATCATCTCATGCACGAGAGTGTCATCAATTTCTTCCACAGACATATCCGCAGATCGACGATAGATGATGATTCTGTCACGTAACCGACGGCGGACATTCACCTTGACCCACTTGCGGTGAAACAGCCCCACATAGGATTTGCAGCGCTCCCGCACGACGCGTTCCACCGGCTTGAATTTATCAGCCTCCCAAATCCCTGCGTCCGCTAATCTCTCAATCCAGTAGGCATGTCGCTGCCTCAAATATTCAACTGTCAGTTCCATATTTTACTATATGATAAATTCAACAATATGTTCGTTTCCCCGCCGGATGCCAATAATCTACTCGATGCGCCCTCTTGCGGTCATTCCGGATTAGCCGGAATGTGCATTTGGTGTTATCTGCCTTATATGAATCATATATAATGTCTGAATAGCCGGAGGGGGTCAATATTCCGATTTTGCCGTCTCTTTGCGTCATAAAGAATGTCGTGGGGTGATTCTCTGTAGTTAGTTCATCCTCCCTGATTTCATCCGCAATCGGGGGCATGAGTGTCTCAAGCAACGGCAAACAATCCTTATAAGGCTTTACATGCAGAAAGGGATATGCGACCGAGAGTACGCCCCATTTCATTGTCTTTTTGTCCTGCACGAAAAACAGACGTCGCTCCCATCGTTCCGGTATGATGGCATTGTATTGAAAACATGTCATCAGAATATGTGGATTGGATAACGAGACCAACGCCCATGCCTCTCCATTTGAAACAGGCACAAAAATCGGCTTACTGTTTATAGCGTCAAATTGCGTGAATACATCCGCGAAGGAATTTGGCAATAACTGTTCTCCAGTTGGAGAAACCAACCCGATGAATTTATCGTCTCCGGACTTTCGAGGACGCCAATCATACTGAGAATCATACTTCCTGAATTGAAGTAACATTTTGCGGGCTTCCTTATCAGTGCGGCCATAGAGTGTATTCTCTATCTTCCGTAGGCGCATATACGCCTGCACATCTTCCTGTGAGGGAAGAATTAACGGATTATTGTTTTGATAACACACCCTCCAATAATTGAGGTGTTCGTAATAATCCTTTTGGCCGTCCCCTGAGGTTATCGGATAGACTGTACGGCCGCGATATTCAAGATATTCCATAATCGATTAACGGAAGCCGCGATTCTTTCCTTAAAGCAATTTAAGAAGACCCGCAAAATCAGTGGAGCCGGGATGAGGATCTTTTTCATACCATTCATTGAGACGCTGACGTATATGCTCGGAAACCGGGAAGGAAGGTTTGAAAACGAGGTCTGTTTTAAAATATTCCGATTCATCTTCACCGGTGATTACCCTAAACATGTCAAGGTCATCGAGCGGATGGCCGGCTTTTTTACTGCGTTCCCAATTATCTTCAAGGCTCATGGGAGTTTCTGCGACTATCCCAAGTCGAATGCTTTCAGCCTCAGTATCCAATACCTCAACTATTTCGCCCTTATAAAAAGGCATACACTCTTCAAGGTATCCATAAAATTTGTTAATGTCATCTTCGCCATTAACGGACGAATCGACTGTTGGGAGTTGGGAGCGGTAGCTTATATCCCCCTTTTTGTCAAAGACGGTGATTGACAGGTATTCACCTTCATGAGTTTCTATTTCCAGCGGCAACTGGAGGATCCTCGCTGAATGAAATACCCTTGGATTTTTTCGTTTCTCCGAAAGAATCTTCCTTTTTGCGTCCTGATACGAAAGGAAATAGTAGATTTCCAACACGCCAAGGTCCATTGAATAAGAATCTATGTATGGATCCATCATTTCTCCATTTTCACCTATATCCCAAAATCCGATGAAAAACATCTCCACCTTAAAAATGGATTTGCAGTTGATTTCGGGCGTAGCGCCGGCCATTTTTTTGAATTCTTCAAAAGTCATATATTTATTTTATTAGCTATTTTACAATAAATTAAGCATCCCATTAAATTCCCGACCATGCTTGATATAGCCTTCAAACATCTGCATATGATTATACAGAAGAGGGGGTAGGATTTTTTTACATTCGTTTTCAATACATTCCGGAATTGGATAGATGCAGGCTGCTATCGAGCCGGCGATACATGCCATCGTATCCGCATCGCCACCGAGCGAAACAGCGAGTCTTATGACGTCTTCGAAGTCCCTTCCTTCAAGAAAGCAGATGATTGACTCCGGGACGGACCCTTGACACGATACATCCCATTGATACTCCGAGCGTATTTCATCGACAGTCCGCGTTAAATCATAATGGAATTTCTCCATTATGTAATCTCGTATTTCATCTTTCGGGTGTCCGTGCTTTGCCATCCATACTGCCGAGGCTACAGCTTGCGCTCCTTTGACACCTTCGGGATGATTATGCGAGACTTCGGCTGATATTTTCGCCAATTCAAGAGCTTCGTCAAGAGTCTCGGTATAAAGTCCCACCGGGCTCACGCGCATTGCCGCTCCGTTGCCCCAGCTGTTGTAAGGTTGTGGATTCTCACACCATAACCAAGCGTTGAATGAACCGCCATATCCGGCATAAGGGTATTTATGACCCAACGTCTGCATACATCTAATCAGATGTTCTTTGCTATGGTCAGTATTGCCTTCTTCATCGCAATGGCTCAACCAATGAGCGACGGCTATGGTCATCACCGAGTCGTCAGTGAATCTGCTTCCCTTCGGCAGCATTTCAAAATCATACCGTTTCTGTGCTGTGAATTCATACACAGAGCCTATAATATCTCCTGCGATTGCTCCTAACATAATCTGTGCTTATTTTACCGCTATTAATGTTATCTTTATATCCTCATTTATGTCTGAATCTACGGAGACACCCCAAATCAGGTCTCTTTTTGGGAAATTATACTCTAAGCACTTAACCATTCCTCTGATTTCAGACATCAATATCGGGCAACATGCGTTAATCCACACATTGACAATCAACTTTTCAAGGTCTTGCAATTTAACAGGCAACCGGTTGATTGCACTGTTTAGGGCTACAACAACCCTATCTTCACCCGTGCCTTCGCCGGAGGTGACATAATTTGTTTTGGTGGTTGACAAGGTGGAAATTATATCTTCATCGCCAATATTTATTATACCGTGTGCACGAGCGATTTTTTTAATTTCTTCTTTATCACCTATAACAAGATACCCATTCAAGTTTATTATATTGTCGATATCGGATGGGGCAGTCAACCATACCACTTCTTCTAAGTCCATGTACTCATTATGTTTGTCAGGTGTTTCCATCGTGAAGGCAAAATCTGGTTTTATATAATACACCCTGCGACTAAGGCAGCCGCAGGATGAAATTGCGGACTGTTGTAATTTATCAAGTTTAGTCCGGGAGAGGAATTTCATATTCCTCCTTAGGATATTTCCCGGGATTTTTGGTATAATCCTTTAGAAAATCGCAATATTGCTGAAAGGCCTGTTTCCCTCTTGTAAGATCGTCTAACGACAAGTCTTCAAACCGATGGACCTCTATCTCCTGTTCAATTAGATTCTTTAATTTTTCACAAAGAGGTGAAATGTCAATTCCTCTTTCTATATAGCTTTCAATAAAGGGGATGACATTTGTTCTCAGACTTCTACGAAATAACAGATTATATATACGTTTAAGCTTATTATAATAAACGTCAACAGAATTCCGGGCATATCCGGTGCCAAGATGCTTGAGATATGACCTGTATTGACGAGACAACGGCATATCGAGAAACAGTCCTTTATTGCCCTCTACTGAAACACGCATACCGAAGCCTTCTTTGCAAATATCAATTCTCCATCTTATATAACGGAGATATGCCTGAAAAGCCGTCACCCACATATCCTTAGGAGCGGGTTTCTTCTGATTATATCGTCGATTGGAGTTGAATTCATCCAAGGTTACATCCCCAAACTCATCAACCGCCCATAAATATGCCTCAAGACGATCATATTCATCTTCAAGTCTTGCAATCCGTGTTTCGGGATTCAATAAGTTTCGCGATAAAAATGCATTTCTCAAATTCTTGAAGGTCGCATCATTATCTGCAAACAAAACGGAGAAAGCTGTCCTTATCGATGACACATAAGAATTGGCAGTACTGATTGTGACTCCTTCACCATTTACAAGCCACCTCTTGAAATGCTCAGTATCGTAAGGCACCTCGTCATCTTTCGGCCCAGGCCATAGAGGGTATTTTCTTTTTGCTCCCATATCTTTTATAATTATCGTGAGGCAAAGTTACGACATATTCCTGATGCATAAAATTAAGAACTTGAAATGATCATAATCTTCTAATTCTCAATAGGTTTGGCCGCAAACTTATTGTATTCTTCAAATGTCATACTCTTGATTTTTAGAGATATAATCATCATACCATCCCTTCAAACTCCTATAATCTTCGGATGAAATCATCGGAACCCTGCTCCTATCTCCAGGGTCTGAAGCTCGTATAAGACTCACTGGAAGACAATCTATGAGTTTTTCCATATTTAAAGTATAAATCTTATAGCAATCCTTGCCTTTATTTTTTTTCTCATAAATAGCTTTGGTGTATGCTTCTTCGTTTTCAAGACATTCATCCCTCAGCCTATTATTAAGCTCCCAACATTCAGTTATTGTGTATGGAGGCTCAACAATAACGCATGGTTCTATCGTTTTATATTGATGATTGATGAATAATACAATTTCGCCCGGCTTAAAACGCACGGTATCAAATCCTCTGAAAAGATGGTTCGCATCATCGGAATATGTATAATCAAGTAGCTGCCCGTCTTCATTAAATAACCAGTACCTGAAATCTTGACAACTGATTTCGTTGAGCGTTCGTTCAATTATCTCATAAAATGTTCCAAACGGCATTCCTCGTGATGTGCCTCTCCAAAGAGTTCTTTTGGCATCATCAAAAGATTTTGATATACCGGTTCTTCCAATATCAAATTTAGAAGAATCTGAATTTAATATATCGTATCGTTTTATCTCATAAATCAAATCGGTACTTTTAGGGGAGAAATTTAAAGCCAATGTTTTGAACTCATCAAATGACATCGATTCTCCATTTTGTTTCGATAAGTACCATTTTGCTCCTTCTAAAAGGTCATATATGTAGTCTATCGAGATTTCCATATCGGTTATAATAGAGTCAATAGTATCATCTTTATATGGTTCAAAAGCATCCGCTTCCTTTGCATAAGACTCTAAATTGTCCTTAAACTCCTCATCAAGGCTTTCTATTGCAGTGGACAAATCATATGCTGCTGTTGAAAATATTTTATGAGCTTGAACCATCCTATTTCTAATGTCTTCAAGTCTATCTATGATTTCCTTATCCATGTTTCCTATTATTTAAGTTTATAAGTTTTGCTATTTGTTGACCAGGCAGCAGTTTGTTGCCTGAGTCAGTTTCATTATATAGTAGATAGGTTGCTACAAGGATTTATAATGGCTCAACCAATGAGCAACGGCAACCGTCATCACCGTGTCGTCAGTGAATCTGCTTCCCTTCGGCAACATTTCAAAATCAAACCGCTTCTGTCCTGTGAATTCATATACAGAGCCTATAATATCTCCTGCGATTGCTCCTAACATAATTTATTTGCTTGCTGCGAGTAATGTTACTCTTATTTTATTTTCTAACGATTTGTCTATTGCCACTCCCCACAAAACATCAATGTCCTTTAACTCACGCTCAATATAATCTGTTATAGATTTCATGGCTACCAAAGACAACGTTGTGTTCTCAGTATTTACCCATATATTAAACAGTATCTTACCGATTCGACATGAAGTCATATCCCTCAGGTTTTTCAAGGCATCTTCAAAAGCTTCCAATGCTGTCCCGTTATTCGACAATCCAATAGTCACATAGTTTGTTCCCAAAGAATTGAGAGTAGCAAGGACATCTTCTTTGGAAATATTTATTATACCATTTTTAATCAAAATTTCATGAATGGAAAAAGTATTACCTATAATATTATAATCTTGATAAGGTATTGACTGACTGTCTTCTCTAAGATGTTTCATCAAAATTTCGAAATCTGTTTCTTTTTTTGTCCATTGGAGAATTGTGTTATCTTCTTCCAGAATCTATTTATTAAGGAAAGAAATCCTCGAGAACCAAAATTCACATTCCATAGTATTTCTCGAGGTTTGCCGCCATTTATAGGACCTACGATACCAGCCTGTTCGAGCTGGTCCATTATTTTTCCTGCCCGATTATACCCTATAGAGAAATGTCGTTGCAACATTGCTGTAGAAGCATTATTGGATTCTACAATTAGGCGTGCAGCTTCCTTAAATAGAGGGTCACGTTCCCAATCAATTGTTGGAGTATCAACTTCCGGGATGGACGGAACGGGAAGAACATAAGGCTTATAATCAGAATTGTTGTGTGCAATCCAATCACAAATTCTTTCAATTTCAGGTTCGTCAATAAATGCACCCTGAACTCTTAAACTGATTCCATTATTACTTACGAGCATATCGCCCCTATCCAATAACAACTGTGCTCCCGTCATATCAAGAATAGTCCTACTATCTGCAAAAGTTTGAACTTTAAAAGCAACTCTCACAGGAAAATTGGCTTTAAGTAGACCGGTAATGACATCGGATAATGTTTTTTGTGTCTTGATAATCAAATGAATCCCAACAGAGCGACACCTCTGGGCAAGGCGGGCAATAGGAATTTCAATTGCTTTTCCGTGCACAATAATCAAATCTGCAAATTCGTCAATTACAACTATAATATATGGCATCGGCTTATATCCCTCGGTTGGCGATAGTTTCCCTTCTTCCAACTGTTGATTATAATCCCGATTTGATCGACAGCAGGTTTTCTTGAATAGCTCATAACGTCTATCCATTTCCAAACATAGAGAGTTCAAAGCAGTTATGACATGCTCAGGCGATGATATGATATCCTCGTCAATCCCCTCAATTTTCACGAGATATTGTTCTTTTATTTTAGAGTAATGACCAAACTCCACCATCTTAGGGTCAATAAGCATAAACTTGACCTCTTCGGGACTTTTTCTACATATCAATGAAACTATTATTGAATTTAGAAAAACGGATTTACCCATGCCGGTTGCACCTCCAATCAATAAGTGAGGCATCCTGCGTAAATCGGTGATTATCGGCTTATTTTCTATCGATATTCCCAATGCGATAGGCAATTCTGCTTTGGATTTTTGAAATTCTTTGGATTCAAGAACCTCACGAAGATATACCATACGGCGCTTAGAACGCGGCACTTCAACTGCAAGAGCATTTTTACCGGGAATCGGAATGATAACTCTACATAGGGATATTCAGTTAATGGCTAATTGATTGCTTGCTAATGTCGTAGATATTTTG
>CAJUCW010000018.1 GCA_910585275.1 uncultured Muribaculaceae bacterium
TTTGTACAATCTTTCTTTGTACAATCTTTCTTTGTACAATCTTTCTTTGTACAATTTGTCTTTGTGCAATCTTTCCTTGTGCAATCCGTCTTTGTGCAATCCGTCTTTGTACAATCTTTCTTTGTGCAAACCGATTGCTTGTTACAAGTCGTTTTCTCTTTGCAGCAGGCTTTATCTTTACCGGAGAATCCGATTGCTACGGACGATGTGACTTCCATTGGAAGAACCTCGATTTTATAGTCGAGTTTGGAGAATGCGTCTTCTATGTTTTTTTCGTTGGTTTTGTCGGCATCATATGTCACGATCACAAGTTGGTTCTTAAGGTTGGTTTCAATTTTTTTCACTCCCTTTTCAAACCTGAGATTTTTCTTGATTCTGTTTTCACAGTTCTCGCATTGCATTTTCGGAGTAGTGGTGACCACGAGGACTTTGAGGTCTTTGGCGTAGAGCGAAACGGCACATACCATCATCGCAAATAGTGTCAGGAATTTTTTCATGTCAATTAACTCTAAAAGTATTGTTTGTTTGATTTTATATTTGATTGGATTATTGTTTTATAGTTTAACGCGAGGAGTAGCGGATTATTAGGTATTATAGACTTTTAACATCTGTTTGTCTATAGTTTCCCAAAGTTGAAGCGTATTCCCACGTAGGCCATGGCTCCATGCACCGGGCCCCATATCATTGTCGGTTCGAAGTCTTGACTCCAAGGGTCATGCCATCCTATTATTGGATTCTTCTGTTTGAAATTAGTGAGGTTCTCGCCCCCGGCATATATCGAGAAATGGCGGAACCATCTTGTCACCTGCAAGTTGAGCTGAGGGAAAGCTTTGAACCGTTCCCCCCATGAATAAGAACCGTCGGCGAGCCGATATGGCGCGGGCATCCTTCCGCCCCCGTTGATTTGGAGGGTGGCGTCGAATTGCCAGATGTCCATTTCTGTGGAGAAAGACGCGGTGAGGAGAGCCTTGTATTTTGACGTGAGCGGTTTTTCCAGAAGTTTGCCGTCGTAGGTGGTTTTTACGTCGTTAAGACGGTAGGCGGCTGTCACGCTCAGTCCGAATGACGATTCGTAAGTGGCATCCACCTGGAATGTATGGGAGTATGATTTTCCCTGCAGGTTGGCTATGGTCAGTTTATGGGGGTCGGAATCATAGTCCACATTTACCTGCCTGTCGAAATCTGTGTAATAGTATTCTGCGTTCAGTCTTATGGTCTCTGCGTTTATCGGTATGGAAAAATCTACGTTGATGCCGTAGTTCCACGAAGCTTCCTGATTGAGGTTTTCCACAACGAGTTCCCTGCCGCTTGCAAGAAGGTAGTTGTATTCCGCCCATCCGAAAACTGTGCAGTATCCCTTCCCTGCGGAGCCCCGTATGTTAAGCCTCTCAATAGGGGAGAAGCGGATGTTGCAGCGTGGTGTGACAAACCATCCATATAGAGAACTATAGTCGCCCCTCAATCCCGCCATGGCCGTGAGTTTGGCCGATGGTTTCCAGGTGTATTGTGCGTAAGCACCGGTGGTGTTTTCCGATTCGTTTAGAGGTGTGAGGGGTAAAGAGAGGTCGTTGACCTTTCTGATGTGTTGCCGGAAAGAATCGTGGTTGAAAGAGAATCCTGTGGAAAGGTTGTGGCGTTCGGAAAAGTCTGTCTCAAAAATGAGTTGGGCGTATCCGTTCCATTCGTCAACGGTGTAGCATTTTTTGCCGAACGATGCATCGAGGTCATGGAAGGAACCGTTTGCCATAAATGCGATGTTGGAGTTATGCTCCCTGTTTAATATGAACGCGTGTTTCATATAGGCTTCCGCACGGTTTGTTCGGAGTGTGGTGCGGAAAGGGTTGTGGCCTTCGAAATGATGCGCTGTCTGTCCTGCCTCGCTTTTTTCGTTGAGGTATCCTATGCCTCCGTGGAAAATATATTGGTTGCCTACGAATTTCCATCGGTTCTGGAAATTGAGTTGCCTTATGTCGGGGGTGTCGGTGAAGCCGTCGTCGTTTGAGTCATGGTTCATGTAGCGGTCTTCAAAGTGGGCGAGAATCTCGGTGGAGAGATTGGGATTTATTTTTATGTTGCCGTCGGCATTGGCTTCCACTTTCAGCTCGGAATCGAGATAGGCGTTTACGGCCACTCCTTGCGGGTCGTCGGGTTTTAGATATTCCACGTCAATCTGACCAGACATCGATTCGAAACCGTTTTTTACGGAACTCGATCCCTTTGAAACGCTTATGCTTTTCATCCAAGGCCCCGGCACGTATCTGAGGGCGTAAGGCCGGGCGGCTCCACGGAAATTAGGCATGTTCTCGGTGAGGAGTTGCACATAGTTGCCCGAAAGACCGAGGAGTTTTATCTGTTTAGCCCCTGTGGCAGGGTCGGAATAGTTCACATCGACCGATGGATTCGTAGTAAAACTCTCCCCAAGGTTGCAGCATGCCGCCCTGAAAAGTTCTGTCTGGTTTATCTTGAAAGCGTTTTCCGGGCCGGAAAGTTTGAAGTTGCCCGATTTTTTCTTTTCTATAACGAATTCGTCGAGGTCCCATTCCGCAACTGTGTCGGAAACGGCCACATAGTTTTGTGCTTCGACAGGCATGCTGCAAGCAATAAAAGAGAGTATTATCGATAATCGTGTCATATATTTATGATAAAATCATTCACACCTCATCAGCAATATGATGAACCGTCTGCAAAGTTACAAACAAACTTTTGCAATCCGGTTGCAAACCCGGCTATGCTCCACCTCTTCTATTTCTATCGGATGCAGTGATGGCGGCTTCATGCCTTGATGGTCAAGTAGAAAAAGATCTTAATGTTTCATCTTTTTATAGGTAAACATAAATTATGTGTGCAATTTTGAATGTAGGGACATGCCTCTGGAATGTTTGATTGCATAGAATTGAAATGCACAAATATTTACTGCGTTAGCTATAATTTTGGTGACTAAAGTTTTGCTGAGGGTGTAAATTTTATTATTTTTGCATATCATTAAAATATAACATCATGAAGAATATAATTTTGTTTTTTGTTTTGGCTTTTTACGCCGTCGGCTCCGGATTGTCGTATGGAGAGGAACCTACATCGGAAATGTTTATCGGGAGGATATTGGAGGCGTTGGATAAGATACATACGGTTTCTTACAACCTTGAGGAAAGATTTTATCAGACAGGGGATGATTCCCTTTACTTAAGCAAAAAAATTTTTAGGTACATAGAGTGTGAGAATAAAGGAGATTCCACAGGATTGTCAAAGTTTGTCTGTTTCAATGATGATGGAAGATTTTGCGACTCATACGATGGTATGATTAGGTTGGAATATTGTGATAATCATTTAAGGAAAACGGATATGAGCCGTCAGACTGTTGTCAATATCCAGTCTCCGTTTTATAATTGTATAACGCGCTTATGCGAATATTTGCAAGAACCGGATTCTATGAAATTAGTCAATGTGGAAGATAAAGATGATTATTGGGAACTGAGGGCTGATATAAAAGGCGACAATGTGAGGTTTTATGGCTATCCGAGAAGTTATCCGACAGCCGGCGGATGGTCACGGTTTATCATAAGGGTTGACAAAGATAATTTTAATCCGATGTTTTTGTCCAGCTCGAATTCTCTTTCTTCTAAAATAGAACAGGAAGTGAGTGATGTCAAAATTAACGAATCATCTGTTGAATCATTTTCTGTTGAAAAATATTTGCCGGAACTCCCCGTGTTGCGACACAACGGTTCTGAAATCATGGAATACTCAAAACGAAGGAATAAGGAAAGTGCGGAAGCCGGGATGAATTGTGTTTTGCCAACTGATACGTTGAATATTATAGGAGGAGGTGTCTATTCGTTAAATGATTCTAAAGGAAAAGTCCGCGTCTTGATGTTGACTCTTGTTGGCTGCGGACCATGTTTTTTATCATATCCCATATACAATGAGATATATAGAAAATATTCTGATTCTACCGAGGTTGATGTGAAGGGAGTTTTATATCAATATACCGGCGAAATGGAAGCTTATAAGAAATTTTTGAAAAAATACAGCATCGAGTTTCCGGTGGCCTTGAATAACGGTAGGTTTTATAAGGTGTTCTCGTCGGCTGGAGTCGCTCCGATTTTCATTGTAATCGACCGGGATGACAAGATTGTGTTATACCACCTGGGATACGATAAAGATCTGTATGACATTATAGATGGTAAAATCAGAGAGTGTCTGAAATGAGATTTTGCTCCTATGAGGCTTTTGTATAGGGGGAAGTATAGATTTCGTGGTGCAGATGGAAAACTTTTTTGATGTTTTTTGGATATGAGTTTGGAAAGGTTTAATTTTACAGACGTAAA
Organism: uncultured Muribaculaceae bacterium; assembly: GCA_910585275.1. Classification (GTDB taxonomy): domain Bacteria; phylum Bacteroidota; class Bacteroidia; order Bacteroidales; family Muribaculaceae; genus Lepagella. The sequence continues at coordinate 4,326 of CAJUCW010000018.1, forward strand.
TGAAAGGACCCTATTCACATCCGACCGGTAAAGGTCTCTATGGAATATTCAACGACAGTTTCCCTCCAATCCTTGATGGAGTTACGCTTGCCGTGCAGAATTACGTATATTGGCTGAAGGCTTCAGGCCATACGCCGTGTGTGGTTACGCCATGGAATCCCGTGAGCGAGGTGCAGGATTATGATGTAATGAAATATTTTTCGTTGCCGATAGCCTCCCGTCGCCCTTACCGTTACGGTTATCCCAAGCTTGACCCTTTCATTTGGCGCCGTCTCCGTTCCACTGATTTCAAGATTCTGCATTCGCATTGCCCTTTTTCATCTGGGCGGTTGGCAGTCTATGTGAAGAAACATCAGAACGTGCCGTTGATCGGGACATTCCATTCCAAATATAAGTCTGACCTCGAACACTCCTTCAAGCGTATGCCGTGGTGTGTGCCGATAATTATGAAGCGCATACTCAATTTTTTCAATGCCTGCGACGAGGTATGGATTCCGCAGGCCCAGGTTGAGGAGACCGTGAGGGAATACGGCTATAAGGGGGCGTTGCAGGTGGTTGAAAACGGCAATGATTTTGCTTCCGTCATTTCAGGCGACCTTTGGACGTATAAAAATGATGCGAAAAAGCGACTTGGAATGTCTGAAAAGAATCTGAATCTCCTTTTCGTAGGGCAGCATATTTGGGAGAAAGGATTAAGAGTAATTGCCGACACATTGCATGAACTTGACGGCAAGGTCGATTTCAGGATGAATTTCATAGGCACGGGTTATGCCGCCGATGAACTCAGACAACTGCTTGCCGATTATAAACTGGATGACAGGGCCGTGATGCACGGAGTAATCAACGACAGGAATATGTTGAGCGATTATTACGCCGCAAGTGACCTTTTCGTTTTCCCTTCCTTTTACGACAACGCGCCTCTTGTGGTGCGTGAGGCAGCCGCCATGGGCACGCCTTCGATTCTTTTGCTCGGTTCCACGGCTTCGGAAGTGGTGAGCGACAGCCGCAACGGTTTCCTTGTGGAACGGAACCCACGTGACTTCGCGCAACTGATTTGTCATCTTCAAGATAATAGAGATGTTTTGCGTGGCGTTGCCGAAGGTGCGCGCGATTCTTTGGTGAGAAGTTGGGAAGACGTAGTGGGAGAAGTTATCGACCGATATGGGGTGATAATAAAAAACCGTAAGTGACAGAATGTTGTTTCCTATTTATGGACGCTAATAATACACAGAACATAAACACTACGGCCACCGCTCCAAGCAAAAGCATGTTTTCTATTTGGAAGGTGATGCTGCCTGTGGCCATCGGGCTGGGGGTAGTCGTATTCATGTTTTGGCACGATGCGAAGAAAGAAAATCTTGCCGAAGTGTGGAATGGAATCCATTTCACCGCCCGCACGTGGCTTTGCATAGGATTGGCTTTTATGTTTATGTTTGGCAGGGATTTCGGCCTCTCGTGGCGCTTCCGGGCGTTGACCGACCGTGAACTTCCTTGGCGGCATGCCTACGAAGTTGACATGTTGTGCGAGTTCACTTCTTGCGTCACTCCTTCGGCAGTGGGTGGAAGTTCGTTGGGAATGGTGTTCCTCAATTCCAAAGGGATTGAGTTCGGACGCGCAACCACACTGATGATGACGACCCTTTTCCTCGACGAATTGTTTTTTGTATTGTTCTGTCCGCTGGTGGTGCTCCTTACGCCGGCCCATGAGATATTCGCTTCGGGCGGCGCATCGTTTTCCCACGGAATAAAACTTACGTTCTGGCTCGTATATGCCGCTATTTTTGCCTGGACATTTCTGCTTTTCGCCGGCATTATATGGCGACCCGAATGGATTAAATCGTTGCTTATAAAAGTGACGGGATGGAGACTTCTGAGATGTTGGCAACCCCAGGCTGCCACGTTGGGCGACAACATGGTGGCTACTTCGAAGGAACTACGCACCAAGCCGTTCCGTTTCTGGCTGGAAGTGTTCGGAGGCACCGCATTGTCATGGACTTCACGCTATCTTGTGGTCAATGCGCTTTTCCTCGGTTTCCTTCCGCAGGACGACCCTTGGCAATGGGTGATTCTCGCCCGCCAGTTTGTGATATGGGTTGTGCTGATGATAAGTCCCACCCCCGGCGGATCGGGGTTGAGCGAATGGTTGTTTTCCGAATATTACGGCGACCTTGTGCCTACGGCGGGAATGGCTTTGATTCTTGCTGTGTTCTGGAGGGTGATATCTTATTATCTCTATCTCCTCATAGGGGCGGTGCTTGTGCCGGGATGGCTGAAAAATTCTATAGCCCGTTTCCATCATTCATCGGAGACGGATGCAAAAAAAGTAAACGACAAAGACAACAAAGATAGCTCCAATGGAAAAATCTGATTTTATAATTATAATTCCGGCGAGGTATGCGTCATCGCGTTTCCCGGGCAAACCCCTTGCGAAGATAGGAGGGGAAGAGATGATTGTAAGGGTGTGCCGACGCGCTTCGGAAACGGGTGTGGATGTGGCCGTGGCCACTGACGACGAAAGGATATTCGAGTGTGTGGAAAATGCCGGATTCAAAGGGGTGATGACATCGCCCGACCATCAGAGCGGCACCGACCGTGTCTTCGAGGCTTTCTGCAAGCTTGGCAAGCCGGCAAAGGTGGTCATCAATGTGCAAGGTGACGAACCGTTTATAGCCCCTTCGCAGATATCTGCCCTGATGGACTGCTTTGACGCGTTAGGCGAAACCCAGCTTGCCACTTTGGTAAGGGAATTCGAAAAAGAAAAGGGCTTTGAAGCCCTTTTCGATCCGAATCTGGTAAAAGTGGTGAGAAGCGACGGCGGCGACGCCCTTTACTTCTCGCGGAGCATCGTCCCCTATATCCGTGGGGTGGAATGGAAGGAGTGGCTTGACAAGCACACTTTCCATACCCATGTCGGGATATATGCTTATCGTAGCGACGTGCTTGAGAGTGTGACTCGCCTTAAGAGAAGTTCTCTCGAAATAGCCGAATCGCTCGAACAACTGCGTTGGCTACAAAACGGTTACCGCATCCGGACCGCCGTCACTGCAGAGCCAACAATAGGCATCGATACTCCCGAAGACCTTGCCAATGCAGAGAAATGGCTTGCTGCCCACCGATAAAATGCCGGAAATGAAATAAAAAGTTTCCCCGCGATTTACGTTTAATTGAATCGCGGGGAATTTTTATGGTATTTTCTCTTAACGGATAAAATTGGTGCGGACAGGCGTCTCTTTTGCAGGATAATCGGGATTGCCGCCGGCGTGGATTTTTTTAAGCATCCAAGCCATGTTGCGCCCGAGGGTGCGCATGGTTTGCATGCCTTCTCCGTCTTTCAAAACGTCGCCCGGTTCGCGTCCGTAAGCCATGTTCCAGTATTGAGAAGAAACCACCGGCATGTTGAGGATGGTGAAATATTTGTTAATTCGGTCGAAAGCCGCCGATGCACCTCCGCGCCGACATACAGCCACGCTTGCCGCCGGTTTATAGGCAAAATTCTTGCCACCGCTATACATCAGGCGGTCCATTAAGGCGCAAAGCGAACCGTTGGGGCCTGCATAATATACCGGCGAACCTACCACGAGCGCATCGCATTCCTCTCCTTTCTCCAGGAGTTTATTGTAGAGGTCGTCTTGGAAGACGCATCTTCCGAGTTCCATACATTTATAGCAGGCGATGCAGCCCTGCACGGCTTTTGTGCCAATCCATACGATTTCGCTTTCTATCCCTTCCTCTTCGAGAGTCTTCGCTATTTCTGAAAGGGCAAGAAACGTGTTGCCTTCGCGGTGTGGACTGCCGTTGATCATCAAAACTTTCATGATTTCTTTTTTATTTGAATAATACCTGGTATGCGATGTATTCACCGATTAATGCCAGAATCGTCAGCACACCGAAAACAGCGGCGCACATTTGAAGTTTCCGACATGCCCGGACGTCTAATTTTTCAATATACAACGCCATGAGTTGACTGAATACCATCATAAAGGCAAAAAATACATCGATAAACGTCCACCATGCTTCCCTCATGCCGAACGTGAATATCATCACAAGGAGAATGAGAATAAAAGCGCACCAGGCGGCGGTTTTTGATTTAAGAAGATTAGCCATGACTTATAATATGTTTCTTCTAACGAACGCAAGCGTTTTCGTCAAAGTTCATTTGTATAGTTTTATACCATAAGATTTGCCGCTCTTGCCGGCCACGAGGGCTACATAGAAACCCGGGGGCTCGCGGTCAAGCGTCAATATGGCGGTGTCGGTGTTCTTGAATGTAAGCGATTCCACGATGGCTCCATGGAGATTGAAAATTCTGCCAAGAGTGATTTCTTCGGGGAAACGTATCTCGAAATGTCCTCCTCCTATCTGACTTATAACGGGTGTGGAAGGATTTAAAATCTCGTCATAAATCCGAAGCCTTTCCTCGTTTTCCGCTCTTGTGGCGGCCAGAAATTCTTCATAGAAAGCGAATGGAGGGTAATCGGCCTCATCTTCTTCCGATGCCGATGAAGGTGCAGGCAATCCGACGTCCTGAAATTCAACGGCGTGTGGTCTCATAAGGATGCCGTCGGGAGTTTTCAGGATGTCGCCGATATGATTGTCAAGGGCGGTCCACGCTTCTATCGCTTCGAAAGGTATGCGGGAATCATATCTGACATATTCTATTTGCCTGGCATATTCGGAAAAAATGGCTTTTTCGGTTGCGTCTATAGCGTTGGGGTTGAATTTCTCTTTAAGGCTATAACCGAGAATTGGAAACGCCTTATTTTCCGCAGATACTATTACGAATCCTCCTGCCGGGGAATTAAACACATAAAAGGGGGAGAAAAGACGGTCGGTAGTAAGGTTTTTACCGTTATAAACCATATCCGGTTTGCCGGTAGCCTTCCGGTAGGCGGTGTTGAAGAACGTGGCGGCAATCTTCGACGCTTCCTTGCGGCTCACTGTCTCGGCTTGGCAATGCAAGGCCGGGAACAGAGCGAGAGCAACGGCGAATAGAATCTTTATAAAGCGGGTCATGGTATTATAACGAATGAGTTCGCATAAAAGTATAGAAAAAACTGCCGGCAACGATTCAGTCGCCGGCAGTTTTTATGAATATGAGAAAGGCACTTTATTGTTCCACAGCTGAAACCTCGGCCTCAAGCTCCTCTTCGGCTACTTTCTCCGAGGGGATGTTGGGAAGTTCGAGTCCGTAATGTTTCTTTGCGTCGAGTGCTTTAAGTATGATTCCAAGAATCAGGGCAAGTACTCCGAGCGATGCGAACACAAGCATCGGCACCGTGTAGTTGTATTCCATCGGGTTCTCTACGCCCGGGTTGGTGGCTGCCAGAACTGCGCCGATAATCATCGGGAATGCATAAAGACCGATGTTCTGAATCCAGAATATAACTGCGTAAGCCGAACCGAGCAGACGGTTGTCAACGAGCTTGGGCACTGAAGGCCAAAGGGAGGCCGGCACAAGCGAGAAGCTGATTCCGAGGAGCACGATTGCTGAATAGGCAATGATGGCAGATTGTGTGGCAGGGAGTATAAACGCGAATGTAAGATGGCATATTATCATCAATATCGCACCCCATATAAGCATTGTGGCCCCTTTCCCTTTGCGGTCGAGGAAATTACCGAGAACCGGGGTGACAGCAGCGGCTCCGAGAGGGAAGACGAAGAAGACGAGGCCGGCTTGCTGGGCGGTGATTCCGAGGTTGCACTGGAGCATGTTGATGGCATATTTCTGGAAGGGGAAGATAGCCGAATAATAAAGCACGCAAAGCAAGGAAACGAGCCAGAATACCTTTGACGAGAAGATATATTTGAGGTCGGAAATTTTGAAGGGGTCGTCTTTCACTTCTCCGTTGGTGCCCATCTCGTTTTCGAGTTTGCGGTCCATGAATGAATATACGATAAACGAAATGAGGCCGATGAGAAGCAGGAGGACGGAGAACGCCACGGAACGCGAAACGTTGATTTCGCCGTGGAGTGTGGCAATCGCGGGCGAACCGACTACAACGACTGCTACACCGATGCGGGCAATAGCCATTTCAAGACCCATTGCAAGAGCCATTTCTTTTCCTTCGAACCATTTCACGATGCCTCTGGAGACAGTGATGCCCGCCATTTCGCATCCGCAACCGAATATCATGAAGCCGATAGCCGAGAGTTTTGCAGAAGCAGGCATGCCGTCATAGAACGGTGTTATGTTCCACCACGTGTCGGGGAGGTTGACGAAATGATCCATAAAATCCTTCAGGCCGCTCGCGGCGAAGGAATCTGTGAGCGCGTAATAATTAATGACACCGCCCACAAACATCACAGCGCCCGAAAGGATTGCCGTGAAACGCACTCCCATTTTGTCGAGGATAATTCCCGCGAAAATAAGGAAGAATACGAAAACGTTGAGGAATGTCTCGGAGCCTGCAAACCGTCCGTAGGCCGAGGGGTCCCATCCATTGTTGCTTTGGAGATATCCCTGGAGAGGAGAGAGCACATCTACGAAGATGTAGCCGAAAAACATGGCTGAGGCCAAGAGCACGAGTGCTGTCCATCGCGCCCAGGCTTTGTCGCGCAGCAGAGTCTGCGTTGACGAGGTTAAACCCTTTTGTTCTGACATAATACTATTAGTTCGAAAAAATTATGCAACATAAAGCGGCTTTGAACGATAAGCCGGATTTTTCTGCAAATATACCTATTTTTGAGATAATATCCTTTATCGGAGTCGTATTTTTTGAAATACAGGTGGTGATAAATAGTTTGTGGGTTGATGTTAAACCACATAGTGGCGGGAAAAATATCAATCAGATTGCAATGCAGGGGATTGGCAGGGAAGCGGTTTTTAAGTTTTATTATGAATAATTCGTTAAATTTTAAGGCAAGAGTTGGCACTTAGCGGGAAAAAGGTTAATTTTGCGTATGAAATCTTAACGGGACACTTCTTATGCTGATATAGCAGATATGAAGTATTCTCCTCGGCGATTAATGCGTTTAGTTCAAACAATCCATATATTAATTAAATCAACCTACGTATGAAGAGACTATTTCTCTTGGCCGTGGCACTGATAAGTGTTGTTTCCTGGGCATACGCCCAAGGCAATACAATAACGTGTCGCGGGTCAGTTATTGATGAACTTGGCGAGCCCGTTGTCGGGGCTACAGTCCAGGTTGAAGGAACCACAACAGCGGTTCCCACCGATATCGACGGCGCATTTGCCTTAAAAGTGCCTTCGAATGCAAAAGAGCTTCGTATTTCCTACATCGGCTACAATCCGGTGAAAGTGAAGGTTGCTCCAGCTATTGGTGTAATCAAGCTTACTCCTGATTCGAAAATGCTTCAGGACGTTGTGGTTACACAGTCAAAAGCTCGCACTCGTGAGACGCCTATAGCTATGTCGGAACTGACCGCAGGTCAGATTGAGGCGAAGCTTGGCAACAAAGAGTTTCCCGAAGTCTTGAAAAACACTCCCGGTGTCTGGGCTACTCCGGAAGGCGGCGGCTATGGCGACGCCAAAATCAACATGCGCGGTTTCAAGGCTCCTAACGTGGCTGTCCTTGTCAACGGTATTCCTATGAACGATATGGAATGGGGTGGCATTTATTGGTCTAATTTCGCCGGACTTGGCGGTGTGACTACAAGCATGCAGACACAGCGTGGCCTTGGCGCCGCTATCATTTCTGCTCCCTCTATCGGAGGCACGGTCAACATCACTACCAAAGGTCTTGATGCAAAGAAGGGCGGTTCTGTATGGTATGGCATGGGTAATAACAACCTGAACGACGTTGGTTTCAGCGTTTCTACAGGACTCATGAAAAACGGCTGGGCAATAAGCGTGCTCGGCAGCCGCAAATGGGGCGACGGATATATTCAGGGAACTGAGTTCGAGGCTTGGAACTATTTTGCCAACGTCTCAAAAAAGATTGGTGACAACCATCAGCTTTCTCTTACCGCATTTGGTTCTCCCCAGTGGCACAACCAGCGTAATGTGGTTTACGGATGTCTCTCTATCGACAACTGGCAGGGTGCCAAACAGTATATGAACGGCAGGAGTATGTATTCCTACAACCCTACTTATGGTTTCGACAATGAAGGAAGACAACGCACCGCCTATCGTAACCAGTATCATAAGCCGATTATCTCGTTGAACCACATTTGGCAAATCAACGAATACTCTTCTTTGTCAACGGCCTTATACATGTCTCTTGCTTCGGGCGGAGGATATTCCGGTCAGGGTAGGACATCTGCATATAGAAACATGTGGCGCGGTGCTTATAATGGTGCGATAACAACCGACCTTCGTCGTCCTGACGGTACATTCGACTATGGTGCAATCCAGGATATGAATGCCGCATCCACTACCGGTTCGAATATGGCGATGTCGCAGAGCGTGAACAGTCATGAATGGTATGGACTTGTTTCTACTTATAAGCATGAGGTTATTCCTAACAAGCTTACACTTACAGGTGGTGTTGATGTGCGTTACTATGTAGGCCATCATAAGAATGAACTTATAGATCTTTATTCCGGGGAATATTTTATTGATGATTCCGACCGTGCGAATGTAAAACCTGCAAATAACATTGCGGCTGCCGATCCTAATTGGAAATATGAGAAGTTGGGAGTAGGCGATGTGGTTTATCGTGACTATGACGGCCACACCCATCAGGAAGGTATTTATGGCCAGGCTGAGTACAAACTTTTTGACGGTGCTGTTTCCACATTCCTTGCCGGTTCGCTCAACGTGACCGGATATCAGAAGGTTGACCGCTTCTATTATGACAAGGAGCATGGCACGACACCCTGGGAGACATTCCTCGGCGGAACAATCAAGGGTGGCGCCAACTGGAATATCGACCGCCACAACAATATCTTCGTGAATGGTGGCTATATCTCTAAGGCTCCATTCTTCTCTTATGGTGTGTTCTTGAAGGCAGACCAGAGCAATGCCGTCAATCCTAATGCAAGGAATGAAAAAATCGGTTCTGTTGAGCTTGGATATGGTTTCCATTCTCCGAAGTTCTCTCTTACCGCCAACACTTATTTCACAAAGTGGATGGACAGAAGCGACCGAGAGACGGTTAAACGAGGCGAGATAACCAGCGGGCCCGATGCCGGAAGCTACTATTCTTTGAGCCTTGAGAACGTTTCTGCCCAACATATCGGATTTGAGATTGACTTTGCTTACAATCCGACCAAGTGGCTTGAAATTCAGGGTATGTTCTCATGGGGCGACTGGAAATGGACCAATAATCCTAAGGGATACTATTATAATGAGCAAGGCCAGCCTCTCAGCAACATTATCAACGGAACAATCGCATCCGGAATGCTTGCAGAAGACCATGCCTGGGGCATCATCAACCAGAAGAACCACAAGGTGTGTGGTTCCGCACAGACCACCGGTGGCCTTGGCGTGACATTCAAGCCTTTCAAGGGATTCCGCATCGGCGCAGACTGGACAATGAGTGCGCGTAACTATTCCGACTACTATCTTGATGCATCGAGCCTTGAGGTAAACAAGGCGCTTACTCTTGCCGATCCTTGGGAAATTCCTTGGGGGAATGAGTTTGACCTCTCTGCAAGCTACCGCTTCAAGATGGCAGGTCTCGACGCCACTATTTACGGAAACGTCTATAACCTTTTCAACTATTTCTATGTGAAGGATGCCCAGAACCCGTATAACGTGAACGGAGCATGGAACAATGCTACCTACGTTATTTATTCTTTTGGCCGCACATTCTCACTTAAGTTAAAAATCAATTTCTAAAGGAATCTTTTTATGAAGAATTTAAATATAAAATCGGTTGCGCTTCTCGCTACCGCCGCCATGATGGCAGGCTGCAGCGAAAACGCGTGGAACGATCATCTCGATGGCTTTGAAGAGCCGCCGGTGTATTCCAAGACCGAGACAATAGATTATACGCTGACCGCTGCGGATTATAGCTCGATTGCCAGCAACAGCACGAACAAGGCACTTGCCGAGGAAGCCGGTGAGGCAGACGCGCTCAAGGCAATCGGCACCAACGGATGCTTTGCGTCGGCAGAGCAGGCACGTAAGTACATGCCCGCATTCCTTTCCGGTTCTTCTTTCCCTTATTTCACCCTCAACAATGGCTCGTCTTTGAGAATAGGTTATGACCTTTCCACCAATCAGCCGGAAGAGGTGAAGGCTATCGAAGCCGGAGTGAAGACTTATACTGTGACTGAGGAAGACTATCAGGAGGCATGGGGAAGCACCGAGGACTTTATCAAGGGTTTTGCTCCGGCAGCTCCTGCTTCGGCAAGCCTTGCAAAAATACTTAAGGCTCAGTATCCTGATGCCGCAAGCGGCGATTTCGCCGTAATCTCATACGAGGAGGCATCCGTGAATCCTGTTTTCGGTAGCGGCAACACCGAACCGGTTGTATATATCGACCAGACGTTCTCTGAAAATATGGATGGTTTCACTCTCGAGAATGTTAAATTGCCTGAGGGATCCTCATATATCTGGAAGCTTGATAATTATGGATACATGAAGGCTTCCGGATTTGTTAACAAGGTGAATTATGACACAGAAGGATGGCTCATATCTTCTGAAGTTACCCTTTCTGAAAATGCGAATGCTGTCCTTACCTTTGAGCAGGCCTATAACTATTTTAAAGATATCGCAACTGCCGCAGAGGAAGGTTCTGTGAATGTTCGTGAGAAAGGTGGCAATTGGGTAAAACTTACTGTTCCTGAACTTCCCTCAAAGATGGGATGGGACATGGTTGCATCCGGCAATATAGACCTTTCCGCCTACAATGGAAAGACAATCCAGATTGGTTTCTGCTATAAGAGTACAGCCGCTAAAGCCGGCACATGGGAGGTTAAGAACGTCAAGCTGATGGATGGCGTTGCCACCCGTTCTCTTTCAACCCGCGCCGCAGCCGCAGCCGTGCCCACAGAAAGCAAGAATGCGATTTATAAGTATGACGGTTCCGCTTGGACTGTTCCCGGATCTATGCTTGTGCTTCAGCCTGCCGATTACGTAGCAATGGGACAGAGCCGCAACAACCTGAGCGGCACACTTCCCGCACAGTTGCTCCCCACCTACCTTGCCAACGCGCAGCCTTACGCTTCGGAGGATGCCGCCGTGATTGTGGCTTATAACTATTATGATGGAAGCAACACATCATATAAGGCAAAACAGTTCACCAAGACTGAGGGTGTTTGGGTGATAAACAACGGTGCTACTGTGGATAAATTTTCAAGGAAAGATGGTAAATGGCAGTTCAATCCATCTGTAGAGATGGTTCTTCCTTATTCTCGCAACACAGATCCTTCCTATACATATTATATGGCTTGTAAGGACTGGGTTTACGAGAACATAAGCAAGAAGCTTTATCCTGACGCCGTGGCAGATCCCGCTGCCAAGAAGGGTTATCCGTTTATTGACTATCGCGACAATGCTGAGTTCTATTCAGGAGCTTCCGCATATTATGGCAACGTTGATATCCGAGCCAATACAGCGAAGTCAAACGCTCCGGAGGGTTACACCGGCTATGATGGACTTAGCGACGAGGAAATTTCCGCTCTCATTTTGAAGCGCTTTGTTACAGAGTCGTTCCTTGGCGCTTTGGAGATGATTGATTCTAACGCCGAGCTCGTGGAGGGTATGGAAGTGACTTATACTTTCACATTCACTGCCTATACTTCTGAAGGCACACAGGATTATGTGATGGAATATCTGGTGATTAGTAAGGGTAAGTTCGAATTCCGCAAATTGTGGAAGAAGACCAATGCAGGACTTGAAGAAGTTACCGTTAAATAATCTCTTTCCAATTATATTCTAAAAATACGGGGCCACCGAAATTCGGTAGCCCCGTATTTTTTATCCGGTTCTATTGATCCTTGGCTTATGGCACAAGAGGATTTAATGCAAAATCCTTGAATCATTTTGATTGTAGGGACATACCTCCGGTATGTTTAATTGCAAATCAAACAGTTAATGTCCACATGCCGGAGGCATGTCCCTACATATATATCGGTTTTGCCGGCATTCGATTGAAGTCAGTTGAGGTATTTGGCAATGTCTGCTTTGATTTGGAGAGACTGTTGGAAGCCGACGGAGCGGTATAGCTCTTGTCCGTCGCGTGAGATGTAGATGAGAGCAGGGATGCTTTCGATACGGTATTTGGCGGCAAGTTCGGGCATGCTGTCAACGTTGATGGTTACGAAATCAACTTTCCCTTTGTATTCCTTTTTCAAATCGGAAAAGATGGGTTTAAGCTGGCGGCATGGCGGACACCATTCCGCAGAGAAGTCAACGAGCATGGGGAGTCCGTTGATGGATAGCAGGCCGCCGTCGGTCACTTCATATTCTTTCTCTTGTTCCTGTGACTTGGCTTGTTTTTCTGTTTTTACGCCTGTTGAATCCTTTTTGGAAGAATTTCCGTTACCGGAGCATCCTGTGGCAAACATTGCTGCGCCTAAGGCGCAGATGAGAAGTAGTTTTTTCATTATTATAGGTGTTTTTTGTGAGGCGGTTTATATAGCGTTATAACAAATAAAGGCAACGGAAGTTATCCCGGTGCCTTTATTTGTGGAATGCACAATGCATAATGCATAATGCATAATTGTTGTATTGAGAGCCTTGATAAGGCTTTTTCCCTACGACTTATCAGATGTCCTTGTTGTGCTCGAGAAGAAGAGTCATCGAAGGACGGTCGCAGATTTCGGAAGGACCGAAATACTGGATAGGACCGGGATACTGATAGAGGGTGTTGAGGGCGAGTGTTTCACGCATGGAAGCGAACTTGAGGTAGGGACGTCCGTTGAGGTTTACGAGAGCCTTCTGGATAACGGGTTTCATCTTACCGTTACGACGCTCCATGTTCATCATCATGGTGATAGGAATACCGCCTGCAATCCATTCCTCTGATTTCTCGGTAAGGTTGCGCACGGAGCTCATATAGCCGGTAAGACCGGAGTTGATGAGCATAGCTGCGTTGAAACCGAGAGCGTAGGTATAGTCAGCGTCGAAGTTCGTGGGGTCGGCGCAACGTCCTTCATAGCCGAAGAAGTGGTGCTGGGCGTTGAACTTGCCGGAATACTGACCTTCTGCAGCCATCTCTTCAAGACGTTTAGCCACCATCTGGCTCAGGAGGCTTTCGGTCTCGATGAGCGAAACCTGCACGTTGCCGTGGCTGTCGCGGTCGAGGCTGAGTTGGAGGGCGATAGCCTTCGGAAGAGAGTTGTATAGGTCGGCGTTGGCAGGGGAGAGGAATGAATGGATTTTTTCGAGCTTGGCGTTCTCGTCAAGGCCTTCGAGCTCAGCGGTGTGGTTTGCAAGCACGTCGTTGAGTTCGGCGATAAGGTCTTTCATAGAGGGGATGAACTCGATAAGACCTTCCGGCACGAGCACGGTGCCGAAGTTCCAGCCGAGTTTAGCGCGCTCGGCGATGACGTAGCAAAGATAGTTGACGATATTGTCAAGAGTCATGCGCTTTGCGAGAACCTCTTCAGAGATGAGGCAAACGTTAGGCTGAGTCTCAAGGGCGCATTCGAGAGCGATGTGAGAAGCCGAGCGGCCCATGAGTTTGATGAAGTGGTAATATTTCTTTGCGGAGTTGCAGTCGCGCTGGATGTTACCGATTACTTCGCTATATACCTTGCAAGCAGTGTCAAAACCGAAAGAAGTCTCAATCCATTCGTTCTTGAGGTCTCCGTCGATGGTTTTGGGCACGCCGATAACCTGAACGTCGGCACCGATATTCTTGTAATATTCCGCAAGAACGGCAGCGTTGGTGTTGGAGTCGTCGCCACCGATGATTACGAGTGCTTTGATATTGAGTTCCTTGAGAATCTTAAGACCGGACTCGAACTGCTCGGGGGTCTCAAGTTTGGTACGTCCGGAGCCGATGATGTCGAAACCGCCGGTGTTGCGGAAATCCTTAAGGTATCCGGCAGTGATTTCCATATACTGGTGGTTGATGAATCCGGCAGGGCCCATGAGGAATCCATAGAGACGGCTTTCCTTGTTGAGGCTCTTGATGCCATCGAATATGCCGCTGACCACGTTGTGTCCGCCGGGAGCCTGACCACCTGAAAGGATGATACCTACGTTGAATGGTTCTTCCACACGCTGGGGTTTATCCTCGTTTACGAATTCCACGATAGGCATTCCGTAGGTGTGGGGGAAAAGTTTCTTGATTTCTTCCTGGTCGGCAACCGACTGTGTTGCCTCTCCGATTTTCAGCTTCACAGGTCCTTGAAGGGCCTTGGGGAGTTTCGGCTGATATTCAGCCCTTACCCTCTGAAGAGCACTCTTTTTCATTTGTCGTTGTTATATGGATATTTTGTAATTTACGGATTGCAAAATTAATCATTTTCCGCGTAAAAACAATGCGTTTTGTCTGTAAAGTGGATAAGGAAAGATTGTAATCACAATGTTTCTCAACGGATTCGATTGCAAACTCATATTTTTTCATTAATTTTGCGACAGATCTCCGCGATGCGTGGTGCCTCGGAGGAGGAATTACACCGGGCATTGGAAGGTTCGTTTTATATACGAAAGGCGTTTACTACGCTTTATTTCTTGGCTCTAAGAAACTACCACCTTCAAAGATATGGTCAAGGATGAGGCAATAGCAGATGCCCCTTGGGTACGTATTATGTACATCCAGCTCATATATCAGATATGTGGGCCGGAGGTATTGCATATACATACTTCGCGGGGTCATTCTACCATTGCTCGTTCTACTATATCGGGCTGTGGTAGGTCTCTTGGAGCGGAATGAGCTGGTGAAGGATTCCCGCTTTTTCTTTTTTTTATTCGCTATTTTGCCATAAGGAGTCAGTGGCTTGGATGTTTCGATATAATGAACAGACTATTACGAAATCTGATGCTTCATGCTGCTGTGTCGGTGTCGGTGGCATGCGTTTATGGAGAAGACTTTTCTCAATTCCATGAATTTGCTTATCAGCTTCAGGAAGACGGCACTTATGCCATTTGTGGTGCCTATGTCTTGCCGGAAGCGTTAGACAACCCGGATTACAATCCGGATGCGGGTATCACTTCAATGACTATTCCGGCTAAGAAAAACGGCATTGCGGTCACGGCTATACGTAATTCCGATGAAGGATATTTAGGGAGTCATTTTCTGAGTACATTAACATGGAACCTTCGATCTCTGATTATTGAGGACTCTCCCTTGGAACTGCGAATAGATTATGAGTGCATGCCGTGTAGTCCTTGTTACAATAAGGTATATTTGGGAAGGAATATTTCAGATAAGGATGGCCTTGGATCTTTAGGAACCTTCACTGAAGGGGGAAATGTCATAATAGGAGATATGGTAACGGCTGTCAATGGTTGGCTTTTTTGGAATGATGAAGGTAAAACCGGATTATCGTCCGTGGTATTCGGGAAAAATGTGGAAAGAATCGGTCATGACGCATTCGCCGGGTGCTCAGCGTTAAAAAATATAAGTTTCCCAAAAAGTCTAAAAGTGATTGAGGAAGGTGCTTTTAACCGTTGTGGCATAACATATCTCTCAATCCCTGCTAATATTATGGAAATTGAACCGAGAGCTTTTTCAAGTTGCACAGCCTTGAAGGAGGTTTCCTTTGAAGATTCTGATGTGCCTCTTGTTTTGTATGATGGTCAGTACTCCTTTGGCGGATCAGTGAACTGTTCGATATTTTACAATTGCGAATCATTAGATTCCCTTTATATCGGACGAAATTTAATGGGAACCAATATGGTGCTTGATAAAGGTAAGGAACTTACAGGTCCTCCTTCTTATGAATATTCTCCGTTTTTTAACTCTCTTTATCCATATCTGAAAAGTGTGGTATTTGGTGATAAGGTCACGCAACTCTCAAAGTCCATGTTTGAGAGTTTTACGGTGCTTGAGAAAGTGGAATTCGGTAAAGGAGTAAAGGAAATCCCGCCGCGTGCTTTTTTAGGATGCGTCTCATTGCCTGAAATTATAATACCTGATTGGATTACGTCAATCGGTGCAGAAGCTTACTATATGTGTACAGGGGTAAAATCAATTTCAATCGGGCAGTCAATAAGAACCATTCCGTCGTATTGTTTCTCCGAGTGTTCGATAGAATCTTTATCGATACCGGGAACGGTGGAATATGTTGAAGACCATGCTTTCAGTTCGTGCTCGTCACTGAAAGAAGTGAGGATTGAAGAATCAAGCTCAACTCTTTATCTGAACTGGGATGGCGGATGGATTGGAAATTATTGGACAGGAAGTGCGGCGGGCAATATCTTCCAGGAAGACCCGATAACAGATATATGGGTGGGAAGAAACTGTGAGTTGTATTCCTATGCCGACACCGATCCGGAATCTACTTCCCATTATGGCACATTTTCTGAAATACCGACAATTACGAATATCGCATTCGGAGACAATGTAACGATTATAGGAGACAAATATGACTGTAGGAATCTTGCTTCACTTAAATTCGGCTCAAGAGTAGAAGAAATCAGGGATGAAGCATTTTACGACATTCCATTAGCGGAAATAGAATTTCCTGATTCTTTAAAGAAAATAGGAGACAACGTATTTGTAGAATGTGATAATATCAAGAGTTTGAAGTTTGGGAATTCGTTAGAAGATATTGGGGGACAGTCGTTTAGTGATTGTGATTCTCTTGAAGAAATAACGCTTCCGAAATCGCTTAAAAGAATAGGTGCATACGCTTTTGGCTGGTGTGATAATATCCGTTTTGTTATGTCACATGCTATCGAGCCACCTGTTTTCTATGAAAAATGGAGTTCTTTCGGAGGGTTTTCGGATATCGTTTTCGAGACCGCACTCCTTACGGTGCCGGTAGGGTCGGAGAGTGCCTATGAGAATGCTGCTGTATGGAAAGAATTCAAGAACAGGCAATCGGGAGTGAATGAGGTGATTGAAGGAGAGATTTCGATATCTGTAGAGGGGTTGGACATCGTATTTTCCAACACTGACGATGTGAATGTCGGGGTTTATACTCTCGATGGAAAGACTGTATATTCTGGCAATGCATCCCGGATTCGTGTGCCCGGCCATGGCCTATATATAGTGAAAGCCGCGGGGAAGATATATAAGGTGAATGTCTTTTAACGTTTTGTACGGTGCTTGGGCTCGCAAGGATTATATAAATATGATTCATCATATTTTATATAATGCGCTCTCCCTGACGGAAATACTGATATATCCCTGTCTAACGTCGTTTTCTCCAACAAAATTATTGCAAAAATAATCTTCACCGGTTTCAGCCAATGTTTATTTCGCCACTGTCCCGCTTGTCCCACTGTCCCATGTCCCGGACAGTGGGACAATCTTCCCTCTCTCTATCTTTGAGAGCCGGGCTCCAATAGCGAATTTGAATTGTGTAAGCGCCTCGGCGCGCAAGTCATAATCCCTCTTCCCGATTCAGTTAAATATTTTAACAAATTCTGGACCACCTTGTATTTTCTTTTGGACCATTTGTTATAATTATATGATAATTAATAAATTAGATTTATTATTAGGTCCAAAAAACAAAAAGTTTTAAAAGTCGGGGCAAGAATAAATGCAGAATCTGAATTGGATTGTGTCAGCGAGTAATGGAAAAGGGAATGCGCAGAGGCGCATCCCCTTTGAATGGATTGATTTTTTGTGAGAGCAAATTGCTTTTGCGGGATTAGCAGGGAAGGGCGGCGTTGGTTTTGCGCACGGCCTCGGCGCTCTTCTTGAAGAGGGCTTTCTCTTCATCGTTGAGTTCGAGTTCAACGATTTTCTCAATGCCGTTTCTGCCAAGCACGCAGGGCACGCCTATGCAGATGTCGCTCTCACCATACTCGCCTTCGAGAAGTGCGGAGCAGGGGATGATGGCTTTCTGGTTGTGGATGATAGCCTTTACGAGCTCAGCTGCCGCTGCGCCGGGAGCATACCATGCCGATGTGCCAAGGAGCTTCGTGAGAGTAGCGCCGCCTACCATTGTGTCTGCAGCCACCTTGTCGAGCGTTTCTGCGGAGATAAAGTTTGAAACAGGCACGCCGCGGAGTGTGGCGAAACGCTTCATGGGAATCATGGTGGTGTCGCCATGTCCGCCGATTACGAAGCCTTCAACCTCGTTGGGATTTGCTTCGAGGGCCTGGCTGAGATAGTATTTGAAACGGCTGCTGTCGAGCGCACCGCCCATGCCGATGATGCGGTTTTTGGGAAGACCGGATACCTTGTGGATGAGGTAGGTCATGGTGTCCATGGGGTTGGAAACGCAGATGATAACGGCGTTGGGGCTGTGGGCAAGCACGCTTTCGGTTACCTGCTTCACGATGCCGGCGTTGACTCCGATGAGTTCTTCGCGGGTCATGCCGGGCTTGCGGGGAATACCGGATGTGATGACAACGACATCGCTGTCTTTTGTTGCCTCATAGTCGTTGGTTACGCCTTTGATGCATGTGTTCATGTCGAGAAGGTTGGCGGTCTGCATCATGTCCATGGCTTTCCCTTCGGAAACGCCTTCCTTGATGTCGATAAGAACTACTTCGTCGGCCACTTCGCGGAGTGCGATCACGTTTGCTGCTGTAGCGCCGACATTACCGGCGCCTACGACTGTTACTTTAGACATAGCTGTTATTGTTTTTTGGGTTATTTGGTTCGTTAGTTAGTTTTAAGCGTTTAGATGCGGTGTCAAAACAAAGATGCCGGAGAGGCGAGTGGCATGCAGGATGACACCAATTTTAAACAAGCCGGAAGCATGTCCCGATATATCGGAGGCATATCCCTGCATACTATGATGCAAAATTACGGAAAAATTTCCATAATTGCAAAATGATTCCCTTAATAAAAACATAAAAATCTATTCCGATATCACTTAAGGAACATGCTCTTATTAGAGAACGCGCTCTTAAATTCATTCCAATACTCCCTTCCCTTCACGTGTGATGACGGGTTCACTGCCGGTGCAGTCAACGATTGTGGAAGGCTCCATGTCGCCGTCGGCCCCTTCGATAAAGAAATCCACTTTGTCGTGATATGCTTCGGCTATGAGCTCAGGATTTATGGCATAGTCGGAATCGGAATATTCAATCGATGAGGAGAGTATGGGATGTCCGAGACGCTCCACGATGTCGCGGCATATTTTGCTGTCGGGAATCCTGATTCCAACCACTTTCCTGCCCTTGAAAGCTTTAGGCAGAGTCGAAGCGGATTTGAAGAGAAATGTGAAAGGGCCCGGAGTATTGTCGCGCAGAAGGCGGAAGGTATAATTGTCGAAGCGGGCATATTCCGCCGCCATTGAAATGTCGGAACAAATGATTGAGAGATTGGTTTTTTCGGGATTTATGCCTTTCAGACGGCAAATCCTGTCGATGGCCTTTGTGTTGAGGGCATCGCAGGCGATGGCATAGAGTGTGTCGGTGGGGAGAATCATTGTCTGTCCCGCCTCAAGGTCGCGACATATCTCGGTCAGTTGACGTTCGGAGGCTTCATCGCCCCATATTTTCATTATTTTCATTGCATTAAAATTTTTCAGGTATTGAAGTCGTTTAAACTTTTTTACGGAGATTGATTTTCTTATGGCTTTTTATGTTAAAAAGACCTCTTTCCCAATCTTCCGCCATCTTTTCGGTCGCTTTTGAACCTTTCATCGGTCGTTTAGCCCGCTAAACTCCCTCTTCAAGTTTCAAAATCGTCTCGAAAATCTGACGAAATCTTGAAAAAGAAACAAGTTTAAACAACTTCATTGCATTCTTTCCCCTTTTCGGTTTTCTTGTTCTTCGAGGCGCATGAACCCGCGAGAGCGCATCCGCAGCAGGATTTCATATTGCCCCGTTTGCGCAATCCGACAAGTTTCCATATAATCCACACGACGGCACCGAGAAGCACGAGCCCCACGATGCAGTATTGTATAATAAGGTTTGCCGTCAGTTCCATTGTTTAAACTATTGTTTTAAGCATCTGTTGGAGAGCTTTCTTTCGATTGGGCATCCTTCCGGGATGTTTTTTTCTTTGCAGTCCCTTTTTTCCCTTTCTTGGAAGAGTTGTCGGGAGCCGCTTCCCCTTGTTGCGCCACAATCCTACGGTTGGAATTGTCGCGGATTACGGAGAATGTGATTTCCGACACCATCTGCTTTATCTGTCCGATAAACTTCTTGGGATCGTAT
This sequence comes from uncultured Muribaculaceae bacterium, assembly GCA_910585275.1. Lineage (GTDB taxonomy): Bacteria > Bacteroidota > Bacteroidia > Bacteroidales > Muribaculaceae > Lepagella. The sequence goes on from CAJUCW010000018.1 coordinate 24,419, forward strand.
TCCCTCCGTTCAATCCGGCGCAGCCTTCCCTCCCAGATGCCGGTGAGTTTCGCGCTTTTCAGCAACTCTTCTTTGATTAGCCCGACAAGCTCGATGCCGGCCGGCGTTGCACGTAAGGATTTGCGCTCCTTGACGATGTAGCCTCTCTTGTAGAGAATCTCAATGATGGCAGCCCTCGTGGATGGACGCCCGATGCCGTTGGCTTTCAAAGATTCCCTCAGTTCTTCGTCGTCAACCATCGCTCCCGCCGTCTCCATCGCTTTCAGAAGGGTGCCCTCAGTGTAATATTTCGGCGGCTGAGTGGTTTTCTTCACAAGACGTGGAGAATGCGGGCCTTCCTCACCTTTTGTAAACACCGGAAGAGTCGAGGAGTTTTCGTCGTCGCCCTCTTTTTCCTGCTCATCGGCAACTTTTTCACCTGCATATACGGCTTTCCATCCCGGATCGATGATGACTTTGCCGGTGGCTTTGAATCCCACGTTGTCAACCTTGGCGTTGACAACGGTCTGTTCGAACGAACAATCGGGGAAGAAAACGGCTATAAACCTAAGGGCTATTATATTAAATACGTCATGCTCCGCTTTTGACAGTCCGGGAGGAAGCGGTTGCCCCGTAGGGATTATGGCATGGTGGTCGGTGACTTTCGAATTGTCGAACACCTTTTTGCTCTTCCTGAGTTTTTTTCCCCTCAGCGGCGTCATGGTCATCTGATAGTCAGTGAGTGAATTCAGAATGCCTCCGCATTTGGAATACATATCGTCGGTGAGGTATGTGGTGTCAACGCGCGGATATGTGGTGACTTTTTTCTCGTAAAGGCTTTGGATTGTGCGTAGGGTGTCTTCTGCGCCGAGGTTTAATTTCTTGTTGCATTCAACCTGGAGGGAGGTGAGGTCGAAAAGACGCGGGGGAGCCTCTTTTCCGGATTTTTTAACGACGTCGGTCACTACAAGGGGGAATGCTTTGAGTCGCTCTACAATCTCCGCCCCTTTCTCTTCTTTGTCGAAGCTTTTGCCTGAAGCAGAGAAGAGGGTGTCGCGGTAGAGGGTTTTCAGCTCCCAATAGTCCGTAGGTTTGAAATTTTCTATTTCGAGCTGGCGTTTCACCACGAGGGCGAGGGTAGGGGTCTGTACCCTGCCGATTGAAAGGACCTGACGGTTGACACCATATTTAAGAGAGTAAAGACGGGTGGCGTTCATGCCAAGCACCCAGTCGCCGATTGCGCGGCATAGCCCCGCTGTATAGAGCGGCTCGAGGTCTTCATGCGGACGCAGCAATTTGAACCCCTCGCGGATGGCTTCGTCGGTGAGGGAACTTATCCAGAGCCGCTTCACAGGTTTGTCGCACCCCGCTTTTTGCATCACCCATCTTTGAATGAGTTCACCCTCTTGCCCGGCATCGCCGCAGTTCACAATCTCTTCGCATTGGCTGATAAGGGTGCGGATGGTGTCGAACTGGTGTTTATAACTGTCAATGTCGATAAGCTTTATACCGAATCTGGACGGTATCATCGGCAAGGCGGAAAGCGACCAGTTTTTCCATTCGTTGCAATAGTCGTGAGGCTCTTTGAGGCAGCATAGATGTCCGAAAGTCCATGTGACGCAATAGCCGTTCCCCTCGAGATAGCCGTCACGGCGTGTGTTGGCTCCGAGTATGCGTGCGATGTCGCGTCCTACGCTTGGTTTCTCAGTGATGCAAAGTATCATTCAAGTGTTTTTGCTTCGTTCCAGAATTGGTCCATTTCAGCGAGGGTCATGTCTTTCAGTTGTTTTCCGCACTCACGCGCCCTCTTTTCGATATGGTTGAATCGGGAAATGAACTTGCGGTTGGTGCGTTCGAGTGCGTTTTCGGGATTGACTCCGTAAAGTCTGGCAGCATTGACCACGGCAAAAAGGAGGTCACCGAACTCGGCTTCAAGACGGTCTTTTGAACCAGATTGAATCTCCCTCTCCACCTCATAGGCCTCTTCTTTAAGTTTTTCCCACACCTGTGAAGGTTCGTCCCAATCAAACCCTACGTTTGCCGCCTTCTCCTGAATTCTGTTGGCCTTTATCAAAGCCGGCAAGGCGGAAGGCACTCCGGCGAGCACGGTTTTGTTGCCCCCCTTCTCTTTGAGTTTTATCTGTTCCCAGTTTTGTGCCACCTGGTCGGCGGAATCAGCATTGACGTCGCCGTAGATATGCGGATGGCGGAAAATCAATTTGTCGGTTAGCGAATTGCAGACGTCGGCAATGTCGAACTGATTCTTTTCGGAGGCAATTTTAGCATAAAACGCCACATGGAGAAGCACGTCGCCAAGTTCTTTTCTGATGTTGGCGGTGTCGTCGGCCATCAGGGCGTCGGCGAGTTCAAACACTTCTTCCACAGTGTTGGGGCGCAGGGAGTCGTTGGTTTGTTTCGCGTCCCATGGACATTTTTCGCGGAGAGTGTCGAGCACCTCAAGGAAACGTCCGAAAGCCTTCAGTTTATCGTCGGTAGTATGCATTTGCGGTGAGATTTTTAGACAATGGAATTGTGCGGGGATGCTATCGGCGATTAAAGATGCCCGAGGCATGTCGCTGCAACATAGACGGCACAAATACTTTTTGTTTTATCTGTAATTAACTAAAATTGGATGCAAAGTTAGGTAGAAATTACGAGATTATTTGTATCTTTGTGGCTTGAAATTGAAATCCCGGCGTGAAAATCAGGGAACGTACTTTGTTTTTCACTGCTGAATTTCGGATTCATAGCTATGGACAGATTAATAGATTCAGAAAAAGCTAAAGACCTCCGGCACCTTATAGAGGAGTCGGAGAGGGTGGTGCTGACGTGCCATGTGAGGCCAGACGGTGATGCAATCGGGAGCACGCTCGGATTGTGGCATCTTTTGCGCAGGCTTGGAAAAGAGGCCACGGTGATAGTGCCTGACAAGGCCCCGGCGGTGTTGTCGTTTCTTCCGGGCTTCAAGGACATAGCGGTCTATACATGCCATGCCGAGTTTTGTGAGAAAACGGTTGGAGAATCGGATTTGATTCTTTGCTGCGATTTCAACACTCCGTCGCGTCAGGACGCGCTCGCCCCTTTGATTCAGAACGCCCATTCAAGGAAGGTGCTTATCGACCATCATCGGGAGCCCGATGCGTTTGCCGATTTGATGATTTCATATCCCGACATGTCCTCGACGTGCGAGCTTTGTTTCAGGCTGATTGCATCCATGGGGTTCTATTCGGAGGTCGGAGTAGATTGCGCCACATGCCTGCTGACGGGCATCGTGACCGACACAAGAAACTTTACGGTTAATTGCAAGCATCCCGACCTCTATGAGATTCTCATGCGTCTTTTGGAAAAAGGGGTTGACAAAGAGAAAATTGTAAGGGAATCGCTCAACACCAAGAGTTATTGGGGGTTGAAACTCGAATCTTTCGCCATTTCGGAGAGAATGAAAGTCTATCCGGCCCATAAATGCGCCTTGATAACGCTCTCCAAGGAAGACCTTGACCGTTTCCATTATGAGCGAGGCGACACGGAAGGTCTCGTAAACAGACCTTTGGAGGTGCGTGATATAAGATACAGCATTTTTATGAGGGAAGACCCCGATTGCGTCAAGGTTTCGGCAAGGAGTTGCGACAATTTTCCCGTCTCGGAAATCTGCAAAGACCTTTTCAACGGAGGCGGCCATCTTCAGGCGGCGGGCGGCGAGTTTCACGGCACCCTTGAGGAATGCAAGAATCTTATGATAGAGTCTATGCCAAACTATGATAAATATTTGTGAATATGAATTAACCCGCTCATATCCCGCATCGCGGGCTTACATGGCGGCAATCCATAATTAATAAAAATGACTGACATCAAAAAAAGAATAATCAACGGGGCGATGATGTTTCTGCTCGCCCTTGCTGCCACGGGTGTAACATCGTGCAGCAAGTCGGAAAGCTATTCCGAACTTTTGAGAGACGAGGAGAAAGCAGTAAACGTCTTCCTTGCCCAGCATGAGGTGCGTCTTGAAGTTCCTGCAGACTCCATTTCGTTCGAGGTTGGAGAAGACGCGCCATTCTATCGTCTTGACCCGGACGGCTATGTGTATATGCAGGTGATTTCGAAGGGAGACACCGAGAACAAGGTGAAGAGCGGCGATGTGGTATATTTCCGTTTCAGCCGTCAGAACCTGAAGACGTTGGCAGAGACGGGCACAGCCGACAAGGAGGGGAACGCCGATAATCTCGGGGTTGGCGCTTATGATCCTAAAAGCACTTATTTCGTGTATCAGAACAATTATCTTCAATCTTCCACTTCTTGGGGCACAGGCATACAGATGCCTATGAAGTTTTTTGGCTATGGTTGCGAAGTAAATCTTGTGTTGAGAAGCTATTACGGCTTTTCGAGCGACCAAACATACTGTATTCCCTATCTAATCAACGTCAGGTATTTCAAACCTGAATATTAAGCGTCGCGCCGGCGAGGCGTGTCTTCTTCTTCTTTATTATAACCCGAACGATAACAACACGACAATAATTATGGCACTAATCAAATCAATATCAGGCATCCGCGGCACTATAGGCGGAGGCTCGGGCGAAGGCTTGGGCGGAGTGGATATCGTAAAATTCACGTCGGCTTATGCAGAGTTCATACGCCGTCATAACCCGGAGGCGAAAAAAATAGCCGTGGGACGTGACGCACGCATATCCGGCCCGATGGTTGACCATCTTGTGAGCGGCGCTTTGATGGCTATGGGTTTCGATGTGGTCAATATCGGACTTGCCACTACTCCTACTACGGAGCTTGCGGTCACCGGCTTGGGCGCCGACGGCGGCATAATCATCACCGCGAGCCATAACCCGGTGCAGTGGAACGCTCTCAAATTGCTCAACAAGCGCGGGGAATTCCTTTCTGACGCCGAGGGAAAAGAGGTGATTGCCATAGCAGAGGCTGAAGAATTTAAATTTGCCGATGTTTTTGAACTCGGACAAGAATATAAGGACGACACCTGGGCAATGCGCCATATCGAGATGGTGAAGGCTCTTCCACTCGTGGATTGCGAGGCTATCGCCAAAGCCGGATTCACGGTGGCGGTCGATGCCGTGAATTCAATCGGCGGGGTGGTGATTCCTCGTCTTCTGAAGGCTCTCGGCGTGAAAAACGTGATTGAACTTAATTGCGAACCTAACGGGAAGTTCGCCCATACTCCCGAACCTATTCCGGAGAATCTCACGCAGATTTCCTCTCTTATGAAGGAGGGTGTGGCCGATGTGGGTTTCGTGGTTGATCCCGACGTTGACCGTCTTGCCATCGTTATGGAGAACGGGGAGATGTTTGTGGAGGAATATACGCTTGTGGCGGTCGCCGACTACGTGCTGTCGAAGACTCCAGGCTCTACGGTATCTAACCTGAGCAGTTCGCGCGCACTTCGCGACGTGACAGAAAAACACGGATGCAGCTATTCGGCGGCAGCCGTCGGGGAGGTTAACGTCGTGACTAAAATGAAGGAGACCGGAGCAGTGATTGGAGGCGAAGGAAACGGTGGAGTGATTTATCCGGAGCTCCATTACGGCCGTGACGCGCTTGTCGGTGTGGCTCTGTTCCTTACGCTTCTTGCCAAAGAAGGGAAGAAAGTTAGCGAGCTTAAAGCCGGCTATCCGCGCTATGCCATTGCCAAAAACAAAATCCAGCTCACCCCCGACATCGACGTAGATGCCATCTTGGAGGCCGTAAAGGGTAAATTCGCAAACGAAAGGATAACCGACATAGACGGCGTTAAGATTGATTTCTCCGACTCGTGGGTGCATCTGAGAAAAAGCAATACGGAACCCATAATCCGAATCTATAGCGAGGCGGAAACCATGGAGAAGGCCGACGCCCTTGCGGAAGAAATCAAGAGCGTAATCGCGTCGCTTTGATTCTCGGCAGACCATAAAGATGTTGAAACTATAAAAACAGAAAGATAATGCTGAAAAAGTTTTTCATGAACACGCTCTCCTCTTTTGCCGGAGCTTGGATAGCGCTTGCGCTTTTCGGGATTGTGTGTGTGCTCGTGTTTTTTGGCGTCCTCGCCAAACTCGGAGTGTCGGAATCGGAGAGTGTGAACGTGTCGAAAGGGAGCGTGCTTTCCATAAGCCTTGAAGGCTCCATAGAGGAGCGGGAAACCCCGGTAGATATCAACTACATCACTCTGATGCAGGGAGAAATTTCACGTCCGCAGACCCTTTCAAACCTTGTGGCCGCCATAGGGGAGGCGAAGGTAAACAAAAACATTTCAGCAATCTATCTTAACTGCAAGGGGGTGTCGGCTTCGCCCGCCACCCTTAATGCCCTGCGAAGCGCGCTTGTGGATTTCCGTAAGTCTGGAAAAAAAGTGATAGCCTACGGCGGAAGCTATATGATGGGCGACTATTATATTGCCAGTGCCGCCGACAGCGTTTTCCTTAATCCGGCAGGCATCGTGGGGCTTCAAGGTCTTGGCGGAACCAATTTTTATTTCAAAGATTTGCTCGACAAGCTTGGAGTCAACGTGCAGGTGGTGAAGGTGGGTACGTATAAATCGGCGGTAGAGCCTTATATCCTCAATGAAATGAGCGCACCCGCAAGGGCTCAGCTCGACACCCTTTATGGCAACATGTGGATGGAGATAAGGAAGAATATCGCTTCTACCCGTAAGAAACTCAGCGCCGCCGATATCGATAGCCTTGTCAATGATTTTATTTTTATCGAGTCTGCGGAAAAGGATTTGAAGGCCGGGCTCGTTGACCGCATCGTATATGAAAGATGTGTTGACAGTATTGTAGGCGATATCGTAGGGAAGAGCAAGAAGGATTTGAATTTCGTGTCGCCGTCGGCGTTGCTTTCTCAGACAAGTAATCTCGACGCATACGGGGCTAAAAACCAGATTGCAGTGCTTTATGCCTGCGGCGATATTGTTGACGGCGGCGGCAATGGCACAATCAACTACCAGCGTCTCGTGCCTCAGATTATCGAACTTGCCGACAATGATAAGGTAAAAGGGATGGTTCTCAGGGTAAATTCGCCCGGAGGTGCCGTCTTCGGGAGCGACCAAATCGGGGAGGCTCTCGATTATTTCCAGTCGAAAGGGAAACCGTTGGCAGTGTCAATGGGAGACTACGCCGCTTCAGGCGGTTATTGGATTTCATGCTGCGCCGACCGAATCTTCGCCGACCCGCTCACCATCACCGGATCAATAGGCATATTCGGACTGATACCCGACTTCAAAGGTCTTGCCGATAAACTCGGGGTTAGCCCCCAGCATGTGGCGACGAACCCCGACGCCGACTTCCCTTCGTTTTTCGCTCCGATGAACGAGAAGCAGAATGCCGCTTTGCAAAGGAATGTGGAGAGGGGATATGACAAGTTTGTGGCGCGAGTGGCGCGAGGACGCAAGATGCCGGAATCGAAGGTGCGCGCCATCGGAGAAGGGAGAGTGTGGGATGCAGTGAAAGCCAAAGAAATCGGTCTTGTGGATGAGCTCGGTTCGCTGGCAGATGCCACGGAATGGGTTGCCGGCAAGGCAGGTGTGGAAGGCTCCTATAGTGCGGCTTCATATCCTAATCTTGAACCCGGATTGTGGGATATTATTCCCGAACTCGGAGGCATGCGGCTTCAGGAAGCTCTGCAGAAAGCTTTCAAAGGGGAATATGACGACCTTATGATACGCTTTGTGAGTGGAGTGTTGCGTCAAAAACCGTTACAGGCAAGAATGCCTTACATAAATGTAGGTTTTTCGGAAAGCGTAGCATTGCAATGATTTTTAAAGAATAATTAACGATAAACGGGAAAAGCGGTGAAGACAACGAAAGATAAGATAATGGTGTGTCTGCTGACTCCCTTGTCGTGGCTATACGGGGCCGTGACGGGGGTGCGGAACTGGCTTTTCGATTCCAAGATTCTTAAGGAAGAGGAGTTTGATGTCCCGATTATCGGCGTGGGTAACATCACGGTGGGAGGCACGGGCAAAACGCCACATGTTGAATATATCGTGAGCCATCTCGCCGCCGACTACCGTATCGCCGTGTTGAGCCGGGGATATAAGAGAAAGACGAGCGGTTTTGTGCTTGCCAACTCCAAAAGCACTCCTGACCTTATTGGCGACGAGCCGTTTCAGATTTATCAGAAATTCGGGATGAAGGTGCGTGTGGCGGTGTGTGAAAACAGGCGCAAAGGGATAAAGGAACTCTTGCGTCTTTACCCCGACCTCGACCTTATAGTGCTCGACGATTCTTTCCAGCACCGTTGGGTGAAGCCGAAGGTCTCCATCTTACTGACCGATTACAGCCGTCCGTTCTATAAGGACAAGCTCCTTCCGTTGGGCCGTTTGCGCGAGAGCCCGACGCAGGTAAACAGGGCTGACATGGTGATAGTGACTAAATGCCCGGACGACCTTCTCCCTATAAATTTCAGGATAGCATCGAAAGACCTCGACCTGATGACATACCAGAAACTGTTTTTCTCAAGGTATGAGTATGGTACGCTCGAGCCTGTTTTTCCAGACGATGCCCCTTACAGGGCGAGCCTTGCCCAGCTTGATTCGGGCGACGGTGTGCTTCTGCTTACAGGAATAGCCCATCCGCGTTATTTCGTAAGATATTTCCGCAACTATCCTTTCAAGGTCAAGATAGACCATTTTTCCGACCATCATGATTTCACTCGTTCTGACATAGCCTCTATACACGAACGTTTCAAATCATTGCCCGGAAGCAGAAAAATAATAGTGACTACGGAAAAAGATGCCGTCCGGCTGATGCATAATCCTTATTTCCCACAATCGTTGAAGCCCTTCACATTTTTTCTTCCGGTGACTGTGAAGATTATTAACGGCATTGACGAAACCGACCTAATACAGGAATTGAAAAACGCTATCGGTTGACAGCGGCTTTTATTACGTACGCCAAGAAAATACAACAAATGCACCCTTTCGGATGTTATCATATTAGCCCAAAATTAAATAGAATGGAAAAGACAATGTTGGAAACAATCCGCGAAACGGCGGCTTTCATACTCAAGGAAATCGGCACCGCCCCCGACACCGCAGTAATACTGGGAACGGGACTCGGCGACCTGGTGAATCATATAGAGATAACGAAAGAACTGGCATATAAGGATATCCCGAACTTTCCGGTCTCGACTGTAGAGGGACACAGCGGAAAGCTTATTTTCGGTAATCTCGGAGGTAAGTATATAATGGCGATGCAGGGCCGTTTCCATTATTACGAAGGCTACGACATGAAACAGGTGACATTCCCTGTGAGAGTCATGAAGGAGCTTGGTGTAGGCACTCTTTTCGTGAGCAATGCGGCAGGCGGAATGAACAAGGAGTTCCGTGTTGGCGACGTGATGGTTATTACCGACCATATCAATCTTTTCCCGGAGAACCCACTTCGTGGGAAGAATTACGAAGAGCTCGGGCCTCGTTTCCCGGCTATGACGGAAGCCTACAGCAGCGGCCTGATAAATATGGCAGACGATATAGCAAGAGAGGAAGGAATAAGGCTTATGCATGGTGTTTATGTCGGCACGCCCGGCCCCACTTTCGAAACCCCGGCCGAATATGAATATTTCCGCATCATCGGCGGCGACGCCGTGGGGATGTCAACCGTTCCGGAAGTGATTGTAGCCAATCATGCGGGGATGACGGTCTTCGGAGTTTCCGTCATCACTGACCTCGGCGGAAAGGACGTGAAGGAAGTGCCGACCCACGAGGAGGTGCAGAAGGCAGCCGTCAAGGCGCAGCCCGTGATGACGAAAATTATCAAGGAGATGCTTTCGCGCATTTAAATGCCGATATATATATAATGAAAATTGTTCGCCGGACGCTGACCGCAATGGGAGGGGTCCGGCGCTTGAATAAGGAATTTATATGGACTATAATCAGACTGAAATATCGAGCCTCGGGGAATTCGGACTTATCGAACATCTCACCAAAGAATTCCCGATTGTTAACAGCCAGACCAAGAAAGGGGTGGGCGACGACGCCGCCATCCTGAATTTCGGTGACAAGGATGTGCTCGTAACCACCGACCTTTTGCTGGAAGGTATCCATTTCGACCTTCGTTACGTGCCGCTCAAGCATCTCGGCTACAAGGCTGCGATTGTGAATTTCAGTGATATTTATGCCATGAACGGCACACCGCGCCAGATTACAGTGAGCCTTGGTGTGTCGAACCGTTTTACGGTGGAGCATCTCGAAGCCCTTTATTCCGGCATACGCCTGGCGTGCGAAATTTATGGCGTGGATATGGTGGGAGGCGACACGAGCGCCTCTGTGACCGGGCTTGTAATAAGCATAACATGTCTGGGCGAGGCAAAGGCTGAGGATGTGGTGACTCGCTCGGGGGCAAAGCCAACCGACATTATCTGCGTGAGCGGCGACCTGGGAGCGGCCTTCATGGGCCTTCAGCTTCTCGAGCGCGAAAACGCGGTTGCCGCCGGCCAAAAGGATTTCCAACCTGATTTCGCCGGGAAAGAATACATTCTTGAGCGCCAACTTAAGCCCGAAGCGAGAAAAGATATTGTGGAAGCCCTGCGCAAGGAGGGAATCAAGCCAACGTCGATGATCGACGTGAGCGACGGGCTTTCGTCGGAGCTGCTTCACATCTGCAAGGATTCGAGCACGGGATGCCGTGTTTATGAAGACAAAATACCAATTGACTACCAGACAGCGTTGATGGCAGAGGAATTCAACATGAATCTTGTAACCGCCGCCATGAACGGTGGCGAGGATTACGAGCTGTTGTTTACTGTGCCTATCACCGATCATGAAAAGATAGAGAAGATGAAGGGCGTGAACATGATCGGATATATCACCAAACCAGAACTCGGATGCGCCATGGTGAGCCGCGACGGAGCAGAAATCCCCATCAAAGCCCAGGGATGGAACGCCTTTCTTTCCGAGAAAGGTGAAGGAAGCGAAGATGCAAGCCTTTCAGAAGCCGCTTTGGGGAAGTGAAAATGGCGTATTTAATAAGGTTTAAGCACGTTGAAGATTATTTAACAGTGTAGATGGAAATTTTTAAGTTAATAAATACTATTTTTGCATTTGAAAAATTCCATTATAGAAATAATAATAAGTGAAAATATATAAGTATGAACGAAACAGTGAATATCAGAGAGTTGAATGATCTGATTGCTTCTAAGAGCAGTTTTGTAAGCATGATTCGCAGTGGCATGGACCGTCGCATCGTCGGACAGAAGCATCTTGTCGATTCGTTGCTCATAGCGCTTCTCTGCAATGGCCATGTCTTGCTGGAAGGCGTGCCGGGGTTGGCGAAAACTCTTGCAATCAAGACTCTCGCAGGTCTTGTGGATGCAAAATACAACAGGATCCAGTTCACTCCCGACCTTCTTCCTGCCGACGTGATAGGCACCCTCATATATAGTATTAAGAATGAGAGCTTCGAAGTGAAGAAAGGTCCTATTTTCGCAAATTTCGTACTTGCCGACGAAATCAACCGCGCCCCTGCCAAAGTGCAGAGTGCGCTTCTTGAAGCCATGCAGGAGCGCCAGGTGACAATCGGGGAGGAAACATTCCCTCTCGACAAGCCTTTCCTTGTGATGGCCACCCAGAACCCGATAGAACAGGAAGGCACTTATCCGCTTCCTGAAGCCCAGACGGACCGTTTTCTCCTAAAGGTGGTAATAGGTTATCCCAACAAGGAAGAGGAGAAGGCCATTATCCGTCAGAACATACATGGGGTGTTGGATCCGATTGTGCCGGTAGTGAAGCCGGCGGAGATTCTCGAAGTCCAGAAAATCGTTGAAAAAATTTATATCGACGAGAAAATCGAGAATTATATAGTGGATATCGTATTTGCCACCCGTGAACCCTCCAAGTTCGGCCTTTCCGACCTTCAGGGCATCATCTCCTACGGAGCGTCGCCCCGTGCGTCGATAAGCCTTGCACTCGCTTCAAGGGCGTATGCATTCCTTCAGGGTAGGGGATACGTTATTCCGGAAGACGTGCGTGCCGTCTGCCATGACGTGATACGCCACAGAATCGGTCTTTCATATGAGGCGGAGGCCAACAATATCGGTGCCGACGAGGTAATCACCGCCATACTCGACAAGGTGGTGGTGCCTTGATTATTGATTTAAATTATGGATGCTAAAGAACTGCTTCAGAAAGTAAGGAAAATCGAGATAAAGACCCGCGGGCTAAGCCAGAATATTTTTGCTGGCGAATATCACACTGCCTTCAAGGGACGAGGCGTAATCTTTTCCGAGGTTAGGGAATACCAGCCCGGCGATGACATACGCGATATCGACTGGAACGTCACGGCAAGGCAGAACAAACCTTTCGTGAAGGTTTATGAGGAGGAGCGGGAGCTGACCATGATGCTTCTCATTGACGTGAGCGGAAGCAGCGACTTCGGAGCCGTCGGCGATGAGAAAAAAGAGATTATAGCGGAAATAGCCGCCACCCTTGCCTTCTCCTCGATTCAGAACAATGATAAGGTCGGAGTGATATTCTTTAGCGACAGAATCGAGAAATTCATTCCCCCGAAAAAAGGGAAGAAACATATCCTTCTGATTATCCGTGAGATTATCGACATGAAGCCACAGAGCAGGGGCACGGATATCGACGTGGCGTTGAAATTTATGACTAATGCCTTGAAGAAAAGATGCACGGCGTTCATGCTCAGCGATTTTATTGACGACCATGATTATTTCTCAAGTATGTCGATAGCCAACAGGAAGCACGACCTTGCCGCCATCCAGGTCTATGACAAGCGTGATGCAAGGCTCCCGGACGTGGGTCTTGTGAGGGTGAGGGACATGGAGACCGGAGCCGACCGTTGGATCGACACCTCGTCGGCGCGTGTGCGCAAGGCTTTCGACAAGGCGTGGTATGAACGCCAGCAAAAATTGTCGTCGGTTACCGGCCGTTGCGGCGTTGACCTTGCTTCCATATCGACCGACGAGGATTATGTGAAAGCTCTTCTCGCCCTTTTCAGAAACCGAAGTTCGGTGAGGTAGTTTAAATGCATAATCCATAATGCATAATGCATAATGCATGATTAATAATGATGTGGCATGCATAATGCAGAGTTTACGATTGGTTGTCGTTGAAATCCAGTAGATGGCATATCGTCTATATTATTCATTAAAAGATGAGTCGAAGATTTAAGACCATATTAATTGCGTTGACTTTCCTTTGCACGTTGAACTTCGCGTCGGCAAAGGTGACTGTAACCGCCAAGCTCGATTCCGTGAACCTCCTCATGGGCAATATGACCACGCTTGGTCTTGAGGTGGTGCAGGACAAAGGTAAGCCCGGCGGCTTCCCTATGTTCAGGAACGTAGATCCCTCTCTGGGATATGTAGGTGTGTGTGGAGACAGTATCGAGCTTCGCACCTCGTTCAAAGCCGATACTGTGGAGCTCGGTTCCGGCAGAATACAGATTAACTATAAGGTTCCTCTCCAGGCGTTTGATTCCGGCACTTATCGTTTGCCGGAGTTCGTCTATGTCTCCGAGAGCGATACGGCCCGTTCGAATGCCTTGACCCTTCAGGTGGTGCCCGTGAAGGTTACCGCCGACGACCCTATTGCGGGTTTCGCACCTGTGGCTGAACCGGAAGGGAAAAAATTCTTTGACTTTGTGCCTGACTGGCTGGCCGATTTCTGGTGGATAATAATTATCGCTGTGGTCGCTATCGCCGCTTTCATCTGGGCCATGAGAAGATACAAGAAAGAGGGTACGGTGCTCAAGAAGAAACCCGAACCGACTCCCTACGAGACTGCAATGAAGAACCTTCGCGAGCTTAAGGCGCGCAATTTGTGGGAGCAGGGGATGGAGAAGGAATATTTCACTCGCCTGACCGATATCCTCAGAATCTATCTCGACAAGAGGTTTGGCATCAACGCCATGGAAATGACCACGCGGGAGATTATGGACAGACTCTATGAAAGCGACGTTAAAGACAAGCGCGATTATGTGCGCCAGATTCTTTCGGTGGCTGATTTCGTGAAGTTTGCAAAGGTCCGTCCCCTTCCTGCCGACAATATCGCTGCTTATGAGAATGCCGTGAAATTTGTGGAGGAAACCAAACCGGAACCGATAGCCGACGATTCCGATAAAGAGAAGGACGTCGATGTTGCCGCCGGCGGCAAGAAGACTGCGAAAGGAGGTGGTAAATGATGCTCAAATATCCCGGCCTTTTATGGCTTTTCCTGATTTATGTTCCGCTGATTGCATGGTATGTTTGGAAGCATCGCAATTCCAATCCATCGCTGGGCATCTCTTCTGTAAAACCGGTGGTGAAGTTGCCGGTGTCGTGGAAGGTGGTGGCCATGCATGTGTTTTTCGCCTTGCAGCTTGTGGCGATAGGGTGTATGATAGTGGCTTTATGTCGCCCTCAGACCCACGACCATATGCGCACGTCGAGAATCGAGGGAACCGACATTGTGCTTGCCCTTGACATTTCGGGGAGTATGACGGCAAAAGATTTCGAACCTTCGAGATTTGCAGCCGCAAAAGACGTGGCAACGAAATTCGTGAATCTCCGCACCAACGACAATATCGGCTTGGTGGTTTTTGCAGGCGAAAGTCTCTCGCTTATGCCTCTTACCAATGACCGTGCTGCTCTGATGAACGCCATAAGGCAGGTGGAGATGGGTGAACTCAACGACGGCACCGCCATCGGCGACGGCCTTACGAGTGCCATCAACCGAATCGCTTCGGGCAAGGCGAAGTCGAAAAGTATCATACTTCTCACCGACGGAACCAACAATGCGGGCGACGTGCCACCTTCGACGGCAGCCCAGATTGCCAAGCAGAAAGGAATAAAGGTCTATACCATCGGTGTTGGCACCAACGGCTCGATACAGATTACCGACCCTTACGGTTTCTCCACCACCACGATGGAAACTAAAATAGACGAAGCGTCGCTCAAGCAGATTGCGTCGCTCACCGGCGGCAAGTATTTCAGAGCCACCGACGAGAAGATGCTCCAGGACGTGTTCGAGGAGATTGACAACCTTGAAAAGACTGTGCTTGACGTTGACCGCTTCACGCAGACCGACGAAAACTTCATGCCTTGGATTCTCGGGGCATTGTGTGCGTTCGGATTGGCCCTTTTGATGCGTTATACGGTTTTGAGGAGAATTCCTTAAATCCGGTTAAGTGAAATAAAGTAAATCAGATATTCGCAATGTTCAGTTTTGCATATCCCAAACTCCTCATGTTGCTCCTTCTTGTGCCGGCGTTCGTAGCACTTTATGCTTGGGCGCGCTATGCCAGGGCCAAAAACCTGCGCAAATTCGGCAAACCGAAGGTGCTCGCCCCTCTCATGCCTGAGGAGTCGCCGTATAAACCCCCAATCAAAATTACACTCCAGATGCTTTCCCTCGCCTTGATTGTCATAGCCTTTGCAAGGCCGTGGGGAGGGGTGAAGGATGAAAAGACAGTAAAAGAAGGGATTGAGGTGGTTATTGCCGTTGACGCCAGCAACTCCATGCTTGCTTCGTCAACATCCGAAGAGAAGGGGATTGACCGTATGCGCACCGCCAAACTTATCCTCGAAAAATTGATAAACCGTCTTGACAACGACCGTGTTGGCCTGATAGTGTATGCCGGCGACGCTTATACGTTGATTCCTGTTACGAGCGATTATGTTTCGGCAAAGATGTTTTTGAATTCGATTGATCCTTCGCAGATTTCAAACCAGGGAACCGACATGACCGCGGCAATCGACATGGCGACGAAATCGTTTAGCGAAGACAAGAAAATCGGCAAGGCAATCATATTGATAACCGACGCCGAAGACCTTGAAGACCGTCAGAGCGTGATGGACGCTGCCAAAGCAGCTGCCAAGAACGGCATACAGCTTGATGTGGTGGGACTTGGCACCACCACTCCGGTGCCTATCCCGTTGAAAGGGGGCGGCTATCTGATAAATCCGGAGACAGGAGAACCTGTCCGCACGGCACTCAACGAAGACCTTGCCACTGAAATAGCTTCGGCAGGAAAGGGAATATACGTAAATGCTTCGAACAATGATGCGCTGAATGAACTTGACAAGCAACTCGATACCGTCAAAAAGACGGCACTCGAATCGAGCTTTTCCGCTATACATGACGAGCTTTTCCCGATTTTCGTTTGGATTGCGCTCGCACTTATCGTGCTCGACATATTCGTGCTCGACCGTAAAATCGGATGGCTCGATAAAATCACTTTTTTCAAAAAGGAGGAGAAAAGATGAAAAAAACGATTATACTGACTTTTGCATGTCTCTTTTTGCTTATATTCCCTTGGAACGTGGCTTCGGCGCAAACCGAATCAAACCGCAAGGAACGCAACGCTATCACGGCCGGCAACAAGCTATATAACGAGGGGCGCTACCGGGCCGCCATGAAGAAATATCAGGAGGCTATGAAACTGAACCCTAATTCCGCATCGGGAAGATATAACCTCGGACTATCGCAAATACGCCTCGGAACCAACCCTTCCGACACGAGCCAAGCTGCCAAGAACATGCTCAAGGAGGGGTTGACACAGATGGAGCTCGTCTCGAAAATGGGGAGCGAGCGTCCGCAGCTTGCCGCTCGCGCCAACTATAATTTAGGAAACGTGGCTTTCGACAGCGAAGACTATTCCAATGCCCTTAATTTCTACAAGCAGTCGCTTCGCCTTAATCCCGACGACGCGGCAGCAAAGCGAAACTTGCGCATTACCCAGTTGAAGCTGCAAAACCAGAACCAGGATAAAGACCAGGACAAAAACAAAGACCAGAACAAGGATCAGGACCAGAAACAGGATCAAAACAAAGAGCAGCAACAAAACCAGAATCAGAACCAGGACCAGAATCAAAATAAAGACCAGAACAAAGACCAAAAACAGCAGCAACCCGACATCAACCAGCAGACTGCCGACCAGATTCTCAAGGCTATGGAGAATAAGGAGAATCAGACCCGTGCGAGAGTCAACACCGGCAACCAGGGCGACAAGAGCACAGGGAGAAACCGTTCAAGAAAAAATTGGTGATATGTCGGGAAAAGGTGTCATATTGGTTCTGTCGGTTCTTATGGCGTCGCTATTCCCGATTCCTTCCTTGGGAAAAGGACGGGAGGCGTCGTCTCCTTTCCTGGAATCGAGGGTGGAACGTGAAAAGGTGGTGGAAGGGGAACGCCTTATATATGAGGTGGTGCTCTATGTGCCGGAAGCTAACGTTGCCGGAGTAGAGACCGTGGTTGCGCCCGGTTTTTCCCCGCTTCCGTATAAAAAGTCTTCCCCCGATTCCGGTTTCGGAAGAACCCGTAAGGACGGGAAGGATTATTATACGGCTGTAATTGACCGTTATTTTGTAGGTTTCAACGAGAAAGGAAAGTTTCCGGTGAAAGGAGGACGCTATAGGGTAGGCATCAATCATCCGGTGCAGGTGAATGATCCTTTCTGGGGGCCTTCGGTGCGCAACCGTATGGAGGTAGTGGAACTTCAGGCCCCTGATGTGGCGGTGAGGGTCAGTGCGCTTCCGGAGAAAGGGAAGCCGGATTCTTTTACCGGAGCGGTTGGCGATTTCCAGATGAGCGCGGTTCTTCCGTCCGGGAATATAAGGGCGGGGGAAGACGCATATATGATTGTGAACATCTCCGGCGACGGCGACCTCACGGACGTCGCGCTTCCGGAGATAAGGAAAACTTTTCCGGAGGGATTGCAGTTTAAATCTATGACGGATTCGCGCACCCACTATGTGAAAAACGGGCGTCTCGGATCTGAAGTTGAAATCGAGGTGGTATTCTTTCCGAAGAAATCAGGCACCTTTACACTCGACGGATTGGAATTCACTTTTTATAATTCCACACTTGGAAAATATGAAACCGCCGTGGCCCCTCCTCTTGTAATAGAGGTTGAAGAGTCGATACCGGGCAAGGACGGTTCTTCCGCTACAATGGACATATAAATATGAATTCTCTTCCAATCGTTCCTCTATAAGTTAGTCTCTTCCTCTATAACCTGAAAAGACAATGAAAGTAAAGACAAGAAACATATTTCTTTTTCTGATTCTCCTGATGCTGGCCGGGAGCGATGCTTTCGCCGCATCGGTCAGACTGAGTGTGCAGAACGGAAGAGGCCGTCGGGAAATCGGTGTCGGCGACCTGTTCTATATTTCATACGAAGTGTCGGATATCGAATCAGCCCCGGCAAAGCCGACTTCCGTGCCGGGAGCAAAGGTAATGTATTTCGAACGAACCGGCCAGTCTTCCAGTATGACAAGTGTCAATGGCAAGCAGATGTCGATGTCCACAAGTTATATTTATACCCTCACCCTCCGCGCCCAAAAGGAAGGTAACTATTCTTTCGGCCCGATATCAATAGGTGGGGTGAAGAGCAACACGGTGTCGTATGTAATCGGGAAAGCCCCCGAGCCTCAGCAGATGCCCGGCGGAAATGCCCGTCAAAATTCCGGCAGACACGACAGCGGAGAGGGGCCTAAGTTTATAGGGAAGGGCGACGGCAATCTTTTCCTGAAAGCCGACGTGTCGAGGACATCTGCCTACGAGCAGGAAGCGTTGGTATATACGGTGAAGCTCTACACCACTTATGATGCCATCAAGTTCATAGGCGCCACATCCGCACCGAAATTCGAGGGGTTCGTAGTGGAGGAATCGAAAGATGTCTCTTCTTCTCTGAACTATGAGACATATAACGGCAAGACATACGCCACCGCCGTCATAGCCCGCTATATAATTTTTCCTCAGATGCAGGGACAACTGAAGGTGCTGGGCAATACCTACACCGTGAGTGTGGACGAAAGGGAATATTATCACGACCCGTGGTTCGGCAACATGTCGGTGGCAAGACCTTTGCAGCTTAACGTTACCCCCAACGACCTTACAATCAATGTGAAAGCGCTTCCAACGCCCCAGCCGGCAAACTTCTCCGGCGGTGTGGGAGATTTTACGATTACGTCTTCATTGCCGTCGCAAAACTTCCTGAGCAACCAGGCGGCATCGGTGGTTTATACGGTAAGCGGCACAGGCAACCTCAAATATGTGAAGCTTCCTGACTTAAACGCACTGTATCCTCCGCAGCTGGAGGTATATAGCCCAACTCCGGACGTAAAGGCCGTCGTAGGAAAGACCAATGTGAGCGGCACGGCGAGGTTTGATTATTCTTTCATGCCTCTGGAAGCCGGCACGTTTACAATCCCCGCCGTCGATCTCGTATTCTTCAACCCTAAATCCGGTACATACGAAACTGCTACCGCAAAGGGATATACTATTAATGTTGGTAAAGGAAAAGGTTCTGAAAAATCGCAGAAGAAGGGTAGGATGGCGTTCTATTCCAAGCTCCTTCCGGTAGATTCGGAGATAACTTCCGACCATACCCCATACGTCATGAAGTTTGGATACTGGCTTTTCTATATAGTGCCGGTTATCATTCTGATAGGAGCTGTGGTATATTACAGGGCATATCTTAAAGCGAATGCAGATTTGCTTGCCGTGAAGAGCCGCAAGGCGAGCAAACTTGCACGTAAGCGTCTGCGCAAGGCTGCCGCATGTCTGTCGAAGGGGGATTCCGAAAACTTCTACGATGAGATGTTGGCGGCCATGTGGGGATATGTGGGCGACAAGTTAAAGTTGCCAATGTCGGAACTCAACCGCCAGAACGTGAGTGAAAAACTTGAAGCCAAGGGCGTTGACAGCAATGCCATAAAGGGTCTTATCGACCTTATTGACGAATGTGAGTTTGCCAAATATGCACCCTCTGCCGCAAAAGACAATATGAGTCAGGTATATGACGAGGGGGTAGTGGTTATCAATGGTCTTGAAGACTCTTTCAAAAAGCAAAAAACAGCAGAAAATGAAGGTTAAGATCTATTTCATATTATTGATTCTGTTTTTCTCGACCACATGTTTGGAGGCATCCAATATTGTCGGGAAGGCGGACTCCGCCTACAATGCCGGAAGTTTCAGGGAAGCGATACAGTTGTATAATTCCGTAGTGGATGAAAACGGCACCTCGGCGCCGTTGCTCTTTAACCTTGGAAATGCATATTTCCAGGAAGGGGATTACGGCAACGCCATGCTATGCTGGCAGAGGGCCAGAAGGCTCGACCCTTCAAACACCGAGATCAATTCGAATATCAATTATTTGCAAAACCGGGTTGAAGATGCCAATAAGGCTGAACTTAAGGGTAAAAGGTTCAAGGTTACACCGGATGAACCGTCGTTTTTTCAGTCGGTACATTCGGCGATTGCCTCTGACGTTTCGTCAAACCGTTGGGCGGTAATAGCGGCGGTGATGTTTGTTATGTTTATCATAACGGCAGCGCTTTATATATTCTCCAGAAATGTGATTGCCCGTAAAATCGGTTTTTTCGGTGGAATCTGTTTCATTCTTTGTGCATTGGTTTTCCTGATGTTCTCTTTTATGGGAGCGAAGGAGATTTATTCCAAAGACGAAGGAATCGTGATGGCCTTTAAAGTCACCCTCCTCACGGAGCCCGGCAAGGATGCCGACGCCAACAAAGGCGGCGTGCTCACTAAAGGCACTAAAGTGCATGTGCTTTCGGAAGAGGTTGATGCAGAAGGGAAGGTGACATGGTATAAGGTGCGCCTGAACACTGATTATATCGGTTGGGTGGCGGCTTCCGACATGGAACTGATTTGATTCCGAGTGATGAATATGTTGTAAAACACATCTAAAAATTTCATAATTCTTGGTAGATTGCAAAATATTGTCTAAATTAGCAATCGAAAAAGCTTCAATTGCTTTTTATGCAAACCAAAATAATCGACGGTTACTTATAGTCAATCGTTTAAGTATAACCTCAAAAAATACCATCTGCTATGAGCAAGACAATCACCTTCAACGAGCTTCGCAGACTCAAAGACAGTCTGCCCGACGGTTCCACACATCGCATTGCCGACGAGCTGAACCTTACAGTACAGACCGTCCGTAATTATTTCGGCGGCGTCAATTACCAGTTCGGCAAGAATGTCGGCATGCATATAGAGCCGGGCCCGGACGGAGGTCTCGTAGTTCTTGATGACACTACCATCTATGATATGGCTGTCAAGATTCTTGAGGAGCAGAACCAGGCCGAGGCTTGATTTGTTCTAAGAACAGGGAACTGATTCGTTTCATCATCGGCGCTCCGGTTTTCCGGGGCGCCGCTTAATCATTTTTATTATGGCAGCCGAAAGATTTATAACTCTTGTGATCCATACTTATGACCGCGCTGTGACTCTCCGGAAAATTCTTGAAAGCCACGGCATTGAGGTGAGGTTTGAAAACCTTGTGATTTCCGGTGCGCATATAGCGTCGGGGGTTAGAGTGAAAATCAGTGAAACCGATCTTCCGCTTGCGTTGAAGATTATCGAGAGCGGCGACCTCTATGCCGCCGCCAAGGCCGAGATGAAAATGGCAGGTGAAAACGGCAATATCCTGATCCCTGTAGATTTTTCCTCTTACAGTATGCTGGCATGCAAGGTGGGGTTTGTACTTGCCGAAAGGCTTTCGCTCCATCCCGTGATACTCCATGCCTATGCCACTCCATATTTTATGGGAGCCATGAACTACGGCGAAGGCATCGACGGGAATCTCGGTCAGGATGTGGGCGTTGACTTCGCCGAGATGCAGGCCGGGCGCGACATCCGCAAGGAAGGGGAAAGGCAGATGCATGAACTCAAAAAGAAAATAGAGCAGCTTCAGAAAGAGGGAACGCTGCCTGATATAAGATTCGCGACGATGCTTAATGAAGGGGTGCCGGAGGAGGTTATACTCGAGTATTGCCGGTTGACTCCGCCTGCACTGGTGGTGATGGCCACACGGGGCAAGGATAAAAAGGAAGAAGACCTGGTGGGGAGTATCACTGCGGAAGTGCTTGATTCATGCAGGGTGCCAGTTTTCGCCATCCCGGAGAATTGTGATTTCACATCGGTCGATTCGTTTAAAAGGCTTGCATATTTCTGCAACCTCGATCAGCATGACATCCTTTCAGTGGATACGTTGATGAGAATGTTCGGTTATCCGGAGCTTGACGTGGCTCTTATTCCGGTTAACGATAGGGCGGGCAATAAGGTAAGGAACAAGGTTGACAATTTGCGCGACTATTTTAATAAGAATTATCCTACGGCCCGTTTCTCTTCCGAAGTTTTTTCCGGAAAAGATTTCAGGGAGGACTTCGAGAGGTTTGTTGAAAAGGAAGGTATCGAGCTTCTGATAGTCCCGAACAAGAAGAAAAATGTGTTCAGCCGTCTGTTCAATCCCGGCATACCGCATAAAATTCTTTTTGAGCGCGACATGCCGCTGCTTGCTCTTCCGGTATAATTTAATTTATAGTTTTGTAAGTGATATTTCCAAAAGATTTTGAATCTAAAATAGGATTCTCGCCGTTAAGGCAAATCCTGGTAGAAAAATGCGAGACGCGTCTCGGCAAAGAGGCAGCGTTGGCAATGGATTTTTCCTCCGTCTTTGAAGATGTAAGGCGGAGGCTTTTGTGTGTTTCCGAGATGTCGGGACTCTTGACATCGGGGGGTGAAATGCCCGATGAAAGGGTATATGACGTTGTTCCTTGGTTGTCGGAGATTAAGGCTGCAGGGGCGTTTATGGCAGCCGAAAGGCTTCAAAAGCTTTCCGCTACCCTCCAGACGATGAACAATGTGGCAGTTTTCTTTTCAAAAAAAGAAGAAGGAGGCAAGTCTCGTTATCCATATCTGAGCGAAGAGTTTGCCGCTTTGCCTGTGTTCCCGGAGATTGTCAGGGAAATCGACAGGTGTATCGGAAAGTTTGGTGAAGTGAAAGACAATGCGTCACCGGGGCTTCTTGAAGTGAGGCGTGCGATGTCGGCGGCTTCGGGTTCTATGCAGCGAGCCATGAGACGCGTGCTCGACAGGGCCATCGCCGAAGGAGTGGTGGATAAGGATGCGTCGCCATCGCTTCGCGACGGCAGGCTCGTGATTCCCGTGTCGTCCGCAGTAAAAAGGAGTATCAACGGCATCGTGCATGACCAAAGCGCAACCGGTAAGACCGTGTTTATAGAGCCGGCGGAAGTGGTTGAGGCCGGCAACCGTCTGCGGGAACTCGAAATGGACGAACGCAGGGAAATAGCCATTATACTCACCGCAATCACCGATTGCGTTAGGCCATATGCGGAGGAGATAGCCGAGGGTTGCGGCATTCTTGCCCGTCTTGACTTCATAAGGGCAAAGGCTCGTTTCGCCATAGAGACCAACGGGGAGATGCCCGTACTTGAAAGAAAAACCGAGATTGATTGGTTTCATGCAGTGCATCCGGGGCTGCTTCTCACCCTCCGTCAGCATGGTAAGGAACCGGTGGCTCTTGATATCAGTCTGAACCGTGAAAGGAGGATTCTTATTATATCCGGACCGAATGCAGGGGGTAAGTCGGTGTGTCTTAAAACGGTGGCCGTAGTGCAATATATGACGCAGTGCGGCATGCTCCCGACGCTTTATTCGAATTCGCACGTAGGAATATTCAAAGGGATTTTTATCGACATCGGCGACGAACAGTCGATAGAGAACGATTTGAGTACATATTCGTCCCATCTTTCCAATATGAAGTTTTTCCTCACGCATGCCAACGCCGCGACCTTGATTCTTGCCGATGAGATGGGTTCGGGGACGGAGCCTCAAATCGGAGGTGCTCTCGCGCAATCCATTCTTACTGATTTGGGAAAGTCGGGATGTATGGGTGTGGTGACGACGCATTATCAGAATTTGAAAACTTTTGCCGAGTCGGAACCCGGATTTGTCAACGGGGCAATGCTTTATGACCGTCAGCATCTCCGGCCCACATTCCAGCTCTCGATAGGAAATCCCGGAAGTTCCTTCGCTTTGGAGATTGCAAGAAACACCGGATTGCCGCAAGACGTAATAGAGCGTGCAAGGGAAATAGTGGGGAGCGACTACGTCAATATGGACAAATATCTTCTCGACATCCAGCGCGACCGCCGCTATTGGGCGAACAAAAGGCTTGGCATAAAGGAGAAGGAACATAAGCTTGACAAACTTCTCGAAACATATGAGTCGAATTCCACCGACCTGAAGGCACAGCGTGCAGCAATCATACGTGGTGCCAGGGAGGAGGCCCGTGAAATTTTAGCGGGTGCCAACGCACAAATAGAACGTTCGATTCATGAAATCCGCAAGGCGGAGGCAGAAAGGGAGCGCACGAAGCAGATTCGTCGTGAACTTGAAGAATATAAGCAGAATCTTGACCGGGAAACTGCCGACGAATCCCTTCCGGAGGTTTTGAAACCTTTGAAACATAAGAGCAAGAAGACTGAGGCGGAGAAGAAGAAGCAGGCGGTGGCAAAGACCGTGGTCAAGAAAAGCGTCGGTGTCGGCGACTATGTGAGAATGTCTGACGGAGGCGTGGTGGGCAAGGTGCTCAATATTTCCGGTAAAAAAGCGGAAGTGGCGTTCGGGGCGTTGCGCACAATCGTGGAAACCGATAAACTTCAGTTGGCACAGAAACCGAAACCATCTGCAACATCCACGGTATTGACCGTATCAGCATCCACAAGCAACGAAAGCCGTGAACGTCAGTTGAAATTCAAAAATGAAATCGACGTCAGAGGCATGAGGGCAGACGAGGCGTTGCAGGCGGTTACATATTTCCTTGATGATGCCGTACAGTTTAATGCGAGCCGTCTGCGCATACTTCACGGCACGGGCCACGGCATTCTCAAAACCCTCATCAGGCAGCAGCTCAAAGCCAACCCCAACGTGGCTTCCTTCCAGGATGAAGACGTGCGTTTCGGGGGCGCCGGCATAACCGTAGTCGATCTCGAATGACGGCGATGTGTGGAAACCGTGTGTTGGCGACTTGAGCGGTCAATAGTGTTAAACTTTTTCAAAATCGCATGCATAATACGCCGTGTAGGGCATAAATGCATGCGATTGTTTGTTTTATACCCAAAAGGGATTGGCATGAAGTAGATGAGAGTGACAACATCGAAGCTGTAATACGGCGTGATGAGGTTTTAATTTTGGTTTTAATTTTCTGGAGTATGAAAGATACAGATAATCCGCAGGGCATCAAGGAGGATGACATAACAAACGTAGAATTGGGGAATATAATCAGAAAACCGAGGCTGCGGAAAAAGGGTAGGTTTTCCGTAAAATCGCTGTTTCTCATCATGTCGTTGTGTGTTGTAGCAGCTGCATTGGCTTATTTCGTGATGTATCAGACCGGGTATATCCACGTGACGAAGACTCTTTCTGACGGTTCTGTCTTTTCGGGCTATTGGAAAATGGGCGAACCTTTCGGAGAGGGTGTGTTGGTCACCGCCAACGGAGAGCTTATAGAAGGAAACTGGGACGACGGCGTGTTGAACTCCGGCGTGGTTGTGGCCCGCGAATTTACTTACATGGGGGGGCTTGCCGATTATCTGCCCGACGGATATGGAAGCTGTCATTACAAAAACGGGGTTCGTTATCATGGCTATTGGAAACACGGGGTGAAAGACGGACTGGGGAAGATTGTTTCTCCCAAAGGGGAGATTGCATTCGGCAAATGGCAAGACGGGGAATTGCCACCGGTGCCCGGAAGTAAGTACAAAACAGGGGAACAGGTGTATGGCATCGATGTCTCCAACCATCAGAGTTTTATAAACTGGGAAGACCTTGAACTTTATGCCGACAGTGCCGGAAACGTGACCGGAGATTTGACTTCGTCGGAATATCTGCAACCTGTCTTGTTCGCCGTGGTGAAATCAACAGAAGGGGCGGATTGGGTGGCACATTCGTTCCAACGGAATTTTGCCGAAGCAAAGAGATGCGGAATCGTGAGAGGAGCATACCATTTTTTGCGTCTGAGCGACATAGACGGACAAATAAAGAATTTTATCGACCATACCGTGTTGGAACCCGGCGATTTACCTCCCGTGCTCGATATGGAACTCGATAACAAGGAAATGAAAAAATATGCAGACAAGGCTTGCGATTACGCCCATAAATGGCTTGACGCAATGGAAAAACACTATGGAGTAAAGCCGATTCTTTATACATACGACTCCTACTACAACAGCTATTTGAAGGGAAAAGGCTTCGACGGCTATGATTTTTTCATTGCACGCTATAATCCGGAGACGATGCCAAGGGTGCCTCATCTTGAAATATGGCAGTTTTCGGAGAAAGGGAATGCCGGAGGCATAGAGAAAAATGTTGACCTCGATATTTTCAGCGGCGATTATCTTGCCTTTGAAAAATATGTGGCCGAGAAAGGGATAAAGGAATAAATCAGTATCTACGTAGTTTGATGGCGTTGAGGAAAGGTTGTCCGGTTACGGGGATGAATCTGATATCGATTGCCCCGTCTTTCGCTTTGACGATGTATTTGCGTATGCATGCGAAACAGTAGCCGTTGGCATTGCAAGGACTGAAATCCTTTTCAAGAATTTCACCGTTGGCAACTATTGAAAAGACGGCACCTTTGGAGGCATCATCCGTTTTCCTTTCGAGCATATATGCCAAGGCCGACCCTCTGCCGGAAGTGTCGGCAAAACCGAGTTCAAGTTCGTACTCACCGTCGGGCACGTCGAATCTGTAGCCTTCGATTCCTTTCGCGGCAGACTGGAACAATGCTCCGTCGGGCGTTCCGAAGATTTCTGATGTAGAATTCTTCATTTCCCCGCCGGTCCGGCCCCAGCTTCCAGGGGAATAATCCCTGTCTTCAACCCATGTCATCCCGCTCACGGGGGAGACGTAGCAGCAGTTGCTTCCTACATTTACGGCAATTTCCGTTCCCTCGATATTTGCGTTGTTGAGATGTATAGGGACAGAAGCTACGTCAATGTTGAAACCATCGACGCAGTTGCCTCCACGCGCAATGATGGAATTGTTGCCAATGCCAAGTGGAACGTCGAACACTACGACATTCTTTACGGTTTCCTTGTCGGCTACATGCCGACCGTTGACAATTAGCGATACTTTAGGAGTATTGGCATATACTTTAATCGGCATGGTGGCAAAAAGGGAATCGGTCACAGCCACTCTTTTCGGCCAGTCACGCGAGGCTATGTAAACATGGTCTATATCTTTCCTCCATGAGGCTTTGAAAAGGTGATAGACGTCTTTAGGAGTCCTGTCGGAATAAAGGATTCCCTTGTTGTTGATTCTTGGCATTGATTCCTCGCGCAGTGCAGAACCGAAGTCGATTAGATTCCAATGGGAAGCACCGGCCACGAATGAACTGTCTTCTATGACGCCGAGGTAATGTTCAAGATATTTTTGCTGATACTCCATGCTGAAATCGAAAGGTCGCGGGGAAAGGGAATGAAGCCTGCGGTCTGAGCCGGCACCATATTCGCTTACGATTATAGGTTTTCCCGGATCTGCTTCCCATTCTTTTTTCAGGAATTGTTCGAACCCGGAAAGGTCGCCGCCATACCATCCTTGATACAGATTCCAACCGTTAATCATAGGCAGTTGGCTTATGCCGGAGGTGCGGTATCTTTCGCTTCCGTGGAAAGCCATTGTTGTAAAACGGGTTGGATCCATTTTTCGGCACAAAGTTTCAAGTCTTGCTGCAAGATTTTTGGTGCGTTCCAAAACAGCGGAACCTTCGGGTGAAGCATCTCCGGGAGCTTTGAGGAGAATCTCGTTCATGTATCCCCACATTATTATGGAGGGATGGTTATAGTGTTGTGAAATCATCTCCCTGAGGGCGATTTCACAGTTTCGTTGATATTTTTTATTGTCTGGAACTACGTCGATTATCGGGATTTCTTCCCACACGAGAAGGCCGAGCTTGTCCGCCATATCGAGGATGGCAGGGTCTTGGGGATAATGGGAGACCCGGATGAAATTGGCTCCCATGTCTTTTGCAATCAGCATGTCGCGGCGGTGTGACTCATCGTTCAACGCCGGACCGAAGGGTTTCATGTCCTGATGTCGGCACACCCCGTGAAGCTTGAGAGGAGTGCCGTTGAGGTAGAAACGCCCATCTTTGTCAAAAAAGAAATCGCGTAGGCCTGTATTGATGGTTTGACGGTCTGTTTCGTTTCCTTTGTCGTCGGTGAGTGTAGCCCGAATCTTGTAGAGGGCCGGATTTTCGGGCGACCACAACTGAGGAGCCAAAAGATATTTGAAGGTGTGTGTAGTGGTTAAATCAGATTTCCCGTCAATCCTAATTTTTTTTCGGAATGTATCTATTACGTTGCCTTGAGGGTCGATTAGATCGATTGTCAATTTGGTGTTGCCGCGCATTCTTCCGTGGTTTGAAAGCGTTGCTTCCACAATGAAGGCTCCGAGTCCGCATTCAAGTTTCGGTGTTACTCTAATTCCGGGAGCAGCAAACGGATTCTGGGCGAAGCTTATATCGTCGTAGTCTTCGAGCCAAATGTCGCGGTAAAGACCTCCAAAGAAGGTAAAATCGCCTGAATGGGGAGGAATGTCATTGCAGTCGTTATCGACTACCACTTCGATTGTGTTTGGCCTGGAAAACGAAACAAATGGAGTGACGGGTATTACGAAAGCAGTGTAGCCCCCATCATGCCACCCGGCTTCTTGTCCGTTGATTTTAATTTCAGCTCTTTTTGACACCCCTTCGAAGCGAAGGATAAAATGTCGTGTAGAATCTTCCGGATTGAGGAAAAACGTTTTTTTATATACAGATTTCCCTTTGTAATAGTCTTTTACAGAGTAGGCATCTGAATTCCAGGAATGCGGAATGTTGACAGACTCCCATTTATCTGAAATTGACTGCCGGAAAAGCCAACCGTCGTTGAACGACAATCTTTTTGCATTTAAAAGAGTAAACATAAAGATTCCAAAAAGAAGGATAGTCAACCTTTTCATAGCCTGGCCTGACTTATTACAAAGGGAAATATGCATGTTCTTACTTGTTGAAAGTGAGTCTGGAGTCGTTGTCTCCTGAAACGTTGAATTTTACTTTAGTCCGGATATCGGCAGATGAAGCGCCAATAAGTGCCTCGAAATCGCCGGGCTCGCATACCCATGCGTGTTTTTCTGCATCGAAGAAACTGAGGGCATCGCGATTTATTTCAAAAGTCACCGTCTTTGTCTCTCCCGGCAGCAAGGCGATTTTAGAGAACCCTTTCAGTTCTTTTACCGGACGGTCGATCGACGATTTTGAATCGGAGATAAAGAGTTCTACGATTTCGCTTCCGGCACGTTTGCCGGTGTTCGTGACCGGAACAGACACCATAAAAGTGTCGGATTCTTTTCCTGACGTCTTGTCGATTGAAGCATTGCCATATTTAAAAGTCGTGTAGCTCAGTCCATGGCCGAAGGGGAAGGTAGGTTTCAGTTTATTCTTGTCGATGAATCTATAGCCCACATAAATACCTTCGTTGTAGGGCATGTCGAAAATGTCGTTGCCGAATTTGTCTTTTGCAGGAGTACCGGGGTATGCTCCAAGTTTATGGGCACCGCATTGCATTAGGTCGGCATAATAGGTATAGGGGAGCTTTCCTGACGGATTTACATCTCCGCTCAATACGTCGGCAATCGCATTGCCGGTCTCATTTCCCAGATACCAGGCCTGAAGAATCGCAGGAACTTTAGATGCCCATGGCATGGCGACTCCGGTTCCGCTGATATTTACGACCACAAGGTTTTTATTGGCTTTCAGAAGAGCTTCGATGAGTTCGTTCTGTCCGTAAGGAAGGTCCATTGATTTCCTGTCGGAATCTTCTGCATCGTTGTGGTTGGCTTTGTTGAGTCCGCCGAAAAAAAGAACTATATCTGCATTTTCGGCGGCCTTCACGGCATCTTCCGTTAGCTGGGCTACGGTTCGGAAATCGCGAAGGTCCTGGAATGTCTTCACACCGTTGTATTCCCCGAGAGTATCCCCTACGTATCCTCGCTCATACACGATGTCGAAATCTTTGCCGAAACGGGCGCGTATGCCTTGTAGCGGTGTGATTTCGTAGGCTGCCTTCAGCGAAGAACTGCCGCCTCCGACCGTCATCATTTTAATTGCATTTTCTCCGATTACAGCGATTTTTTTCACATTTTCCGGGTTGACGGGAAGAAGTCCGTTACGGTTTTGAAGGAGCACGATGCCTTCACCACCGATTTTGCGGCAAGCTTCTTTGTGGTCGTCGCTTCCCATGGCTCCCCATGGACGGTTACGGTTCATGGCCGTGCGGAAAGTGAGGCGCAGCACACGGCGCACCTTGTCGTTAAGTTCGTCTTCGGAATATTTACCCTCCTTGATTCCGTTGAGGTATGGATTGGCCAGCCAATAGTTGTCGTAAGCATTCGACATGCCTCCGGCGAGGCCGTCGGTCCAGCTTCCGAATTCCATGTCGAGTCCACCGGTCACGGCTGTGGCTGTGTCATGCACGGCTCCCCAGTCGGAAATCACGGCGCCGTCCCATTCCCATTCCCCTTTCAGAATCTGATTCATGAGAATCGGATTATAGCTTGCGTGTTCGCCGCGGAAGAGGTTGTAGCCTCCCATAAAGCTCCATGCGCCACCGTCGATTGCAGCAGCTTTGAAGGCAGGTAGATAAATCTCGTAAAGGGTGCGGTCATCCACGATAGGGTTGGATGTGTGACGGTTGATTTCGTTATTGTTGAGAGCGAAATGCTTTACGCAGACCGCAACTCCATTGCTTTGCACTCCTTGTACGTAGCGGGTGGCCATTTTCCCGGAAAGAAAAGGGTCTTCTCCCATATATTCAAAATTACGTCCGCAGAGGGGAGTTCGGTAAATGTTGACTCCCGGCCCGAGAATGACGGCTTTGTTGCGGAATCTTGCCTCGGCACCGATGCTTTTGCCATAGAGCTCTGCCATATCTGTGTTCCATGTTGCGGCGAGACACGTAAGCGAGGGGAAAGCAGTGCAAGAATCGTTGGTCCATTCTGCCTGTTCCCATTCGTCCCACAACACTTCGGGGCGCACGCCCATAGGTCCGTCGGTACACCAAAGTTCCGCTATGCCGAGACGGGGAACGCCAGGTGCACTGAATTTGGATTGTGCGTGAATAATATTCACTTTCTCTTTTAGAGTCATTCTGGAGAGGGCATCTTCCACCCTTTTTTCCAAGGGTTGGCTGTCATCAAGATAGACAGGAATGTCGGCATAGGAAACTCCTATGGACATCAGCATGGCTCCTGTTAGAAACAAATTTCTTAGCTTCATGATATTTTGCCTGTGTTTTTGCCGTATCCGGAAGAACCGGATGACGTTTTTGAAGGTGATAACTATATTCGTTACAAAGATATAACTTTTTAGTAAAGAATCAAAAAAGTTTATATAACTTTTTTGAAGTTTATAGATTTTGGAATGACGGTATGTCACAGTGATGGCATACCGTCATTCCATGTCCGGACTTAAAGTTTCACCATATCTATGGTGCCTTCGGAAGTTCCTTTGGTAAGGTCGATTGTGATACGGTATGTGGCGCCTTCTTCAAGGTTAATACCGTCGGCGAGTTCGAAGTTGCCCGTATCTTTAAGCAGAGATTTTGCATTTTCGGTAAGGGCAAGGGCATTTTCTCCGCTGAACTCACCTCCCCAGCCGTCTTGCATGAAGAACTTGAAGCTGAGATAGTCGGTGCGCATCCTGACTCCTGTCCATGACCCTTTTTCAGGACCAGCCACACCGGTGAACTGATAGACCTTGGGGGCAATCTGGGCCATGCAGTAAGCCGCACCGGGATTCCAGCCGAACTGGCTGTCCATGCTGGGCGATCCGACTCCCCATCCCATAAGCCAGATTGCTCCTCCGTTGTCGAATGTGGCTTCATCCGAACCGTTCATCATAACGGCGGAAATGGTCTTGGCGACCTTGTTGATTTTTATGCGGTAGTCTCCGGTCACAACGTTCACTTTGAAGTCGTTGAGATCTTCGTCGAAGGTGAAATAGTCGGGATCGGCATAGAATTCGTCGAGACCGCTTAATCCAACGATGGAGAGGGTGGCATCCCGGGTACACTTCACTATGCCTTCGTAGGCACTGTTGTCGGAAGTAGTGAGCTTCGTGCCTCCTACGGTGACAGGTTTCTCTTCAAAAGCCTGTTCGCCCATGTCGGCTACGGAGAGCACGGCTGCAGTGTTGCCGGCAGAGAGGTCGATGGTGAAGACATACACGTGGTTTGTTTCAAGCTTTTTGCCATCGGCGAGATAAAGGTTGCCGTTATCGTGTCCGTCGGAACCTGTGCCAACTTTCACGATGTCGCTTGTCGAGGTCAGTGCATCGCCTCCGAATTCACCACCCCAGCCCATCTGATGGAAGAACTTGAAGTTGATGGCATCGGTAGAAACGGTTTGACCGCCCACAAGAGTGATTTGATACTTCTTGTCGCCTACCGGGGCAAGACAGAGTGCCTTCTCGGTTGTCCATCCTACCTCGTTGGAGCCTACGGAAGGTTTGCCGATATTTGAACCGATTGCCCAGACTGCGCCGGTCCCATCTGTTTGAAGTGTTGCCGGATCATTGCCGTTGAGGGTATAAACCCTGAGATATTGCATTCCGAGGTCGGCTATGATTCTGTAACTTCCTCCGGCCGCAAGGAATGTGAGAGAACCGTCGCTTTCTTTCTTGAAGAAATCGGGGTCAATCCACCAGTCGTTATAGTCAGGGAATCCGGACGGTGTCAGAGTCTGCCCCTGCGAAAGCTTAAGGTCAATCTGAGCATGCGTGTCGTCGGTCGATTCAAACACTTTGTCGTTGAACATCAATTTTGTGAAGGGCGACCCTTCGAAGGTGAATGTATTGAACGACACTGTATATTTGCCGGGAGCCGAGTTGGAGAATGGAATCGGGGCTTCCGCTCCCGGTTTGATTGCGCTGCTCTCGTATCCGAAAGTTATCTCCTTTCCGTTTTCTCCATATTTGGGAGCTTTGATGAACCCTTTCAATTCCTGCGGGAGACGCTGGGTGAAGGAATAGACATATTGTTGTTGCTTCTCCATGACATATTCCGAGCCGTCTTCCGCCACGAAAATGAGGTTGGGATAGTCGGGATGAGTGATTTTTACCTCATATTCCTTCACACTTTTCGTGAAATTGATGTTTTGGAGGGTAACTCTCAATGTGGCGCGTCCGTCAGGGATGTTTGCGAGGTAAGGCACCTCTATCTCACCTTCGTAATCACTGCCGTTGACTTTGGTCCGTATCACTTCCTCGCTCACGAGTTCCTCTCCGAAATAGAGCTGGGCGCGGAGGGTGGAAAGTGGCACTTCCGCATCCGAAGCGTTGATGGTGAAGTGCAGGTTGTCGCCGAAATAAGCTGTGCCGAGGTCGGTTTTAACGTCCATCTGCGGGCTGCCTACTTTCCAGTCGTCATCGCTGCAAGAAGTGAGCGATGCGATTCCGGCGAGTGCTAAGAATGCATATTTTATTGTTTTCATGTTTTGATCGGGATAATAGGTTTATTACTTGTTCCAAGAATATGAAACTGCGCTCTTGGCCGGCACCGTGGTGGTGAAATGATGGTTGCCGTCTTCAACGGTGATGGTGAGGGCCATCGAGTTGTTGTTGCTCATGACAAGCGCATAGGTTCCATCGGAGTTCTTGAATGCAGAGTAGGTTAGGCCGTTGGCTGTGTAGCCCTTTGTGCCGATTCTGACTGCATCCGGTTTCACCACGCTGCTCAGATGGGCTATGATGTAGTAATGCGAATTTTTGGTGAGTGTGGTGTAGTCTTTGTTGATATCCACAGCACCGAAGCAGGTTGAGCATCCTCCGGGACGATAGGGCCCGCGGTCTTCGTCGAGCATGAGGTTCCAAACGATCACACCTTTACACCAACGGTTGATTGTGCCGAGAGCCACCTGCTCCATATCGTCGAGAAGACGGGCTGACAGGTCGCGGCCGTTGTTCCAGGTGCCGATGGAGGTTTCGGTAAACACGAGGTCCATACCCGGTGTGGCGTTGTGGACTGATACGAGTTCCTCCTTGTCGCCGCCATAGTTGTGGTAGGCTGCCCCGTCAAGATATTCGGCTGCCTCGTCATCGGCATAAATATTGGTGGGGTATCCCTTTTGCGAGTCGATGTTGTCGTAATTGTAGTTGTGGTCGAAAGCATAAATCTTGACATCGAGTCCGGCGTCCTTGAAGGCTGGTCCGAGTCCGGTCTTTATGAAATCACGCTCTTCCTCCCAGCTCATATAGCAGGATGCGGAGTTGCCACGGTTGAGGGGTTCGTTTTGCGGAGTAACGGAAAAAATCTTGATTCCGTTGTCGGCAAAAGCCTTTACCCATTTTACGAAATATGTGCCGTAATCTTTGTAGTATTTCGGATTGAGTTGTCCTGATGTCCAACTGTTGAACGGTTCGAGCGAGTCGAGGTCTTTCACCTTCATCCATCTCGGAGGGGTCCAGGGGGTGCCCATTATTTTCAACGACGGGTTGACGGCGAGAATCTCCTTGAGAACCGGGATGACATAGTCGGTTTCCTCTTTTGTGAGGGCGAAATTGTCAATCCCTTCCTGGTCGCAGCAAGTATATTCACTCAAAGAGAAATCGGAACAACCGATTGAGATTCTGACATAGCTGAAGCCGTAGCCGTTTTTGGGGTCAAACGTCACTTCAAGAAATGCTTTGCGGTCTTCCGGTTTCATCTTCAATAGATTATAACAGGTGGAGCCTGTCACGGCCACCCCAAATCCGTCCATCGTCTGGTATTCCTCTTCAGGAAGGAGGGTGATGCATGTGGGCGACATGTTGTCTTTCGTGCTGAATGCGATTCCCGAGACAGCAAGGTCTTTGGAACGGTTGGTTGTCGTCGTGATCATTTTCACGTCGGTTCCTTCCGGAGCAACGGGGTCAGGAGTAGGTTGGGGGCCGATTTTCACACTGTTGTCGCAGGAACACATGCCGAGCGAACCAATCGAGAGAATGGATGCGAGAATGATTTTTATGTTGTTCATGTTGTTTTTTCTGTTTAAAAGATGATTTTATTATTTTAGCCGTTCCCGCGATATCAATAGCCTGGATTCTGGACGAGATTGTCGTTGGCATCAAGCACAGACTGCGGGATTGGGAGACGGTAGGAGTTTTCAGTGAATGGAGTTTTTTGGGCATGTCGTCCGCTGTCTTTTGCAAAGACGGCGTTCATCACTTCTTCGACCTTGTCGAGACGGACAAGGTCGAACCATCTCTCTCCTTCGAAAGCAAGTTCAAGGCGACGTTCTTTAAGATAGGCGTTGAGCATGCTTTCTTGAGACGCGCGGGCGGATTGGGAAAGTTTGTCAAGCCCTGCACGGTTGCGTATCTTGTCGATGATGTCGGCGGCCGCCGTGAGATTGTTGTTCATTATAAGGGCTTCGGCCTTAAGGAGAAGGATGTCGGCATACCGGTATTTTATGGTCGGTACGTATCCGGAACGACATTTATACATGAAAGGATAACTGTCGGAGGGGTAGTAGTTGCTCCATGTGCATTCGTAATAAACGATGCTTTCATTTTTTCTTATCTTGTCGCCTTCGGAGTCGAAAGCGTTGATTATGTCGCGCGAGGGAGTCACCCATTTCGCCCATGTGAAGGAATTGTCCCAGTCTTCAAGACAGCGTCCGAACATCCATGATGCCCAGTTGCCGGAGCCTGTGGCATAATGTATTTCAAGAATCGATTCCTTTGTGTTGAGTTCGATGGGGGTTGCGGTGAAGCCGTCTTTAACTGCACCATCTACTCCGTAAAGATGAGTGAAGTCTTCGACCAGGTCATATCCGGCGGCCGCAAGTTCGTCGGCATACTGAATCACCTTGTTGTAGTCGCGTAGGGGTTTTTCGGCATAAAGTTTGCAAAGGAGTGCCCTTGCCACGTCTTTGGAGAAAACGGTCTTGTCGCCCTTATTGCCGTCCGGTGCATATTTTACAGCGTCCAGGAGGTCTTCTTCTATGGCCTGGTAAGCCTCCAGTTCTGTGTTTTGTGCCGGGAAATAAGCGGAATACGATTCCTCGATATTGTCGGCGGTGATGTTGCCGGCCACGGTTTTGATGACCGGAATATCGCCCCACATCCTGACCATATCAAACCAGATCATCGCCCTGTATATTTCAGCCTGGGCGCGATAGGTGTTGATTTCGCTTTCGGAAAGACTGCCGTCGGCCACTTTGTCGATGTTTACAATCATTTTTGTTGCGTATGCTGCGTCGGTCATAAACCTGTCCCAGTCACGGGCCTCCACAGAGTTCGAGCCCTCGATTGAATTGTCTTCGTATGGTTGCACTTCGGCTCCGGTGGTGCCGGCGTAGGCATTGTCGGAATGGCATTCCGCGATAAGGAGTTTGTCGAGATACCAATGCTCCTGGCGGCCACGCAGTTTGCCGTCGTACATAGTTGTGAGATAACTTTCCACCGATGCCTTGTCGGGGAAGACAATCTCTTCCTGGTCTTCGGTCACACCCTCGGTCACATCCGAATATTCTGCGATGGGGTCGTATTGCGTGCTGCAACCGCCGGCAAGAAACCCTGCCGCTGCAAGCGATGCTAAAATATATGATGTTTTCATGTGTATGTTCAAGTGTTAGAATGAAACGTTAAGACCGAACACGTAGCTCCTGCACTGGGGATAGGTGCCCCAGTCGATGCCCTGCACGGCACCGCTGTTGCCCCATTGGTTCACCTCCGGGTCGAAGCCTTTGTATTTGGTGAATGTATATACGTTGGAAGCCGTGAAATAGGGCTGAAGTTTAGAGATGCCTAATTTCTGCATCCATTTGCCTGAGAAGTTATATGACAATGAAATGTCTTTGATTCTCAGATAGCTGCCGTCTTCGATAAAATAAGTTGAATTCTTCATGTCGTAGCCGGCTTTAGGCACGTCGGTAATCTGTCCGGGAATTCTCCAGCGGTTAAGCACGACAGTTGTCTGGTTTTTGCCGTCATACATTCCTTCGGTTTCCATTCTGGATGCATTGAAGATGTCGTTGCCGTATGACCCTGTCAGGAAGATGCTGAGGTTGAAGCCTTTCCAGGAGAATGAGTTGGTCATGCCGAACGTGAAATCGGGATTCGGGTCGCCGATGTAGGTACGGTCAGACGAAGAGATGCGTCCGTCGTTGTTGATGTCGCGGTACATGAGTTCGCCGGTTTCCGGATCTACGCCGTCGCTGATATATCCGTAGAATCCGCCGAGGGCCCTTCCTGATTCATTGCGCACCACGTTTTCGTTGACGTATTCCGATGTCTTTCCGTCGTTGTATATTTTCTGTAGCGCAAGTTTCGTGAGTTTATTGCGGTTGAACGACATGTTGAAATCTGTGTCCCATGTAAAGTCGCCCTGGAAGTTGTGGGAAGTGATGTTGAACTCGAAGCCCTTGTTGACCATCTCGCCTTCGTTGCGTTGTATTGAACTTGCAGCGGCAGCTCCGGCAGGGAGCGACACCCACATGAGCATGTCTGAGGTCTTCTTGTAATAATAGTCGGCAGCGAGGTTGATTCTTCCGTTGAGCACTGCGAAGTCCACTCCGACGCCCCATTGCGATGTGGTTTCCCAGGTAAGGTCGGTGGTGCGGAGGTTGGCCTGGGTTATGGTGGGCAGGGCATGTTCCTTACCCTCTTCATACCAAGGCACACGGTTGATGTTGTATCGTTGGAGATATGCATAGTCGCCTATACCGCCTTGGTTGCCCGTCTTGCCCCAGCCGCCGCGGAGTTTGAGGTCGGAAATCCAGGTAATGTTGTTCATGAAGCTTTCCTGGTTGATTCGCCATGCAGCTGAAACGGAAGGGAACGCTTTCCACCTGTGGTCGGGATGAAGTTTTGAAGAGCCGTCGTAGCGTATGTTGGCGGTGAGTAGATAGCGTGAATCATAATTATATGCCACGCGGGCGAGATACGACATGATTGACCATTCCGATGCTGCCGAACCGGCACCGTTAAGGCCGATTTTGTTTGCTGCGTTAAGGGTCTGGATGATGTCGTCGCGGTAGTGTGAGCCGCTTATGTAGCTGTTGCGGTAGTCTGAGTCGGTCCAGGAAGAGCCGGCCATGACGTCGATTCCGTGTTTGCCGAAGTCGTGTTTCCAGTTGAGGATATTGTCCCATGTAAGGACTGTGTTCTGGTTGCGGTTGTCGCTGCCTTCGCCATACTGCTCTCGGCCGCGTGTAGTTGAGACGGGGTCGAGGAAGGTAGTGTTGAGTGCATTCCTGCGGTCGAGGGTGAATTTGCTTTGGAGCGTGAGGCCGGGCAGGAAAGTGAAGAAGAGTTCTCCGGAAGCGATTATACGGTTCTCTTTGTCTCTGTTATATTTTTGGCGCGCCACATTTTCAATGGGATGCTGGAGGTTGACGCCATAAAAGTTGTTGTAGTATTGCTGTGGATTTTCCGGGTCCCATACGGGTGCGTAGGTAGGGGTGTTGATGGTGGCAAGGATAACGCCTCCGCGGCTTGCCCCTGTGCCCATTGCGCCGCCTCCGTTTGAGGAATAATCGGAATATGATACGTTGGTTTTTGCGGTGAGCCATTTGAAAAGCTCGCTTTCAACGTTCATTCTGAAATTATAACGCTGATAGAAGGACGATTTGATGATGCCGCCGTCGCGCTGATACCCTCCCGAGAAGTAGTATTTAAGCTTGTCGGTGGCCTGCGAAATGCTCACGTTGTAATTTTGGGTGGAGCCTGTGCGGAATGTTTCGTCCTGCCAATCTGTGACGTCGGAAAGTCCCTCGGGCACTGACACGAGTCCGATTTCATCCTGAAGTTCCTTATATTGCTGATAGTTT
Organism: uncultured Muribaculaceae bacterium; assembly: GCA_910585275.1. Taxonomy (GTDB): domain Bacteria; phylum Bacteroidota; class Bacteroidia; order Bacteroidales; family Muribaculaceae; genus Lepagella. The sequence goes on from CAJUCW010000018.1 coordinate 63,015, forward strand.
AGAACATCGATTTTCTTTACCACTTCCGTGAAACCGCCCTGTACATTGAGTGAGACCTGAGCCTTCCCTTTAGAAGCATGCTTTGTAGAAATTAGGATGACTCCGTTTGCGCCGCGAGAGCCATAAATGGCGGCAGCCGAAGCGTCCTTAAGAATCTGCATGCTTTCTATGTCGTTGGGGGCGAGGAAGCTTACGTTGTCAACGGGGACTCCGTCAACCACATAAAGAGGGTCGTTCGAACCGTTCATTGATGTTGTGCCGCGCACCCTGATTGTCATTGAGCCACCGGGGGCACCGTTGGGCGACGACACCGCGATACCGGCAGCTTTTCCCTGAAGGGCCTGGGCTGCCGAAATTATGGGACGGTTGTCGATGTCTTTTTCTCCTACGGTTGACACCGCCGTGGTCAAGTCTTTGCGTTTTACTGCGCCATAACCGATTACTACCACTTCATCGAGGTTGGAACTGTCTTCTTCAAGAACCACTTCCATCGATGCGGATGCCTTAATCTCCTTAGAGACGCATCCTATATAGGAAAACACGAGAACGGACCCTTGTGGTACGTTGATTTTAAACTTACCGTCGATGTCGGTGGCCGTACCCATTCCGGGTTGTCCTTTCACTCCGACGGTTACGCCGATTAACGGCTCATTGTCCTTGTCGGTCACGATGCCTGAGGCAAGAATGTCGGCGGCGAATGCCGGCATACTTCCAAATATCGTAAAAACCACACAAAGGGCGAATGTCAGAAGATTGCACTTCGTTTTCATTTGGTGTTAGTTTTTAATTATTGAGTTTTATGGTTTCTTTCGTTGTGTCCGTCTGATGCCGGTTTTGAGTTTTTCGGGTGGCGGGGGAAGGCAGGTTATGCCTTCCCCACGACATTCCTAAAAACTAACTCTTATTATAAACCTGTAAATGCTATCAGAGAGGGAGATTTTTTCACGGGCATTTCATGGATGGCCGATTTGAAATCTTACGATGCAAAGTTATATGAATTTATCAAGGGTTGTATGGGAAGGTAAGTGATATGAGTAAATGATATAAAAGCAAAACCAACAGATTTACAAATGTTTGCAAATCTGTTGGTGTGAAATAAAGTAAATTGCGGGATGCTTTTAAAAAGCTGCTATAGACTTGTCAGGAGGGGCGGTCCATGAACTTGCCAAGGGTGCGGACCGTCTCTGCGAACACTTCCTTGGGGATGATTGCCTTGTTGCGTACTCTGAACCGGTTGTTGTAAACCGTCTGTGAAGAACAATGGAGAAACTCCGCAATTTTAACGCTGTCGGTGATTCCGAGTCTGACAAGGGCGTAAATACGGAGTTCGGTGTTGAGGAGTTCCCCTTCTTTCGGAGTGATTTTTTTATCGTCTTGCAGGAGGGAATTGAAGTCGTTCACGAAATCCGGGTAAATATGAAGGAATATCGTGTCGAAAGAATGATAGAAGTCTTTCAGTTCGTCTTTCATCATTTCTGTGCTGGCGGTGGCATCTTCTATTTCACGATATTTCCGTGTCTTTGCCTTCACGTGTATGCTTTTGCGGAAATCTTCAAGTTTGCGGATATAATTCGAGCAGATTGTGAAAATATAGCCAATATATTCCTCCTTTACGTAGTTGGCTTCGTTGAGCTCTTCGTTTTTGGCCTTAAGGCTTTCATTGAGTTCCTTAAGGCGACTGTTGACGTCGTTAAGCTGCCTGTGGGCTTCAGAAAGCTCCTCCATATTCCTGTTTAGTGTTTTGTTGGCGTCGTCGAGGTTGTCTCCCTGTTTCCTAAGTCTCCGGTTTTGCAGGATGATAACGGAAATTGCCCCGACAAGAATAGTGGCGAGAATACATACTATAATCAGGAATGTCGTGATTCGGCGTTCCTGTTTTCTATTGCGTTCCTGATAAGCCTTGTTGATGTCGTCTTGCGTACGGGCCATTCCGAACGCCCTGACTCTGTTTGGGAATGAAAGGGCTTTGGTCAGACTGTAGTTTATATAGGAATAAGCTCGGTCGATATCGCCGTCTTCAAACATGATGCGTGCAAGGTCTTCAAGCGAGGCTATTTCTGCGTTTGCTGTTTTCACGTCGATAATGGCCGAGAGTGCCATATATTTCTTGAAATTCTCCCGGTCTCCTTTCCATTCATAAAGTTTAGAAAGGATATAAGCGTTTTTTGCATCCTGCCGTGTGTTTTGTTTCCCCTCTTCAAGCTTTTGCTTCAAGGCGGGGATAAGAGAATCGTCGGATTTGTCTGTGCCGAGAATGTCCCAACCTTTATACCATAGAAAGTCGTGATGTGAGGGTGGTATGACAGCCATGATTGAATCCTTATAAGCCCGCTCCTTTATATAATATTCATTGACGGAGCCTCCCGCGTAATTTCCAAGATGGCTGTAGAGATATATCATCTGCCCGTAATAGTCGGTAAGGACGTTTTCAGGGAGTTGGGCGGGGTTTATGCGTGTCATTATCTCTTCCGCTTCTTTCAGCAGTCCGGTGCCTGTGAGGAGATTCGATTTGTCGATTTTGCTTTTGATTTCCCATTCTTTATTTCCGGAAGATTGTGCGATTTCCAGGTTTCGATTGATATACTTCAGTGCGGAATCAGCATTGTAGGTGGCGAATTCGTCATAAAGAAGGGTGTTGTATAGATAGCGTTCTGTCAAAGAAGCCGCATTGTTGTCCTTTTGTTTAAGTTCTGCGATTTTCATAAGTTTGTCACGCTCGAAATCGTTTTTCTTTTCAAGAAGTGAATCAAGCATATAAATGTATGTTTCGTTTTCCTCATTAGATGCGGCGACAATATAAGGATGAAAATTTGTCAACGAAATAAACAAGAGAGCCCAAAAAAGTTGTTTCATGATACGGTTCGTTGGAGTATAGTGTTGAAATTATTTAACTTAATGAGGTTTAAATACTTTATGAATGCAAAATTATCCAATAATTTTTAAATATACAAATATAATTGCAACTTCTTAAACAGCTTCAATAAAATCGTCAATAATAAAAAAGTTTAAACGACATCAATAAAAAAGCGTTCATTTTGCTAAAAAATAAATATATTTGATTAATTTTGCGAAGTTTTTCTATAGGTATTGAATTTTTGTGACCGCCGAAAAAATATCATTAGGCCATATGCATGTTTTTGGCGGTTGCTATCGTTCTCATTTGAAACATATATATGAAGGTAATGAAGTTTGGAGGCACTTCCGTGGGGAGTGCCCAAAGAATGAAGAATATGGTTGGTCTCGTGGCTGCCGCCGGAAACGTCACGGTGGTGTTGAGTGCTATGTCAGGCACCACCAACAGTTTGATTTCCATCTCCCAAAGCATTAAGGACAGGGAGGCAGCCAATGCTGCCAAGCAGATAGATGACCTTGAGAAAAAGTATATCCAGACGGCTAAAGAACTTCTTAATGACAAGAATCTTCTTGAAGATGCCCTCGGATATGTGAGTAAGGTGTTCGAAGAACTTAGGGGGTATGTCAACGCTCCGTTCTCTATAAAAGAGGAGAAAGAGGTGGTGGCATACGGAGAAAAATTATCCACCAATCTTGTGGCACTCTACATGAAAGAGAAGGGGCTTAACGCTGTGCTTCTCGATGCTACGGAATTCATGAGAATCACCGCCGAAGGCGAACCTGACCAGGAATATATCAGAGAGAATGTAAATGCAGTGATAGCCCGTAATCCGGAAGTTGATATATATCTTACGCAGGGTTTCATTTGCCGCAACCATCTTGGCGAAATCGACAATCTTCAGCGCGGCGGGAGCGATTACACCGCATCGCTTATTGGGGCGGCCATCGCAGCGGATGAAATCCAGATATGGACCGATATAGATGGAATGCACAACAACGACCCCAGGTTTGTGGAAGGCACTTCTCCGGTGGGCGAACTTCATTTCGAGGAGGCTGCCGAGCTTGCTTATTTCGGGGCGAAGATTCTCCACCCGACTTGTGTGCAGCCTGCGAAGTATGCCAATATTCCCGTGCGTCTTCTCAACACCATGCAGCCGGAGGCTCCCGGTACTGTGATTTTCAATGCAAAACCCACGCATACCATTAAGGCGGTGGCAGCGAAAGACAATATCACGGCCATAAAAATCAAGAGCAGCCACATGCTTCTGGCATATGGTTTTCTTCGCAAAGTGTTTGAAATTTTCGAAAAATTCCAGACCCCTATCGACATGATTACCACTTCGGAGGTGGGCGTATCGGTAACAATAGACAACGAACGCAATCTTAAGTCTATCCTTGCCGAACTTGAAGAATATGGGGAAGTGTCGGTTGACCGCGACATGGTGATTGTTTGTGTGGTGGGCGACCTTGAATGGCAGAACCGAGGTTTCGAGGCAGAAGTGGTCAACGCTCTCAAGGAGATTCCGGTGCGTATGATTTCATACGGCGGAAGCAACTACAATATTTCCCTTCTTATCCGTAAGGAAGATAAAATCCGTTCGCTCCAGCTGCTTAGTCAACATCTTTTCTGATATGGGCCAGACATATTTTCCGGTTGACCGTTTTCGCAACGCGTCAACCCCTCTATATTACTACGACCTCCATTTGCTTGAGGCCACTTTGGACGAAGTGAAGGCATGCTCGTCTTTCCCGGGCTATCACGTGCATTACGCCGTAAAGGCTAATGCCAACCAAGAAATCCTTCGACATATTGCGGCTGCCGGCCTGGGTGCCGACACCGTCAGTCTAGGAGAAATAAAAGCTGCATTAGGCGCCGGTTTCCCGGCTCCTAAAATTGTGTTCGCGGGTGTAGGTAAGACCGATGAGGAGATTTCCATGGCTCTTGAACTTGGAATCGGGTGCTTCAATGTGGAATCGGAAGCCGAACTCCGTGCCATCGTTGCGATTGCGGAAAAAATGGGCAAAAAGGCTCCCGTGGCGTTGAGGGTAAACCCGGAAATCGATGCCCACACGCATCATTATATAACCACGGGGCTTGCAGAAAATAAATTCGGAATCGCCTTGACGATGCTTGATATCCTTCTCGACGATTGCTTTAAATCGGAATGGATTGATTTCAGGGGATTGCATTTTCACATAGGCAGTCAGATTACAGACCTTGAGCCTTATCGCATTTTGTGTGAGCGTATAAACGGTTTGCAGGCGAAATATCCCGACATCGTGATTCCGTCGATAAATGTAGGTGGCGGATTGGGTGTGGATTATGATGATCCGGAAGGAAATCCCATTCCCGATTTCAAAGGGTATTTCAAGGTCTTTAAAGAAAATCTTCAGCTACGTCCCGGGCAAGAGTTGCATTTTGAACTCGGACGCGCCATAGTGGCGCAATGTGGTTCGCTGATTTGCAAAGTGGTATATGTGAAGGAGGGTGTAGGAAAGAAATTCGTTATACTCGACGGCGGAATGACCGCGCTTATACGTCCGGCGCTTTATCAGGCGCATCATAAGATTGAAAACATCACTTCGAAGTCGGAGGAGATGGAGAAGTATGACGTGGTTGGGCCGATATGCGAATCTTCGGACGTATTCGGCATTGAAGAGGTATTGCCTGAAACAAAACGTGGCGATCTCATAGCGTTGCGTTCTGCGGGAGCCTATGGAGAGGCTATGGCATCATGCTATAACTGCCGTGCTCTTCCCGAAGCCCTGTTCAGTAGATAAAAAGGAATCAAATTGCAAAATATGATGGGGAGGCCTGCGTGTCTCCCCAACTTTTTTTATGCCGGGGTTGTTAGTCAAAAAGCATATTGCTTCTGAAACTTCGTTGTATAATTTTATGAAGATTCCATTTATAACTATACTTGCGTTGCTGGCGGTGGTTTTGCCGGCTTATCCGCAGTTTGACATGCTTCAACCCGTGGATGAGTCGGGCTACGGACTGGTGAAGACCAATCTTACATTTAGCTATGACCATGCATTCGGTGCCGTTCCGGACAATTTAAACGGGCGTGTGTCATATCAGTTTATCAATAAGCCGTTTCTTAAATTCACGGCCAACGCAAGGTTTAATACCCTTTGGGCGAATTTCGAAGATTCCCGGTTATCCGAACCCCTGGATGCATGGGGAATAGGATTGAATGGCAACCATTACTACGGTAGCTTCGGCTTCACAGCTCTCGGTTTCCTTCCTGTTTTCGGTAAGCCGTTGGCCATGCTTGCCACGGGAAGTGCGGAATGGTCAAACCATTGTTTCGGAAGGGTTTCGGGGTTATTCGGAGCCGTCTATCTTCTGAAGCTTAACAAGAACACACAGTTCGGTATAGGCCCTATCGTTTTGATTCACACTGCGTCGAGTTTTCCGGTGCTTCCGGGTATCATTTACCGTCATCGCTTTAATAAAAACCTTGCCCTCAATATATATGGCGGCATTTTTGGGCTCGAATTCAATCCGACCCCGGATGACCTTATCGTTTTCGGTGGCGACCTCGACGTGAGAAGTTTCTATTTCAAACCTCATAAGGAAGGGTGGCCCGACAAATGCAGGTTCACGATGACCCTTTTTCGTCCGGGCCTGAAATATAAACGTCGGATTGCAAGGAACTTTTATGGGGAAATCGGAGCCGGGGTTGGTTTCAAGATGTCGGGACGTGTCACGGGAGCGACGAAGTCTAAAAGATATCTTGATTTCGATGAAGACCCTTCTTTTTTTCTTAAGGCAACGGTGAGCTATTCGTTGTAGAGATTGCGGGATGGTCTTATAAGAAAATACGGTGTGCCATAGTTGTTTGGCACACCGTATTTTTTGAAACGGGTTATACAGGTCGGTTTATTTCACCGGAGTCATTCCAAGATTTTTGAAAATGAAAGAATAGATGTCGGTGTTTTCGTCAATCACTTTCGACATAGGTTTTCCACCCCCGTGGCCCGCCTTGCTGTCGATGCGGATGAGCTTGGGAGCGTCGCCGGTGTCAGATGCCTGGAGTGTGGCTGCATATTTGAAAGAGTGGGCAGGCACTACGCGGTCGTCGTGGTCAGCAGTGGTGACAAGGATTGCGGGATAGGGAGTGCCGTCGTTTTTGATGTTGTGGAGGGGGGAATAGGAAAGGAGGTAGTCGGCCATTTCCTTGGAGTCGGCACTCGTGCCGTAATCGGATGCCCAGTTCCAGCCGATGGTGAAGAGATGATAGCGCATCATGTCCATCACTCCCACTTCCGGTATAGCCACTTTGAAAAGGTCGGGACGCAGATTTACTGTGGCACCCACAAGGAGTCCGCCGTTGCTGCCACCGACAATGGCAAGATGTTCGGGCGACGTCCAGCCTTCGTTGATGAGATATTCGGCTGCACCGATGAAGTCGTTGAATACGTTCATCTTGTTTTGCTTGGTTCCGGCGAGGTGCCACTCTTCACCATATTCCGAACCTCCGCGGAGATTGGCTTGGGCATATATGCCTCCGTTTTCAAGCCAAAGCATGCGTTGTGCGGAGAAGCCCGGGGTGAGGGATACGTTGAAACCACCGTAACCGTAGAGATAGACGGGGTTCTTACTGTTTTTCTCAAGACCTTTCTTGTAGGTGATGAACATCGGAATCTTTGTGCCGTCGGCAGAAGGATAGAACACCTGCTCGGTGACGTAGTCGTCCATATTGACACCTTCGATTTCCGTTGTGCCTATCACCTTGCTTTCGCCGGTTTCAAGGTCGTATGAGAAGCGGGTGGAAGGATAGGTGAAAGATGTGAGTGCATAATACACTTCGTTGTGGTCTTTGCTTGAGGAAATGCCTACGGAACCGAAAGTGGGGAATTCCATCTCGCGGATAAGCTTGCCGTCGCGCGAATACACGTAGGCATGGTCGGAGGCGTCTTTTTCGAAATATACAATCATTTTGTCGCCTGCGAATTGCATGCCGGTCATTACGCCTTCACCTTCGGGCACCAGCTCTTTCCAGTTCTGGCGTTGCGGAGCCTTAACGTCGGCCACCATAAGGCGATTTTTGGGCGCGTTCCAGTTTGTCATGATATAAATCTTGCCGTCAACCACGTCCATGATGCTGATGTCGTAGTCTTGTGTCGGCTCCATTATAATCCAGTCTCCACCGGTTTTTAGGTTCTTGACCATTAGAGAGCTGCCGACTCCCTCGCCGCCACCGATTACAAAGAGAAGGTCTTCCGACTCAGGCACGTATGCCGAATGGAAATGCAGGGGATGGTCTTTGTCTTCATATACGAGGCGGTCGCTGCTCTGCGGGGTGCCTATTTTGTGATAATATATCTGATGGTTTTCATTGGCGTTAGAAAACTCTTTCCCTTTCTCGGGGCGAGGATAGGCACTGTAGTAGAAACCGTCGCCCTGCCAGTCTGCTCCGGTGAATTTCGCCCATTCAATATGGTCTTCGAGGAGTTTTTTGCTTTCGGTGTCCATAACGAATATTTCGTTCCAGTCCGAACCGCTGCGGGAAACGATATAGGCGGTGTATTTTCCGTCGTTAGAACGGCTGACGCCCTGTAGGGCTACGGTGCCGTCGTCGGAAAGCGTATTGGGGTCGAGAAATACTTCGGGAGCGCCGCCGATGGAATCCGTGCGGTAGAGCACCGACTGGTTCTGGAGTCCGTCGTTTTCATAATAGTAATACTTGCCGTCTTTCGCTTTGGAAGGAAGTCCGGTTTTCTTGTAATTGTTAAGATGCGAAAGTCGTTCGCGAATCTGGCTTCGGAAAGGAATCTTCGAGAGATATTCTTCCGTTACCGCATTCTCCGCTTTTACCCATTCAAGAGTGGCCGGGGCGGTGTCGTTTTCAAGAGGACGGTAAGGGTCGGCTACTTTTGTTCCGAAATAATCGTCGGAGACTGTGGCATCTGTAGGGGCTGCGGGGTATTCAATCTTCGAAGAAGAAGAACATGACGCAACGAATGCTCCTGTCAAGGTTGACATGACTGCGTATTTAAAAATTCGTTTCATATAATGTGAATTAGTAGAAACAACTTGATTATCCTGCAAGGGTGGAGGCATTCCTGTATTCAACCATCTTTTGGGTTGAATACAGACGGACTGCACTTCTCTTGCATCTATTGTTTTAACGGAGATTTGAAAATAATCTTTTGTTTTATGGAGTGCCGGGTTGTGAGGAAGGATAGGTTGCCGAGGGGGATTAAGGGAGCTGGTTCGACAATTTTTGGCGGTTTAATTGTTAAATATTGTTTATTATGTTATTTTGATTGATTTAAATGTTAATAGTTTTTAAATTTGTGATTAAAAATATATGTTATATAACATTGTTTGAAAAATATTTTGTAATTTTGCAGTGAGTTTTTCATGGTATTAGATTTTAAGGTTAACTGAAGATTGGTTGTCGGGAGACAATCAATTATTTTTTTATACCTACCCTTTTCTTTCAGAATAGCATTTTTTTAACTATTTTTGCAAAAAATCTAAGCCATGGTTCTCGTGATTTATGACGGTGTGCTCAGAATAAATCTTAAATTGTGGCTGGATGGAAGGCTTGTCCTCAAAGAATAGAATTTTTAATTAACCTAACTGATATGCACAAGAAAAATTTGTTAATGGTGATTCTCGCATTGTTTTTGCCTTATATGGCGAATGCGGGAAATGTGGCATCAGGGCTCGACAAAAAGAATTTCAGTAAATTCTGGAAAGTGGAGTCAGAATCGCCGGATTATAAGCTGACTTTCCATGGCGACACGCTCGAAATCCTTTCGCCGAAGGGATTGACTCTTTGGTGTAAGGAAAAAATGAGCGGAAATGTAACCGTGGAATATGATGCCTGTGTGATGGATGAGAAGCCTGGCGACCGTCTTAGCGACCTCAATTGTTTCTGGATGGCTTCCGACCCTAAGGCTTCCGACATCTGGAAGAACGAGAAAGTGAGGGGCGGTAAGTTTGTAAACTGCTATGCCTTGCAACTCTATTACCTGGGGTATGGCGGCAATCATAACACTACTACCCGGTTCCGTCGGTATGACGGAAACCGCGACGGAATTACAAATGCCGAGGCAAGGCCTGAGATTCTCAGGGAATACACAGATGTGGAGAATCTGCTCAAACCCAACAAATGGTATCATATAAAGATTACTACCCAAGACGGCAGGACGGAATATTATATTGATGGCAAGCGTCTTGTGGATTTCCGCGATCCGAATCCTCTCACGGAGGGATGGTTCGGATTCAGAACTACGGAGTCCCGCACGAAGATAGCCAACTTCAAATGGTCGGAGCAAAAGGAGGATACTTCCAATATTCCTGTGAAATGGATTAACGGCACTCCCGGCACAGACCGTCCCATTACTATGGGTATTCCGTTCAGGCAGGGTGAGATAAAGAAGGGTCAGACCGTGGAGGTAGCCACTTCCGACGGCACCCTTATTCCTGTTGACACATGGAATCTTGCAACATGGCCGGACGGTTCAGTAAAATGGATGGCTGTAGCAGGTGTCATGCCGGAGGGTGTGGCAAATATAAAGGTCACAAAAGTCGCTGCTTCCGGAAAAGGTAAGAAAAAGTCTTTGCCCGCTACGGTAAAGGTGGGCGAAGCGAACGGGGAATTTATTATAGATACCGGTAAGGTTAAAGCCTATATTCCCAAGTCGGGTGAAAATTTCATCGACAGCCTCATTTATGGCGGCGTGAAGGTTGCCACAAAAGGAAAGCTCGTGGCATCAACGCAGAGCGAGCCTATTCTTGAATCCACAAAGTCTGTCACATTTAATAATTTCAGAAGCAAGGTTTCTAATGTGGAGATAGAACGTGCGGGAGATAACAGGGCGCTTGTGAAAGTGACCGGTATGCATGCCGGAGAAGACGGCAGGGAATGGCTTCCTTTCGTAGTTCGCCTTTATTTCTATGGCAATTCTCCTGAAATCAAGATGCTCCATTCGTTTATTTATGACGGGGACCAGAACAAGGATTTCATCAGAGGTCTTGGCGTGAGGTTCGATGTGCCCATGAGGGAGGCGTTATATAACCGTCATGTGGCTTTCTCGGGAGCCGACGGCGGAGTATGGAGCGAACCTGTGGAGCCGCTTGTGGGGCGCAGGGTGCTTAATCTTGATCCGAGCAAGAAGGGGGTCGGAGAGCCGGTGCTCCAGCAGATGCAGATGAGGGGTGAACGCATTCCGGAAATGGATGCATTCAACGACTATAATCAGAAGCTTATACGCGACTGGGCTTCATGGAATTCTTACCGTCTTTCGCAGCTCACCGCCGACTCTTATGAAATACGCAAACGTGCGAACGACAATAATCCTTGGATTGGCACTTTCTCCGGCACAAGGAGTTCCGGATATGCTTTTGCAGGCGACGTAAGTGGTGGCCTTGGCATAAATATCAAGGATTTCTGGGAGTCATACCCGTCATCCATAGAGATTTCTAACGCTACTACCCCCGACGCCACAATCACGGCATGGCTATGGTCGCCCGATGCGGCCCCGATGGACCTGCGCCATTACGACAATCGTGCGCACGACCTCATCTCAAGCTATGAGGATGTGCAGGAGGGAATGAGCACACCCTACGGTGTTGCACGCACTTCTGAATTGACTATTTTCCCGCAGGGTGGATATTCCGGTAAAGCAGATTTTGCAAAAGATGCCCTTTCTCTACAGCAGAACAATATCCTGCTCCCCACTCCGGAGTATCTCCATTCGCGCAAGGCGTTTGGCGTGTGGAGTCTTCCTGACAGCAGTAATGCCAAGAGAGCGGAGGTAGAGGCAAAGCTTAAATCGTATATCGACTTCTATAAGGACGCTATAGAGCAGAACAAATGGTATGGATTCTGGCATTATGGCGACATGATGCATGCTTACGACCCCGTAAGACATGACTGGAAATATGACGTAGGTGGTTTTGCCTGGGATAATACGGAGCTTGCATCGCCGATGTGGCTGTGGTATAACTTCCTGCGCACCGGCGACCCTTCTATCTGGAAGATGGCTGAGGCTATGTTCCGCCATAACGGTGAGGTGGATGTGTATCATATCGGCGACAACAAGGGGCTTGGAAGCCGTCATAACGTAAGCCATTGGGGTTGCGGCGCTAAAGAGGGACGCATCAGCCAGGCCGCCTGGAACCGTTTCTACTATTATCTCACCGGCGACGAGCGTGCCGGCGACCTCATGACCGAGGTGAAGGATGCCGACCAGTTGCTTTATACCCTCGACCCCATGCGTCTTGCGGAACCAAGGGACATGTATCCCTGCACAGCACCTGCCCGTCTCAGAATCGGCCCTGACTGGTTGTCGTATGTGGGCAACTGGATGACAGAGTGGGAGAGAACCGGCAACGAGGCTTATCGCGACAAGATTATTACCGGAATGAAGTGTATCGCCGGATTGCCCAGCGGTATGTTCACAGGTCCTCTTGCTCTCGGATATGACCCCGCCACCGGAGTAATCACCACGGAATGCGACCCGAAACTCCAGACCACCAACCATCTCATGACAATCATGGGCGGCTTTGAAATTATGAACGAACTTCAGGATATGATTGACATTCCGGAGTTTAATGAAGTATGGCTTGACCATGCCGCCCGCTATAAGGAGATGGCACGCACGATAAGCCGTAACCGTTTCCGCGTGTCAAGGCTCGCCGGTTATGCAGCACACAAGAAAAACGACGTGGATTTGGCCAAAGATGCTTGGATTGATCTTCTCACAAGGCTTGAACACACGGCAGCGCCCAAGACCACGGTAACTACCATAATGCCTCCTGAAGTGCCGGCTCCGAAAACCGAGATGCTTCCAATAAGCACCAACGACGCCGCCATGTGGAGTCTCGACGCAATATATCTCCAAGAGGTAATTCCGCAGGAGGAAGACAACCTCTCCAACAAATAATCCAAGAACAAATAATCCAAAGACTGTTCCATAATATATAAACAGTCAGGTTGTAAGAAAAATGGCGGTTATGCTGCAGCGTAACCGCCATTTTTATCCTCACACATCAGCAAATTTGAATTGTGTGGGAATCTCACGCGAAGAAACGCAAGTCTCTTGTACCAAGGTTGTCTTGATGGAGTTGCTTTACACCTTGGCATTTTCCCTCCCTATCCCTTTTTACAAATGGCTCCAATAGCTCTATTATTCTCTTCATGGAATAATTTGTGGCTTGAGATTTGTTATATGTTATATGTATGGAAGTTTTTTAGCACCGTCTTTATTATTTTCAAAAAACGATGAATGAGTATCTTAAAAAGAAACTTGACCGGGCACGGGAAATTTGCAAGCCTTTTGCCGCCCGGATAGAGCGCGGGTTGGGTGATGCCAAGGGAAAATATGCCGAGGTGTCGTCAAAATTCCGTAGAAGATATATGGATATAAAAGCGGGTAACCGTAAGACTCTCGATTCGCTTAACGTGTATTTTAACGAGAGGGTAGATAAGTTTAAGGAGGCTTACGATTCCGACAAGCTTTTCAAGAAGATTGGAGAGGTGGCAAAGGTTGCCGGCTCTAATGTGGTCTATATGGTTCTTGTGCTCTATTATTCACTTCTTGGGAAAGACGTGCCGTTGAAGGACCGTGCCATGGTTCTCGCCGCTCTTGGTTATTTTATTAGTCCTATTGATTTTATTCCCGATATTTTGGGAGTGATGGGGTTTTCAGATGATTTTGCCGTGTTGATGCTTGTGTTCAGGAAGATACGCGATAATGTCACCCCCGATGTGCATATTAAGGCAAAGGCTCGTCTTGCCGAATGGTTTGGTGAAGACAGTTTGAATAAATTAAAGATATGACAATATGAAGATACAAGTGAGTTTTTCGGAATTGAGCAATGCAATCCTTAGTCATTATGGTCAGAACGTGAGTTTTTCTTTTCTCTCCGACCGTTCTGTTGAAGCGGTAGTGAGAAAGAAAGCGTTGCTTGTCACGATTCCGATTCCTGTAAGGCTAAATGTGAAGTCCGTACGCAAGACCGAAGTTGAAGTGGAATACCATATCATGGCAGGGGTTGACAAGGTGGTAGGCATGGCTCTCGCCGCTTTGATAGAGAAGTATCCCGTTCTTAAATCCGGCGTGGAAATGGATAACGAAGTCTTGAGAGTGGATTTCACGAAGATTAAGCAAGCGGAAGTGTTTGTGAAAAACTTTGAATTGCGCGATGTCAGATTTGGAAAAACAGGTCTTGATATCGAAGTTAGTGTTAAGCAATGTGAAAAGTAGGCCATAAAACGTACATCTTTATAAATAAATATTAAAATGCAAATTATTTTTTATGTTTTGTAGCATTGTTTGAAAAATAATTTGTAATTTTGCAGTGAGTTTTTCATGGTATTAGATTTTAAGGTTAACAGAAGATTGGTTGTCGGGACGACAATCAATTTTTTTTATAGATATATGGCATTTAACAATGGCATGATTAGTTGTGTTTTATATTAAAACTGATTATCTTTGCAAAAAGAATCTTTATGACACGCAAAAATATAGTAAAAAAGATATCTGATACTCTGCGAGAGGTTGCTCCGGATAGTACTGCAATATTGTTTGGGTCGGAGGCAAGGGGAGAAGCGCGTGCTGATTCGGACATAGATGTTTTGATTTTACTCCCAGATAATGATGATGTATTTGCTGATAGAAAAATTGAGATTTCCGGACGGTTGTATGATATAGAACTATCTTATGGAGTGTCGATTTCACCATTAATTGTATTAAAGCGAGTTTGGAACCGAATGAAAACGCCATTCACCTGCAATGTGGCTAAAGATGGAATATTAATATGAATGCAGAACTTAACGACTCTGACAGACACGCATTAATAGATGCTATTAAAGGTTTGATAGGATGTTAATTCTTTTTATTTAAGGTATTTTACATCATGAGTATAGATTATGGAAATGCAGGAAGATATGAAGGATTTTGAGAGGGAATGGGAGAAGATGTTGGTAGGTGAGGTTTATAATGCCGTGCATCCGGAATTTTTGCGTCGTCTTGAGTTTACTCGCGGCAAGTTGTGGGAATATAATAACCTGCATCCCGGTGAAGTGGCGAAACGGAATGTAATAATCCGCGAAATCTTAGGAGGTTGCGGCGAACGGTTCCATATCAACCAGCCGTTCAGATGCGACTACGGTTGCAATATTTTTTTGGGGGAAGATTTCTTTGCCAACTTCAATCTTACAATTCTTGATGAAGCGCCGGTAAGGATAGGTTCGCATGCTTTTATCGGACCGAATGTGAGCATCTATACCGCTTGTCATCCCCTTGATGCCGAAAGTAGGAACACTTGCGTGGAATGGGCAGAACCTGTGACAATAGGCGACAACGTCTGGATTGGAGGGAACGCCGTGATTCTTCCTGGTGTGACTTTGGGAGATAATGTCGTGGTAGGTGCCGGGGCAGTAGTAACGAAAAGTTTCCCCTCCAACGTGGCGATAGCCGGCAACCCCGCAAAGGTAATAAAGGAAATATAACCCCATTATGGAATCCACAGGAATCATAGTCAGGAAAAGTACGCCGGCCGACATCGATGCCATAATGTCGTGCTATGACATTGCCAGGAAATTCATGAGAAAATCCGGGAACCATAACCAATGGATAAACGGTTATCCGTCACGCAATATCGTTGAGGAAGATGTGAATAACGGAACCAGTTATGTGGGAGTGGATGAAAGCGGCGATATTGTCATGGCGTTTGCTTTCATTATAGGTGATGACCCCACATACGCCGTGATAGAAGACGGGAAATGGCTTAACGCGCATCCTTACGGCACAATCCATCGTCTCGGCTCCACAGGGAAAGCGAGAGGTATGCTTAAAACGTGCGTCGCCTTCTGTAGTACATTGATTGACAATATACGTCTTGACACCCATGCCGACAACATCCCCATGCAGCGCGCTGCCGTACGCCTCGGTTTCAAACGCTGCGGCATTATCTACTGCGACGACGGTTCACCCCGCATCGCCTATCAAAGATAAATTATTGGATGATATACATCATTAGCAAAGTTGACACAACTTGCCAAATTATTTTGAATTCCGGTTTGCCAGATAGTAGGCAACGATTGAGAGGGAGGTGAGGAATTCCGAAACGGCAAGCGCCAACCAGATGCCGACGTCGCCTAACTCCATGGGGAGGAGTATGAACGCCGGTACAAGAAACACCACACCTCTCAGCAACGCAAAGACTATGGAGGGGGCTACCTTTTCGATGCTTTGGAAATAGCCGATGGCGGTGAGATTGAAGATAAAGAAGATGAATGCCGCAGAGAACAAAGGGAATCCTTGAACGGCTATCGATGCGGCCGGCAGTTTGCTGTCAAGAAACAGACTCACAAGCAGGGTGGGGATGAAAACAAATGCCGAAGTAACGAGCAAGCCGCAAAGCACGGCCGAAAGGATTGCAAGACGTTCGGTGGCTACCACCCTCGTTTTCTTCCAAGCCCGTAGTTGAAACTGATTATAGGTTGTGCCGACTGGGCGATGGCGTTGCCAATCATGAAGACAAAAGGGCAGTAGTAGCAGGCAATGCTGAAGGCCCCAACGCCGTTGTCGCCCAGATATTTCATGAATATGAGGTTGCCCATAAGCATGAGCATACCCATGGTGGCTTCCCCGAGGAGGGCGGAGATTCCTATTTTGCACTGATAGCCTATGTTGCGTATTGCAAGTTTCAGGCTCGTCAAGCTCATTTTAAGTTTTATCAGTTTTAGGGTACGGGCGAAGAGGACCAGATAGCTTAACACCATCAGACCTCCCACGGCGCAACTGATGCAAGTAGCTATGGCGGCTCCGCGTATTCCCATTTGGAGAGGGAAGATGAAGAGGTAGTCGAGCAATACGTTGAGGAGTCCCGGAAGAACGTTGCACCACATGGCATATTTAGGCGAGCCGTCGAGCCGGACGACAAACAATCCGATTCCGCACCACACCTGAAAAAGGGAAGTCACGAATATCCAGGGCATGTATTCCTTTACAAGCGGCATCAGGGTTTCCGAACTGCCGAGGATTCTGCCGGTGGCTTCTACCGATGAAAGGGTCAGGGCCAGGAAAAGAAGCACAATGAGTGTGGCGAATACCAGGGCCTGGGTGACGTTGAACCTTGCCGCGCGAGGCGTATCGTTGGCAAGGTGGATTGACGACACCACCGATGCTCCGACACCGAGCATAAGGCTTATGCCCATCATTAGCATGGTGGGGGCGATGCAGATATTGACGGCGGCGATGGCGTCGCTGCCTACGCCGCGTCCCACGAAGATGCCGTCGGTGGCGGTCACGGCGCAAAGCGAAAGCATGCCAAGCAGGGTAGGGATAAGATAAAGCCGGAAAAGACGGGGAATCTTCACTGTCCCCAAATCAATTGAATCACGCTGCATAATTACGGTTGCTGTCAAGGGTTAAACATAAAAATAGCCGGATAAGAAATGCGGTTTTACCCAGTCATCTTATCCGGCTGTTATATCGAGCCCTCCGATGAGGATTACAAAACACTGTCTTGAATCGGCACTGTAAAGTTAGTCAAAATTTTCTAGCCGGCAAAATTCGCGCCGGTCAGCGCCGGTCTGTGCCCTCGCACCTAGGCCAACATGCAGCGGTTTTCAGCGCAGTGTCTTGCCGTTCTGTTCAAGGGTATGCTTGAGATTGTAGCATACGAAATTGTCGTCAACAATGGTGCCGTCGGGACCTACGAGCACATATCGCGGAATTCCGTTGAATCCGAAAAGTTCGCGCATTCTCCGATAGTCGCGCGCCGAAAGATAATGGCTCTCTTCCCCGGCGAGGTGCTTGGCCACGTATGAGTCGTAATTGCTGCGCGGAGACTCGCTTTCACCGGTAATGAATATGAATTTTATGTCGGGATTGTCGTGGTTGCGGCGCCGTGTTTCCGCCTGTGCTTCTATATTGGAACGGCAAGGACCACACGATGTGCCCCAGAAGTCAATAAGTACATACTTTCCGATATGGGGGGCTATGATGGATTTTACAAGCTGTCCGGCCTCGGTGTCTGGCAGGGGATAAGACTTCCGGTTGAAATAGTCGTTTAGAAATGTGTCAACGCTCGAGAGGATGAAAGGATGGTCTATCACTCCCGATTGTTCGAGCCTATTAAGAGTTCCAAGTTCTTTAACTCTTGTAAGCGAATCTTTCTCCATTCCTCGAGTTTGACACAACTCTTGTGAAGAGAGGGTTTCTTGCCACATTAAAGGGGAGTGGTCAATATTGGCGAATGCTTTCAAGAATTCAGTTTTCTTTATCAGCTGATGCGCTTTATCATTTACTTGCTTGGCCGTGTCAAGGTCGAACAATCCGCAATAATTGATTCTATTGAATAGGATGGAAGGCATCGACGCAAGCATCCATTCGTCTTTATCGGTAATTACGTCTTTCATCGGCATGAAATAATCGGCGGTGACAGGTTCCTGAAGAGAGGGGGCGAGAGAATCTTTCCGATAGACCATATCACTTCGATAAAGTTCGTAATCAAGGATTTCATTCAGATAATGGGCCTTTACCATATTGCGGAGCAAACGGGCACTGTGCTTGTCAACCTCGTTTTTGGAAATATATTTTTCTACAGCCATGCCGTAGGCCTTATTGATGGAGTCAAGCTTTGCGGCTGCCCTTGAAGGGGTATAATCCCTATTGAGTGAATACCCTACTGATTCCTTTTGTGGCGCTTCGGAAAGGCGGCGGTTGATATCGTCGAGACTTCCCCCATAGTGGAGTATGAACGGATTGAGTGGAAGGTCAAGAATACGGTTTATTTCATATTCAGTCAGCTCTTCCCAATCGATATAGAGGGCCAGGTCCCGGCCAGGTTCCACATATAGTTCGGCGATTGTGTGGCATGGTCCTGACAATGTGCATAAGCCTGGGCGCGATACGGGAATAAGGGCGACGAAACTGCCGTCTTCGTTTATAGGAACGGTTATGGGTGTATTTTTCCCAGTAACCGCATCGGAGGCATACACTATCATGTTGTCAACCCCCATAGCTGGTGTATATCCATTTATCACACCGGAGAGTTTCGTTGTGCCATGTGTGTAGAAGTTGTCAGGCACTCCAGGATATGGCTTTGCATTCTCGGCAAGCCAGGCGTCTGCATTCACTTCTCCGGATTTCGTTGCTTTGGTTCCGTCGATATGTAGTCCGGTAATCTTAGCAAAGTCCGGGTCGAAGTCTATCACTGAGGTTTCAGGCGGCAGGGGAGGATAGACAATAGAAATTTCAACTTCCCCTTTGTCGGGCATCCGCAGTTTCTTCCCCAAGGTTATTCCATGGCTTCCTATGGGTTGATATCGTTTTCCGGTTGCTCGGTCAACCACTACAGTTGTGCTGTCAAACTCTATCCAATAATGCGGTTTCCATCGGGCTCGCATGTTGAACACAGTGGAATCAGGAGTTCTTTCTATGCTTGAGATTGTGTAGCATTTAGAAGCACACCATTCGTAATCCGGATTATAAACCGTGTCGGCAAACGAAGCAACGCAGCCCAACGCAGCTATAAAAGAAGCGATAAATTTCATATTGCAGGTTGTAAGATTATGTTGAGGGTTATTAGATTGTGGAAAAATCTGTTGATAAATTATGTTTGTAACATACGGAGGCGATTCTTCTCTACAAGACGAATTCGTTCTGTCTGCTAAATTCTTCCTTAAAGAATCGAAACAGTCTCGAAAAACTGACGAATCTTGAAAAAATATAACCGTTTAAACAATTTCGACAGACAAAATTAATGAATAATCAATATATCTGCAACTATTTCGCTGACATAAATTTTTGTATTCAGCGTATGGAATACGTCGTTGTCTATTTCGAGAGATTCAATCGGATATGTCAGTATATCCCTTCCTAAATTGCGTTTCCATTACAAACTTTTATTACCTTTGCGTTTGCAATTTCAAAACAATGTATAACGATGGACTTTATATCTGTGAAAGAAGCGGCGGAATGGATGGCTATGGCAGTGTCGGTAGACGGTGTATTCTCTGACAATGAGAAGTGGCTTCTGCAACGTTTCGCGGATACTTTCGGACTGGACTTCCGTGAAATTGCGGCAAGGTCATACGAACTTTCGGAAGAAACATGCAAGGAAGTAATACAACTTGGCCGACAATATATTTCCGGTTATACGTTTGAGAAATTCATTGTCAAGTCGCTATGTAAACCGGATGGTGGAGAACCATTGTTTTCACTTGTAAGATGGAGGGGAGATAAATCTGTCGATGGAATTTTTGCCGAAGATGACAAGAAACCGGACTTGACCCTCCGGTGCGCACTGACACGTTCAGATGTGGAATTTTACATTGAATGTAAATACAGGCAATCGTGGAATTCCGTTCCGTCGTTTGGCAAAGCACAGCTTCTTCGGTATGCGGAATTTTCACGCTCGGAGAAGAAAATCGTTTTGATTGCTTGTGGCTTTGGCGGCAGTCCCGAGAAGCCTGCAAACATAGCAATTGCGCCGATAGGAGACTACCTGAACCGAAGGGAATCAATAGAATGCATAAACACTAATAAAATCGATTTGCAAAAATACGTTTTCAATATAATCTGGAACCGATATAACCATCTGAATCTATCCCAATTCTGAAGTCCTTTAAAAACAAAACCATTGTCAAGCATTGCCTATATTTTCATCAGAGCGACCGTTCAAGCGTTTGCAAACTATCCCACTTTGCCATCCGAAAGGGGCTTATGACAATACAGAGACTTATTCATCAGCAGCCTCCATTTCAACAACTGGTATAACACTAACTACGACCGCCCCTTCACTCACCGCTTGAACAGCATCCACCGAAAAGAACAGAGTCGCAATGACGGGCCTTTCAGATCCACATCATTGCGGCACATTTCTGAGGAGCGGGCGTTTCATCGAAGCCAACAACCTTAACAACGACCTCCGCGAGATTGAAATGCTTATCAAGCAAGCGGAGGAATACGAGGAAGCGACCAAGCCGAAGCCTCTGAAAGACATCGTGACCAAGAAACAGCTTAACGAAATGGGTATCATTCCGCTGATGATTGAATGCCATCTTGCAGCCGATTTTCTTACCGAAGTGGCCTACATGGTGGTTGATATATGCAAGGAACACGGCTTCTCGGACGTGGTACTCATGCCCGACTTACAGGACATAATCAAAAAAACGGAGAAATTTGCGTCTTTTCTTGCCAAGGTCAGCCCGGAATTATGTGAGCTTATCACGAACAACGAGACCTTTAACAACTCCCTTCATAAGAAATATTTGAAATATATCGAACAGAGATTGAAATGAAAGTATTTATAAACAAACCGACCGGAGGGTATGTCGGCGGCTTGATTGTCGTAGCAGCCAACTCTCCGATGGAGGCGCATGGCGCAATGTGCGCCGAAGATGAAAGCCTTACATATTGGTATGAAGCAAATGGATGGCAGGAATTGATGGGAGTGGTCTCAGACGCAGAAATGCCAAGAGTACTTGCACATGGCGAGCATGAGGGATAATCAAATATAATTACTAAATTTGCAGTATGAGAGAAGTATATGAAGAAGACGCACTCAACTCGGTTTTGCGTCGCTTGACAGGACTGGAGAAAGAATTGAAGCAATGGAAGTGGATTGTATTGATTCTTGATATATCGGTATGCATTCTCGGAATTGCTTTTATGATTTCAAAATTGGGATGATATGGAAGACGAAAAGACTCAATTCCTCACGGAACTGAAAGAATTGTTGGCGAAGTATAACGCTGCAATTTACGATGGAGACGGGACATGCGTTTATATCGAGGTTGACGGAGAATCGCTTAGATATAGCACAGACGAACTGACCGCCATTTCATCGGAGAATGTGTTTGAATATGACAAAGATTGGTATGTTTAACGCCGGATATTTTGTTATATCGATAGAAAATATTATCTTTGCATCATTATCTAATAATATGCGGGGGGTGTACCGAGAAATCGGAGCCTCCCGCTCCCTTTATGTTTAGAATGGAGCATCATATACAATACCATCATTTGTCACGCATATTACGCGCTTAAAATCTACGTATGTCCTTTCCGGAAAATTCTTATAACCTTTATAGCGTTTGATAGCTTTTTGAATCTTATTTTCTGTAAAACCTCCGTTGGGAAAATAAAGAATAGCAATTTCAGTTTCTTTCTTATCCGCACAATGTTTCAAACCGCGCAAGATGTTATTATCAGTCGCAGTTTCCCTTGTAGCTAATTCAAATTTATATCCGTCCCAAGTTCCTTCAGTAAATTTCTTATGTAGAATATTAGAATATTCACTTTCAAGAATAACTTTATGTCCGTTACGATAACCAATATCTTGAACAAAAGTCTCATACCATCCCTTATCTTAGTCGATATTATGTTGCCTATGCAACGCTTTCAATCCACCATTATCATAGTTAAATGTTACGTCTAAGTAATTAGAATTCTGTAAATAAGAGATATACTCCTTTCGTCTATTCCAAATATGTTGAATCCTTTCAATATCTTCCGGCTTCCTTGCCGCATGGCGTTCTTTGGCAATCTCCTGTGGCGTTTTCTTTCGCTCCTCAGCTTTCTTGTCTTCCAATATACGGTTGACCTCGGCACGGTTATCGGCAATGAAATAAGGAAGCTTGCCACTCTCTACGGCTTTGTCGATGTCCTTGATCCAATCGGCAAACCCCTGCGGCACGCCTTCAACTTCGTTGACACTCTTAACATCTTCGTCATCGTCAAAGAACTCGTCTTCGGTCTTGAGAATGGGGATTGTGTAGCACATGCATTGAGGGTGCCACCCGGTAAACTTGAATGTCTTCGGATATTTCCCTTGCAGAGAGTCGCAGATGTCCTCGACGTGCTTCTCTTTGTTTTGGGTGATTTTCACCTCATACCCCACAACGAAATCAAACGACTTCCACCGCTCTTGCTTGGCAGTGCGGTAAGCCATATTTATCTCTGTACGCGCCAAACGCTGGGCGTTGCGTGCCGATGAACGATACACGCCGCGCCCGGGATGATAATCTTTCGGGTCAGCATCAACGAAATGAACCTTGCCGTCAGCGTCCGTGACCTTCTGCTTCCATTTGCGCTGCCAATTCCCAATCTTCATCCTTGTAGCGGAACCTCCGGAACATCATGTCAGGCTCGTTTAGACACTTCTTGATGTCTGCGGCAAGCTCCATCGCGGATGTTCCCGGCTCGATCGCCGCGCTGAGTGCCATTTCCAACTTGGTTTTGTATTGCTCCGAGAGATTCCACACCATTTGCGAAAGGTTCATGCCGCCTTGTGCTGCTGGAACGCTTTTAGCGCGATCTTTGTCATAGTTTTGAAATGTTGTGCAAAGGTTGTATCTTTGCGGTGAAATTTTAACGATTCCCCCCAAAAGCTTGTGAAAGTGAGTCGGGGGCTTTTCTTATCTCACTTCCGATATACAAAACTGATAATTATTTATCATGTACATAAATATTTATCTATTGAACTTACCCCATTGGAGTACAAATTTATATGTTTCCATTCCCCGAGAGCGCTGCACCATCCACGGTAATTGTTGCGGGTTCTGGCCGAACCTTTCCTCTTTGTAAGGATCCAGTCAAGGAAATCGTTGACGAATGCGCGGTCATAGTGCCAGGCATACATCGGAGGAGCGGAAAGTGTTGAAATATAGTCGCGTAGAATCTTTGCACGCGACGTATAATTGTTGACACTACTCTTTCTGTACGAACTACTCAAATTGGATAGATATTTGTCGAGGACTTCATCAAAAGGAGTAGAACTCCTAATATTTTCGTTTAGCACCCACGGATTCCAGCCTATGCGCAGTTTGGAGGCCGTGCGCTCGATCAAGGCATCGGCGAAAGCGCGTCTTTCGCGCTTGTTTTTCATGGCCGGGATGTAGAATTTTTTACGTCTGGGTTCACCCGTGGAAGGGTCGAGGGAATAAAAATCGATGTACCATTCCTTCCCCTCGTGAAGTCGGGGAAGGGTGTATCCGAGAACACTTATCAGATGGGATGCGTTTCGTCTGGGCGACATTTTTTTAACATTCTTTATGAGGCCACTGCCAAAAGAATGCTGTCGTTAATATTCGAAATCTGCAAAAGTTGCGTCCGTAATCCGTCCGCCGACTTTTAAACAAAATCGCCTAACAAACTGATTATCAATTCGTTAGGCAATGTTAAGCGGAAAGACAGGGGGCGCAGCTCAACTGTCTAAATGCGGCTTTATCAAATAGTT
>CAJUCW010000019.1 GCA_910585275.1 uncultured Muribaculaceae bacterium
ACACGATCCATTTTAAGCTTGAATAATCAAGCCATTAACTGAATATCCCTAATTATAAGTCAAAAACACGTTAAACACACCATTGCAGGGATTATGACGTTATTCTATTTGGGAATTAAGGAAGCGGGGCGCCGAGTCGTCTGCTGCTTGATTCTGTAGAAAATCGAAGAGTAAACAAAGAATGTCTTTAGGTAGGTTTTCATTATTATCAATTAGGGTCTTCTTTTGGTCGGGCCTGGTTTTGTTGTGTGTCGCTGAATCCTACGGGGCCTCGGCGAGGCGATTGTCGGGGATTGTAACCGATTCCATTACAGGGGAAGAGTTGCCGTTCGCCAACATCATATCGTCTGCCAATCATCGAAAGAACATGGTGGCGGATGAGCGTGGAAGGTTCCTTATTTCCCCATATAATGCTTCTGACGGATGGTCGGCTTCATATACCGGTTATAAACCTAAACCGATTGATTCCAATGGAAAGGACAGTGTAGTAGCCGTGCGTCTTGTGCCGATGGAATGGAGTCTTGAAGAAGTGGTGATACGCCCCAAAAAGGAAAAATATTCCAAAAAGAATAACCCGGCGGTAGATTTCGTTAGAAAACTCCGAGAAATGTCGCGTGCCAATGACCCCACACGCCAGCCTTATTACAGTTATGACAAGTATGAGAAAACGCTTCTTGCCCTCAATGATTTCAAAGGAGATTTCAATAACGGCTTTTTATCCGGGAAAGGAAAATTCTTTAAGAATTATGTTGACACGTCTTCATGGACCGGACAACGCATTCTTGACCTTATTATTAAGGAAAAGAGTTCTACCGTATTGAACGGGAGTGACCCTGCCGTTAACAAAGAGGTGGTGAAGGGGTATCGCAGTGCGGGTCTCGACGAAGTCTTTAATCAGGAAAACATGCAGCTTATCATGGAAGACGTGATAAGGGAGATTGATATTTATGGCAACGACATCGTTTTTCTTCAGAACCGCTTCGTGAGTCCGCTTTCCGCCATAGGTCCCGATTTCTATAAGTATTATCTCACCGACACAGTGTATATCGGTGAAGATAAATGTATTGAACTGAGTTTTGTGCCCCATAACCCCGAATCGATGGGTTTTAACGGTAAGATTTATGTGCCCGTAGGCGACAGCACCATGTTTGTCAAGAAAGTGACCATGAGGGTTCCGCAAGACATCAATCTTAATTATGTTGACAATATATTTGTGAACCAGACGTTTGAAAAAGACAGTCTTGGCAACCGGCATAAGACGTATGACGATGTGTGTCTTGAAATGCAGATAGCTCCCGGCACTCCGCGCCTCTATGGCCGTAAAACCACGGCTTACGATAGATTCAGTTATAAGAAAAGGGACGACCTTTCGGATTATTATTCGAAACTCGGACGATATTTCGAATTCGACGAATCGAGGAAGCGGCAGTCCGATTTCTGGGATGCCGAGAGGATGGTGCCAATGACCGCTGCCGAGTCAAGGATGGGGGAGATGACAGCGGAGATGAGGAAAGTGCCGGTGCTTTATTGGGCTGAAAAAGCCATCGGCCTTATGGAGAGCGGATACGTGCGCACGGGCAACCCGAGCAAGGTTGACCTCGGCCCGGTCAATACCCTTTTGAGCGGAGGTTCGGTGGAGGGATTGAGGATAAGGCTCGGGGCCATGACCATGTCGCCCCTGAATCCGCATCTTTTTGCAAAGGGCTACGTGGCATACGGCACGAAAGACCGCAAGTGGAAATATCGCGCGGACCTCGAATATTCTTTCACCAAAAAGAAAAATCATTCATATGAGTGGCCTCGCCATGGCTTTTACGGATCGTATTCATACGATATAGACATGATAGGGCAGCACTATCTTTTCACGAGCCAAGATAATGTGTTCCTGTCGTTGAAAAGGAAAGAAAGCATCCTTGTCACCTACCGACGCCAGGCGAAAGCTGGATATATTCTGGAATTGCCCAATAATTTTTCTGTAGAGGCCGGATTTAACCATGAAATCCAGGAGGCAACGAGATGGTTGCCGTTTACTTTTGCCGACGGCAGGAGCGACAACCGATATACTCAGGCATCGTTCAACATGACTCTCAGATGGGCTCCGGGCGAAAAATTCGTGCAAGGGCGCACTCAACGTCTCCCTATAAATATGGATGCATGGATATTCCAGTTCACCCATGAATTCGGGCCGAGAGGGATGATGGGTGCTGATTTTACATTAAACAGAAGCGAACTTTCAATCCAGAAACGTCTTTGGCTCTCTGCGTTCGGATATACCGACATCATCCTTAAGGCGGGAAAAATCTGGAGCGGAGTGTATTACCCTGCGCTCATGTGGCCCAACGCCAACCTTTCATATACTATCCAGCCGGAAAGCTATTCTCTTATGAACGCTATGGAATTCGCCAACGACCAATATGCCTCGCTCGACTTCACTTATTTCGGCAATGGGATACTGTTTAACAGAATCCCGTTGCTGAAAAAACTGAAAATAAGGGAGGCATTCACTTTCAAGGGGCTCATAGGCGGATTGAGCGACCGTAACAATCCGGAGAAAAACAGTTCTCTCTATAGATTCCCCGTGGATGCTCATCCGAGAATAATGGGGAAGACACCCTATATGGAAATAGGGGCGGGCCTTGACAATATCCTGACGTTCCTGCGGGTGGATTACGTATGGAGGCTGACATATCGCGACACACCGGGTTGCGATAAGAGCGGAGTCAGGATATCTCTGCATTTTTCATTCTGAGCACTTCGGAATGAGAGTAAACCCTATTCCCCGGCTATGGTGGCTACGATTTTCCTGGCTCCGCCGTAGTCTCTGAATTCACAGAGATATATGCCTTGCCATGTGCCGAGATTCAGTTTACCGCCGGTTATAGGAATGGTCAGCGAGTTGCCGATTATCGAGGCTTTGGCATGAGCGGGCATATCGTCGTCGCCTTCCATGGTGTGAAGGTAATATGGCTCCCGTTCCTTCACAAGCCTGTTGAAAATGCTTTTGAGGTCTGTCCTTACATCAGGGTCGGCGTTTTCATTTATGGTCAAAGCCGCAGATGTGTGTTTTATAAAAAGATTGAGCAGCCCCGTTTCCGGCAAATCCGGAAGATGGGCCAGTATCTCGCGTGTCACTAAATGAAATCCGTTGGGTTTTGGATTAAGTTTGAATTCTATTTGTCGGAACATAAAAAAGTTTAGTTTGATACAAAGATATAAAAAAAGCATGATTTCGGAACTATTTGGATTGAGATGCGTCTAATGAAGTGAAATTAATAAAAATATTGTGAGTGTCGGCTTCCGACACGTTTAACTAAAGATGAATTCCATTTCGATATCTTTACCATATTGTAGGCCGGTCTTTCCCCGCCTCCGGGAATTGATAGACGTGTTGTTTTCAATGATGTTGGTCGGAGAAAACGTCGAAACCGACGGATTCAGGACGATGACATACGAACGAATTATTGAGGAACATAGGGGGTTGATAACCAAGATTTGTTACTATTATTCGTCGTCGGTGCAGGAATATGAAGACCTTATGCAAGACACTTGTATAAATATATGGCGTGGACTGGATACTTTCCGCACCGAGTCGAGGCAGTCAACCTGGATTTACCGTATCTGCCTCAACACATGCATTTCAAGCTGGAGAAAGAATTCCCGGCATAAGAACGCACTTACGCTCGACTCCATTGTCGAGCCGTCGGAATGCGACGGTGTGGTCAAAGAGGAGATGGAAACGCTTCATTTTCTGATTTCGTTATTGTCACCCGAGGAGAAAGCCTTGATAATGTTATGGCTTGACGAAAAAAGTTACGACGAAATTTCCGATATCACCGGTTTCAACCGCAACACTGTGGCAACGAAACTCCGACGCATAAAAGAGAAACTTGCCGCCCATGCGAAAAAATATGAACTTGATTAACCGTATATAAATTTGAATCGATATGACACCCGAAGATATGAAAAAGGCATGGCGTAACAGTGCCGGAAAGATTCGTCTGACAGGCTCCGACAATATTGACAGGATGTCGGGACTCTCTGTCTTCAGCAAGCAGACATCTCTTCAAAGGCTATCGAGAAACTATATGCGCTTTTCGAGGTTAAGCCTTTTTATGTGTTTTTTTTCCTTGGTGTTTATACACTTTGATATTTTTCCACCTGTGGGTAGGGTTTTGCTCACTGTTTTGTTGTGCATATATTTTGCCATGGCGTCGGTGATGGATTATTGGCTTTACGTGAAGACATCGTCGATCGATGTTTTTACGATGAGGGTTGGAGAAGTGGCGGCGATTGCGCGTAGGTGCCGCCGCCGTCATCATCAGTTTATGTTGGCGCTCCTTCCGTTTGCCATGGTTATTTTCGGCATAATCGTGTATTTCCCTTTTAAAGAGGGCGATTCCGTATGGGTCGGAGCCGTGGTTGGCGGTGTGTGCGGAGGGGCTATCGGCCTTCGGAAATATATGCAGATGATGCGCGACTATCGCCGTCTTTCGGAAGAAGAATTAGAGAAAGAATAATAATTGATTTAAAATGCGTTATAAGCAATGTGTGGCAAATAAAGCAGGCCGGCGATTGGACCGGCCTGTAGGAATTTAAAATTATAATCAGAATTAATCAGTTAAGCTTATATCTTTCATTGATAATCTTTCAACTGTTCGCGCAGACGCTTGCGGGCGAAGAAGATGCGGCTTTTAATTGTGCCAAGAGGCAGATTCATCTTTTCGGCAATTTCGTTGTATTTATATCCTGCAACATACATGTTGAAAGGTATTCTATATTCATCTGTAAAGCTTTCAAGAACGGATGATATTTCTTTTACCGCTACGGAGCCTTCCGGAGTGGAAAGACCGGATTCCTGGGAAATGTTGAGATGATAAAGGTCTTCAGTCTGGTCAATAACTGTGGCTTTCCTTACGGTCTGGCGATAGTTATTGATAAAGATATTACGCATTATTGTAAATATCCAACCTTTAAAATTGACGTTGTCAACATATTTCTCTTCGTTGTCAAGAGCCTTAAGGGTGGTGTCTTGAAGCAGGTCGCGGGCTTCTTCTTTATTTGTGGTTAACTGATAGGCAAAACTCAGAAGATTGCCCTGAAGGCCTAAAAGCCGTTGTTTGAAAGTTTCGTTAGATTTCATGTTGTTTTAATTTTAATTACATGGATATAACATCATGGGTGTGGAAAAAGTTCCGCACGATTCACATTTTTTCTGAAATTTTAATTTAATTTGCAATGAAGGTGCAACCGTTTTCGAGAAATCGCGTCAAAGGGGAGAAAAATAATTAAAACATAACGTACAATGAAAAAATCCACATTGACTATCGCAGGTGTAATGATGTTTTCGTCGCTCACATCCTGTTCGACATTCGACCTCGAACCTGCCGGCTGGCAGAAAGAAAATTTTAAACGAGAGGTTCGTCATGCCATGAAAAATGCGGTCAACGCTCCTGGAATCGACAATGGCTCCACGTTGATTGTAAGCTTGGAAGGCGATACAATTCTGGCTCCGTGCGATTCTTTGATGGCGGCTAATCCTTCCCGCACTGTTTATGTGGAAGTCATTTCTCCCGATTATCCCAAGGGGAGATTGACGGAGCGCAAGATCGAGATGCTTATGGTGGCTGGTTTGGTCGGTGTTGTGGTGTTGGCTGTTCTGCTTGTTTTGCTTGGTGTGTTTATCACTATCTGGCGCCGACAGGCGGCACGAAATTCTATTTTGGAAGAGGCCGTAGCTAAAGGATATCAACTCCCCGAGTCTTATTTCACGGGAAGTCCTTCACAACCGACTATCAATTATATGGTGGTAAAAGACGGGCAGACTGTAAAGGTTGAAAAAGGAAACGACGAGGGTGTATCTGATTCGGGATTGCCTCCTAAATACGTTCAAGACAGTGAACATGATTCCGATTTCCGTAACACGGTCAACAATATTTGCAAAGTAGGTTCGGCAGAAAGACTCCGCCAATTCCGAAACGGCTTTGTTATTGCCGGAATAGGTTTGATGGTTTTCATTGGTTTTTGTGTTGGAGGTGCCGAACCTGTCGGGATTGTCGCGGGAGGTACGCTTATAGTAATAGGCCTCTCTAAAATAATCACCGTGTTCATTTCGAAACGTCTTTAAAGCTTGGTTTTGAGATGCTGACCAGATTGCAGGAAATTGCACTTATCGCACGCTGCGTGGCGGGAGACGACCGCAATGCGTTCGGAAGCCTTGTCGAGGCATATGTCGATGACATCCGGCGTATGCTCGACAGGCTTACGGGAGGCGATGTGGCGCTGGTCGATGACTTGACACAGGAAACTTTTGTGAAAGCATATCTCTCTTTAAGGTCGTTTAAAGGCGTGGCGCGTTTTCGGACTTGGCTTTTTCGAATCGCATATAATGAATTTATAACCCATGTCAGAAAAAATACACATTTCGTGGCTTTTGACGACACAATTCACGATACCGCCTATGACGATTCCGAGCCGGATGGTCCGTCGGTAGATGCAGTAACGGTAGAAGAGGCTATCGGGCGGCTTTCGCCGGCTTTAAAGGCGATTGTGCAATTGTATTATTACGAAAACTTTTCTGTATCCCATATAAGTGAAATCATGCAGATGCCTTCGGGCACTGTGAAATCAAATCTTCACCGGGCAAGGGTCAGGCTGGCACGTTTGCTTGAAAATAAAAAAGATTATTGAGCATGAAAAATAATGATAAAATATCTGAAAGGGTACTCGACGAGCGCATCCGCCGTATGGTGGTGGATGATGCAAAAGAGCCTTCGCGCAATCCGTGGATGGTAAAAAAAGTTCTTAACAGGCTTCCACCTCACAATCGTCCTGTTTTCGGTATTGTAGAGATTATCGGGATGCTGTCGGTTGTGATAGCGTTAGGCGTGACTGTAAAAAACGAGATGGTGAAGCTGGAGGCATGGAACGGCGAAGCGGAATTCGATTTTTCCATTCTTGCGGTTTGTCTTTTGTCGGCACTGGCAGTGGTTTTTTATGCCGCATTCACTATGCTTAGGAAATGCTGATTTTTGTCTTTACGGTCGTTTTTCGCGAGTTTTGGGTTGATATTGCGGTCGGGATGAAATTTTCTTCGTAATTTTGCATAAAACTACGAAGAAAGATGAAATTTGACGAAATCCTGACAAATGACGATTTGCTTGATGCATTATATGATATGCATTTCGATGAATGCACCCCTAT
Source organism: uncultured Muribaculaceae bacterium (assembly GCA_910585275.1). GTDB lineage: Bacteria > Bacteroidota > Bacteroidia > Bacteroidales > Muribaculaceae > Lepagella. The sequence continues at coordinate 7,201 of CAJUCW010000019.1, forward strand.
TCAAGAACTTGCGATTCCCCCCGTGCTTGAAGGGCGCGACCTTCTTGCAGTGGCGCAGACCGGCACGGGAAAGACCGCGGCATATCTTCTCCCTGTTATCGAACGCCTGGTCAACGATAATTATCCGCAAGACAACGTGAACTGTGTGGTGATGGCCCCTACCCGGGAACTCGCACAGCAGATTGACCGCCAGATGCAGGGTTTTTCTTATTTCATGCCTGTGAGCAGCATGGCGATATATGGAGGCACCGATGGCCAGACTTATGAACAGCAACGTAAGGGTCTGAAAATGGGTGCCGACGTGGTAATCGCCACCCCCGGACGCCTCCTTGCCCATCTCAGTATGGGGTACGTGGATTTGTCGAAGGTTTCATTCTTTATTCTCGATGAAGCAGACCGTATGCTCGACATGGGTTTCATCGACGACATCATGCAGATTGCCGGCCATCTTCCGAAGGATCGACAAACTCTTCTTTTCTCCGCTACCATGCCTCCGAAAATCCAAATGCTTGCGAAGAATATATTGAATCATCCCGTCGAAGTGAAAATAGCGGTTTCAAAGCCAGCTGAAAAAATTAAACAGGGGGCATTTGTCTGCTATGAATCGCAGAAGCTTCCCATTATTGAAAGAATGTTTAAGGAGACACCTCCAAACAGGGTGATTGTTTTCTCATCTTCAAAACAGAAAGTCAAGGATCTGGCACGCTCACTCAAGAAATCCAAGATAAAGGTGGCGGAAATGCATTCCGACCTCGACCAGAACGAAAGGGAAGAGGTTATGCTCGATTTCAAGGCAGGCCGAATAAATGTCGTGGTGGCAACCGATATTATATCCAGAGGTATCGACATTGACAATATCGAAACGGTGATTAACTACGATGTGCCTCATGAGGCTGAAGATTACGTCCACCGTATCGGACGCACAGCGCGTGCAGACCGTGAAGGACGCGCCTACACGTTTATCAGCGACAAGGAGAGGGGTAAATTTAAAGTGATAGAAAAACTTCTTGAAAAAGAGGTTGAAAAGTTGCCGGTGCCGGAAGAACTTGGAGCCGTCCCCTCTTACGGAGGTCGTGAAAGCCACAAGACGGATAAGCAGTGGAAGGGGAGACGCAACGGCAGATGCCGCGGCAGAGGAAAAGGCACCTCAAAAAATGGAGCCAAGGGTAGAGGAAAGAACTCCGGACACAAGGATGCTAACGCTTGACTTCGTTCGACTGCGATGAGTCGCCCGGAGTGAGATCTGGTTTGATTCTGTCGGAGGCTGCCTCATGCTTTGGGGCGTGTTTCGCATAATCAAGCCAATATGCTTTTTTTACCTTATATCTTTTGTACTTACCCCTGTGGTTAACCTCTATCACGGGAACAGTATCGTTGTCGAATACGTCGGGAGAATATTCGGCTGAATTGCCTATTGAGTCACGGAAATGGTAAAACCTGGTGTTCATGCTCCCTTCTGTTTCCATGTTGCCATAGAGCAGGAGAGTGGGCATTTCCGATAAGGATTTATGATGTTCGTAACCGGCAAGGCGCATTTTTGCAGAATCTACGTTTTCTTCGGAATCAATCCTGAATATGATACCGTCGATTGAATCAACTACACATACCACCGGCACCCATCCTTGCCGTAGGTTTCGGGCGAGGGTTGAAATCTCTTCCCTTCTGAGCGAATCGAGCATTTCGTTTTCCCTTTGGGAGACATAGTCTATTGAATATACCTTTCCGTTGTCTATCCAAAGCAGCGAACCGTCGTCGAGTGTCCAGCCTCTCCAACCCTCTTGTCTCCATAACGAATCCGGCGACTCATTGACTATGCTTTTAAGAGAATCATCGATAAGGGTGGGATAATACTTAACCATCTGTATTGAGTCTTTTACATCGCGTAGGGGATATGGCCTTTCTATGGGATAGTTCACGGCAGACGCAAACTGTTGTGGCGAATCGCCAATGATGGCGATTGCAACGGTTTTCACTTCATCCGGCATGCTGTCATGGGCGATTTCCTTTTTGGAATGGCCTGAGCACCCTGCAAGAGCGGTGGCAATCATTATGGCGGAGAGGGGCAGGAACATATATCTTTTAGATTTCATTTTTGCTTTTGTTGGGATTAAGATGTAATATGTAGTGTGAGATGCGAATTTAGTTAATCAATCCGGAATAAACAAGGTTTCGAATTCTTCTATTCTTCGACGTCGAAGCTGGTTCAAGGTTTTTCCACGATACTTGCAGTGTGCAAGGTAAGATTTCTTTATGTCGCGGTTTCCGTTGAGCAGATTCTTATACATGGTAGATTTCGCTACCACTCCGATTCCGCAGTTATATGCCAGAGCGCTGAGCAACAGGCTGTCTTTTCCGAAACTACGGTATTTGGCACAAAGTTTCGCGAGATCGGAGCGAAGGAGCTTGTCTGCCTCCGCCTCCGATAGATTCTGATTACGTTTATAAGGTTCACCGGCGAGTATTTTGTGTCCGTAGCCTACGAGTATCCCTTTGTTGCGGTGTAGTCCTTCATATTTTTTTATGACCGCCACTGCTTTTTCAAATTCAGGACTGTAATTGCATGTGGTTTTCACGGCTCCCGAAGAAATTACCGCGTAGCTTAAAATCAAAATAAGACAAATGCAGAATACACGGGAAAGAATTCGTAGTCGTTGTGTAGCTGAATGTATTCTTTTTTTGCTTTTTCTCATATCCATATAATATAAATAAGACAGTCTGTGTCACAGCCTGTCTTATTTATAACGTTTTAAACCTATATAATGGTTCAGATTCGAACCGTTGTGAAAGAGTGGGGTTTAAGCGTAAGGTTGAGGTATTTCGAGCCTGTCTTTATTGAAATTTTTTTCTGTTTATCGGTAAAATTGCCTGCGAATACGAGTTGCCTGCCGGTTGCATCAACTGCGGAGAGCACCGGCAGTCCGTCTGATTTTCCTCCCTTGTAGCCGTTGACTTTCGCTCCTTTTCCCAAGAACGATGTGTAGTGGCGCACTGCATGATATTCAGGAGTATAAGTGTAGGAACCGTCTTTTGAATCAACGCGAATCAGGGCGTTCTGTTTCCATCCCCAGGGACTTTCTCCGGAATCGCAGAGTATCACGTTCCAGAAAGTATATTCGTCGCAACCGTTGCCGAGGTAATGGTTGATAAGTTCGAATGTGTGTTCGGCCGCTCCCCAGTCAAACGATCCCCAGCCGCATTCGCTTTCCGACCCCATGAATCTCCATTCGGGATGTTGCGCCCTGATTTCCGGAAGCACGTCCCTGCCTTCCCATTGGAAGGCGATGCCGGCCACGTTCTTGTTCAGGTCTTTGTCAGACAGAACTTTTTCCACATGGTCGAGTCGGTTTGTATTGAATGTGCCCATGAAAAGGGAGACGCCGGGATGTTTCTCTTTGAGAGCCGGAGCGAGATAGTCGCGGTTGAACCGTATGGTGCCTTCCGCTGTCCAGGCACATCCCGGATATGGCGTATAGCTGTAGGCCTCGTTCTGATAAATTACCATGTCGATGGGAATGTTTTCCTCTTTATATGCATCGATGAATTTACAGAAATAGTTGGCGTAGGCTTTCAGATAACGGGGATCTTGGATGAAGAAATCGTTGGTGGCGAGTTGGCGAGGAAATTGTTTGTCGCGTGGACCGGTCAGTTTCATTTCGTCTTCATCGATGTCTCCGTCTCCGAAGAGAAGATATGAAATGGAATCTGTGAGGTTATTGTGTTTGCTGCTCACCACAGGATAGTCGCCGTTGATTTTCATCCATGACGGAGGACTCCAAGGTGAAATCCAGAATGTAAGGTCCGGTTGGATTGCCTGGGCCTCTTTGATGAAAGGGATGATGCGTCGGCGGTCGCGGTCGATGTTGAAATACTTAAGGTCGAGGTCGCCTCGCACTTCGTCGCAGCTATACCATGATTCGGCATAGTCGTTGGCCCCCGGGGAAATTCTTCCTCTGGTGAATCTCATCTCACCGTCGGGTGAAAAAAGATTGTTAAGGATCTCTATCCTGCCGTTGTCGTCAACCTTTGAAAGGGCGACGTGGTCAAGTTCGTTGAATGTCATACCCCAGTCGCGGAACAAGGGATAATCGTCTGGCGTTTTCGAGATGTCGAGCACAACGGGCCCGGAAGGACTGACGGAAAGTTTTGTCTTTCCTTCTTTCCATACGTCTTCTTTTGTTGAAGTCACGGTCTCAACCGATTGTGCAGACAAGACGGCGGGGGCCATCCACATTGCTAAAAACACGAAATTAGTCAGATTCATATTTTTATTTATGTCAGGTTAGATATTTTTATATGGGGGATTTACATTTTGCGAGCCAACCTTATAAAGATTGGCTCGCAAATATAAAAATAATTTTCGGAATATTTCTAAAAATGAAACGGGATTAGTCTTTTTACTGATTCCAGTCGTCTGTACGGAAAGGTACAAGCGGAAGTCCCAGAACGTTGAATACTTTGCCAATGGCAAAATTTTTGAAATTGTATCTCACAGCCTCGATTTTGCCTGCTTCCGGACAAGTAACTTCGATGTTAAGGGTCTGAGGGTTTTCACGTGCTATGGCCGGATGGAACACCTTGTCGGCACCGGCAGCTTCGAATCCTTCCAATTCCTTGTTGGGGGTAAATCCTTCCCAGGCATTGTTGAAAGAAAGTATGGCCTTGTCGCCATCGACAGTCATCGATTTGAAGGTGGGATAGCCGGTAGGCATCCCTTTTATTCCGTAAGTTTTTCCGGCAGCCATAAATGCGAGGCGTTCTCCTATTTCCTTTTTCTTGCGCGCATGGATGTCGTTTACCTCAAAAGGATATACGAGGTCGGATGTACACACGATTTCGCATGAAGGGATGATTTGTGCCGCTTTGTGCTGGCTTTCGCGGAAAAAGGCGGCATTGTTTCCGTCGGGGTTCCCATAATCCCAGCCCGGAATCTCCACGAAATAAAATGGGAGTTCACCGAGGCCCCATTTATCCCTCCAATCGGTTACCATGTCTTTCTGATGATAGGGATAAGTGGATTCCCTGCCTACGTTCGATTCTCCCTGATTCCATAGAAATCCCTTTATCGTGTAGCCGATGAGGGGATGAAGCATGGAATTATACATTATGTTGATTCGTTCGTAATCCTGCAATGTGGTGTCGGCCGCTTCTTTGTCGATGTTCCATTCCGGATAATTCTCTATCTGTTCGCGGCTTTGCCAACCTTCAAGTTTACTTCCGCCGTAAGAGCAATCTATTATGCCGACCGGTACGTTAAGAATATCGGTCAATGATCTGGCAAAAAAGAAAGCAAGTGCGCTGAAATCGTAAGCATTTTCAGGGTTGCTCACTTTCCAGGGGCTCGTTACCTTTTTCTGCGGTGTGTAGGCTTTGCTTTTCGGCACTTTGGCCATCCGTATGCCCGGATATTTGCCGGAATAGGCGATTGCTTCCACGGCGCCTTCCACCGGCTGTGTCCAAAAGCCTTTCAGCGGCATTTCCATGTTGGATTGTCCGGAGCAGAACCAAACTTCTCCAACTGCCACATTGCCGAGCGAGATATTGCTTCCGTCGCCTGTAATCTCGATTGAATAGGGTGTGAAGGAAGCGGAAGGGGTGGGAAGATATGCATCCCATCGGCCGTCTTTCCCTGTGACGGCGGTGACTTTCTTGGAGGGATTCCATGATGCCGTCACGGTTATTTTGCTTCCTGGGGTGGCCCATCCCCAGATACGTGCGTCGGAATTTTGTTGGACAACCATGTTGTCGCCGATAATGTCAGGCAATTCTATTTTCGCATATCCGCACACTGGAAGTGTCGCTAATGCCAATGCGATGATAAAGTTGTTTCTCATGTATGTATTGTTGTGTGTGTTATGTTGTTTCCACAAATTTAACTAAAACAAGACACATACACAAAAATAGTCGGTATCGGCAAATAAAATGCTAAGATAGTGCTACCACAGATTTCTTTTCGGAAAAGAATCTTTATATTTCGCTCTGAGACGGTCGATGAGCCTTGTCATGTCTTTTGAGAATTTATGTCCTGTCCAAACCCCGGAATTCGTCATCATCACCCAGCATTCACCGTCGGCGAACCTTATAGCAAGCACGTGGGTGGAGCCTAAAGTGCCGGTCCTTGTCCATTTCCCTTTGCCGTCAGTGTCTGTCCATCCTCTTGCCTGTTTGTCGTCGTCATCGCGATATGTCATTTTGCGTATGCTTTCAGCTGTCAGGATGTCTTTTACGCCTGGGTCTCCGTCTATGGCGGCGATGACGCGGGCAAGGTCGGAGGCCGAGGTGACCCATCCGCCGGCTCCAAGAAGACCGTTGATGTTGCTCCCTCCATATACCCTGTCAACCATTCGTCCGCTGCCGTTATATTCGCGGATTTTTACGGTGTCGGGGCCATAGTATTTCGTTTCGTCGCGATGGCGTTGGTCATAGTAGTTTGTCGCAGGCCGGAATCTGTAGGCCCCTACGGGTTCGAGAATATTTCTCCTCACATAATCCCAATAATCCTGTCCGGTTACTTTTTCTATTACCAAAGAAAGTATCATATATCCGAAATTGCTGTATCTGCGTCCGCTGCCCGGCCTGAACCCAAGTTTACGACCAAGCACGATTCTTATAAGTTCCGGATTGGAGGGAGGGGTTTTAAGGTGTTTGGCATCCATGATATCGACCGTGTTGAACATCGGGTCGCCCGCTCCTAATGTGAAACCTCCTTTGTGTTGGAGAAGATGGTCTATAGTTATATCGGCCATTCTCGGATCACGCATGGAATTTGTAAAGGCGGTGTCGTTAAGAATGCCGTCTTTACCAAATACTTTAGAGTCGAGTCTTAGCTTTCTTTGTTCACAGAGTTTCATGATTGCCACGCCGGTGACAAGTTTCGAAGCCGATGCAATGCGCATTATCGACGTTGGCGACATCTTGACGGCGGCCTCCTTATCAGCCCATCCGTAGCCTTTGGCATAAAGCAGGGAATCATGGCGCGTCACTGCCAAAGAAATCCCTTTCACTTCCCACTTGTCTTTAAAACGCTCGATTTCCCTGTCCATGCCATATAATGCCTCTACGTCAGACGAGGAGTTGGTCAAGGTGTCGCTCCAGATGGTTCTGTCGTTTTTCCTTTTCGACGTAGAATCAGATTCAGGAATTAATCTCACCAACATTATTACTATGAAAGCAACTACAGTGAAGCACATTATGGAAATCGTGCTGTTGCGGATATCTGATCTTTTCATTTATGATTTCCGGTATCTTTGCAAGCGGTTGCATCGTGGCTCGCAATGTAAAAATATATATGAGGAGAGTTCTATTTGTTGTTGTCGATTGCAAAATTAGTCAAAAAACATCGAAATATTCAAAGAAACAGTGATTTTTGGTCAGGGATGTTTGCAACAAAGATGATTGTGTGCCGTTTCCTGTATATGGAAAACCGGGAAAGGAAAATATATAAGGTCACATTTGTTGGGAGTGTTGCGAATATAGCCCTTCTTGTATTCAAGTTTGTGGCAGGCATCGTCGGGCATAGTTCCGCCATGATTGCCGATGCATTTCATTCCCTGTCTGATTTTCTCAGCGATATCATAGTGATTGTCTTTGTCAGACTTGCGGGAAAACCTGAGGATGCCGACCATGCCTACGGCCATGGCAAATATGAAACACTTGCCTCTGTCATTGTAGGGATTTTGCTTTGCATAGTCGGGTTCGGTCTGCTGGCCGAGGGTGTGGACAAGATTATAAGCTTTTTTAAGGGCATACCATTGGAGACTCCTAATTATTGGGCTCTTGCTGCAGCGGTTTTGTCTATTTTGATGAAGGAGGCTTTATACCGCTACACCGTCAAATATGGTAAGAAACTTGATTCTCCGGCACTGACTGCAAATGCGTGGCATCATCGGAGCGACGCCTTGACTTCGATAGCGGCGCTTGTCGGAATCGGGGGGGCTATGGCGTTTGGACATCAATGGACAGTGCTCGACCCTTTGGCGGGAGCGGTGGTGAGTTTGTTTATAATCAAGGCTTCCTATTCGTTGATGAAGCCGGGATTGGACGAGCTTCTTGAAAAAGCCTTGCCTGAGAGTGAACGCGAAGATATAGAGGCTATAATATCTTCCACCCCCGGAGTGTTGGGATATCATCGTCTCCGCACAAGGAGGGTAGGGCAACACCGGGCTATTGAGATGCATGTGAAAATGTCGCCTGATATCTCCCTTATGCAGGCCCATGAAATCGCCACCGAAGTCGAAAGTCGCATAAAGAATAGATTTGGAAGCGAAACGCATGTGGGAATCCACATGGAACCTTTCCGTCTAGAGCGCGCTCTTAATTCCTTTGACATCGGTTTGACCACATACAAGAAAGAGGGCCGAAAGCTGTAGCCCGGTCCCTCTTCCTAATTAACTATATGTGGTTACGATTATTTTTTATTGTAGCGGTCGGAGATATATTTCGACCATTCTTTATACGACTTTACCCCATCTTTTTCCCTGCTTCCGGTGGCGATGACCTTATAGCGTATTTTCCCTTCCTTGTCAGGGCGCACCAACACGAGGTAATTAAGGTCGTCTTCTAAAGTCTTCACAATGTTTTCAGGAGCCACTATTATGCCCAAACCCACGCCTTCCACAAGTTCGGGATGGTTTTTGTCGGGTATGTTCTCGCCCCATGAGGCTGCATATCCTTCCGGTTTTATGAACCCTTGATTGTTCATTTCGAGTTTCTGTATTCCGGTGCAGAAAATGTCGTTGTCCTTATATCCTTCAAGGGTGATTTCCACGTCAAGGTCTCTCGAATTGCCGCAGACACTATATTTCTGTGTCATGTCGATGTCATGGCCGTTATATTTCCAGCCTTCGTCATGCACGGTTATTGTTTTTCTGTCAATCACATTTTGTGTGCGGCTTGCCACACTGTCGATTGTAAGGGGGGTCTTGCCGTCCCATCCTCTGAAAGATCCGGCAGCCACGGATTTGCCTGCCCAAAGCACATCGCAGCCATATCCTTCCGCCATCTGTTCGGGCGTTGTATAGAAGCCGGTGACGTCGAGTTCTGTTTTGGGAGTCTGCTTTACATACAGGTCAAGGCTTTGACGGTTGTCCATATATACGCGGTAAGCCATCCAAGGATTCTCAATCACTGCGCCATGTCCGTAGATACTGTTATACATGTCGAGGTTGTTGGCATTGCCCGGGTAGGTAATGGAGTTTATACGGGGATGTTTGCCGTGGTGGTCATAAAGCTTGATGTAAGCGTCAGTCTTTCCGCAGCAGCTATTGGCGGTAGCGTTACACTGGGCGGTGGCTTCTGAGGCGCTGCCGGCAACCGCCATTAGCATTAGAAGATGATGAATTTTCATGATGATGTCCGTTTTATTATGCAGGGGGAGATTTCTCTCTATGCATCGGTTTATAATCGTACAAAGTTAATAAATAATGTAACGGTAGATAGCGTTTTTCCTGTCAAAAATAGGTGCGTTATTTGTCAACGTTGATATTTTATAGGGTTTATGTGATCTGAAATATCTGATGATAGGTCATAAAACGTAGCTTTTTAGTCAAACTTGCCGGCAGATGTTCTTTATTTGAAATTTTATTCTTAATTTTGTGGAGTAACTCAAATTAACCATGAAACGTTCATTCCCGTTAATTATCGCTACTCTTGTGGCTGCCGGCTATCCGGTTTTTGCGGCGACCGATAAAGGATACACCCTTGTGTCTGAATCTTCGGAAATGCCTGCAACTTATAATCTGAACTTCAATTGGAAGTTCAATCCCGGTAAAAACGCCGGGGCGGAATCCATAACTTTTCCTGATGCTTCCTGGCAAAACATAAACCTCCCTCATGATTTCCAGATTCATCAGGAGTGGGTAGAGCCTTCTCCCGACGAAAAGCCCGACCTTACCAACCAGATGGCAAACATCACAAGCCGTCTGAGTTCCCGTGGGTTTAAGGAAATGGGCGAGGGATGGTATCGCAAAACTTTTACCCCTGACGATAGTTGGAAAGGGAAACGTGTGCTTCTTGATTTCGAGGGAATCATGCTTGTTGGCGATGTCTTCCTTAACGGGGAAAGGGTAGGGGGCACCGATTACGGCTATCTGGGATTCGACATCGATGTTTCGGATAAACTTAAATTCGGTGAGCCTAATGTAATTGTGGTGAAGGCCGATACCGGGACTCCGGAGAATTCACGATGGTACACAGGTGGCGGACTCTACCGGGATGTAAATATCAAGGTGACTGACCCGAAACAATATTTTACGAGACATTCTCTTGGAATCACCACTCCCGTGGTGGATGAAAAGATTTCAACCGTCAAGGTCACCGGTGAAATCGCCACTTTTGTGAAAACCGACAGTATCCGCGTCGGAATCGAAATTTTCGACCGTGACGGAAATAAAGTGTATGAGGGTGTGAAGGGACATTGGTCTCATCCCAAACAACATATCCGTGAGTTCCGGCTTGACAGCATTTCTCTTGAAAACGTCACCCTCTGGGATACTGAAAATCCTTATCTCTATACTCTCACCGCCACTCTCTATCGCCCCGACGGAAGCATCGCCGACAAGGCTTCGGAACGATTTGGCATCCGCTCTGTAGAGTTTTCTCCCGAATATGGCATGAAACTCAACGGTAAGAAGGTGCTTCTTAAAGGTATTGCCAACCACCACACGTTGGGAGCTCTCGGTGCCGCTGCTTATCCAAAGGCGATGGAAAAACGTATAAAGATGCTTAAGGATTTCGGGTTCAACCATGTGCGCACTTCCCACAATCCGTATAGCGAATCTTTCCTTGACCTTTGTGACGAATATGGCATCCTCGTCGTAGATGAGCTTTACGACAAATGGACCACGCAATATGCCGGCGGCCGTTCACCTTGGTCGGAAAGATGGCAGAAAGACGTGCCTGAATGGGTGAAGCGCGACCGCAACCATCCTTCCGTAGTGTTCTGGAGCCTTGGCAATGAGTTGCAGCTTATTCCCGACCTTCAGTTTAACGACTGGGGTGTCACTCCCTATAAACTTCAGAAGCAGCTCCTCAAACGTTACGACCCGACGCGTCTCGTCACCGTAGCCATGCATCCGCGAGGAAGAAACGAACGCACAGATTCTCTTCCTGCCCCGCTCGTGATGGAAACCGACATCGCCGCCTATAATTATAGGTATATGTATTTCCCCGGAGATTCCCGGAGATTCCCTTGGATGATGTTCTATCAAAGCGAGGCGAACACAAGCAATCTCGGTCCCAATTTCTTTGAAATGGACCTTGACAAGGTAATCGGGCTTGCGTATTGGGGTATGATAGATTATCTCGGAGAATCGCAGGGTTGGCCTGCAAAAGGGTGGGCCCAGGGAGTGTTTGACATTTCGTTGGAGCCGAAACCCATGGCTTATTTTTTGAAATCTTTCTTCAAGCCAGACGAACCGATGGTTTATGTGGCTCCTTTCGAAAACACGAAGACATCGCAGTGGAACGGAGTGACTATGGGCGGAAGGACCTTTACAGACAGCTGGAATTTCAATGATGGTGATTCGGTTAAGCTTTACACCTACACCAATGCCGATGAGGTGGAACTCCGTCTCAACGGCAAGGTAATTGGCAAGAAGCGCAACGAAGTGGAGAACCCTAAAAGCCGTAATCGTATATATTGGGACAAGGTGCCTTATAAGAAAGGTAAAATCGAGGCGGTAGCTTACAAGGGTGGTAAAGAGGTTGCACGCCATCATCTTGCCACCACCGCAGGCGCGAAGAAAATCAAGGCTACGGGCGACAACCCTGAATGGAAAGCCGATGGCGTTGACCTCCAGCACGTCAGGATTGAGGCAGTGGATTCAAAAGGTCTCCGCGACAAATCAGCTTCTTTCCCTTTGACATTCTCTGTGGAGGGTCCGGCTGAAATTGTCGGCGTTATCAACGGCGATATCAACAGCGAAGAACTCACCGTGGGCAACACACGCCGCCTTTTCAACGGCACGGCTACGGTAATTCTCAGGAGCAGCAGGAATGCGGGCGACGTAAAGCTTAAAGTGCATTCTGACAAACTGGGCGATACGACCGTGAAATTTACAAGTAAATAAAATTCGTGAATAAACCACCGCCGGGGGTATCCAGACCCCCGGCGGATAAAAAACAATCTAAACCATTTGTGAAATGAAAAGATTTGCATTCAAGATGTTTCTCAAACCCGGATTTGAGGAGGAATATGAAAAACGCCATGCCGCTTTATGGCCCGAATTGAAGAAACAGATTGCCGAGGCGGGAGTGAAGAATTATTCTATTTTTTGGGATAAAGACACCAATATTCTTTTCGGTTATCAGGAAGTAGAAGGCGACTCCAATTCGCAGGATGCCGAGGCAGCCGATGAAATCACCCGTAAATGGTGGGATTATATGGCTGAAATCATGGAGGTGAACCCTGATAATTCCCCCGTCACCATTCCCATCAAGGAAGTATTCCATCTTGACTGATGCGTCTGGCGGACCCTATTCCCGCTATTACCATAACTGAAAGTAAACGATAATGAAAAAAACATATTATCTGGCAGTCGATCTCGGAGCCACAAGCGGCAGGACAATCCTTGCTTCTTACGATGGGGAGAAGGTCGATATGGAGGAGCTGACACGCTTCAAACATCCTATGCTGCCTATTGCCGGCCATATTTTTTGGAATCTTCCCGGTCTTTACCATGAGATTCTCGAAGGCATGAAAGTGGCTTCCGAAAAAATGAAAGCTATCGGTGGTGAACTTAAATCCATCGGAATCGATACTTGGGGTTGCGACGTGGCTTACTTCAATGCCGACGGCACTATCGCCGGTCTCCCTTACTGCTACCGCGACGCCCACACGGCCGGGGCTGTAGATAAATTCTGCGAGGAGATGCCTAAAAACGAGGTGTATGGCAAGACGGGTATCCAGTTTATGGATTTCAATACCCTCTTCCAGCTCCATACTCTTAAAAGGAACGGCGCGGAGGTAATAAAGAATGCTTCCAAGATTCTCTTCATACCGGATGCTTTGGCATATATGCTCACCGGAAATGCCGTTACGGAAAGTACGGTGGCATCCACGTCGCAGATTCTGAATCCAAATACAGGCGAGCTTGACGGTGAACTGCTCGAGAAACTTGACCTTACCGTTGACAAGTTTGGCAAACTCGTAAATCCTGGTGCGGTGATTGGCAAACTCACTAAAGAGGTGCAGCAATACACCGGCCTTGGCGACGTGCCCGTCGTGGCTGTCGCTGGACACGACACGGCATCTGCCGTAATAGCCGTCCCCACGCCCGATCCCGACTATGCTTATCTGAGTTGCGGAACATGGTCGCTTCTCGGCATAGAGTCAGACAAGCCTATCATCACGGAAGATAGCTTCAATTATAATTTCACGAACGAAGGAGGCATCGACGGCACTGTAAGATTCCTGAAAAATATATGCGGATTATGGGTGTTCGAACGTTGCCGCGCCGAACTTCCCGACGCCCCGAAAGATATTTCCGAACTCGTGGCCCTTTGTCAGGATTCCGATTGCGAAAGCATAATCAATCCGGACGACGCTTCTTTTGCCAATCCGGAGTCGATGACGGAAGCTATAAAAGTTTATTGTGAAAAGAGCGGGCAGTCTGTACCCGTTTCCGTGGCAGACTTTGTGAGGGTTGTTTTTAGAAGCCTCGCCAACAGAGTTGCGGAAGTGCTCGACATTCTCAAAAATTTTTCCGACCATCCCATCTCCCGTCTTCACGTAATCGGCGGCGGCTCACGAAACGCTTACCTTATGCAGTTTATCGCCGACGACACGAAACTCCCCGTAGTGGCCGGCCCCACCGAATGCACCGCACTCGGCAATGTGCTTGTGCAGCTGCGCGCCGACGGAATGGCGCCCACGCTTGCCGATATGCGCAAAGTGGCAATCAACTCAACTGAAACAAAAACTTATTTACCTAACTAATATGAACAACGAAATGATCAAGAAGGCATATGAAATCGCCAAAGAGCGTTATGCCGCAATCGGCGTCGATACCGACGCAGTCCTCAAACAGATGCAGGATTTCCATCTCAGCGTACACTGCTGGCAGGCCGACGACGTTGCCGGATTCGAAGCCCGCGACGGCGGACTCACCGGTGGCATCCAGGTGAACGGAAACTATCCCGGCAAAGCACGCAACATCGACGAACTCCGTGCCGATATCCTTTATGCCATGTCGCTTATCCCCGGCAAGCACCGTCTTAACCTCCATGAGATTTACGGAGATTTCGGCGGCAAGTTCGTTGACCGCGACCAGTGCTCAGTAGAGCATTTCCAGAGTTGGATAGACTGGGGTAAGGAGCACGATATCAAACTCGACTTCAACTCTACATCTTTCTCCCATCCGAAATCTGGCGATCTCTCCCTCTCTAACCCTGATAAAGGAATCCGCGATTTCTGGATTGAGCACTCGAAACGTTGCCGCGCCATTGCCCAGGCTATGGGTGAGGCTCAGCAGGATCCCTGTATCATGAACACTTGGGTGCACGACGGAAGCAAGGATATCACCGTGAACCGTCTGATGTATCGCGAGTACCTCAAGGATTCGCTTGACCAGATTTTCGAGCACAAATATGATTGGATGAAAGACTGCGTTGAGTCGAAGGTATTCGGTATTGGCCTTGAGAGCTACACTGTAGGCTCCAACGACTTCTATACCTCATACGCTGCCAAGAACGACATGATGATTACCCTTGATACGGGTCACTTCCATCCCACGGAGAGCGTAGCCGACAAGGTATCTGCCATGCTCCTTTTCGTGCCGGAACTTATGCTTCATGTTTCACGTCCTATCCGTTGGGATTCCGACCATGTTACTATCATGGACGACCCCACTATGGATCTTTTCAGCGAGATTGTTCGCGCCGGCGCCCTCAACCGCGTTCATTATGGCCTTGACTATTTCGACGGCACCCTCAATCGCATCGGTGCATACGTAATCGGTAGCCGTGCCGCCCAGAAGTGTATGCTCCGTGCCCTTCTCGAACCGGTTGCAACTCTCCGCAAATATGAACTCGAAGACAAGCGCTTCCAGCGTCTCGCACTTCTTGAAGAGTGCAAGAACCTCCCCTGGAATGCCGTTTATGACATGTTCTGCCTCCAGAACAATGTGCCTGTAGGCGAAACCTATATAAAAGAGGTTGAGAACTACGAGACCAACGTAACATCTAAAAGATGATATTAATAGGGTTATTTATAATAGCGTTAGGAGCTTTCTGCCAATCGAGTTGCTATGTGCCCATCAACCGCATCAAAGAGTGGAGTTGGGAAAGCTACTGGATTGTGCAGGGCTTCTTTGCATGGCTGTTACTCCCGTTTCTCGGAATGCTCCTTGCGGTGCCGCAAGGGCATTCCCTGGGGGAGCTCTTCACCGCCGATCAGAGTTTCAACATCTGGATGACGATTCTTTTCGGAATCCTTTGGGGTGTCGGAGGACTCACTTTCGGACTTTCGATGCGCTATCTCGGAGTGGCCCTCGGCCAGTCGATAGCTCTCGGCACGTGTGCCGGCCTCGGTACGATTATGGGCCCCGTTTTCCTCAATTTCTTTTTCCCGGAAAACGACCCGCTCTCGCAACTTACCTTTTCGGTAATTATCGGAGTGGTTGTGACTCTCATCGGCATCGCCATTATCGGCGTGGCTGGTTCCATGAAGGCTGCTTCGCTTAGCGAAGAGGAGAAGAAGGCCGCCGTCAAGGATTTCAATTTTCCGAAAGGGCTTTGCATCGCGTTGCTTTGCGGTTTTATGAGCGGATGTTTCAACGTTGGCCTTGAATTCGGCAAAGACATCAACTTCGGCGATCTTACTCCGGATATGTATAAGACGCTTCCCGCCACATTCCTTGTGACTCTCGGAGGTTTCTTCACAAACCTTGTGTATTGTTTCCTTCAGAATCAGAAGAACGGCACCTGGGGTGACTATGCCAAGGGTTCGGTTTGGGTCAACAATTGCATCTTCTGTCTTATAGCCGGTGCGCTGTGGTATAGCCAGTTCTTCGGACTCGCTCTCGGCAAGGGTTTCCTTGAGGATTCTCCCACTTTGATGACGCTTTCTTTCTGTATCCTTATGGCTCTTAACGTTGTCTTTTCCAACATTTGGGGCATTATCCTTAAGGAATGGAAAGGTTGTTCGAAAAAAACTATCGCAGTGCTTGTCCTCGGCATTGTGGTGCTCGTAATCTCTTGTTTCCTGCCTCAGCTTATATAATCATAAGGGGGGGCGATTAACTAAAATTTATAACTTTAACATCATGTCTTCAATACTTGACAACAATCCCGGTCTTGCATACGATGTGGCACAGGTGGCTGAGGCTGCCGGCTATCTCTGGCAGAAGGGCTGGGCTGAACGCAACGGTGGAAACATCACCGTGAATATTACCGAACACGTAACCGATGAAATCCGTAAGATGCCGGCTATCAGTCCGGTTTATCCTATCGGTGTGACATTGCCTAATCTTAAGGGATGTTATTTCTATTGCAAGGGCACCAACAAACGTATGCGCGACCTTGCTCGCTGGCCTATGGAGAACGGTTCTGTAATCAGGATCCTTGACGATTGTGCAAGCTATGAGATTATCGCCGACAATCCTGTGAAGCCCACTTCCGAACTTCCCTCTCATCTTTCTGTCCACAATTATCTCATCGGCAAGGGTTCTAACTACAAGGCTTCGCTCCATACTCATCCTATTGAGCTCGTGGCAATGACCCACTGCAAGAAATATCTTGAAAAAGACGTTGCAACCCGTCTTCTCTGGAGCATGATTCCCGAGACAAAGGCGTTCTGTCCGCGTGGTCTCGGCATAATACCTTATCAGCTTCCGGGTTCTAATGAGCTTGCCGAGGCAACCATTAAGGAACTGGGCGATTATGACGTGACTATCTGGGAGAAACATGGCGTTTTCGCAGTCGATACCGATATCATGAGCGCTTTTGACCAGGTTGACGTGCTCAACAAGTCTGCCCAAATCTATATCTGCGCCAAAAACATGGGCTTCGAGCCCGATGGCATGAGCGACGAGCAGATGAAGGAGATGACCGTTGCTTTCAATCTTCCAAAGTAAGGAGCGATGAAGAAAGTTTGTTCTTTACTCATGATATGCCTTGCCCTCACCGGCTGCAAACAGTCGGCGGGCGGCAACTCTGCGGAGGAAGAAATCAACGATTCCAAAACGCCGCTTCATCTTCTTAAACCGGACTATGTGACCCCTTATGGAGAACTTAATCCGGATTCGGTTAAGGCTGACATCGACAGGGTGTTTGCTTACATCGACAATGTGACGCCGGCTAAGGTTGTTGACCGCGAAGGGAACGTAATAGAGAATCTTGAGCAACTTCCCGACAGCGCGCTCCTTAACCAGGGCACCTACCGCCTCACGAGCTATGAGTGGGCCGTGATGTATATGGCTCTTCTTGATGCCGCCAAGAATCTTGACGACAGCAAGTATCGTGACTATGTTATCGACAGGATTTCTTTCCTTGGCAAGGTGGCTCCCGCATTTGAGGAACTTGCGAAGCGTACCGGCAAGCAGGACGGCCAGATGCGTCAGGTCATTGCTCCTGCTTCGCTTGACGATGCCGGAGCAATGTCGGGTGCTTTCATGAGAGCTTATATGGCTGACAGCACTCTTCAGATCAAGGATATCATCGAGCGTTACTACAACATCGTTGACACTAAGACTCTTCGTCTTCCTGACGGTACTATCGCACGTAATCGTCCGCATCACAATGCTGTCTGGCTTGACGATATGTTTATGGCACTTCCTGCCATGGCTACGAGAAGCCAGTTCACCGGCGACCAGAAGTATCTTAACGATGCTGCTGAGACTGCAGTGAAGATGATTGACAGAATGTGGATTCCTGAGAAGAATTTCTTCCGTCACGGATATGTTGAAGGTCTTGACGCCGAGCCTGAGATGGCATGGGGCAGGGCCAACGGATGGGCGATACTTACGATGTGCCAGCTGCTTGACGTAATTCCCGAAAGCAATCCCAACCGTGCCAAGATTATGGATATCTATCGTAAGCATGTCAAGAGCCTTGCCAACCTCCAGAACAAGGATGGTTTCTGGCATCAGCTTCTCGACCGCAACGATTCTTATCCCGAGACTTCAGCTACTGCTATCTTCGCATATTGTATTGCCCATGGTGTGAACCAGGGTTGGCTTGATCCTACTGTCTATGGTCCTGTAGCCCAGCTTGCATGGGAGGCAGTTTCCACAAAGATTAATCAGAAGGGTGAAGTTGAGGATGTATGTGTAGGCACAGGTATGGGCTTCGAACCGACTTATTATTACTACCGTCCGGTTAGCGTCAAGGCGGCTCACGGCTATGGCCCTGTAATCTGGGCAGGTAGCGAGGTAATAAAGATGCTCAGAAGCTTCAATCCTCGTGTCAATGACAGCGCTGTTCATTACTACAAGGTTGATCCCGAAGCCACTACTCCGATCTTCTCGCTCGACGAGAATGGAAAGGCAATGGAAATCAAGCATTGATTTTTAATAACATATTATAAAGACAGGGATGTGCGGTTCTTGCTCACATCCCTGTTCTATTTTTGTTAATACGTTTTCACTTGAGGATTTGGTTTTTCAGTGCAATCATATTAACTAAAAAATGAGACCTGTCGGAGTAATATGTCCGGCAGGTCTCTTCAAAAAATGGAAAGTCAAAATATGGTGTTATGACAATTTCAAAGAAGTCGTATTGACTTTTGGTGAAGGATTCTTAAAAGAATTCGGAATTGTTCTCTTCGTCATTATATTGAGGGTCGATATCGTGGTTCTTGAAGAACTTTGATGCCTGTGATTTTCTCATCCTGATTCTTTCATCTTTTGAGATATTAGGACAAGCCATCTCTTTCATCACCCTTTCATTCTCGTTTGCCATCATGCATGCTCCGAATGTCTGCCACATGTCTTTGGTTCCCTTTGCCGAAGCGTTGAAAGCCATGGCATTGTCGATGTTCATTTTTTTCGACACCATATCCACGTCGATGTTAGCCCCGATGAAATTGAATGTCCATCCGAGTTCTTTCAACTGTGAGATGAGGTTCGCCACCATGTCGTAGGTATAGTCGGTCGATGAATTTTCCATACCGTCAGTGATGATGGTTACTATGCCCGTCGAATCGATATGGGTGGATGCTACGGCGCGGAGGTCGGTCAATGTGGAGCCTACGGCATCGAGAAGGGGTGTGCAACCCCAGGGCTTGTAGATATCGGTTGTCATATTATCCACTTTTTCTATTGGCACATTCTTGCAGACATAACGCGAAGGGATTTCTGCATTCGACTGGAAGAGATATATGCTCACGAGATGACGCTGGGTGTCGCCATATTTTTCTTGGAGCGAACGGATGAGATTGAGGGTCTCGTTGCATCCGTCAACCGTCTGGTTTGTCAGGCTGTCCATTGAGCCGCTTTCATCAAGAATGATGAGGTTGAAAACCGTAGTCTTTTCCATAATTAAGTTTTGTTTTGATGAATGTTTTTGAATGTTTAGTTTTTCTATTTTGTTTTAGCGGTAATCTGTTGTCAATTGGAGTTTGTTTCATCTTATAATACCAAAAGGCAATTAAAGGTAAACATCCTCCTATATTTAGCGTGAAAGTTTTTTTGTTATGAAGTCGAAGAGTCCTTTTGTAGGGGCCTTTCGCTCTGTTTTCTTATTATATTCCGTGTCTTGTGGTTCGCAACAATCCATTCTTGGGATTGTACTTTCGCATTCGGATATTTCGCAATCATATTGAGGAGCGTTGTTACTAAAACAGAATGAATTAGACATGCTTTGGAACCTATCGTACAATAATTCTCGTTCATCGCTTGCTTTCTTCTCAGTCTGTAATGGCTCTATCTTCTCCGCATTCGCGGTATATAGTTTTGCTGGACGTCCTCCAGAATTGCTTTCTGATGACCTTATCTCCGAAATTACCTCCGAATCTATAGCGGTTCGAAGAAAATTTCTTCGGTCGTACTGCGTCTGATTGATCACTTCATACACTGTTTGTAGTTCACTGATGCTAAACACCTTGTTAAGCAATTCAAATGCCACCGGTTTTAGCCTCAGAATCTCTTTCAGATGTTCTCGTGCTTCCCGTATGATTTCGCGGTGATCAAACGCGAGAGGGGGGAGCATGTTCTCATCAAACCACATTGCCTTTGCCGCGTCATCTCCTGCCACCACTTTATAGTCCTCGGGTTTCACAAGGGCTATGAATGCAACAGTCACGACTCTTTCTCGCGGGTCGCGGTTAACGCGGCTATACACCCGGAACTGGTCAAGAAACACTCCGCTAAGGTTGGTTTCCTCTCTCAGTTCTCGCTTTGCGCACTCTTCGATTGTTTCTTCCATGCGCATAAATCCTCCGGGAAGTGCCCAGTATCCTAAATATGGCTCATTACCACGCTCAACAAGAAGGATCTTTATCACCTTCTCATTGAATCCGAAAATCACACAGTCTGCCGTAATGGCTGCATGTGGGTATCGGTAATGATATTTGAGTTGCGTGTCCATATCTTTGTTTTATTATTCGGGATTATGCTTGCTGCGTAATTCTGACGCAAAGTTAATGCGTAATTTTGACGCCACCAAATTTTAGTGCGTAAAAATTACGCATGGTCTTTATGTTTAACATTTGTTAACAAATATATTTCCTAAAATATCTAAATTGCCCCATGAGGTAACGCAAATCCTAATGTTGCATTTTCAAAGATGCATACATCATGGCGGCGAGTGCCATGAATAAAATCAAACTTCCAAGGATTAGGGCATAGGAAGACAACGAAAGAAGGATGAAACAACTACCGTATATAATTGTTAATATCACCCCAATCAATGCCCCTATTATTTTTGAATCAAGCATCTTCCACATATAGCCTGAAATCAGCAACACCGTCATAGACGATGCAATCAGGTAGGCCATGCCAAAAGAAAGATGTTCGGAAAATGATAGAAGGAGAATGTAAAATATTATGAGAGCAACTCCAATTAGGAAATAGTTGAGCAAAGGGATTGGATGTTTTGTCACTATTTCCGTGAAAAGGGCACTAATGTAAGTCAGTAATATTATTATAAAAGCATACTTCAGAGAGCGGTTAACCTTCTGATATCGGTTAACACCTACAAGGAAATCGGTTTCAACAATCAATCGTTTGTTGCCCTTTGCTACAAAAGAAGGAGGTGTGTTTCTCCATGTGGCAGAAAAATAATTACCGTTTATTGTTCTGTCGTCGGGGAGAATTGAACCACCAAATGACGGATTTGGTGCGTTGCCATCAATTGTAATTATCGACTTCTCCCCAATCGGACATACAGATATTTTTTTTGACCCGCGGACATCAAGTTCTGTTGAATACTTGATGTTTTGAGGTAAATCGGATATGTCTATTTTTGCAGAAAGCCAATCATCATTATCATCTGACCATTCAATCTCTTTGTCCCCAATCTTCAAAGGAGACAACTTCGAAATCTGTTTATTTCCAATCTTAAGTCTAAAATTTATAGTGTCGGACAATGTCGAAACGTTTTTTTTATCCAAACTCCCCGATATGCCAATATGGGCGTTGAAGACTTCCGCTTCATAAATGTTCCGATGTAGTGACTTGGTATCGACGTTTACGTTGCATGCGAACGTTTGTTGACGTATTGTAGAGTCTATTCTCTCCACTACGATTTCGGGCCCGTTTATTTTGATTGGTCCTCCCCACTCTTTGACTATATCACTCGCCACGTCATCATTTAGAGATTCGCGGGAAGAGGAAATAATCCACACGATGAGTGCTCCAATCATCAGGACAACACACTGGAAACCAAGTAGTACTATTTTTGTCCCGTATGTCATATTCCTTTTATAAGGCGGCGGAGGCGTGGAATGTGGTATCGAAGGTGGGAGGGGAGGAGGGGTTGAAGTTGACATGGCATCCATGATTGTCGGTCTGTTTTACTTTATTACAAGTTCTTCGTTCACAACCTTCAGTTTAAGCGTAAAATACATCGCTAATGCAATAAGAAGGAAGAGTGACAGACTTCCGATTAGGAGAGCCATCGAGCCTAAATTAATCAGTATGAATAAAAGTCCATATTCGGCAACAAGTATGCTTACTGTCATTCCGACGGCTTTGGTTTTATGTGTTATTCCATTGATAAACCATGCAGTCAATCCGATGGTCATTGTCGATACAATGGCGTAGGAAGCCCCAAATGGTAACTTTTCGGAAAGAGCAAGCAATAATAGGTAAAAAAGTGTCAACGCCATTGCGATAAGGGCATATTGGAGGTAGTTGATACCTTTTCGGAACACAACTTCAACAAGCATAAGGGAAATCCCTGTAATAGATATTATGGCAAAACAGTATGCAATTGATTGCGAAAGAAGGTTGTAACCGTCTCCCTCGAAAAAGCCGCTTTTTACACGTCCTGATGCCAAACTGTCAATACCGCTCGAAACGATTGCCAAAATAATGGCCAATCCGATTATATATAGACTCTGTAGTCCGAGCCAAGCCATAGTGTATTTAGGCTTACGATACATTTCTTGGTATTCTTCCATAATTGCAGAGGGTTAAGTTTAGGTATTATTTGTTTTACACGATTGTTTATTAAAAAGCAACCGACGTTTTATGTGTTAAAGTAGTGGGCGAAGCTTTATGGATGCCACTGTATTGGGTGGCAATGACTATATGTTTAATTTATAACGGTTTTATCCATTAACTTAGTATGTGAATTTGTATTTATTTTTTTACGGGAGATTATTTTTCTATCACCCCGTCAGTATTCAATAAGTGGATTCTGATACAAAAACACGATATCTCTGTTTCATTGTGGATTTCAATTTAAAAGCGAGTCGGAGTGGGAGAGAAGAAGCTCTTTGAATTGGATTGCATCTGACATTCCGACCATCTGTTATGGCTGACAGGGAGGAAAGACAGGTATTGTCCGGAGCATGCCTCTGATTCAGATTCTTTATTCCGGAAAGTTTCGAACAATAACAGCAGTCAATATATTCTCCAATCTGTCTTTTATTTGGTGTGAAGTATTTTGGAATCAAATTGTTAATCAAACATGCCGTAGGCATGTCCCTACATTGGACGGTTCACATCAATTTGACAAATTTCTTTGTGGACTCTGCGCCTCTGCATGCGTTAATTCTGCCAAGGGAAAGGATTTTGTTTTTGTTTGGTTCCATCGTTTCCCGGGGGATTGATAAGTTCTGAGATTTCCCTTTTCAGAACATCTCTGGTTTTAAAGAAACTGTCGAAAATCAACGTGAGGTAATTTTTTGGATTTGGAATTTCAGGAATAAAAAGGATATCCATGCGGCTTGCAATATGTCGGTTCCCTTTTTCGTCAGCTTCCGTCATGACAATCGTTGGCCCGAATCCTGAATTCGCTTTTCCCATTGCTTCCACAATAATAGGCAGGTTAATATCGAGTAAATTCGTTTCGGAATAAGGGAGGTCCCATATCCTGATGAACTTATGGTTCTGGGTAATGGAAAAGTTCACCCCTTGGTATTTCAAATAAATGCGCTCCTCCTCATCTTCCGGTTGACAGCCCAATTCCTTAAGAGTCTTTAGAAGCAGCTCCCGTTGTTCATCATGAATCTTCTTATAGTATTCCTTCTCAGAAAGCGGCTTTTTCGCCGATTCGGCGGAATGATTGTTATGATTGCCTTTATTTTGGGCTGTATTATCTTCGGCATCGGATTCGTGTCCGGAAATTTCAATAATATTTCCTTCGCCATGCGATAAAGAATTACCCTTATTCTTACTCTTCTCCTCCTTATAATGGTAGAGTAAAAAGATAATTATAACACCCAACGCGGGAGTAATGAACTGAAATATGATGTCTAAGAGATTTTTATCCATAATAATCAATTTAAGATTAACGAAACAACGAAATCCCAATAAGAGAGGTTTTGTCATCTCCATGCAAGTGTGATTATTATTGCATTTTAGCAAAATTAGTGAATAATTCCGAAGTGACAAAATTAATTAAAAATCGTTGTCAAACTGGAAAAAAGACTCCATTTAGAACTCCTTTTGGCAAGAATTCCGGCTGTTTAAAGCTTCTCTTTGGGTTGTAGGTCGTTCCGAGACATTCAATCTTCAATATAAATGTCATGAAAGGTTTCTCGTTTACGACGACGAAATTCCGATAATTTCCTACAAAGGTATCTGTTCAAGAATCCTAACCAATAAAACAAAAGTGCGAACGGAATTCCTACAATAAAGAGAGGAACTATTTCCCAAATTTCTATTATGCTGTCATAGGGATGGGAGAAAAATTGATTAGAACGGTCAAAATATGTAATATCTGTTCCGGGCAGCATTTCACAATTTGTTAAAATTACGAATACAAGTGTTGCTGATATTGAGGATATTGCAAGCATCAAAGACCATTTAATCCCCAAAGATGAAAGCATCCATTTTTCTCGGAAGTGTCTGTTTCCAAGAATAAGGGGGTATGCTATCATCAAACCCATAAATGGGAGTATTGATAGAAACCATATTAATTCCCACAATGCTGCTACAGCTATTCCAATGGGTATTGCCAGAAGGATGCCGGTAAATATAATTGCCAATACCCGATGTTTGATGAAATATTGTGAAATCATTTCAGTCAATGTTTTTGTCTTTGATTTCCATACGATAGTTGCAAGAAAAAGTCCGAACAAAATAATCAGACCAAAAACGAGACAATAGGCATAAGCCGGAAATATCCAATGACGATGATTATAAAAGGAATCGGCAAGGGGAGCAGCTGCAAATGCTGCTGTGGGTATTAGTATAAAGGGTGTAGTAAATTTTCTCATTCTATATTATAATTATCAGATTATATGTTGATGAAGAAAAGGGTTAGAGCAAAGATGAGGAATAGCTGATTTTGAAATATGAAGTTATTCCTTTTTCTGGATGTTTCGGTTTATGATAGAGATGGCTTTTATGGCTGCATCTTTATCGAGTCCATAATTTGGATTGATAGTGACCAATCTGTCAAGCTGCTCTTCATTGAAGTTTTCAGGACCGAGGTCATCAATAATCACATAGTTGCAATTGATTTTACATTCAATCAGCCAACGTGCAATTTCATCACCTCTATGTTTGCTTATATTAGGTGTCAAGTCTGTCATAAATCCTGGCATATCCCTATAAAGCCACATTTCTAATAAATTTTCATATGAGTCTATATATTTCCAATCGGAAGTAACGACAATGTCAGCATTCGTTGTGTCTATTATTTGTTTTAGATTGTCAATGCACTTTGGATCAAAAACCGGGCGACCATTCTCATCACATTCAGGTAATCCATGACGGACAAGATACATGTCATAAGATGCCGTGTCCAAAACTCCATCGAAATCAAGAAATATAATATTCATCTGTTTGCATCCAGTTTATAGAACAACGATAGGATTGCACCGTAATGACGGAATCCCAATTCTGTCAGCTGGAGTCTATCATCTATTATCAAAGCCAAGTTTTCATTGACAAGAAAATGTATGATATGCTGATAATCTGAAATAAAATCAGATCCATACAATTCTTTTGCAGCAGAAAGAGAAAATCCTCCGGAATATCCTGAAATGGCAATAAATTTACTTAACAGTTCTTCTCGTGGCAACTGATAATATGTTGGCGATTCATAAGAGTAATTATTATCAATTAACCATTCACAATCAATCTTCTTGCCAATGTGTTGATTTTTCCCAAGATTATAAGAGACACCGAAAGGCGACATACTTTGTGCAGAAATGCCGAAACCTTTATATTGCCATCCATCAAACATTCTATGTCGGAGATATGAAGACAATCCATGGTCATAAGGATCACGACTGAAGGTATTTCGTCCAAATTCTCCGTAATATCCAAGTTGTATCATACCATTATATAATTCGCAATATTGTGCATAGCAATATTCCGAATCTGTTTTATAATGTCTCGTAAGTTGATTAGTGCGGAACTCATAGACCGTAACCTGTTCTGGATTCAAGATTCGGATAGCTTCAACATCGTTACGTATAGTTTCTATGGTCTGTCCTGGCAATCCATACATTAGATCAAGATTGATTTTAGAGATTCCAGTGTAATGCCAATCTTCTATTGCCTCAGCCATTTCTTTGATTTGAATATTGTTGCGAAATAAGGGTTTAAGAATCTTTTCAGATGTTGATTGTATTCCCAATGACAATCTTTTTATGCCAGCTTTTGCAATCCACCCACTTCTATGCCTCCCCCAATAATCCGATACTAAAGTCTCGAAAGATCCTTCAATACTTGGCTCAAATCCTTTTACAATCTTTTTACCATCTAAAAAATCACGTACCCACATCATCAATCCTGCGAACACTCCTGGATGCAATGAAGTTGGGGTTCCTCCCCCAATGTCGAACCCATATAACTTCACATTAGGATTTTGCTCAAAATAACGTTCAACTTCATCTGTTACACTTGCGATATAATAACGTTGTTTTATGTGGTCTGGTACACACATCTTTGTGTACTCGCAGAAGGAACAGATTTGTTTACAGAACGGTATATGAATATAGAATGCAATAGGCTTGGAGACATCAAAAGGTAAGGTACCCGGTGCTGAGTATTTGGCCCAATCATTTGGAGATAAGGGATAGGAAGTATTGAATAGCGGATTATTCTTACGCTGTTCAAACAGACATTTTATGTCAGTATATGATGTTTTCATCATGGAAGCCTTGTCTTAAATATTTACCGTCAAACATCAGTGAAGATTCACAATAGTTTGGATTGGAGTAGTTTCGCATATACACTTCAAGAATCTTGCCATTATGGTTATAAAGATAGTTACTGCATTTGCAGTTCGCACCACGATTGCGTGATTCTATAAAATAAAGATGCGGTATAGCTTCAAAATCAATTTCATCGAAATCTATATAATGCTCTCGGCAGTAATCATTGACTTTCATCAGAGCCACGAAGCCAAGCCGAGGCAATCCAAGCGAGATTGCGAACCGGAGCATTTTTTCGACTTCGCAATTACTGCCGATATATCCTCTTATCAGATTACAGCTGGCATTAACAATGTTCATATTTACGCCATTAAAGCAAAATGCATCTTCGGGAATTTTAGTTCCATAAATCGCAGACAGAATATCGTTGTCATAGTGATGAAGTGACATGGAGATTGAATTCCAGCGATGATGACGCATTGTTTTCTGTGATGCAGGAAGTAAGCCGTTGGTATTCAGATGAAAATGAATATCCTTGTATCGTTTGACCGATGCCTGTTCAAGAATGCGATTGACAATATCAGGAGCTGTCGCCGGCTCACCTCCAGTAACATTGACACGGTTGACTAAAATCTTATTGGCTTGCAGTTCATCAACCACATGCCATAGTTTGTCGTAGTCGAACTCGTTGTTTATGCCGGTAAATCCGGCATTGGAACAGAAGGCACAGTGAGCATTACATCCATTTGTAACCTTAACAAACAGATTAACCGAAGGTGGGATAGGCGCCGATGGCTGAGAGCCATATCTGCACCCTCGGCTTTTAATGGAAATTGTTTTTTCAAATAGTCTTATCTCCATACCTGTTTACCACTTTTTATATCCTCTATGAATTTGAGTTTTTCGTTTTGGGTTTCGAATACAAGTCTGCCGGAGTATCCTCCGTAAACAGGTAGGGTGTAATCGTTTCTGGGTATATAGTAATTCCCGATAAATTGATACGATTCATCTTTTTCCAGAATCTGTTTGGCAATTTGAAATTCGAGCCAATCAGGAATGGAATTGGGTCCTTTACCTTCTCCACAGGAACGCATATAACGCCCTGTCTTGACATCTTTGACATAAATCGGAGATGTCCCCATCACTTTCGGCACAAAAACTTCCGGATGGCAGGGACTATCTGCTATGTAGTCTCTTTGAATCGTGGCTTCAAGTCCTAATTGCTCGACTGATTCATCATGGTTTCCAAACATCAATCGCCTCATCTTATCGGCATCTAAAACACCATCTGTCGTTATTTCAGGCCAAAGATTACGAATTGCCCGTACAAAAAACTGTACGGGATAATTCATAGCAGAAGCTCCACTCATTATGAAATAGTAGAATCCCGGAATAGGAGCACAGGCTGAGAATTCAAATACATCAGTATTCTCAAACAAATCTCGTCTTAGCTCTTCGGGTTTAGAGTAACGTCTGAACTCATTCAGATATGCAACAAGATTGATTAGTTTTTCTCTACAGTATGAATCGTATGCTTTATCGTATGCAGAGAGAAAATTCTTATCCTCAAAAACCAGCTCACGCAAACGTGATACGTTTAGATGACCGTCGGTAAATATGTCAGAGCCATCGTGAAGAATACATTGCAGAATTCGTACCGATAGGAAGGCAATATTATCGCCTTGTTCGCTAAAGCGTTGCATATATGAGCCTAAATCAGATAATGCTTGACCAGGTGAAGTGTATTTTTTCTCTTCATTAAGACCGAGTATTATATCTGCGAAGGTTCGTGTCATCCCATAGCAGTGGGTCGTAACTTCATAACTGTTTCTGTCGTTAACATAAGTTCTTGGTTGTTTCTCACTTTTATAGGTTATTGGTAGTTCTTTACAGATTTCATGGACAGTATCAGCTACATACTCATCAAGAAGAGAAAAGCAGTCAAATAATGACATATCCGAGTATCTTCGCTTCAATGTATCGGCTTTGAGTATTCTCACTGTGATTCTATCTTCAGACAGCTCATTAGCGGCATCAATAGCCCGTTGTTGCTTGCGTTGTCCTTCAAATTCAAAAGGAATAGTACAAACTACAGTTGTCGGAATATTAGCATGTTTGGCGATTGATGCAAGCCATTGACAACAATAAGTGCCGAATCCTCCTCCGAACCCGGATACGATGATCAGTTGTTTGACCGTATCATCAATAATGGAGCGCAAAAGTTCAGCATTATCTCCTCGGTCTATAAAATAATGATTGAACTGTTCCTGAGTGTAGATGTTTTTGGCAGTACAGGGATCCGAATCCTGTAGCAGATATTGATTAGAAACGTTAGATGTCCTAATCATAGTTGCATCATTCGAGATAATTGCATATTCCGCATCTCTATATGGATTCTCAAGCATTCTACTTACTGCATTGCAACCACCTCCGCCAATTCCTATTATTTTGATTGGCGTTTCATAATGCTTTACACGTGCTTCATGAGCCGCCTCCATAGTTTCAAGAATTCTTTGAGGATGTATCGAACGGTTCTCTTTTTCAATATAATCTACGAACTCTATTGGTAATATAACATTGGACAAGTTATAAGCGTTACGGAAAAGAGGGGCAATATCTTTAATTGCAAATCCAGCTATGCCACAACCGATCTTAGTAACATAGAAAGTAAGGGCCTTTTCATACTCAGCAAACTCTATGAATCTGTCAACATAAGGCTTGATTGTGTCAATACCACCTTGCATTGTAGGTATGGCATACGAATTACCTTGCAGACCTTCGCCTTGTCCCCATACTGCACCGAAGCGATTCAAAGCAACTCTTGCGGCTCCTCCGGCATGTTTTCCGGCAAGATTACTACCGAACACGAAAATCTCTCGACGTCCCAAAGTTTTAATGCTCTCGGGAGTATATTCCGCATCCAGAGGTATCTCACAAACTCCGCAAGGATACTTCTCTTCAAAATCTGAAGATTTGGAGCTTGTTGTTTTTTTAATTTTTTTCGACTTAAAAAAATCCAATAGTCCCATTGTTTTTTTGTTATTAGGTATGTTTACTTTTTATGATTATGAAGTTTTGAGGCGAATGGTAATTAAAAGGAATGGAGGGAGTTGAGTGATTTGTCGTATTGATTCACACGATAGAAAACCGTAGCTTAAGTCTTATCCTATATCGTAGAGTCGGGCTTTGGGTGAGTATGCAATGGTTTGATTGCATATAACAATGGCACAAATGCCGATTGTGGCAATGGATAAAAGCCCAATAAGAAACTATTACCGCTTCAGATAATAACTCAATCCTTTATGAGGCTCAATAATCGGTAATTGCTCATCAAGCATTTTAACAAGTTGTTCTTTCGTTACTACTTCTCCCACATCATCAGCAATAATAAGGTTTGCGATAATCATTTTTTCTTTCTCCTCGTCTGAAAGATCAGACCATCGTTTACTCTTCATTCTTTCCCAATATTCCCATGCGGATGCCTCAGTTTTATTCTTATAGCCTATGCCCCGAGCAACTGCGAAACCCACGAAAATAATATACCCGATGAAAATAGCTACGGCAACAACAATACCGAGAATTATCAACATTATGATTGTTAACCAGTTCATTATCTATTAGATTAGATATTATTTATACTATAATTGGTAAGCATTGCTAAAGTGATTGCTTTTCCAACCAAGGGAATGTCTCTGAGTAGGTGTTTGATAATATCGTGGATGTCCTTTTAGGGGCATGTCCTTTTAAGAGAGGGGTGGGGTGGAAGAGGTGATGCTCTTTGAACTCAGACTCTGGTCGATATTGTCGGGATATAAATCTACGATGGTTTTCACCACACGCGGATAGATCGTGCGGATTTCGTCGGTCCCGACTCCGGCAGCTTTGAGAAGAAGACTGAAACAGTCAACATATATCAGGAGATCGCCGAAAGGAATCGTATCCTTACGGCTGAAATGATCCATCACCACAGCCATCAGTCCCCCGATGTGACGGTCGAGCTCACTGTCCGCTTCCGTGATTTTCGACATGGCATGCAACTGCCTCTTGCAATCTGCCATGAATTTGTCAAGCGACTCTCCACGCACGGCAGCCATAAGGTCAACGCTCCCCTCAAGCAGTTCGGTAGGGCAGAACTCACTCGTAGCCACCACTCCCTCCCGGTAAGGCACTTCCACTATATACGTCCTCGGTTCACCGAGTATCTCGGTATCAAAATTCAATTTTAATGATTCCATATTATTTTGTTTATTATCATATACCAAATCCCCGACATAAGTAAACAGGAATTATTCGATTTGCTTTATTATCCTTTGGCATTGTGCCGCGAAATACTCGTCGTCGGCAAAACGCTCCGACAACTCTCGGAGTACGGATAATGCCTCTTTACGGTTATGCAATCTCAGATAAGCCAGGGCAAGGGTCATACCGGCTTCCTCGCATTCCTGGACGTCATCGGCAGGCGTGATGCGATACGCTTCCGCCAACCGGGGAATGTAATCTTGAAGTTCCTTTTCCGAGAGGGATGTGATGTCAACGGATTCGCTTCCGCCACGGCTCGGCACATGGACGTAGTTGTATGCCACAATCGTATTGTCTAACTCATATCTGCCATTACGCTCTACGTTATATATCGTGATGGCACCCCCAATCACTATGACGGCAATCGATGCGGCCCATGCAATCCGTTCCACAAGAATCTTTCTGAATACGGACGTGGAAGGTTTCTTTCCCCCGATAGCATTCTCAAATCCGGCATCTGAAATATTTTTAAGAGCGTGTGCAAATTCGATGCCGTCTTCCATCTCCTCCTTTATTATGCCATCTGCCGTGAACAGATATATCCGGAAGTCGTTGAGAAACTCCTTGTCGTTACGAAGCCGGCGTTCGAAAGCCGTTTCCTCTTCTTGCGTCATTTCCCGGTCGATATACCGTTCGAAAAGTTCTATGTTATTATCCATTGCTATTCATCTTTAATTGTAAAAAATCCGGAAATCAGTGGCGTTGTAATTGCTATCTTCGCTTTTCCCTTACAGGTTTTTCATCGATTATCCCTGCCATATATAGCGACAGTTTTACTCGATACACGAGGTCGCGCATGCATAGCCACCGTCTTGCCTTCACGGCTTTTGCATTGGTGGAAGCCGGTTTCCCGTTGTCGCGGTAAGGAGAGAGCGTTTCAGCAATCTCCACGTCAGACATATCGCTGTAATACGACATCCGTATTATCGAGGCGCAAGGTTCAGGAGTATGCGTGAGTTCGTCGCCAAGCAGCGACTGTGCCTCCGGGTCGGAATAAAGGTCGGTTTCACCGTCGCGCTCGGGGAGTTGGCTTATAAGGTCGGAAATTCGTTTTGCACGGGTTGAAGGTTTCTCTTCATTATCGGGCATCCTGTCATCGATGGAGTCGATTATTCCGGCCTTCCTGTAGTGCTTGCTTGCCATGTTGAGGCCAATCTTTATTATGTAGCTGCGCCAGGAAACATCGCCGGTGACCCTGCCTGACGCCACATTCTTACGGATGGCATAGAAAGTGTCTTGATAAATGTTTTCAGCGTCTTCCCTCCTCATGTTTGAGTTTTTATATTTCTCCATAAGGAGGTTTGTGAAATCGCCTTGCAATCTCACATACCATTTCTTCACGATTTCTTCGTAGGTTTCCTCCATTGTTTTTTTGTTTTGAGGATTAAAGTCTTCAAACACTCAATCTTCAGCCGATAATAAACGACTCAATTTATAAGAATAAACGGCACCCATTGATATGGGTCGGGATGCCGTTTCCGGAAAGCCCGTTGGGTGTCGATAAATGCTTTGTTGAGGCTTTCCGAATTCGGTAGCCTTTCATAGAAGCCGTTGATAAACTCTTCGGTCAGCTCGTTGTCAACAGACCACAGGGTGAGCAACATGGCTTTCACTCCGGCAAGCTTAAGTGCGCGTTGCAAGCCTCTGATGCCGTTGATTCTGTCGATGTCGCCCTGAGCGGTCTCGCAAGCAGAGAGCACCGCTAATTTGCAACCCGAAAGATCCATGCACGCTATTTCCCAACCTGTGAGAATACCGTCTTCCTTACCGGCGGCAATCTCTTCGCCTCCCCAAGCCTTGTTGGCTCCCGACATGGCGAGTCCGCAGGTAAGCAACGCCCTTTCGCGGGTGCCGTTGATTACGTGTTTACCGATAAAGGCTTGGTTGCTTTCGGGTATGTAGAAGCCATGTGTGTCGATATGCAGGAGTTCCGGCGCATTGCCGTTATATTTCTTGAATGCCTCTTCCGAAGCTGCCGCGCCGGAATAATTATCAACTTTACCGACATGCCTTCCTATTAAGGCCTTTAGCTTTTTTCCATCGATTGGAAGGCGGGGAAATTTCGTCATAGGCGCACCTTTCTCGATTCTCACGCGGTAGCCGG
Source organism: uncultured Muribaculaceae bacterium (assembly GCA_910585275.1). Classification (GTDB taxonomy): domain Bacteria; phylum Bacteroidota; class Bacteroidia; order Bacteroidales; family Muribaculaceae; genus Lepagella. Next base: position 40,314 of record CAJUCW010000019.1, read on the forward strand.
CCGTTTCATTGTCGAAGTAGTCGGAAGAAGGCTTGTCGTTGCCGACATTATTGAAATCCATGTTAGAGAAGACGGCGGCGGATGCCAGACTCGCGCCACGTTTTTTGATTTCGGCTACGTCGAAAGCCGCGTTTATCCTTACTATTTCCACCTTGTCGTTAACGGTGCTGTCGCCTGTGCCCCAAGGGAGCGCACCGATGTTCACAAGATTCAGTATGCCGGTAGGGGATATGTAGGCGCGTCTATACTTCTTGATGTGGTTTAGGAGCGGACTCATAAATTGCCCTACGTTGATAAGTGCGTCGCGCCGGTATTGGTTTGCACGGCCGCGGTCTTCGACGTCTTTGTCGTATCCTAAATAGAACATCTGATATGCCATCTCCGGTCCAAGATTGACGAATTCGTAATGGTCGGCTTTATAGTCGATTCCCAGATTGGAATCTTTCTTGGGAATAGAAGTGCATATTATGGCTCCGTAGCTCAGCATTTCCGTGCCATCTTCTTCTATGCGAGGATATTGCAATATTTCCACCGCACATTCGTCGGTGTCAAGGGATGTGGGCATCATCACGCTTTTGTTGTGGTTTTTTCCGATTAGCGGGGAGAGGTTGATTCCTGTACGCAAACCCAATTCCTGTTTTTCGATTTCGTTTGCGAGCTTTTCACGTTCGGCTTTATCGGTAATATTTGCCATCTTGTGGCGCAACTCCAGTATTTCACGCTGCACTGCCTTGAATTTGTCAGTCCCCGATTCTTTGATTATTTTCGCCACTTCACGAAAATTCTGAGTTGACAACGACTTTGTAAACACACTGTTGAGATAGGCCCCGGTCAGTATAAACTGATTGGTTGCGTCGCCGTTAAGTCCGATTCCGAATGCACGGTTAAGCTTATTGGCGGAACGTCCCCACATTACTTCCCCATCGTTGAGCGAGAAAGAGTTGAGGTCGAGATAGGTAAGGTCGCGGCCGATGTGGGAGGCGGTAAATTGCATTTGCATGTACTCCTCCTCTCCGACATGCCACGCTGTTTCCAAAGCATCGTTTATGGCCAGTTTGTACGCCAGGATTGCAGATTCTCCGTTAAAAAGTTGATCATATAATCCGAAGGCTCTCTTATATCTTTTCTTGAAATGACAGAGGAATTTCGCAAAGAACACTTTCGACATTACTATTGTAGCAGGAGAGAGTGCGTCGTATTTTTTAAGTTCTTTTGTGGTAGGGATGAAGAATTTACTCGGCACATGCGGAATCATTTCGATGGCGCAGCGTAGCATGGCCTCGATGGTGAAAGGGGACAGTTCATTCTCTTTTATTTCCTGAAGGTTGCTTACTGCTTCTTCATAGAGTCCTTTGGCATTTTCATCTTTACCCAATCTGAGAAGGAGCGTGGCCAGGTTGAATTTGTTTCTAACCCAATGGTTGCCCGACGTGCGGCCGGTGGACATGCAGAATTCCGACGCATTTGAGATCCAGTCGGCGGCTCTGCCGTCGATTTCCGCCGTAAGATAATACTCCGAAGCCGACACAGCGAGATAATGCATGTTGAGGTCTTTCAGATTCGGACCCGAATAATCTTTCAAAAGGATATTGAAAGCTTTAAGGAGCAGAATGCCGGATGCTATGAAATCTCGTTGTTCGATACAGGCATCGATAATCTGGCTTGATGTGCGCTCAAATTCCGAGGCGGAGTACTCTTTGGAAGCGGCATACTCGTCGAATACTTGACACATCATCGTGGCGAAATCCCTTTGATGGGTGACGAAATCGTTGTCTTTCATTAGCTCCAGAAGCTCTTGCGGAGCAATCTCCTCCGCTCCAAGACTTAAGGGAGAGGCTGTAAAGAAGAGCAATGCAATTAAAATAGAGATTTTTTTCATTATATATGGAATTTCGATTGTGGAATCTAAACTCTAAACTTTAAACTTTAAACTACCTAATACACCGTTATTGCAGGATGTTGGATTGATAGAAAACATCCCGACCCGATGTAGCGTTTTTTTCGGAAGTATTCTATCCAGGAGGTGAAGTCGGCGCTTTTGCGAAGAAGCCGGTAAATGCAGTAGGAGAGCGAGCCATAATATTGTCCGGCTACCTTATGCTCGAAGTTACGTTCGTTTTCTCCGCATGCGCTTACAACGGCCATGGTGCAACCGGAGCCATATCTTTCCGGCTGTTTCAGACTTTTGAGGTAGGTTTTATCTGTCGGAGTAAAATAATCCGCGCTTCCACGCATATATTCCGGCAGGTCGTCAACGTCGAAACCCTCCGGGAAGTCGTTGTCGCCTTTCTCCAATCCTCGGCTGTAGCATGCATCGAACACTATAAACAGCTCGCCGTTTTCCCCGATTTTCTTTCTGATATCGTGAAAAAAGGGGGCCAGTTCGTCATCTATCAGATGGTTTTCTCCGCCGTATCTTTTAGAACCTGTTGCATAACCCTCCGAACGGAAAGCATCATAGGGCACTATGGCTTCGTCGTATGCACGCTGCTCGTCGCCGTTGCAGTCTATCACGGGTTGCCCGTGACCGGAAAAATGGAAATACACCTTGTCGCCGGTTTTGCAATCGGCGACAAGGCGTTTCAAAGCTTTCGTAATATTTTTCTTCGTTGCTTCCCTGTTTGTAAGGGTGTTCACGACAAAACCATGTTTCTTAAACATGGAAGTTAGGAGCGAGACATCGTTGTCACCATGAATCTTTCGCCAACCGGTTTCATCGGTATCGTATTCACCGATTCCGATAAGCAAGGCACGGTTTTCTCCCATCATCGTTAGGATGCAGGAGAAAACCGCGAAAATTAGCATTATAGATTTCCGTATCACTGGTATCCTTTAAAGTTTAAGGTATAGAGTTTAAAGTTTAAGGTTGAGGGTCTTTAAGGTCCTTAAGGACTCTAAGGACTTTAAAGCCACAATTCAGCCGAGACCCCAAAACCCATAACTCAAAACCTAAATTTTCATAACATTTTATTTCGATTAGCAGAAATGCGTAATTCTGACGCAAAGATAGTGTGTAAAAATGACGCATCCAAATTTTTGCTAATATTTTTCAGTTCAAAATATTATTCTACTTACCCCACTCCTGGTTGTCCTTGGTTGCTCTGGTTGGATCCATGCTCCGATAGACCTGGTTGACCCCAAAATCTGGTTGCCCTTGGTTGCTCTGGTTGGAGCCTCGTTTCGGTTGATCTGGTTTGGTATCATGCGGTGAGCTTTTACCTGGTTGGCTTGTGGGTGATGACGAGTTTCTTGCCCGGATTGTCGATTTCGATTTTGCCGAGGCGTCCGAGCACCGACTGGCCGAGTAGGAGAGGGGCCTTCTGGTTGCGCACCACCGAAGCCTTCACATTCTTCAGATTCATCCCTCCGAAATCCACACTCCGGAGATTGACAATAGTCCCCTCGCTAATGTCGCCGTTGGCATCAATAAACCTTCCGGTACCTTTCATATCTTTTTCACTCAGGAAACCGTTTTTAAGCATGAAGTTGGCTTCCATTTGTGATAGTGAAACGATGCTTGCCCCGGTGTCGAAGATGAACGAAAGCGGAAGCCCGTTGATGGTGCATTTAACGATAAGGCAACCTCCATCGATAGTAAAGGGTACTTCTGTTTTCTTATCCATATCATCGGACACCTCTTCCGTATTGCCGGATATGTCATTGCCCGCCTCTTCCATGGCCTTTAACTCGTATTTCCTTACCAGCGGTTCGAACCCGGGCAATTCGCGTAAAGAGTCGAGGTCGTCGTCATGATGCAGATGATGAAATCTTCGGAATCCCTTATCCAGACTCTTTTCAAGATATTCCATCGCTTTACCTGTATCTCCGATACGTGTATAAAGACAGGTGGCATCGTAGAAAGAGCCGCTATCGTCAGGGTCAAACTCAATCACTTTATCCATAAATTGCAACGCCTCCTCTTTTCTGCCAAGCTCAAGCAGGGCATACATTGCGCAGGAATTGTCGTCAGGCACCGTGTCGAGTTCCACCACTTTCTCTTACTCTTTTAAGGCCTTTTCTTTTTCACATTTGCGCACATACATGCTTGCAAGTCCAAGATGAGCGTAAGCATAATCCGGATCAAGAGTCAAAGCCATCTTATAGTCATTGATGGCGGCATCTGTATTAAACGCAACGTCGTTAAACCATCCCCGTCGATAATAACCGTCATGGCAGTCGGGCCTCTGTTCTATGTAGCGGTCATATTCGGCAATCGCGCCCGGATAGTCGCCCGACTCTCCGATTATGTCGGCCTTCATCATAATGAGGTCGGCGTCTTCCTCATCGTGTTGTATCGCTATGTTGATATATCGCAACGCCTCGTCATATCGCCCGAGATTATGGTAAGAGAGGGCAAGATGCCGCGGCAGCACTTCGTTGGGTTCGATTTCATAACATTTTAAGAACGCATCGGCCGATTCCCGGAACCTCCTTTGGTTGCCTAACACGTTGCCGATGGCATACCAATAAAAGCTGCTTTCAGGATGCTTCACAGAAAGTCCCTTGAGTTTCGCCACCACGAGGTCGGTCTGTGGTTTCGGGAAATTGAAAAGCAAGTTGTAAGCTTTCTCGTCCTGGTTGATTTCAAGAGCCCGGCAAACGTCATTGATGGCTTTGACGTAATCCTTCTTCTCAAAATAAGCCTCGCCACGGAAAGCGAAAGCCGAAGAATATTCGGGATAGATTTTTGCTGCTCTGTTGAAGAATTCGATAGCCTTGTCGGTATCGCCTCTCCGGAGGGCGTTCCGTCCAAGTCCCATGTATCCCATTTCAGATGCCGGGTTAAGTTTGAGAATCCTATTGTAGTCGGCATCGGCCATGTCGAAATTCCCTGATTGGAAATAAAGCTCCGCTCGGCGTTCGAATGCGGCGGGCGATTTAGGGTCTAATGAAATACTTTTAGAGAAATCAGAGACGGCCCCCACGGTGTCGCCCGTAGCAAGGATTGTCTCACCCTTTACGATATATACCATTGCCAGATGTTCCTTATCCTTTTTGGGAATGAACCGTTCGGCATTGGCAAGAGCTTCTATGGCAAGGTCGTAATGACCCTTCTCATACTCGATCGATGCAATGCCATAATATGCATATCCGTTTTTAGGGTTTTCAGCCACTTCCTTATTGAAAAACTCCAGGGCGCCATCCTTATTACCCTTATCATTCTCCTCGATGGCGCGGTTGATGTTGTAGGTATCGATCATCGACACCTTCGCCGAAACACCGGTTCCCGTCGCCAAAAGCATCGAAACGAATATAGAAAACAATTTCTTCATAAAACAGAATTAGTTAGAAATAGTAAAATTCCCCACAAAGTTAAATGCCTCCCGCCACAAAAAAATAAATACATCGCTTCCAATGTATGAAACGCCCCTCCCAATGTACGAAACCTCATGACCAGCGTCAGTCATCAGCCGTCTGTTGGTTAGTCATTAGTTCTGACAAAGGACAACTGATAACTGACAACTGAAAACGTACAACCTTAAGACTCGATCATCTGATTCTCATTTACTGAAGCAAGAGAGTTCTTCCAAAAACGCTCCACTTTTTTTCCTTCAATTACAGCACAGATATTTTTTGAATGGAAATAAATCAAATCCTTACATGCCAATTCAAGATAATGTAAAAGCTTAAACATTATGTCGGATTGAGAAGTATCGTTCAGAGAACGAATTTCAGAGGGAGACTTTATGAATGCTAAAGCATCGTCATACAAATCCTTGTGAATAACCGGTGCCAATATTGAGAAATTTATCTCTTTCTCAATAAACGACTTGAAATCCTGTTCAATGCTTCGGATAGTTTGAGACAATGTCACAGCTCTTTCCGTTGTGATGTAATCCGGACTCATGTAGAAATCACGAAGCCATCCAAAAGAAGAGTCAAAATTCTGATGGAGCGAAGCTATTAGGCGTTGACAATAGCTGATATCAAGATATTTATTCTTGATGCTCTCGACACTGTCTGCGCAGGCGATGGCATGTGCCATCATGCTCATATCGATACTCTCAATTCTTTTCTCAAGTTTTTTAAGATATTCACCCTGCTCATCAACAGGCACATTCTTTTTATTGTATTTTTTTCCGAGATACTTGATTTCTTTGCTCCCATAATTTCCATTCATAAAGTCAATGATAACATTATAGTCGCAAATCGCTTGGTTGAATTCCTTTACCGTTTCCAATGCAGCATTCCATTCATCGTCTGTCATTGTTTGTCCTGATTTTGGCCAATTGTTGCTCCTGATATGAATTTTCCTGTTGAAGAATGGCGCGAGATGTTCCGGGAAAGTCCGTTCATCAAGTTCTATTTCACACATTCTCTTGAATTCTTCATCAGGAATGACCTTGATATCTTTTGATAAGTGATTGAATACAATCTCTTTCTCAGCGTTTGTAACTGTCTGTTCTGTCAGTAGTATGTCTGCAGGAAAATTGTCAATCTCTCCACATGTATTCTTAAGATTCCTTATGAATTCAACTCTTATTTCTGTCTCCGGATGTGTGTCCCACTCGTTTATAATTTCCACTCTTGAATTTTCGCGTTCATTCATTGATGAAGAAACCGTTGTCTCACTGTTATCGAGCTTAACATTTACCCGTTTCTGAAGAACTGGTATCATCATCTTAAATGCACCCATAATATTCTCGGGAATCATACCATGCTGCTCATGACAAATTTTTAAGAGGGAATAAAAATCGTTATACACAATGTCCCCGCTTTGAGTTTTATATAGTGTAGAGATTGCGCTTGCGTTTCCTGCAATCTTAGCCGACATCCTGTCGGCATCGTGTTCCATTTCCCTCGACATCTCATTGCTCGCTCTCACGACAGTGCCATAGAGTCTGCAAACGTGCATGCAGATTCTTGAAATTAGCCAATAAGAAACTCTCCCCATAAATCGTAAAGTGCCATTACTATGCGACAGCCATTTCACATACTGTTTGCTTTCCGATTCATCGAATTCCAAAATCTTGTATATCATATTTCTAATATAATATACTGCAGTAAGCTGACTTGTCGTTTTCTGTGCAAAATGGCCGAATTCATGTGCAATGACTGCCTTAAGTTCCTGTTCTGACAGTATGAAGACAAAAGGTAATCCTATCATTAAGGTTTTATCACTGTTGTGATCTCGCATTCCCTTGAAGGGATTGTCATAAGAGACTGCCGCATTCATCAACATAGAGAAATACACTTTTTTCGGCATATCTACACCACACTCCATCGCTGTTTGACTTATAAGTTTATACAAGTCGGGAGATTCGTTATTGGGAATAAGATAGTAACCGCTTGTGTCGGAAGAATTCTTTAATATCTCCTTGCTCTTCATGATAGGCTTCAGTAAAGTCCGGAATAGCGTGATCGCGCCATACCATAATCCTGTAATGAACATCACGACAATTATATCCAAAGGCACAGTGTATATCCCTAAAATAAAAGCGAATATAAACCAACCTCCGAAAATCCCGGAAATCAGGAAAACCGTACCGTAAAAAAGTGCGACTATCAATGAGAACGAGAGAAAGACATAAGTAGCATATATCGATGCGAATAGTCCGAGTCGTGCCTTAATATTTTTCACACAACGCGACAAGAATCTCTCACTATCCTCATCTGTCCGCTTTTTATTGGAATGAAGTTTTATCTTAACCAAAAAGAATAACGAAATCAAAACCATTATTCCCATTACGGCAAGAATTGAAGCGCCTACCTTGTCAACCATAAGAAAGCTTACACTCGCCTTAGCCATTTTCAGCGCTTTGGATGGAGAAGCTTTATCATTGGCTTTATCTGGAATTTCATCTGGTGCTCCATAAGATTGGTTATCGTTGTAATAATCACGATAATACTCGTAAGTTCCTTTGGTTCGCTTTTTGAATTCATAGTTTTCATAGTTAAGCGAAGGATCAAACGAAATGCTGTCAGCTAATAAAGCGCATATATCTTTCGCCTCTTCAGAATAATCTTTTGGAAATCTAATGTACCACATCCAGAATCCTTCCTTTACAGGTATATAGACCACTGCCACGCACATTTCGTTTTCTTTTTTTTCGTCAATGGAAAAGCCGATACTTGTAGCATGTGTGTCATGAAATGTAATGGGTTTCCATAAAAAGCTAAAGGCAGATTCATCTTTACAGTCTGATAACTTCATTAGCATATTTTTCCAAGCGTCAGTCTCCATTGATTCCGGATAGTTAATGTGTCCTACATCAAAACTGTCAAGAAAACCAATCAGAGGAAATGAAATCATTTCGTCTGCATCCTGTTCAGGAACAAGATAGCCGATTCGGTTTGGATTGAAACCGTCATCACCTATTTTATTTGCGAATGCTTCGGCCTCTTCTTCCTCAAGGAAAGAATAACCTGTAGGGATTTTTACACCGGCCCTTCCGCCGTAAATACGTGTCACCTTCCCCGGTTTGTCAGGGGCAACAGGGTCAGAGTTCTGGGCAGCCATTTGGGAAAAGGGAAGTACCGACAATAATAATACAATAATTGTTTTTATCCTCATGTCTGAAAATGTTAGATATAAGTATTTGGAAAATTTAATTAAAAATAAAGTATTCAATTTAATGATTTTTGAATGTTGTAATTTTTAATCATATTTATTGCAGGTTGCCATCCTCTTTCTTCCGAGGCATAAAGATATTTCATAGCAGTGTCAATGTCTTTTTCAACTTCAATACCATTGAAAATCAATATGAAAGATTATACATGGAATCTGGTTTACCATTCTTCGCTGCCAATGTAAACCATTTTACAGCTTCCTCATAATCTTGATTTATTCCACGACCTTGAAAATACATGGAGCCGAGATAGAACTGGGCTTCACTGTCCCCGGCCTCTGCTGCTTTTTTTAAGTATTTATATGCAAGCTCGTTGTTTTTCACAATTCCTATGCCACTGTCTAACAAGATGGCATAGTTCACCATTGCGCCTGTATGTCCTTGGCTAATTGCCTTTTTATACCATTCCACAGCTTTGTTGATATTAACAGGAACACCTTCCCCTTGTTGGAAACAAACTCCCAAGTCTAATTGTGCTTCTGCCAACCCAGACTTGGCAGCAGATAAATAGCATCGGAATGCTTGTCTCAAATCCTTTGAACATCCTAATCCATTAGAATAACAATGTCCGAGCCTGTTCATAGCTATTGGAAGTATTTCGGCTACCTTGTCAAAACATTCAAAGGCCTTTTTTAAATCCCTTTCGACACATATACCGTTCATAAAGAATTCTCCAAGTTGATATATGGCTTCAGGACATCCTTTTTCCGCCGACTTTTTAAACCAATAGAAAGCTTGATTGAGACCTTGGACAACGATGATTCCTAACTTATAATGCATCCCGAGATGCCAACACGCTTGTGCAACGCCCTCCTTTGCGGCTTTCCTTAACCAATAGTATGCTTCACATTGATTCTTTATTGTAGAAGCACCGTCAGAATATAATAAAAACAGATTATAAAAAGCCTCTCTGCGCTTCTCTGTTTTTGTTGCATGAAGATAGCTATCGCGCGCTTTCTCAAATGATTGTTCGGTGCCAATACCACGGTGATAGCAGGCTCCCACGTTGTTCCAAACAATGGTCAAGCCCGCTTCTGCCGCTTTCACATACCAATTAAAGGCTGCTTTTTCATCGCGCACTTCTTCAGGTCCCGTTGTTAAAAGGGTGGCCAAATTTGTCATCGCATGCACCTCTCCCGCTTCGGCAGCTTTTTCATACCACATAGCAGCCTTATAAGGATTTCTATAGCAAATTCCTCCTAGGGTATCATAAATTAGGGCAACATTAAACATTGCTTCAACATTACCCAAAGAGGCATATTTTTCAAATAATGAAATCGCTTCATCGAAATTCTCTTCATTATAATTTAAGTCAGCGAGGAAAAGATATGCGTCTGCATTTTTTCTCGAAGCGAGCTCCTTTGCAATATTTATTGCTAATTCTTTCTCCTTTAACTCCAACAACATATTTAAGGACGGCATATAGCCCTGGGTGGCAGCTCTTCTTAAATAATCGATTGCTAATGACAGATTGATTTGAATTCGTTTGCTTCGAAGTAATTCGCATGCATAGACGTGCATTGCCGGAATAAATTTCATTTCCGCCGAATATTTAACCCATGCAAGTCCTTTCTGATACATATAGTCATTGACATCATCTTGGAGTTTCTCGACACCATATTGAAAACATGCCCTGGGGTCGCCGGCTTCAACAGCTAAACGAAGCTGGCGTAATTCGTTGAATCCCTCTTTGATTTTATCACGGAGTTCATTTTTGCCGGGGGCATAAAATTTGTCAAGAATATGCACGGCATTCTTATTACCTTTTTTTGCTGCCAAGACAAAATATTGGTATGCAAGAGGTATATTGGATTCTTTTCCCTCCAATCCGAATAGAAATTGATTACCAATCTCTAAGAGTTCGTTAGATGACTTAAAAAAACGGTCGGATAGATTCATTTGTATAAGATTATGAGTTTATTATTATTCGATTGAACCGGTTGTTAAACTTCTGGTTGCCCTTGGTTGTCCTGGTTTGCGCATAGATTCAATGCATAATTCATAATTCATAATTCTCACATTGGCAAAGAATTTTGAAAATCAAAAAATCTGGTTGCCCTTGGTTGCTCCGGTTTGCGCATAGATTCAATGCATAATGCATAATTCATAATTCTCACATTGGCAAAGAATTCTGAATTCCAAAAAAACTGGTTGCCCTTGGTTGCTCTGGTTTGCGCATAGATTCAATGCATAATTCATAAATCATAAATCATAATTCTCACATTGGCAAAGAATTTTGAAAATCAAAAAAACTGGTTGTCCTTGGTTGTCCTGGTTGGAGCCTCGTTTCGGTTGATCTGGTTTGGTATCATGCGGTGAGCTTTTATCTGGTTGACTTGTGGGTGATGACAAGTTTCATACCCGGATTGTCGATTTCGATTTTGCCGAGGCGTCCGAGCACCGACTGTCCGAGTAGGAGAGGGGCCTTCTGGTTGCGCACCACAGAGGCACGCACGTTTTCCAGTTCGTGGCCTCCGAAATTGACGGTACGCAAGTTTACGAGGGTTCCCTCCGTGATGTAGCCGTTGGCATCCATATATCGTGCAGACCCGACGATGTCAGTGGGTTTGATATAATCGTTCTTCAACATGAAATTTGCTTCGACCATCGACATCGTGACGTCTGAGGCTCCCGTATCGAACACAAAATGAAGCGGCAAACCGTTGATGGAACATTTCACTTTCGTTACGCCACCCTCCTTCGTGAAAGGAATTTCGAATGTTTCGGTCTTGTATTCTGTCGTATTGTTGCCCCTTTCTGCTCCATCGCCAACCGGAGTCGGGATCCCTTTTTCCATGATTTCCTTATATTCCGGCATATCCCTCAGGCAATCAAGGTCATAATCAATTTCGAAATGGATAAAATTGTTATAGCCTTCGGCAATGGCTTGGTTAAGATATAAAACGGCTTCCTGTTTTTTCCCAAGCCGGGCATATATACAGGCGGCGTTGTAAAGCGTGCCGCTACGGTCGGTAGTGTCGTTATCGAGAATATACTGCATTGTTTCGATTGCCTTTGCAGTGTTTCCCAGTCCGGAATAGGCGAAGGGAGTCCATGAAGAGGCTGATAAAACCGAATCTTTCTCAACCTTCAGCAACATTTCGTAGTCCTTTTTCGCTTTTTCTGTATTTCCCGAGAGGCGGTAGGCGTCACCGCGCCTCATCAGCAAATAGGGATATTCTTCCACGGAAGGGGCCAATACAACGACGGTGTTAAAGTCTTCGATGGCCTCCTTGTAGCGTCTTGAATCCAGTAGGTCATTTGCCCGGAAGAGATAAGCCATGGGATATTCGGGATAATATGCCACATATTTGTCTCGTTCTACAATAGATTCCTCGTATCGTCCGAGACGTGTGAGTATGTCAGCCTTAAGGTTAATAATGTCGAAATCCTCTTGATTGATGGCGAGGGCGCGGTCGGCATAATCCAAAGCACGCGGGTAGTCTTTTTTGGTTACATAACATTTTGAAATATTCACGAGGAATATAGAATTGGCATCCAGGGAATTTGCCTTTTCATAATAAGAAATGGATTCGTCGATATCATTGAGTGAGGAAGAAATTATTGCAAGACAATAGGGCCAATATGCATTGGTCGGTTGTTTTGTGGTTTGAATTTTGAGCTTGGTCTTCATAATGTCCGCCGCCTTTTCCGGAAGGGTTTGCATCAGGTAGAAAGCCTTATTGTCACGGTCAATATCCAAGGCTTTTATGATATCGTTGGTGGCCTCGTTCCACTTCTTCCTGCCGATATTGGTGTCGGCGCGAAACGAATAGCCCGAGGAATAGTCAGGAGCGAGCTTGATTACATAGTCAAACTGCGAAAGGGCATCGTCCCAACGTTGTTCGGCGTTGGCGTTCCTTCCGATTCCCATATACCCCATCACGTCGCCTTGGTCAAGCTCTATCATTTTCCGATAGTCGGCATCCGAGAGCGCATAGTTCTTTTGTTCGTAATGGATTTGTCCCCTCCCTTCATAGAATTTTGAATTGGAAGGGTCGGTCTGAATCGCTCTGGCAAGATCGTCGAGCGCTTTTATGGTGTCGCCGGTGGCTGCATATATCTCTGCCCGGGAGGCAAATGACAACGAACGCCACTCTTTGTCCTTCTTCGGTATATATTTAAGAGAATTGTCGATAGCAGACAATGCCATTCCATAATCTTGGTTGGTATAGCGAAGGTAAGAGATATAGACGTAAGCATAGCCGTTGTCCGGATGTTCCGACAGTTCGCGGTTAAACCAGTCCAAGGCGTCGTCATACTTTTGCTCGTTATACGCTTCCACACCACGGGTATAAGCGTATGTGTCAGGCTGCTTGGTCTCCGCCTTCGCACAAAACGGCATATAGGCGACAAATAAAGAAAACAAAATAATAGCCTTGTATCTCATAATTTATGATATTAATAAAGATTGTTTCACAAAGTTAAATACCTCCCGCCTCAAAAAGGTAAACACACTGCCCATTGTAAACAATGACGTTATAGCAATGGCAAGTTTATATCTTATAATATGATGTGACATACAATTATCTCAGGTAACGACTTAATTCATCATTGGAGAAAATAATATCAACGCTCTCTCCACTGGTGTCTCCATAGTAATGATATACAAATCCTTTATCAAGAGATTTTATGATACCGAGTTGTTTTTTCATAAGTGGATCTTTGAATATCTCCTTCATATTTTGCTTGATTTCATCTTGAGCATATTTCAAAGCAGATATATCATACATGTCCTCATCAATTCGACAAGCATATACTATGTTAGCACCGTCATCGTATGCTTTTACCATTTCCATCCCTTCGTCTACAAGATATGGACATCTTGAATTTTCTATCGCCAGCTGATTTTCCAGTAGCATCTTGTTTATTTCTTCATCTGTCATAGGAGTGTCTCTGATTTCTTTAAGGTCATCAAGAGAAAGATTCACCTTGAAACTCTTTCCTGTGGAGGCACTCTTATACGTGATGGAGAGACCTGCACCAGCCTTAATCATTTGTTTCAGCATTTCTCTTGATTCTCCTTTAGAGAATGATAGTTTCATTGACTGAAGAGCCATTTGCTCATTATTCTTCAGAGCCTCGATGCTTAGCATATCATCGTGAAGCGAGAAATACAATTGCACTTCTTTAGCCTTTTCGTCATATTTCATACTGAGCATGTCTCCAATCATGCCCATATTGACTGGGCATTGTTTGTCTGCGGCTTCAATTTCGCGTTTCAGCCTCTTCACATTTTCATTCTCGCAGCTGGTGAAGCACACCATTACAGCGAACATCGAAAGAATGAGTAATAGCTTTTTCATGATCTTTTCATCTTTTCCTCCCATGATTTGAGAGGCTTTGAGTTGTTGGTTGAGTTTGATTTTTTACTATTTGAAGGCGCGGGTATGGTCCGATATTGGCTTTCTACAACCTGCCATGGATCTTTTGCTTTAAACTTCTCCTGAATATTATATATCTCTTGCATTACCCTACTTGCAACAAGTTGTGTGCCAAATGAAATATAGAATTCAGATAAAAGATTTTGCTTTGTTCCTTGATTATAGTTCTGCCTTCCGGTAATCCAGATATCCATACCATTATCATCTTTAATTGTTAGAATCTCCTTTTTGCCTCCTTGTTCCCACTTGCCAGAATAATGGCTCCAATATCCAGTAGTATATAACGTAGCCTTAGACAAATCTATCTTAAGGACATCTTCATCAATGTATCCCCAATCACTTCTATAACCGAAACCAAATTTGAGAATAAGAAAATGGCCTTGAAGTTCTGCGGTCACATAGTTTGTTTCATAAATGCAGGAGTGATATTGAGGATTTAACGGATTACACACTTTGATATTTGATGAGTATGTTCTCAGGTAATTATTTAGTGTGGTAAGGCTTTGCGCCCTGACAAGAACACAACTCATAACAAATAGAATGGCGAGAAAGAATCGTCTTATCATTTTTGTTTCATTTTTTCTTCCCAAGAAGGAAGCGTTTTTTGTCCCCACCTTTTTAGCCTTAGGCTGGGGCTTTTGAGAAGATCGTTTTTGAGACCTGTTAACTGATGTTGAAGACATCGAATGTATAAGGTTACGAAGTTCTGTAGCCTTGTTTGAGTTACGCGTAGTCCCTCTGCCGTATTGATAACAATTTGCTAAATACTCAATTACATTAGATCGCATACCTTCATCAATTTCTTCAGCTTCAAATGCTTTAGATAGATATCTGAATGCCTTATTATAATCTTTCGAAATGCTTTCTAATCCATCATAATACAACATTCCTCCAACTGCTAAGGACCAGGAGTCTTCATTTTCACATGCTAAATTCAGCCATCTTAAACCTTCTGATAAATTCTCGGCCACTCCATTTCCGGCTAAATACATATATGCTACAATACCTTGCGCCTGAGCATTGTCATCCTTAGCTGCCTTCATATACCAATCAAATGCTGAAGGTAAATTGTATATTGATGAATTTTCATCCGCATATAATCTTCCGATATGAAAATATCCCATTGAATTGCCATGAGTCCTGGCATTTTCATAATACTTTTTTGCTTCCCATAAACTTTGGGATACACCCCAGCCATTTTCATAGCATAGTCCAAGTAGTATTTCGGCATCGGAATTGTCTTGATTAACAGCTTTTCTTAGCCAATTAAGACCTATCTCATATTTATCATTCCTAAGCGCATCCTTAGCCATAGCGACTTGTGCTAAATCAAATCCAAGATCTGCTGATTTTCTATAATAAGATAGAGCCTCTGACTCATCTTTTTCAACTCCTACGCCATTTTCATAGCATTCTCCTAACCAATATAATCCAGCTGAATTATTCTGTTCAGCAGCTTTTCTAAACCAATAAGTGGACAAAAAGCTATCGCTATTAATTCCTAAGCCAAATAGATACGCAAAACCCATGTGAACCTGGTCATCTGAATCTCCATCAATTGCGGCTTTTTTATACCATTTGACGGATTCTACTGAATCTTTTGGAACACCAATTCCATTTTCATAACACCGAGCTAAAGCATACTCTCCAGAGGGGTCTCCAGCATCAGCCGCTTTTTTATACCATTTAAAAGCAGTATAAGAATTGGCTTCAGTTCCTTCTCCATTCTCGTAATACCATCCTACATTATATTGAGCAGCTACAGAACCATTATTAGCAGCTTGTTGAGTCCAATATAGTGCTTTTGCTCTATCTTGGGCGATATAATGATAACATAATGCTAACTCAAACTGTGCCTCAACATTTCCTGTTTGGGCGGCATTATATAAATCAGTTGAATAAGTCTGTCCTAATAGATTAAGACAGACTCCCAAAAATATCGTGATGACAGAGAGCTTCTTCATTATAACTGTAAACGTTCAATCAAATCTGAAAAATCAACGGTCGGTTTTGTCGCTTTAGTTAAGCGGCCTTTTGCTATTGAAAGGATCTCATCCAAATAGATTATTGAGAATTGATGTCCCTGACTATCTTTGATATATCTATTCTGATTGATACTTTGCAACGCAGAAGAACGCCATTCGTCAAACTCAAACTTGTTCTCCCTTCTGTTATCTGACTGTAAAGACTGCATTAATTCTTGAACGTCAAGTAAGTAGAAGCGATACTGACGAAGCCACGATAGAACTTCGCTACACTCATTTCTAAGATTTACATTAGAAATACCATTGAATAGTTCTATTGCTTCGTTGACCTTTTCTTGATTATATGGCAATTGGAGTCTGCCATTTGCATATCGAAGCCGAACCATATCAAGAGCAGCCACTTCTTTTCTAAGACTTATGATCTCATTGGATTGAAAACTAATACTATCTTTCAATGCTACTATTATGGAATCACTGCCTTGATGAAGCTCACTTATACTTCTTATTTGGCCCCTTAATTGTTCAATAACAGAATCTTGCCCTCTCAATGCGTTATTAATGGAATCAATTGTTACTTGATTATTTTCAATAACAGAGGAAAGAGAGTCCATCCTTGCTTTCACCATCTCGTATTCCGACATCGACATGGTAACAGTCGCGTCCTGCGCGTTGGCTGAATATCCAAAGGTGAATATCAAAAGTAATACAAGACTTACTATCTTCATAAGAACACTTTAGTTTTTATAATATTCTACTGCTGCGTTATAATATCTTGAAGCATCTGCCTCTAAGTCAGAGAGACTTCGAGATTCTCCGTAGACAGATTGTGCGTTCTGTTTATATTCCTTCAGAGCGGCAACAACATTGTCAGATAATACATCATAACTATCAGTAGAATAACTATAGTAGTTTGCAAGAGTATTGACTTTTGCTCGTAGTGCAGCATAATGTGATGCCTCTAAACGACTGGGTAGGCTATTAAGAGCTTTCATCAATGCCGCATTATTCTTTAGATAATCATCTTGTTTATATTGATTGGCTTTGCTGATTCGTGAGCGGGCTTCGCCCAAACCTGAATAACTAATCCTATTGGATAGAGATTTGGCTTCCTGATATTTGCCTATAGTCTTTAGTATGATAGAGAATCGACCATCTGACTCCGCATAATTATCCATGATTTTACGAGAGCCGTCCTCTATTGTCAACTTGCGTAGTTGAGCAATTCGATCCTCCATCCATTTGTGTTCACTTTCATCCCAAACCGATTTCTGGAATTGTCCAAAACAATACTGAGCGAATTTTGGTGAATATACACCGATTATTTCAGTGTATTCCTGATCAAAAAACTTATCATCAATACTTGACTCTTCCTTAAATCTATGAGCAAGGTCTGTAAGCGTTGCAAACTCGCGTTCAAGGTTATCGGAATCGACTTTTTTGAATCCTTCTATTTTCTGGTTGAGAGCCAACTCATATTGATTCTTGAACTCCAAATCTTGAGGCGGAGATACGATTGTCTTCATGAAGAGCAATACACCTCCAATCGCTATTATAACAGCGACAACAAGAAGTAATATTTTAACTGAATTGTTCATTAGTTGAGATTCTTAACATCAAACTTGTTTTCGTTCGTTTTGGCAGCCTCTTTGCTTTTCTCTGTGGGATTTGTTGTTGTCGTGGGAGGCGTTTGAGGTTTTGTACTTGTTTTCGGTGTCTGATCTCTATCTAACCAATTTGTGTAATTAGTCAAATTGATTTTATAATCTTCAGGCGACGTATTGAAGGTGGGATTATGAGGTCCTTGTTTGGGATTCCATCCCTTATCAAAATTCTTTTTGGCTACCTTCGCAACCTTATTAAAATTACTACTTTCCTTTAGCTTTTCTTTCCATGTATAGCCGAGTTCATACGTTTCCATATTATTAAGGTCATCGAAGAGACCCTGTAAATCTGGGTATTTTTCCAACTCGCTTTTTTCCCACACATCATGAGAATCAAGATAGTTTATAGCAGCTCTGTGATCTATGGGAGAGGTCTGATCAACGATTATATTATCTGTATTCTCTACATTTTGCCTATTGTCAATAGCATTCTGTGATTGTGTTTCTATAGTTGTGCGTTTAGCTTCTTTAGAAACAGCTTCTATCCATGGGAAGTCTGGAGAGGTCTGGAATTCAACACTATTCCACCATCCGATAAATAATACGATTAACCATAGCGCAACTGCCACTCCGAATCCAATGAGGCGCTGTAGCCACACATTGCCAGGCATATATTCAAGATAACCGTCATTCTCAATGTATCCTTTTATGGGCGATTCGTAACGGTTAATGCCTTTACCGGCAATAGATATTTCACCGGTAGATCCATTCTTCAAATGGATTTTCTTCCGAAATTCCTCAATTTTACGATCTAAGACTATAGAAAGTCTGTTATTTCCAAGGAGTCTAACCTTAGATTTGAAAGTGTCGTAGCCATTTGCTGTGATAACAACATATGCGTTTTCACATTCATCCTCACTAAAGACGTAAGGTCGTGTTGTTATATCAACATCATTGACACTGATTTTGACTCTGTCGTTAAGATCCTTACTAGACTCAGATTTAACGTCAAAATTGGCCGTAGATATTTTTTTACGCCATACAGCTTTTGGGAGGACACATACTTGGCCGTCAGTTTCTGCTGTAACCATAAAACTGATGGGTTCATATCCATCTCGTTCGGCAAGCAAAGTAATAGTCTGACCTTTATTCAGCAAAATTGCATCGTTGAATACCTGCCTTGAAGATAGCTGTAGAGTGACGAATCTCCCGAGTTTGTCTTGGATTTCTCTCGTAGTTGGTGGAATAAGAGTAATTAAAGCTGACAGTTTTTTTGAACTAACATCCTCTGCATCTATAACTGCATCTATATCTGATGTAAGAAAGATCGCGTTGTATTCTGAATAATACGACTGGTATCTATTTTCTCCGAGAAGCTCTTCGAGTGAATAGATTACTGTATCACGCTTGGCAAATTTGCCATCTTTTTTCGACGCCTCATATCGGGCGCTTATACTTTTGGTTTCGTATTCTTTTCCAAACAGGGCTTTCAATTCTGCGTCATCAGGTAATTCAGTAGCTGAAATGAGTTTCTTGACTTTTGAGATGACCGAATTTACTTCCTGTCCAGTAATTATCAAATTACTGGGAATATGTATCCATCCTGCGACATTGTCCCATGAGCGCCCGGATACTGTTCGAGCCACTGTGAGCAAACAAGCATCTTCAGTAAAAGACACAAAGACAATAATCTTCGAATGATCTGAAACCATCGAAGGAATGTGCTTGAGAATGTCCCTAACATCAATAACTCGCTTGGCCCAGTCTCCACCGTTTATGGCGATAGGTTGCCCACTACCTGCGCTTGTGATTTTGATTGCGATTCCTATTTTGCTCATTTCTTGAACCAGTTTTGTATTTTTTGAGCTTTACCATTCTTGAAGCCCTTTGATCTTATCAAAAGCTTCTTTACAACGTTGCCTGCTGATGCACCGTTGAAGAGACAATAGTCTTGAAAGCAGACTTGTCCGAGAGTAAAGGGTATTCTCTCCACTTTTCCACCGTTGATCTCACAATCTTTACAGATTTTCTCCAAACCTTGGAAAAAACCCTTATAGTTTGTTTCCGTATAGTCAGTTAGAATCTGTACTAATTGACCGCCAAGGGCGTTTGCTTTATCTACTTTAGTAAACATAAGATATATTGCGTCAGTATCCTCTTTGAAGATACCGGTTCTCTCAATATAGCGAAGTGCTGCGTCAAGATATTCTGTTTGGCTAAGACCTTCGTATTTTCTATTCTCTCCTCCGTATTCAAGAACAAAGAAGTGGATTTTGCGATTCCTGGTTCTGTTGTCAATTAATATTCGAGTTAGTGTGTCAAGTGCCTCAACCTCATCTTCAGACAGAGCTTCTTTTGCATCGGATTTATACATACATCTGACAAGTTCTCCAGCCAAGTCAATGCATGTTATAGGATGCGTGGCTCCATTTTCATCTTCAAGATCGAATCCCATCTCATATGTGGAATAGATTGACGTACCTTCGGGCAGTGTACCCACAGAGCCATCGCTCTTAAATAGTTGTGCTAATCGGGTCATATAGCCATAACCTTGGCAGTCGTTGTCTTTGCTCATGCTACGTGCTATCATACCATTATTTGCAATACTAAGTACCGCTCCTAACGCACAGCTTTTACCAGAAGATGGAATACCCCAAAAGTATACCTCGGTACACTGCTTATTGATTTTATCAAGTCTCTCCGGTGAATCAAAGGTCTGTTTTCTTTCACCCTGAGCAAGGTGTTGAATGAATTTCCTGTCAATACCAAGATGAAGGAAATCCTGATATCTAAAGTATCCATCAGTAATTAGCATCTCAATCACTGATGCTCTAAGGAAGTTATTGTCTCTGGAAATTACATCAAGTAAATCCTGTGATGAGATTTTTTTTCTATCAAGGTAGCTCTTGATGGTCTCATAGACTTTAACGTCTTTTTCCTGAACTCTTTGGTCGGTTTGAATATCATTGACTCTTTTGATCAATGAATCTACGTCAAAACCTAAGAATTCCTCACGTTCTAATTTCGTGATTAGTTTACGTGCATCTCTTGCCCTGGAATCTGTTGGATAGCGATTGATGAATCTATTAAGATCATCGATGTCATTTTTATCTACATTATTCCAATCATTTTCGATTGCTTGACGTTCGCTTTGTTCAGCAATCATCTGGAGAAGATTTCGAGCTTCTTCTCTATGATTGCTTGTTGGATATGCTCGAAGAAATCCGAACAGGGCATCTTTTGTATTCTCTTGTTTTGCCACCTGCCAGTCATCATCTTCTGATCCAGCAAGCATACGCTGAACTTCCTTCCTAACTGATGCTGGAAAGTAACCGTCTGTCTCGTCACACAATTCGTTGAATGATACGATGCCGTCCTTGATGTACTGAACAAGTTCGGCAGCGGAGTATTCTTCGATATTGTCGATAATTGCTTGTTTACTTGGCATATATTTGTGTTATTTATTCTTTGGGATTTGTTCCATAATCATTTATGCCGCTCTCACTTCCACCGAAAAGCATTACAAGGAAGTAAAAGGGTATGATTTGATACCATCCTGAGTTACCTCTATCATGACATCTTTTTGCTCCCTGAGCCCATAGAAACCAATAAGCAGGGACTATCGTAAGAATAATGAATAGAGCGAGTAATGGATTAACATCATTCATTTCTGTAACGGCTGCAAATAAAAGATACCATACAAAAAATATAATATATGATAGTCCAAATTCCATCCTTCGTATTCTTCCCTTGAAAGAAAAGGCACGCTTAAACATTCCTTTATTATCCAAAATCTCGGAATATTCTTCTGAACTTTGAGAAGGCAATACCGGTGCGACAATCGGATTAGTAGGAATTTCCGGTTGATCAGGTGTAACTACAATTGCTTGTTCTTCTAAATTCGCAGTAACAGACGGAAGAATTTCTTCGGAAGATTCTATCAATGAACCTGTAGAATTTATTTCAACAGAATCGCAAGCCATTTGCTCTTCAATCCTTTTTTTCATCAAAGGAGTGAGCTTACCGCTTTTGCTAAGTTCATACATAGAAACCTCTCCACACTTTATAGCGTGGACTATTTCAGAAGCACTATACTCCCGAAGATTGTTTATTATCTGGTCTTTTGTAGCCATTTTAAAATGAAGGATAGTCGTTGTTTTCTTCTAAATTTAATGACTCTGCATCTTCAGTTGAATCACCGTAATATTCTTCCGGGGATGTTTTACGCGATCTTGCTAATTTTACCTTTTTCTGAGTGGTTTTACCTTCGGATCCCGTTAATCGATATACATTTTTTGTATGTCTATCTTGGAGAAAATATGGAAACAAAAGCATGAAGTATATAATCAGACCGAAAATAATTGCTCCTAATGTTGGTAACTTCTGATTGGTGAATGAATACGTAAGGCTGTCAATACCTACAATAGCGTTTTTCGCCCCGTCGCTTTGAAAATGGTCAACTGCGCCGGTTATTGACTCATTTGACATCTCTTTCGAGGAAAACGATTTTAATTGATTTTCCCAGTTTCTTAAAGCTTCTTTTATCTCCCGAGTATTACCCAAAAGAAAGACGTTCCAGGTACTCGCACCTTGAGCTGCTTCATCAATCCATTTGTTAGCAACAGTCTTTAATGAATCAAAATTTTGAGACAATAGCTGGAGTCTTAATGTCTCTACCATATTATCTCTTTGAATAGATGCCTTAGAATCGTCAAAACCTGCGTTTTTAAAGGCTGCAGGGTTTGAGTTTTTATTAACAATTATTTGTGTCAGGTTGTTCTGGTATGTTTCTATTCTTTGATTTGAATACTCTTCATAGTCTGTAAATAGTTGCCTTGAACTATTTATGGAATTTTTAAAGGTTTCAACAATCTCATCATTCTGGCTTCTAACAGTCCAGAAATGAGACATAGAAATCATACCTGCAATGAAGACAATGGGAGAGCCAAATATAAATATTCTTTCCCATATTATTTTTCTGTCCATTTTGACACCTGATGCCTTCATTTGTTGAGCCCCGATAAAAAAGAGTATGAATACAACATCTGTAATACCCATGCCTATCAATGCAAAGGTAAAATTGCCATTTGTAAGATATGTGAATCCTACAAAGGATATGTAACTTATCGCTATTAGGGCCAAAAAGGCGATGATATGGCCCCAAGAAAATTGGAGTTTTTCGTTCATTATCTTTTATTTTCAGGCAGCTGTCCTTCCAGCTCAGTAATTTTTTGTTTATAAATTGCAATCAGTCGTCTAATTGCATCATAATCACTTTCGTTTTCGGAGACAGGAACAGTAGAATTGCCATCCGGAGTCGGATTTGCGATTATTTTGGATTCTCCAGAATCCCCGACAATTATCTCATTTGTAGGTTCTGTCCAAGATGATGGAGTGTCACCGCTTGTAGCATCAATAGAAGTGCCGGGAACAGGTCGCATTTCTCTTGCTGTCGGAGTTGAGAAATCGCCTCTCTTCAATGCCTCAAGTGCGAGGTTTACTTGTACCATAGGCGGCATATTACCATATACGTCGCAGCCGGTCTTATACAGAACATTTTTTGCTTGTTCCACTGTAAGATCCTTTTTTAATGCCTTCATTAAGGCCACGGTTCCAGTCACTATTGGAGCTGCCATACTTGTGCCATCACAACTCCTAAAGTCTTTGACAGGAAAAGATGAGTAAATCTCCTTTCCCGGGGCTGATATATCAGTACACGGGCCATAGTTCGTGAAATCTGTCGGATATAATTTCTGATCAACAGCTCCCACAGTGATTGCAACAGCAGAGCGGTTTTCTGGCGGAATACTCGAAAGAATATCATCATTCCCTGCGGCAAACACAAGTATAGATTTCTTATCTGCAGCAAGCTTACAAACTCGATTCCACAATTTCTCGACATTTTTGAATTGAGTTTGGGCTATTTGATTCTGTAATTCAATAGGTAGCTGATTCAACCCTTGAAATGAAGGACCGATTGATATATTTACTACATCTGCTCCCTTATGAACGGAATACATGACGCCACTGACTAACGCAGAAAGCGGACACATATTATTATCTATGACTTGTACAGGCATCAGCATACAATCAGGAGCGATACCTGCAGCACCTTGATTCTGATAGTCAAGAGAGCCTACTGCAAGCCCCGCTGTGTGTGTGCCATGGCCTTCTCCACTGCTTAAGGCATTGCTCTGAGTATAAACATTATAAGCATTTACTATGCGACCCTTAAACATTGGGTGCGAAGCATCAATGCCGTCATCAATCACTGCAACTACAACAGATGGATTCCCTTTACTAATTTTCCACCCGTCCTGTGCTTTGACCGCATTCAAATGCCACCCGGGAGAAGACGTCGATGTAGTGCTGATATGACCATTTAATTCATAAATTTCCTCATCGAATACGATGAATTTATGATTAGGTATTTTTGAATTTATAGTTCGTCTAATCTCATCTCTTTCGTTCTCGGGAATCTGAATCAATAGAGATTTTACATCACGGTCAAAACCGATGATACTATATTGATCACCGGGATAAGCTTTTTTGAAATCAGCGGCAAGTGCATCAACATTGTCATTCTCATTTTCAAGAAACAAGAACAACCGGTTGGCGATAACTGGTGGTACACCGGGTTCTCGTTCTATTGGTGGAGTTTGCCCATTTTCATCTCTAATCGGAGCTACAACAGATGCATCATCCGGCAGTCTGCCATCATGCAAAGATATGGGGTTTGCAACTCCATTATCATCAATTGTGTCTCCAGCTGCTGTTACAATTTTGTCTGGTTCGTCAACACCATTTACTGTGCGTGAGCAACTATGACAACCCTTGAATAACCATGAGAAAAGAAGAAGCAATAATAAGGCCAGCAGTGCCCATAATAGCCATTTAAGACAGCCACTGCCAGTAAGCCATAGCCATAATTTGTTATACCATGGCTGATTCTTTTCGTAGATTGCATTGAAGGTTGTATTGCCCTTGACCAATGAATCAATAGGATTACTATCCCAACCCTTAAATGTAAAACCTTTATTCGGAGTTACATTGGGGATGTCACTTGTCAATAGTCTGGACCCTATGGTCTTTGTAACCTCTGGATTCCCGTTCAATGTACCATTCTCACCAGCATTAAAACGACAAGTTGCATTTCGTGGCTGCGGAGGTGTCGGAGGCACAGGCGGATTAACGGGGGGAATGTCAACCCTATCATACTTAGCTACAAATGTCATATCGGACATCACTTTCATCCCGAGTGGATTCGGCTCCCAGCCGATAAATTTATAGCCATCCGATGGCGAAACATCAGGAATATCGTTCGACGAGATTTCTGTGTTTTCCGGCAGTGAAACATGACCGCTAAGCTTTGACGGAAGAGTTCCATGTTCTCCTTCATCAAAGGTCAACTTGTACTTTGTAACAGAAGGAGATTCATGGACAAGCTCGCCTTTACTGATATGTTTACGCGTGTCTGGAGTCATGCCCCATGCAACAACGTAAACCTTGTCATCGCAACAAAAGATGAAGTCATCATCAATATATCGCAATGCACAGGCCATGACTTGCAGTTCCTCTCCAGAAAGATTGTTAATAATCTCTCGATAGTGGGATATTGTTTCGTCCTTTATTCGTTGATACTTGGATTTTTTGTCTGCTTGTAAATTATTTAGTATCTCAGGAGTCTCAGTCCACTCATCGATATACCAATTAACCGCATCATCATTCGCAGAATAGTCGGGCGCGGCTAAGAAATGAGCATAACGTGGATTGATATGCTTCTTTACAATGCTATAAACACTTTCATAGCGTTTATAAAGAGGGTCACGTCCTATACCCTGATAATCTGTAAAATCACAGATTTCAGTGCTACCCACTTTGCGTTTTCCAATAAAAGTATGATTATCCATATTATGCGGTATAAAGTGGTTGTGAACGTTCAATCAAATCCTTTACTTTCTCATTGCATATAGGATCACAATGAGAAATGTCGGACGAGTATATCAAGCCGATAATAACGAAATTCTCCCATCTTTGGTAATTATTCCAAAATGGCAGCTGACGTAATACAGAGATGGCGATTCGACCCTGATTGACAATCGTAGCCGATTCGTCAAACACCTTCAGCGTTTCGATTAAAGGTTGCGATTTGCGGACTTTATTCCAACCGGCAGGAGAAAAGTCTACCGGAAGTCTACAATTTTCAGCCTTTACTCGAAGTTCGCCAATTTCGTCATCAGACATATAGTGTCGGCCAACGGTACTTACAAAATTATTTAATGTAAGAGCTGCGTAATCGCCTATAGCATTAGGTTGTTCGCTCTCCGCAAATATTTCTGTATAACGTGTTATTTTATTTGAGATTGACCGTCTTACTTCCAATTTCTTGAATAGGTTTACCAGCATAAAGACGACCTCATCTGCATGGGGAAGGTTTTTGACAATTGATTGTGCTGTTTCATTGAGATGTTCTACCCAATAATCAACTATATGTTTGGTAATAACATCTCCAATGGACGAGAGTGTCAATGACTCCTTGGCTATAACATCATCCAGCTCAAATCCTTGTGCTTTAAGGTATTCTTCCAGCTCATTCTCTGTTTCAAGAATATAATAGGCCAGTAGCTTCTGAATGTTAACATCTCGGCTATCTGAAATATCAATACCTGCACTCGCACGAATAAAATTGACTGCGCTAAAATCTTTTGGAGTATCAGTATGGCATACGATAATATCGTACGCAATATTTCTAATAACTTCAGGACTGACCATTAGACTGTCTAATATCCTACCGAATACAGTAGGATCTTTAGCTATAGTTTGCTGAAGGGACCTTCTTATATCTCCAGCAATCAATCTTACTTTTTTATTCTTTGCTTCTGTATCTTCAGGTTCGTAGAATACTTGCAAAGCATTGAGGAGCTCTTTTTTAAGAGCCTCTAATTGAGAAAGGTAACGTTCCCTGCGAGCTCTGTCAAGAACGCCGGATATTGAGTCAAGGTCTCGTATAATGGCTTTGGATCCATCATTATTCAATGTAGCAACTTCCGACCATGTTGCTTCAGGGTCAGAAAAATGTGTACGCACAAATTTATGGCGTAAAAAACTATCCTTAAGCCGATCAAGATAATCTGGATAGTCTATATTAGTGTGGACAGATGTCTCCGGTGACTTTACTTCTCCATCGCTATATCCGTCAAATAATCCATTTTTTCCAGACCAGAAAAAATCTCGAAGAGGGTATATATTCCTGAATGGAACTATTTTACCATTACTTGTAACAGTCCATTCATCAAGCCATGTATTTGGCTTGATGATTTCAGGGAACACAGTATCAAAACGATTCCAGTGTTTATCTAAGGTCTCATAGTTGCCGGCTTTATCTGTCTTAGTGCGTTCAAGGTCTATATTAAACTTTGTGGCTACAAAGAATAGTGGAGCTATGCCATTGGTTAAGCGAAGCATTTTCGCTCTCTCCTCAGGGTTTAAACCTATGTTCTCCTCAATCCAATTATTGATTGTTTCTCCAATTGTTGGTTCTGCCTTTTGGTCGTTATGATGACAAAACAGCACGCTACTGATTTGTAACGAACGCGAATACTTATTAAAAAGGTAAGCAACTTTCCCTCGACGAAGCATCTGGGGGAGAACAGTAGCAATTTCTTTTTCTTTATATTTTTCGCGAGAACGAGCACCTGGAAAATCCAATAGATCCATATCCTTCAGGAACTTCCTGTCATGTGCTATAGATTCGGGCAGTTCAAATGTTAGTTCCGCTATTAGTGCTGACAATTCACCTTTACTAAAGTTCGACGATATGAGATGTCCACGTATATCATAGACATCTGTATATACGTCATCAGTGCCAGTATCAATTTGGACTCCACAGACGGTATCGAGCCACTCAATTTTTAATATAGTTCCTCTTGTCCGCAAAACTGTATCAAAAGGTACATATACTTCTTGCTGAAAATCAAGCTTTTTATATGCGTTAATAAGAGTGGCGAACAGTCTATTTATCTCTGGATTCTTATTCCATAACAAACTGAAAATATCAATCCATTTGTCATAAGGAACGTATTGGATAATCGGTGCAATTGTCTTACAGAAGTTTGACTGATATATGGCAGCAGCGTTATTCCCGATTACATCTTTAATATAATCATTTATGTCGCGTATGTCATCTTCCGTTATAATGCTGTGTTGAAGCTTTTTGTCCTGCCATAATGATGACACTTCATCCAATTCTCGATTTATAGATTCAAACGATAGAGTGGTATCAAGGTTAATCTTTATGTCATTGTAATAGGAGTCGGTTAAAAGAAGAATAATATCTACAACCGAAAGATTAAGAATCTTAATGTGGTTTTTAACGTTATTCTTTCCTTTCTTTATTGTGAAACGAGTTATTACTCCGGTTGACTCTATTTTTGCATTATTACCGCCACTGGGGTTCAATTCATCTATAAAGCTGTATTCTCGTCCATTATTTTCAATAACAAATGGACGCTCTGATGAAGACAACAAACTACTCATCAGATAGGATTTACCTACCTGACTCTCGCCATAGGCAGCAGCAGAGCAGTTGCCTGTTAACGCATTGCGTATTTTAGACAACTTCCTGCGATACTCTTTGAACTGTTCATAAGGGAAAGAGTCTTTCCCATATTCTTTTGCCCATGATAGAGAATCGTTTATAATGCTTATATGGTTATCTATATCTTGTATCATAGCGTTAGAAGTTGAATGCTCCTGAATCGAGCCAATATCTTTCATTTACCCCGAGACTCTGGATATGAATTTCTATATTACCGTCAATGACATCTTTATCTTCTCTATCGCGAATAGATGATATTGTCAATAGTTCCTTATCATCTATATCTCTGTCAATTATCAGTTTGAACGGCATACGTTTTTTTAGCTGGTCAATTTGATCATTGACCAATGATTGCACTTTAGCATCTGTAAGCGTATTCCCTTCATTAAGAAGGGCTTTCTTGCGAATCCTATCTGCAATCTTGTGTCGATTAAAATCAATCGTGTATAACGTGCGACAAGGATATGTATCCAAACCGATTTGTCTTACATTAAGATAGGTGGGTATCCTACTTACCGTCAAGTCTCCTTGAGTCTGTTCAGGAGTAATAAAATACTCTATCGGCTGACCTTCTCGAGTCGCTTCAATATAGTTGACCGTCGACTTTAAGCCCTCTTTAAGCTTGTCAAGATTTATCACGAACTTGTTTAAGTTGGATAATTCAGACGCATAATGTCCAATTACGCCACCCATAGCAACGATTGTTTTGGGATTTGTAATGGAACCGGTATTATTATCAAACGGATACCAGTCTCCAACATAATAATTGTTAAGCATTATAAGCCTGTTGGGAGAAACCGCATAATACTTCAAGAAAATATCTCGAATTGCAGGGAGCGATGCCGGTCTGCCTGAAAGAAGAACTATGTCACAGGCATAAGCATACATAATCGTAGCTATTTTTTTTAGCAATGGCTCAAATTCTTTTTCTACAACAGCAGATATCGTTTCTCTATTGAATTTCCATTCTAATTTAGTTATATCTATACTTGTTTTTTCAAGGAATCCTGCAATAATAGAAGCATTGGGAGGACAATCTGCAAAGACGTCATTATACCTAACGACACAGTCCTTGTGGTTGTCCTTCAATAATTCTAGGAAATAGCACATTAGCGGAACAGAATATTGGATATTGAAATCTTTCCGTAATATTCGGTCGGATACTGTTTGCCCATTATGATCCGGTCCAAAGAAATTTTTGATTTCTTGACGATATTGTGCTACTGACAAGTCTTTCAAGGCCTGACGAAATGCACTGTCTTCGTGAAGAAGCATTACATTTTTTCTAAGTACATGACAAAAATTTGAAAATATCAAATTTCGGCTTGTAGAGAGGT
>CAJUCW010000020.1 GCA_910585275.1 uncultured Muribaculaceae bacterium
TGGCTACACTATACTCTTGACATCTTCTCCGCCCACCGGAAAAATCCGTTGACCCTGAATTCGGGACCAGCGGATTTTTCCGGTGCTTGATTTGCGTTAAAAAATGCAAATGACTAAATTTGCTGGATGAATACTAAGTTAGGCAAGAGCATAAGCAAGGAAGATTTCATGTGGGAGTTTCTTCCGGCAGGTCTGAGAGAGGTCTTTGATATCGTCAACGTTAAAAAGACAGATACAGAATTCCATATATGGCTTGACGAGAAAAGAGAAATTACTGAAGAAGACGCGCACAAAGGGTGCGTTATAGGCAAAGGTTATACCGATTACTGTACAATTCAGGATCACCTTACCAGAGGACGCAGGACATTCCTTCATCTGCGGAAATGCAAATGGCTTGACAAGTCAACGGGAGAGATATTCTCATACGACATAGATTACGTCAATGAAGACTTTACCACACTCACCAGTGAGCTTGTGGCTTTTTTAAAAGGAGAAGATAGAGAGTGAGTGTCTTCCGATCTCAACGATAGGCCGGTTATATGGCGTCAACGGAGATACGCTGCGCAAGCTATACAAGTACCGTCTGAGCGGTTACACGGAATGGAAAGGGATGAGCAGGACCAGATATTCACAGACTCCTTATGTATGTTTTCCGGAAAACTGCGGACCCAATCTGAGCATAGACGAGACAGCGCTGAGCAAGGACGAGTTGTTCACTATTGTGACAAACAAGGATGCCCATGGAGGTCCCGGGACACTGGTGGCGATGCTTTATGGCACCAAAGTGCCTGAGATAGTGGCAGTATTGGAAGAGGCGATTCCTGCATGGCGCAGGATTAAAGTAAAGGAAGTGACCTGCGATCTGTCTTCCGCAATGATGGAGTCGGTCAGGATATCATTCCCATGTGCGATTATTACAAACGACCGTTTCCATGTGCAGCAGCTCTTTAACGAGGCAATGGACGACCTGCGCATAGACATCAGGCACCAGGTTCGCAAGGATGAGGCCACGGTGCAGGAAATGTGCAGGGAGCAGGGGATTGAATATGCTTCGATAAAGGCTCGTAATGGCGAGACCTGGCCACAGATTCTTGTACGCACAAAACGGTCGCTTATGGTATCAAGGGATAAATGGAGCGTTGCCCAGCGACAGAGGATGGAGATACTTTTTGAGAATTATCCGCAAATCGAGCACGCCTATAAAGTAATGCAGAGACTAAGAGAGATTTTTAACGAGAAGGTCGACTATCTGAAAGGCGGGGAAATGCTGATGAAGTGGTTCAAGGATGTGGAGGCTCTTGGCAGAGAGCATTTCAATACTGTGGTCAGGACTTTTAAAAACAATTATAAGACAATCATAAACTACTTCCGATCCCGGGCGACAAACGCCTCTGCCGAATCATTCAACGCAAAGATCAAGATGTTCCGCACTCAGTTGAGAGGTGTCTCGGATCCTCTCTTCTTTATATTCAGATTATGTAAGATTTTTGCTTAAAAAAAGCCAAGCACCGGAAAAATCCGCTGACCCTGAATTCGCTGACCCGATATGATGGCGTTACTCAAGCGTGTTTAGTAAACAATATAAAAAAGGTCGGTTCTCATTGAGAACCGACCTTTTAAGTGACTCCTGCAGGATTCAAACCTGCAACCTTCTGATCCGTAGTCAGATGCTCTATTCAGTTGAGCTAAGGAGCCATTGTTGTCAGTTGTTTTAAAGGCTTCTAAAATGGAAGCTTTTAAGTGACTCCTGCAGGATTCAAACCTGCAACCTTCTGATCCGTAGTCAGATGCTCTATTCAGTTGAGCTAAGGAGCCGTTTTGTTTTTGCTATCGGTTGTTCCCGTTTTGCGAGTGCAAAGTTACTGCCTTTTTCTGAAATCACCAAATAAAATGGCGAAAAAATTTTAGAAAAATAACGTGACTTCCGCGCTGCCGTTAACTGTTGGAATGGGAGGTGTTGATTTACAGATTGTTATATGTCCGGAAAGAATTTGAGGCCAACGGGAACAAATTCTTTCCGCTATCTTTGCCGCCACCGTTTCGATGAGCTTTTTTGTGTTTCCCATCTCCGTTTTTATGATTTCATAAACATCGGCATAAGAAATGGTGTCGTCGAGATTGTCTTCGAGAATTACCTCCGAATAAGGAATTCTTATAGCCAAATTCACAATAAATTCGTTTCCGACCTTCGTTTCTTGAGGCATTACGCCATGACAGGCATGGAAACGAAGGTCGGAAAGTTTAATTTCGAATTCTTTCATGAAAAATCGATGGTATTGCCTTCGGTTAATCTTTAACAGGTATTTTATTCACCCTGATTTGGTGGCGACCACCTTCGAATTTTGCATCAAGATAGGCATCGACCACCTCTTTTGCCATATATACAGAAATGAAACGGCCCGGAAGCACAAGGAAGTTGGCGTCGTTGTGCTGTTTGGCGAGTGCTCCGAGTTCAGGAAGCCAGCAAAGGGCGGCACGTATGTTCTGATGCTTGTTGAGGGTTATCTGTATGCCGTTGCCTGAGCCACACATTGCTATGCCGAAAGCGCATTCTCCCATTTCAACAGCGGTTGCGGCGGGGTGTGCGAAATCGGCATAATCACAAGAATCGGAAGAATCCGTGCCGAAGTCGATTACTTCATATCCTTTTTCAATAAGATACGGTTTGATTATTTCTTTGAGTTCGTATGCGGCATGGTCGGATGCCATTGCAATCTTGGTCATAACTTATAAGGTTTTAGATATGTCAGGGTTCTTTTCCTTTCCGCTTTTGAAAAGGCGGCTTGTAAAAGCGAAACGCACCAGGAAATAATTTACGGGAATGCAAATCGCGAGCGCTGGAAGAAGCGCAAGGGTGGGGCCTACAATTCCTTTGAAAATCGCCACAAGTCCGGTCTGAAGCCCCATATTGAAGAGATGGCTTAATGTGAATCCGAGACCTTTTTTGGCATTGGGACGGGTGTGGAATGTAAAATAGCTCGACAGGAAAAAATTCACGATAAAGCTCAGTGCGTAGCTTATCATGGAGGAGGGAACAGCCCTGACGTGGACCGCATTTACGAATATGACATAGAATCCGTATTGTAGCACAGTCGAGATTCCGCCCACCATTCCGAATCTTACTATTTCGGAAAGTCGGCTGTCGCCGTTGATAAGTTTTTTAAGGTTCATTATTCAGTGGAATGTTGTCATCCTTTTCTTTACAATCGAGTAGCACCTGACGGTTGATTTTTTCGATGAAGTCGAGAATCTCGTCGCGGCCTGTCGATTTTTCGGAAGATGTAATGAAAATCGGTGGAAGTTCTTCCCAGTTTTTAAGGAGTTCTTTTTTGTATGCTTCGACTTTTGCAACGCCTGCGTTGGGCCCGAGCTTATCGGCTTTCGTGAACACGATGGCGAAAGGTACCTGATTTTCACCGAGCCAGTTTAAAAATTCAAGGTCTATTTTTTGCGGCTCGTGTCTTATGTCGATAAGCACAAAGAGAAGTGTCATTTGGCGGCGGCCCAGGATATAGGTCTCGATTATTTTCCTGAAACTTTCACGTTGGTCTTTGCCGCGGGCGGCATAACCATAGCCGGGTAGGTCAACGATATAGAACTCGCCGTTGTTGATGTTGAAATGGTTTATGAGGAGAGTTTTGCCCGGCTTTTGTGAAGTCTTGGCGAGTCCTTTCCTTTTTGTAAGCATATTGATAAGCGATGATTTGCCCACGTTCGAACGCCCTATAAAAGCGTATTCGGGCACGTCGGTGGCTGGACATTGCTCCACCTTTGCATTGCTTATCTCGTATTTTGCATTTTTTATCTCCATGCCTGCAAAGTTAATACTTTTTTATTGAAGAAATGGAATATGCCACCTCTAAATTTATGAGATGCGGTTGTTTTATGAAGAAAATGTATGTTGTTTTTAGATTAATGAAAGAAGCCACCGTTTTATGTCTTCATAGAAAAGGCCATGAAGTTTCTTTTTGAAAGTTGAAAAAAAATATATACCTTTGCACACGTTTTGGTTCGCGGCGACGCGATTAATAGGGAACCCGGTGAGAATCCGGGACAGACCCGCTACTGTAATTCCTATAAAACCCATCGACAGAATGTCACTGTCGGTTTTTTCCGCCGGGAAGGCGTCGATGGGGGGATAAGTCAGGAGACCTGCCAAGACAACATATCGTTTTGTAGTTTTCGGGTTATATTACCACAAAACAGCCGTTCGTCTCCTTGTGCGGGGAGAGGGAATATGGTTTGCTGCGTAATAGTACCCCAGTTTTTAATTTTGGCAGCAGACCGAGATGAAAAATTGGATACTTTTATTATTCCTCATGAGCCACTTGAGTTTTCAGGCGGCTAATTCTGTTTATACACTTTTGGGAAAGGTGGTTGACGGTTCGAGGGAACCTGTCGCTTTCGCTACGGTGTCTCTCAATGGTTTGAAATTCACGACGGAGACTGACGTTGACGGATTGTTTGAGTTTAAACTGGAGAAGGGTGTATATCGTGGAAACATAACTGCCCTCAACTACCACACTTACAATTTTACTGTGGATTTGGTTAAAGACACGACGATGAACGTCGTGATGGAGGAAAACGCCGCTTTGCTTCAGGGTGTAAGTGTGTATGGAAAGAGCGAGGGGAAGCGGCTTGAAGAGGGTGCGTTTTCGGTAAATGCCGTTGAAATAGCACCTAACCTTAACAAGATGGTCACTCTTAACGACCTGATTAACCGTACGGCCGGAGTCAAGGTGAGGAGAGAAGGTGGCGCCGGTTCTGATTTCGATTTGACAATAAACGGAATGTCGGGAAATTCCATACGCTATTTTATCGACGGAGTGCCTTTGGAAACGAAGGGCACGGGATTGACGCTCGACAATGTGCCGCTAAATACGGTCGAAAGGGTGGAATTGTATAAAGGTGTGGTGCCTTCTTATCTCGGTGCGGATGCTTTGGGGGGAGCGGTCAATATAGTAACCCGCAAAAAACGCCGGAACTATCTTGATGCATCGTATGGCATAGGGTCTTTCCATACACATACCGGTGATTTGACCGGGCAATATTACATACCCGGCACTCCGATAGTGATACACCCTACTTTCAGCATAAATTATTCTAAAAATGACTATCTCATGAAGTATGTGGAGGTATGGAGTGAAGAGCAAGATCGCTATATTTTTACAAACAAACGCCGCTTTCACGATGATTACTTTTCCATTTTCGGTGAGGTTGAGGTTGGCGTGAACAACGTGAAATGGGCGGACAATTTTCTTGTAGGTTATTCATATAATAAACTCGATAAGGACATACAGACCGGTGCAATGCAAAATAAGGTGTATGGAGAGGCAAGAAGACATTCCCATTCGTCGAATATATCCTTACGCTATAACAAAAGATGGGGCGACGTGGCTACACGACTTACTCTTTCCCATACCTGGGACCATAGCGAAACCGTCGATACCGCTTATCGCAAGTATTCCTGGGATGGCACGTGGTTGCCTTCGTCGGGCAACGAACTTAATAACCGCGCACGTACCATACGCATTTATAAAAGGCCACTGACCGTGCTCAACGCTGGAGTTGATTATGAACTGAACGAACATAACAGTTTTGCTTTCAATTATATGCTCAACCGAAGGGGGAACGACCGCTATGATTTAGCTGACAAGACGTTTGAACCGTCGAACGATGTGGTCACCAAGCATATTCTCTCGCTTACCTATTCACAATCCTTTTTTGAAAACAAATGGCAGACATCTTATTTCGTAAAAGAGTATATAAACGCGCTTTCAATAAAGCAAACCGATGACATCTCGATAACGGGATCCGATAGAATCGACAAAGAAAATGTGAAAACTTACTGGGGTGCCGGCATCGGAAGCCGTTATTCACTATGCGAACCTTTTGCGGTGAAAGCCTCATACGAGCATAGCGTCAGGTTGCCTTTATCGAGGGAACTGCTTGGCAACGGCACCACCGTATATCCTAATCTCACACTGAATCCGGAGAAAAGCAACAATTATAACGTGGGTGTATTCGGAACGTTTAATTTCGATGACTCCAACCGATTGAGTTATGAGGTAAACGGTTTTATCCGCCATGTTCAGAATTACATACGAGCCACTGTCTCAGAACGGGAAGGAATGATGCAGTATGTCAACGAACCGGCGATCGATATCAAAGGATTGGATTTTGAAGTTTCTTATTTATGGAACAGTGCTTTACAGGTTTTACTCAACGGAAGCTGGAGCGATGCCCGCAATTTGAGGCGTTACAAGACCGACGGCAATCTCTCCGCCACTTATAAGAACAGAGTTCCCAATCGTCCCTGGGCTTTCGGCAACGTCGATGTGTCATATACTTTCCGAAATCTTCTGGAGAAAACCGACCGTCTGAGAATAGGCGCGGATTATCAGTATGTCCATTGGTATTACCTTAACTGGGAGGCCTACGGGGCAGCCTCGTCGAAAGCGCGGATTCCTGCCCAAAATATCACCAATGCTTCGCTTTCTTATTCATGGCATAATGACCGTTATAACATTTCGGTTGAATGCAACAACGTCTTCGATTGTCTTGCCTACGACAACTATATGCTGCAAAAGCCGGGACGCTCTTTTGCAGCTAAATTCAGAATATTCATTAACTAACCAAAATATAAATCAATGAAAAAATTTAGATTACTTCTTTCATCGTTTATGGCGATTTCGATGGCCTTCTGCATGACTGGC
This sequence comes from uncultured Muribaculaceae bacterium, assembly GCA_910585275.1. Taxonomy (GTDB): domain Bacteria; phylum Bacteroidota; class Bacteroidia; order Bacteroidales; family Muribaculaceae; genus Lepagella. The sequence goes on from CAJUCW010000020.1 coordinate 6,717, forward strand.
TGTTCTGATGATGACGGACCGGATAAACCAGGCACTCCCGATGATCCCACAATCATCCAAGACTACCATTTCGACCTTTGGGTTGCCCTCGACCGTCACGGCGGTATGGGACGCGATGTGCAGACACTTGTGCGCAGTGTCAACTCCCTTGATGCCGACCAGCCGGAAATCACATTCCAGGGCACGGGCACGGAGGTAAATTCACTTCTGTCGCTCGAAACTATTTTGAAAGGTGCGTATTATTATCAGGTGCCTGTATCTGCCGACAGGTTTGCCAAGTACGTCATCAAGGATAATAAAATAGAAGCCATTAAGGAACGTAGATTCCAGACCAATACCTATGCTACCCGTAAATATACGCATGCTTGGATTAACGACAATACCCTTGTCATAATGGCAGCCAACGGCGACGCTACTAAGATAATATGGACGAAACTCAACACCGACGACATGTCGATTATCAGTGAGGGTACGCTCGATGTGGAGATGCCTGAAAAAGGTGAAATCTATACCACTTCGGGAATTCTTACTTATAGAGCTTCAGACAACAAATTGTTCTATTTCTATTATGCAAAGACGGAAGGCCGACGCGGTGTCCGTGTCACTCCTATGTTGACTGCAGTCATCAATCCTTCCACAATGGAAGTCGAGAGCAATACTCCATGTTTCCTTGACTGTGAGATGGTCGGCACCGCCTATGGAGAACTCCTTCAGACCACCACAGTTATCGATGGCCACAATAATCTTTACATTGCCTGCGTGACGGATGACGCCAACGGCAATGAACACAGCCATCTTTTGAAGATTCCGGCAAACTCCACCACATTCGATAAAGACTATGACGGTTTCACGGCGGAGGGTAAGCTTATCTCTGTGATGTATGTGGGCAACAACAAAGTTGTGGCATATGCCCGTGATGATAAAGCCGGAACCGAGATTGATTCTTTCAGCCACTATTACACTGTTATTGATGTGGCAAAGAAAGTGTCCACCCCTGTCACATACAACGGGGAACGTCTTGCTTACAGTAGCGGACGTTTTTCATCGCGTATGGCCTACGTCAATCATAAGGCATATATCGGTGTCGATGCGGAAGGTAAAAATCCCCAAATCTATATCTATGATGTAGAGAAAAACCAGACTGAACTGGGGGTGACAATGGCGCCCGGTTACTATTTCGAACAAATCAGAGTGGTCGAAGATCTCAAATAAAACGGTCCGTTTAATCTGCTGTTCTCCCGGAATGATTCCAACATGTTCCGGGAGGACTTTTACAATTTAGTTGAGGAATATGCAAAGATTAGTTTTTTTAGTTTTGCTAATGTTATGCATGGCAACAGGATACGCCGGATCGTTTGACAATGTACCTAAGGAGAAAACGGCAATTCTGATGGTTCATTTCGGAACCACATTCGACGATACACGCAAGCTTACCATCGATGTCATCAACGAAAAGGCAAAGAATCAATTTCCAGACATCAAGGTGATGGAGGCATACACTTCACGCATCATTATTGACCGTCTTAAGAAGCGGGGAATCTCGAAACCGACCCCGAAAGAAGCCCTGTTGCGTCTGGCTGCCGACGGATTTACCCACGTAATAGTGCAAGGCACAAATGTTATCGATGGAATCGAGGCGGAGGTCTTACGTAATGATGCGGCTTTGATGACTCCGTTTTTTAAGGAAATAAGAGTGGGCCGTCCGTTGCTTTATTCGGTGAAAGACGGTCAGAAAGTGGTGGATATTCTTAAAGACCGCTATGGTGAGGATCTGTCGGCCAAAAGTGCCGTCGTATTGATTGGGCACGGCACGTCAACGCCGGCGAATGCTATGTATTCCCAGATAGATTATATGTTTTCGGCGGCGGGGGAACCACGCTTCCATGTTGCTACGGTGGAAGGGTATCCCACCTACGACACAACATTGGTGAAACTTAAATCCTCTAAAGTGAAGAACGTCATTCTCGTGCCGTTTATGTTTGTCGCCGGCGACCATGCCCGGAATGACATTGACGGGGAATGGCGCGGTGAACTTGAAAAAGAGGGGTATAAAGTATCAAGCATACTTGAGGGGTTGGGTCAGATTCCTGAAGTGCAGGATATTTATATCGACCATATCAAAGAGGCATTCAAGGCCCCTGTGCTCGATGCGGGAAGTCAAAAATCACAATACATCAAGGAAAATCTCTGAAAGCCATGACCGGAGTCAAGAAAAAGCTTTTTATCGGCATCGCGGCATCTGTTGTGCTTGCGTTTTGTTGTTATGCGGCATATGTGATATGGTTTCGCCCCGTTGAAATACTTGTGGTCAACGCCCTTCCGGCACAGGCGGCCGAAATTGTGCTCAACAACGATTGTGATGCCATTGAAGTGACCTGTAAATCGATGGAAGAAGCCGGAGATTTTGATAAGTATGATGCCGTCCTGATGTATGGCAGGGGGCTTTATCTTGACTCGTTGCAGTCCGTTTCTTTGGAGAAGGCGTCTGTAAAGGGAATTCCGGTTTTTACCAATACCCTGCGTAATTTCAGTTTTGTGGTGACTCATAACCTTGATTCAGCGCAAAATGCACAACTCCAAAAGTATTTTTCCAATCAGTGCGGAGCCAATTATCGTAATCTTGTGAGATACATTGGAAGCATCGCTAACCCTCGCCGCATAGGTGAAAAAGATTACGATGCTCCTGTAGAGATGCCTTCCAACATGTATTATCACCTCGAACCGGGACAATATTTCGACAATGCAGAGGCTCTTTCCGATTATCTTAAACGCAAGGGTATATATCATCGCGAAGGCGGCAAGATTGCGTTTGTTTCGGGTGTGAGTTTTCCGGTAGAGCACAACCGTGCCCATATCGACACGCTTGTGTCGAGACTTACCGCAGAGGGCTATAACGTATATCCGATAACCGCCACGGGACTCGAAAGGGCGCGTATGATAAAGGAAGTCGGTCCGGATGCCATCGTTTATCTTCCGATGGGGAGACTCGGCAACGATTCTCTGATAAATTGGGCTTACGAAAGGCACATTCCATTGTTTATGCCATTCCCGCTCATTCAGCCGAGAGAAGAATGGCTTGACGTAAACAAACCTATGGGAGGCGGCACGCTCAATGCAAGGATTGTAGTGCCGGAAATCGACGGGGGAATGACCCCGCTTTGCATCTCCACGCAGAATCCATCTCCGGAAGGTTATTTGCTTTATACACCCGAAGCTGAACGTATAGATGCTTTTATGGAGCAGTTCGGCAGGTTTATGAACCTTAAAACCCTTCCCAATGATAAGAAGAGGATTGCGATAGGCTATTTCAAATCTCCGGGTAAGGATGCGTTGCTTGCTTCAGGCATGGAGGTAGTGCCGTCGCTTTACAATTTTTTAAAACGGCTCCGCGCCGAAGGTTATGACGTGGAGGGCCTTCCTGCGAGCTTGGATGAATTCAAAAAACAGTTGATGAGGCAAGGGAGCGTGATGGGCGACTATGCACCTGCCGCCCAGGAAAAATTCATGAACGAGGCAAACCCTGTATGGATTGAGAAGGGGATGTATGAAAAATGGGCGAAAGAAGTTCTTCTTGCGGAAAAATATGCGGAAGTTGAGAAGCGTTACGGAAAGGCTCCGGGCAGTCTGCTTGCAAGGGGCGACAGCCTTGCGGTGGCGGCCATCCGTTATGGTAATATCCTTCTTTTCCCACAGCCTCGTCCGGCTTTGGGCGACGACGATTTCAAGTTGACGCATGGCGTTGACGTCGTGCCTCCTCATTCATATTTAGCTCCATATCTTTACATGCAAAAAGGGTTTGACGCCGATGCCCTTATCCATTTCGGCACTCATGGCAACCTTGAGTTCACCCCGGGAAAAAATGCCGGATTGTCGCAGGCGGATTGGGCGGAAGTGCTTGTGGGGAATCGTCCGCACTTTTATTTTTACACCACCGGCAATGTGGGTGAGTCCATAATCGCGAAGCGCCGGAGCCATGCCGTAATTGTCACTCACCTCACTCCTCCATACGTTGAAAGTGGCTTGCGTCAGAAATATTCGGCTTTGATGGAAGTCCTTCATAATGCCATCTGCAATCCGGCTTTAAACGGCAATTCGCTCAAAAAGGAAATCATGGAGTGCGGGTTTCATAGAAACCTCGGACTCGACTCCCTGCCAACCGGCAAATACACTGTTGAGGAACTCAAAAAAATAGACTCATTTTTGGAAGAGCTTGCAAACGAGAAAATCACAGGAGCTTTCTATGTGATGGGGCTCCCGTATTCATCCTCCGACATGACAACGACAGTGCTTGCCATCTGCGCCGACAAACTTGCATATTTGCGGGCCAAGAACGATTTCGAAAAAGGAAGGATAACGGAAGAATGCCTTCATGATTTCACTTTCATATCACACCGCTATCTGCCGGATGCGAAAAAAACGATTCTGAATATTCTTAACGGAGGAGCAGCGGGAGAAGGGGAGGAAGCATACGCGCTCGAATGCCGTCGTCTTTTGGCTGAATCTGCCGGAGCAGAAATCAATGCTATGGTAAACGCGTTGAGCGGCATACCTGTTTTCCCGGCCCCCGGGGGCGACCCTGTGCTTAATCCAAATGTGTTGCCAACGGGGCGCAACATGTATAGCATAAACGCAGAAGCCACACCAAGTACTAAGGCTTGGAACGACGGTGTGGCGCTTGCCGAGCAGACATTGAAAGACTATTATGCTAAACACGGGGAATATCCAAAGAAAGTAAGCTATACTTTCTGGGCGGGGGAATTTATCTCCTCGCAGGGTGCTACGGTGGCCCAGGCATTGAGGATGCTCGGTGTGGAACCCGTGCGCGATGAGCAAGGGCGTGTGATGGATTTGAAACTCACTCCTTCAAAAATTCTCGGTCGTCCGAGAGTCAATATTCTCGTGCAAGTGTCGGGGCAGTTGCGCGACATTGCCTCTTCCAGACTAAAAATGCTCACCGATGCCGTGGCATTGGCGGCGAATGCCGAAGACGATATTTATCCTAATTACGTGGCGGAGGGGAGTCTGGAGCAGGAAAAGGAACTTGTGGAAAAGGGGGAGTCGCCGAAAATGGCGCGCGAACTCTCGAATATGAGGGTTTTCGGCCCCGTCAACTCCGGTTATAGCACCGGGATGTTGCGTTTCACCGAAAGTTCCGGAGAATGGGACGACCGGGAGGGACTTGTAGAGGGGTATCTCAACAACATGTGTGCAATGTATGGCGACGATGAAAACTGGGGCAGCATGGACAAGAACCTGTTCAGGTCGGCCATAGCCGGTACGGACGTAATCGTGCAGCCGCGGCAAAGTAATACCTGGGGGCCGATATCTCTCGACCATGTGTATGAATTTACCGGTGCATTGTCGTTGGCTTCTACCTCCATCAACGGAAAGGAACCGGAAGCGGTGCTTGCGGATTATCGCAATTCATATCTGCCGAGAATGCAGGATACGCGCGAGGCCATCGCCGTAGAGGCACGCGCCACAATCCTCAATTCTGAATTCATAAAGGCGAGAATGAAAGGCGACGCCACGACGGCACAGATGTTTGGCGAGATTTTCCGCAATATTTTCGGATGGAGCGCAACCCGGAGCAGCGCACTGCCGGAAGACATATACGACAATCTTTACCGTCAATACATTCTTGATCAGGATGGACTTGGTATAGAGGAATATTTCGGGAACGTAAATCCCGCCGCGCTGCAGGAGATGACCGCCACAATGCTGGAAAGCGCACGCAAAGGATTCTGGAATGCAGACAAAGAAAAATTGGAGCTGACAGCCTCCTTGAATGCAAGGCTCACGGCGCAACACGGAGCCCCTTGCACCGACTTTATATGCGCCAACAAAAAGCTACAGGATTTCATAGCCTCCAATCTTGACAAAAAAGATGCCGAACGTTTTGCCGACGATATTGCAGAAGCAACAGCCGCCCGGTCAGATGCAAAGGTGCTGAAAGAAGAAGGGAAGAAACTTTTTCCTGAGGTTTCCGAAACAGATGTTTCCACGACTGTTTTGATTGTTTTGTCGGTTGTGGTGTTTATTGTGGTTATATTGTCGGTAATAAGGAAACGGAGGAGTCAATGATGGTTCTGTTCATATTGTTGAGTCTGAGCATAGCTCTGACGGTGATGGTTAAAATGTCGCTGATGCCGATTAAGATGGCTTTGGCGTATGCCGCCGTTTGGGGTGTGGTTGCATTCATGACAACAATTTTTTTGGCGGGCATATCACGGCAGCAATTATTTGCCGTTTTAGATATGGAGGGAATCATAACCCTTGAATTTATCGAACTGATGATAATGTTTTCCTACGTTTTCTCTACAAAATTATGGAAGAAGATACTTGGATTCTATCCCGGGCTCATGATGGTTGTGCCCGTATGTGGGTTGTCTTTCATATTGTTGAGGTACTTCCCGGGGATGAATTTCACATTATCAGGGATAATAACGGGTTGCATAATCTTTTTTTCCGTTACAGCAGCTGTATTTCTGTTCAGATATGCCCGGACGGATAAACGGTCTCTTTACACGGCTTCCTTGTCTGCGGTCTTGTTAAACATTATAATATACGGTCTTCTATGAAATATCTTTCGGACATACTTTTCATCATCTCCAACGGGTTGCTGATTCCCGTGGTAGCTCTGTTGCTCTTCCTTATGGTCAAGGCAGGGATGCTTCTGTTCGGTTTTTATGGGGAATACCGCCAAAGAAAGCGGATTACCGCAATGTTAAGGCAACTTACGCACGCCTATTCGCCGGAAGAACTTATGCACGTGCAGACGGAATTGAAGAATTGCGCCAACAGTAGTGTTGTGGAATGTTTAAACGACCTTCTTGCCCATCGTGACGACAAGATCTATTGTGAACATCTTCTTGCAGATTTCCAGGTAGAGGTGCAGAAACAACTCTCCGGAAACAGGACACTTATAAAGTTCGGCCCCATGCTCGGCCTTATGGGTACACTAATCCCTATGGGTCCGGCTCTCGTGGGGTTGGCGAGCGGCGACATCGCTTCGATGGCCTACAATATGCAGGTGGCTTTCGCCACTACCGTCGTAGGGATGGCTGTGGCAGCCGTGGGGATGGCCACTTTGCAGGTGGACCAGCGGTTTTATGCCAGGTCGTTCAACGATTTGGAATTCATTTTTATCAAACTCTTTGAGCAATGAAACAGAACCCTATACTGAAGGATGACGGCGACGACAATCCGTTGGGAATGCTGACCAACCTCTTTGACATAGCCATGGTTTTCGCGGTGGCGCTGATGGTTGCGCTTGTGGTGCATTTCGATATGGGCGAGGTCTTTTCTAAAGAAGATTTCACTATCGTCAAAAATCCCGGTGCCGACAATATGGAAATCATAATGAAGGAAGGGAGCGAAATCAAGAAATATACTTCCTCGGATTCCGAGGCCCGGACTTCAGGCACGAAAGGGAAGCGCGTGGGTTCGGCATATCAACTTGAGAACGGAGAAATAATTTACATACCTGAATAATGATTGGAACAATGAAGATATATGGATTTATACTGATTTTGATGTGCGCCGTGTCGGGAAGCGCATGTGGCGGATGTGGTGCAGAGGGAAGCAAAACGTCGGATGAAAGTATCGCTTTCGATTCCACGCTTATGGTGACGCCTGCTTACGCACAAGGTTTCAAGGTGAAATATCTCGACGATATGGTGCTTCTCGACATCAACGACCCGGAGAACCGTGAGGTGGAGCAATTCCATTTCGCACTTACCGATAAGGATTTTTCAGGAGGGCTGCCTGAAGGTTACACGCGTCTTAATGTGCCGGTGGAGTCCGCCATCTGCATGACATCGCTCCAGTTGTCGAATTTCCTTAAGCTCGGCATCCCGGAAAAGGTGGTGGGCATCACGAGCACGCGCCATCTTCACAATGAAACGATTAACCGCCAGCTCAAAGAAGGGAAAACCCATAAAATCGGAATTGAAGGTAATTTCGACAATGAGGTCATTATGGCCATTAATTCCGACGTCATATTTATATCCCCGTTTAAAAGAGGCGGCTATGACGCTATCCGCAACGTGGATATCCCTATGATTCCACACTTGGGTTATAAGGAGCTCAGTCCGCTCGGTCAGGCGGAATGGATAAAGGTAATCGGTCTGCTCACGGGGAAAGCTCCCGAAGCAAATAAGGAATTCGCAGCAATAGAAGAGCGTTATAACAGTCTGAAAGCTTTGGTTGACACCGTCGCTTATCGTCCTACTGTTTTCAGCGGGGAGATGCGCGGGGGCAACTGGTATGCCGTGGGTGGGAAAAGTTTCCTTGCCCAGTTGTTCCGTGACGCCGGTGGCGATTACTTTTTAAAAGGCAATAAGGAATCGGGGGGCGTGACTCTTGATTATGAAACTGTCTATACGAATGCAGCGGGAGCCGACTATTGGCGTATTGTAAACAGTTTCGATGGAGAGTTCGGCTACAATACCTTAAAGGAGCAAGACAACCGTTATACCGATTTCGATGCATGGAAGAACCACGGTGTGATATATTGCAACATGAAGGAAGTGCCTTTTTATGAGAAAATGCCGGTGGAGCCGGAAGTGGTGCTGGCTGATTTTATCCATGTTTTCCACCCGGAGATTCTTCCTGACCATAAACCAGGTTATTACCATCTTGTGAAATGAACCGTAGCGTAAGGATACTTTTGATGCTATTGTTGGTAGCTTCGATAATAGTGTTTCTTGTTCTCAATCTCTTGCTGGGGAGTGTGGAAATCCCGGCAGGCGATGTTATAGACATTTTGCTCGGCAACAAGAGCGACAACCGAATTTGGACCAACATAGTCATTAAGTCACGTCTGCCGCAGTCGTTGACCGCAATGATGGCTGGAGCCGGCCTTGCAGTGAGCGGCTTGTTGATGCAGACCGTGTTTCGCAATCCGCTTGCAGGCCCGTCGGTGCTTGGTATAAGTTCGGGCGCAAGTCTCGGAGTGGCGTGCGTGGTTTTGCTTTCTGGAAGCGTCGGGGGAGTGGCCTTGAGCAAGCTCGGGGTAATCGGGGAGGTTACTATTACTTTGTCGGCAGTAATCGGTTCGCTTTTGATTATGGCTTTGATAGCGTTTGTGGCCCAGAAAGTGAGAGGTAATGTCACTCTTCTGATCATGGGTGTAATGATTGGCTACATTGCGAATGCCATAATCGGTGTTTTGAAGTTTTTTAGTGCGGAGGAGGATATCCGCGCATACGTGATATGGGGTTTGGGAAGTTTTTCCAGAGTGTCCGGAGGTCAGACATGGGTTTTCATAATCCTTATGCTCGTTATCCTGCCGTCGGCGTTTTTTCTGATAAAGACGTTGAACCTTCTTCTCCTCGGGGATGCTTACGCCCGTAATCTGGGACTTGACATCAAACGGGCGCGTCTGCTCGTAATCGGCTGCTCGGGCGTATTGGTGGCTGTAGTGACCGCCTATTGCGGGCCCATTGTTTTTTTGGGCCTTGCGGTGCCGCATATATGCCGCGGATTGTTCCATACGTCGAACCATGCCACGATTTTGCCGGCCTCGCTGTTGGGTGGGGCGTCGCTTGCCCTCTTATGTAACCTTATCGCCCGTCTGCCAGGATTTGAAGGGGCTCTCCCGGTCAATTCCGTTACCGCCCTTGTGGGTGCGCCCGTGGTGATGTGGGTTTTGTTTAACAAAAGAAAAAGTGAAGTATGAAACGCAGGGAAGAAACCGTAAGGGTCGTAAGGCTCGAAACCGGTTACCAGTCAAAAAATAAGGCTACCGTCATTACGCGGGATATTAACGCATCGTTGTATTCCGGAGAGCTAACTTGTCTTCTCGGCCCCAACGGGGCGGGCAAATCTACTTTGTTGAAGACTCTTACTGCTTTTTTGCCCCCCTTAGGTGGAGAAATCTATATCGAGCATAAGGCTTTAGGTGATTATTCCGATGCCGAACTGTCAAAAGTAATCGGTGTGGTGCTTACGGAAAAACTCACTCTCAACAATATGACGGTGGAGGAATTGGTGGGGATGGGACGAAGCCCATACACCGGATTCTGGGGACGCATGGGCGACCACGACCGTCAAATCGTGGAGGATTCCATAGAGTTGGTGGGCATCGGGAATCTAAAGGGGCGCATGATTCATACCCTTAGCGATGGTGAACGGCAAAAGGTTATGATCGCTAAAGCTTTGGCGCAGGAAACCCCCATTATTTTTCTTGATGAACCGACCGCATTCCTTGACTATCCGAGCAAGGTGGAGATAATGCAGTTGCTCCAGCGTCTCGCACGTGAAAAGGGAAAGACAGTCTTTTTATCGACCCACGACCTCGAACTGGCACTTCAGATTGCCGACAAAGTCTGGCTTCTCGACAAGCCACACGGCGTTACTATCGGGACTCCCGAAGATTTGGCAATTGACGGGGAAATGTGCAAATATTTCCATCGCGAGGGGGTGGTGTTTGACCGCGAAAGCGGGCTTTTCCAAATCAGCCATAAGATTGATAAGATGATTAGGCTGATTGGCGATGGAGCGCGATATAATATGGTGAAGAAGGCTCTTGCCCGGCAAGGGATTGATGCCTCCGGCAATAATCCGGGAGAAACTGTTATCGAGGTGAAAGACAACGGCTACCGCATAAACGGTAGTGAAGTGTCGTCGATAGGAGCTCTCCTGGACATTGTGAATGATTTATTATCCACGGAATGACGAGATGAAAAACAAGATAACAGTTATAGGGATAGGTCCCGGTGATGAAAGCGATTTGACATCTCGTGCCAGGGAGGCGTTGAAGAACGCCGACATCTTGGTTGGATATACGTATTACATACCGTTTATATCCCATCTTCTTAAAGAGAGTGTCGAGATTGTCAAAAACGGGATGAAACAGGAACGCCAACGCATTGCCAAGGCTTTGGAAATAGCCGAAGGAGGGCGTGACGTGTGTGTCATCAGTTCGGGCGACTCTGGTATATACGGGATGGCACCGTTGGTTTATGAAATGTTGTGCGAAAGGAAACTTGACGTTGAAGTCGAGGTGATTCCCGGAATCAGTGCGTTTCAGAAAGCAGCCTCCTTGCTCGGTGCCCCCGTCGGTCATGATTTCTGCGTAATATCTTTGAGCGACCTCATGACTCCGTGGGCCATAATCGAGAAACGGATAAAGGCGGCGGTTGACGCTGATTTCGTCACCGCTGTATATAACCCGAAAAGTATTGGGCGTTATTGGGAATTATATCGATTAAAAGAACTTTTCCTGCTCGGAAGGGACCCTGAAACGCCGATTGGATATGTGCGTCATGCAGGGAGGAAAGGTGAGCACACCACGGTCACGACTCTGAAAGATTTCAATCCCGAAGATGTGGATATGTTTACGGTCGTTCTGATCGGTAATTCGCAATCATATGGTTGGGAGGGGAGGATGATTACCCCACGCGGTTATTATATTGATAACGCAGACGAAGAAAATTCGCCGGGCCGGAACATCATGATAGAGAGTTTCCGCACCATTGCGAAAGAACTTGCCGATTCAGACGTTGAAATCGGGATTAAATGGCCTTTGCTGCATGCCATCCACACCACTGCCGACTTCGAAATGGAGAAGATTCTGAAAGTTGACGAGGATGCGGTGGCACGTATCTTCACTGCACTGACCAAAGGAGGTGTAAGAACTATAGTCACGGACGTGACTATGGCGGCTGCCGGCATCCGGAAGGGGGCGTTAAGCCGATTGGGCATAGAGGTGAAATGTTATCTCAACGACCCCGCCACAGCTGAATTGGCCCGCAGGGAAGGAATCACGAGGACCCAAGCGGGGATAAGGCTTGCCGTGGCTGAACATCCCGATGCACTTTATGCATTTGGCAATGCTCCCACCGCACTTATGGAGCTTTGCACGCTTATCAGGCATCATAAGGCCACGCCGTGCGGAATTGTCGCCGCTCCGGTAGGGTTTGTGCATGTCTGTGAGAGCAAGCACATGGTGAAGCCTTTTTCCGACATTCCTAAAATCATAGTCGAAGGGCGCAAGGGAGGAAGCAATCTTGCGGCCACTTTGGTCAATTCCATACTGTGTTGGCCCGACGCCGAATTGTTAAGACCCGGAAGAGATGTGTAATAAAAAGTTTACGGTAATAGGTATTTCAGATTGCCACGAACAATTCTTCCCGCCTCGCATTTCCGGGATAATAAAAAACTGCGGAGTGTTTTCAGGAGGGAAGAGGCATCATGAGATAGTGGCGCATCTTCTCCCTCCGGATGCCGTGTGGATTGATGTGACGGTGCCGTTGGAGAGTGTTTTTGAACGTTATGCAGCATATTCCCGGATAGTGGTGTTCGCTTCCGGAGATCCTCTGTTCTTTGGGTATGCCGTCACGCTCGGGAGGGAGTTCCCCGATGCGGAAATCGAAGTTTTCCCATCTTTCAATTCCCTTCAGCTTCTTGCCCACAGAATGCTGTTGCCCTATTCCGGAATGGTGAATGTGTCGGTCACGGGCCGACCTTGGAAAGGGCTTGACGTTGCCCTCATTAAAGGGTGTGGACAGATTGGGGTCCTTACTGACCGAAGGAAAAGTCCGAAAGAGATTGCAGGGAGGATGCTGGATTTCGGATATTCAAACTACACTATGACGGTAGGGGAATGTCTCGGCAACGCAGATGAAAGAGTGGTGACAATGACTTTGGATGAAGCTTTGCGTGCCGACTTTAGATTCCCCAACTGTGTGATATTACAAATGACCCGGCCACGGGAGCATTTTTTCGGAATTCCTGAAAATCTTTTCAACCATCTCGAAGGGCGTGCCAACATGATAACGAAGATGCCTGTGCGGTTGCTGTCGTTGTCTCTGTTAGGACTCTACGATAAATCTGTGATGTGGGACGTTGGATTTTGCACCGGGTCTGTGTCTATTGAAGCCAAGTTGCAGTTTCCTGCACTTGATATCGTCGCATTCGAACGCAGGGAGGAATCGCGCAAACTTTTGGAGGAGAATTGCCGCAAGTTCGGTGTTCCAGGCATAGACGGCGTCATAGCCGATTTTATGGAATGCGATCTTTCATTTTATCCGGCTCCCGATGCAGTGTTCATAGGAGGGCACGGAGGCAGGCTCGAAGAGATGGTGGAGAGGATATTCGGTAGTTTAAAGGCGGGGGGTGTGGTTGTATTCAATTCTGTAAGTGCGGAAAGTTGCGATTCTTTTAAGTATGCAGTCGGAGCGTGCGGACACAAAGTTGTGGAAACGCATCTCCTTCAAATCGATTCGCATAATCCAATAATGGTAATGAAGGCAATATGAAACGAATAATATATCTGAATGAAGCCGGCGAGGCAGTGGCAAAAAGAATTCAGGAAGAACTCGGGGATTTTGAAGCCATACCTCTAAAGGAATTTAACGGAAATGTATTTGCCGGTTGCAAGGCGCTTGTCTTTATAGGTGCGCTCGGTGTATGCGTGCGTGCCATAGCGCCTTTCATGAAAAACAAATATATCGACCCGGCGGTGGTTTGCGTCGATAGTTCCGCACGGAGTGCGATTTCTGTTCTGTCGGGCCATGTGGGCGGTGCAAATTCTTTGTGTATGGAAGTGGCGCACATCCTTGGTGCCGCCCCTGTAATCACTACCCAAAGCGACACCACGGGATATTGGGCTCTTGATACGCTTGCCGACACCAACGGGTGGGTTTGCGAAGCCCGGCATTCAGAGATGAACCGTGCGATAGCCACCCTTGTAAACGGAAAACCGATAGGGCTATTGCTCGACATCCGCGACAACGGCACGGATAAACTGGAAGCCACACTTCCTTCCAACGTGACTTTGATAAAGAATCCGGAAGAAGCGGAGGGATATGAATTTGTGATTGCCGTCACTCCATATATCTATGACATCTCCGTTCCGGTGATTTATTTCCGTCCTCTCGTTCTCAATATAGGGATAGGTTGTCGCCGTGATTGCAATCCGGCCGGAGTAACAGCTTATATTGAAAAGGTTCTGACCGAAAAGGGGATTTCGCCGTCGGGGGTTAAATCAGTTTCTACAATCGACATCAAAAAGGATGAGAAGGTGGTGGCGGAATTGGCAAAATGGAAAAATGTGCATGTTTGCAATATCTATACCGCCGATGAACTTAAAGACATCGCTGTGCCCAATCCGTCGGAAAAAGTCAGGGAAGTCACAGGAGTGTGGGGCGTTGCCGAAAGCTGTGCCATAAAGGCGTCTGACGGTGGTAGGCTGGTGCTTGAAAAGAATAAGGGTAAACTCTCCGAGGGAGCCGATTTCACTTTTGCCGTGTCGGTTGACCGAGGTGCATTGCGTGGCGGACATATAGAGATTGTGGGGGCGGGGCCCGGCGATCCTGACCTCGTGTCGGTGAGGGGGCGTAGGTTCCTCCGGAGGGCCGACCTCATTCTTTATGCCGGAAGCCTTGTGCCAAAAGAACTTACCTTATGTGCCAAACCCGGATGCGTGGTCAGAAGTTCCGCGTCGATGAATCTCGAAGAGCAGTTTGAGCTTATGAAGCGGTTTTATGATAGCGACAAACTTGTGGTGAGGCTTCACACCGGCGACCCTTGCATTTATGGGGCGATACAGGAACAAATGGCATTTTTCGACAAATATGGAATGTCTTACCATATTACGCCCGGGATTTCATCATTTCAGGCAGCCGCCGCCGCTCTGCGTTCACAGTTCACGATTCCCGAAAAGGTGCAGACCATCATACTTACCCGTGGCGAAGGGCGAACGCCAATGCCCGAGAAGGAGCAGTTGCATAAACTCGCCGCTTCGCAAAGCACCATGTGCATATATTTAAGTGCCGGAATTGTCGATGAAGTTCAGAAGGAACTTCTGATGGCATATACCCCCGACACTCCTGTGGCGGCATGCTATAAACTCACGTGGAAAGAGGAGAGGATTTATCGTGGTGTGCTCAAAGACCTTGCCCGTATTGTGCATGAAAACAATCTTACCCTCACCACTCTTCTGGTCGTAGGTGAGGCGATTGACAACAGAGAGGGCCTTTCCCGCCTTTACAGTGACAACTTCAAACATTTATACAGGAAATGATACTTGTTTTCGGAGGCACCACGGAAGGACGTATTGCTGTCAAGACTCTTGATGAGGGCGAAGGAAGATACGTATATTCCACGCGCAGTTCTCTTCAGGAAATGGAGTGTGTGCACGGAGAGCATGTCACAGGGGTAATGACAGAATCCGATATGATGGATTTTTGTCGGGAAAAGGGGGTGGAGCTTATCGTCGATGCCGCCCATCCGTTTGCCGCCCATCTGCATAGAACAATTTCTAAAGTAGCAGTCACTCTATCCATTCCTGTCGTGCGGTTTGAACGCCGTTATCCTGAAATCGGAAGCGACGGGATAACATGGTGCGACAGCTATGAGGATGCCGTCGAGAAACTGAAGGAGTCCGGTTCAAAACGGTTGCTTGCCCTCACCGGAGTTCAGACAATCGCCAGACTTAAAGGAATTTGGAAAAATGTCGAAACATGGTTCCGCATTCTCGACCGAGAAGAATCTAAGGCGAAAGCCCGCGAGTTCGGTTTTCCCGAATCACACATTCTTTATTATGGCGGAGAAGATACTGCCGGATTGATAGAGGAGATTGCCCCGGATGCGATTATCACGAAAGAAAGCGGTGAAAGCGGAGGTTTCCGGGATAAGGTGGAGGCTGCGTTGAACCGTGGTGTGAGGGTATTTGTGGTGAAACGGCCTAAATTGCCGGAAAATTTTATCGTTGTTGACGGACGCCATGGACTGCGCATGGAGATAGAACGGCTGTTGCCGGAATTCTATTCCCTTCATACCGGATTCACTACCGGTTCATGTGCTGTTGCGGCAGCTAAGGCGGCTTTGACAGGATTGCTTACGGGTTGCAACCTGAAAGATGTGTCTTTCAGGCTACCGGACGGGGAAACGATGAAAATGGGGGTGGAATCTGTAGAGGTCGGTTCGGAATCGGCTACGGCAAGCGTGATAAAGGATTCAGGGGATGATCCCGACGTCACCGACGGTAGCCGTATTTCCGTAACGGTGGCATACTCTTCCGTTCCGGGAATAAAATTCCATGGAGGAGAAGGAATAGGGACGGTCACACTCTCGGGATTGGGTCTTGAACCGGGTGAACCGGCCATAAATCCTGCACCCCGTAAGAACATAGCCGATGAACTTTCGGCTTTATATTCGGGCGGGCTGGACGTGACGGTTTCTCTTGAAAACGGGGCGGAACTGGCGGAAAAGACTTTCAACTCTCGCTTGGGTGTTGTGGGTGGAATCTCTATCATTGGCACAACGGGAATAATCCGGCCGTTTTCGCATGAGGCGTTTATCGATTGTATCCGGCGTGAAATGGATGTGGCGATTGCTATGAAATGCAAAAGCATAGTAGTTAATTCCGGGGGAAAAAGCGAACGTTTCATGAAAGGGCTTTTCCCTGATTTGCCACCGCATGCATTCATACACTATGGGAATGCCATCGGGGAAACAATGGAGATTGCAAGGGATAAAAACGTAGAGAGGATGGTAATCGGCATTATGCTCGGCAAGGGTGTGAAACTTGCTGAAGGGAATATGGACACGCATAGCCACAAAATAACGGTGAATAAAGAGTTCCTGAAAGATGTGGCGAAAGATGCGGGGTGCTCCGGTTCTGCATTGACCGTTATCGACAGTTTCAACCTGGCACGCGAACTTCCGTCGCTACTTGGTCCGGATGATGCATCGTTGTTTTTCCCGGCTCTCTTGAAACTTTGCCACGGGCATTGCACGAAAATTTTTCCGAAACACCTCGAAGCGGTGCTTTTGTCGGACGATGGTAAAGTATTAAGCAGAATTACATCACAAACCGGAATTGTATCATGAAAAATGCGTTTTTAATAGCAGCCGCTTCGTCGGGAAGTGGAAAAACCACATTGGCCTTGGGACTGATGCGTGCCTTGAAGCGACGGAAAATCGGGGTGCAACCGTTTAAGTGCGGTCCGGACTATATAGATACTCAATATCATCGCGTCGCAACAGGGTGCGATTCCATCAATCTTGATTTGTTTATGGCAGGGGAGGGGCATGTAAGGAATCTTTTTTATTCATATTGCTCCGCTTCCGATGTGGGTATTGTGGAGGGGGCGATGGGAATGTTCGACGGTTTTGACGGGATGCGCGGCAGTTCCGCTGATATTGCACACACCCTTGACATCCCCGTGGTTCTGCTTGTTGATGCGAAGTCAACCTCATATTCTGTGGCCGCCGCCATTTATGGGTTTACAAGGTTCGACCCTAACGTGAAAGTGGCGGGTGTAATCTTTAATCGTGTCGCGTCTCCCAACCACTATTTGTACTTGCAAGAGGCATGCCGTGCGGTTAATGTGGAATGTTACGGCTACATAAGGAAAAACGAAGCGTTGAAAACACCCTCGCGCCATCTCGGGCTTTCGCTTGATTCATTGACGGAGATTGACCGGTTTGTGGATGCGGCAGCCGATGAAGTGGAAGTGTCGGTTGATGTTGACAGAATAATCAAGGCTACGGAATTGCACCACCGTACACTCAATCTTGAACGACACATTAAATCAGGGTTGAAAGTGGCTGTGGCGCGCGACGAGGCCTTTAGTTTCATCTATCCTGCCAATATCGAGGCGTTGAAATCAGATATCGTTTATTTCTCGCCGTTACATGACGATTCGTTGCCCGATGCGGATCTGGTTTATCTTCCCGGAGGGTATCCGGAGCTTTATGCCGAGGCGTTGGAAAGTAACGAGGCGATGCGCAACGCTATTAAGGGATATGCAGAGAACGGAGGGAAAATACTTGCCGAATGCGGCGGCATGATATATCTAACGGAGGAAATCGACGGTAAAAAGATGTGTGGGGTGCTTCCGCTAAGTGCCACTATGGAGAATGCCCGGTTGAAACTCGGATACCGCAAGGTTGTGTTGGAGGGTTTTGAAATCTGCGGCCACGAGTTTCATTATTCAGATGTTGCGGAAAGGGGAGAGGTGGCTTCATGCGCCCGGCAGTTTAATATCCGTGGCGTTGAGGTTGACACCCCGGTGTATAGATATAAGAATGTTATTGCCGGCTATACCCACCTTTATTGGGCGGAAACAGATATTTTTAAACTTTGGAACAAATGAGAAGGATTTATACAAAAACAGGGGATGCCGGGATGACCTCCATTCATGGAGGCATACGTGTGCCGAAGACGGATGTGAGGATTGAAGCCAACGGTTGTCTCGATGAATTGAATGTGGCAATCGGAGCGGTACGTACATCTTTGCCGACCGACCATGAATGGCAGCCTTTTCTAAGGGATATTCAACTTAACCTAATGACGGCGATGAGCCTTGTCGCCACCGGGAGCGATATGAGGGAACACAATCCCAACAGTTTGCCTGAGAATCTGGTGGATGATATTGAATCTCGGATTGATGCCGTCAATGCCTTATGCACTCCCCCCGACAGTTTTATTTTGCCCGGAGGCACACCGAAGGCGTCTTCCCTCCATCAGGCGAGGGTGGCGGCACGGAGGGCGGAGAGATGGTTGTGGCGTCTGCACGAACTTGACACCGTGCCTGAAGAAATCCTGAAATATTTGAACCGTCTTTCCGATCTTTTTTTCATTATGGCACGTTACGAACTCCAGCATTCTGAATGCAAAGAAGAGATATGGCGTGAATTCGGATATAAACGTAAACTTAAATGAAAGAATTGCAACCCATAATGCTTGCCGGCACCGGCAGCGATGTCGGTAAAAGCCTAATTGCCGCCGGGCTTTGCCGGATTTTTATGCAAGACGGCTACCGGCCTGCGCCGTTCAAAGCTCAGAATATGGCTTTGAATTCATACGCCACGCCAGACGGACTTGAAATCGGAAGGGCGCAGGCTGTGCAGGCGGAGGCTTGCGGGATAGCGTGCAGCACTGATATGAATCCCATTCTCCTCAAACCGTCGGGAGAACACACCTCACAGGTTGTGCTCAACGGTCGGCCGTCGGGCAATGCGGATGCATATCAGTATTTCCGTAAGGAGGGAAAAGAGGAATTGCGCCGGATAGCCCACGAAGCGTTCGACAGGTTGAAAGGACGTTATAACCCTGTTGTGATTGAAGGCGCCGGAAGCATATCCGAACTCAATCTCCGAGAGGGCGACATAGTGAATATGTCGATGGCGGCATACGCCGGTGCAAACGTGATTCTGGTTGCCGACATTGACCGTGGGGGTGTGTTTGCAAGCGTTTATGGCTCGATAATTCTTCAGACCCCCGAACACCGCAAATTGATAAAGGGAATTATAATCAATAAATTTCGCGGTGACTTGCGTTTGTTTGAGGAAGGGAAGAAAATGTTGGAAGGGCTGTGCGGTGTTCCCGTGCTTGGGGTTGTGCCGATGGCCGGCCATATCCATATCGACGAGGAGGATTCGGTGGCTCTTTCGGGCAAAGACAGATGTGCGGAATCGGGTAAGATAAATGTCGCCATCATTCTTTTGAAGCATATATCCAATTTCACCGATTTCAATGTGCTCGAACGCAATCCGGATGTTAATCTATATTATGCGGCTGACCCTGCCGACTTGGCCGATGCCGACGTCGTAATCCTTCCGGGGAGCAAAAACACGTTGGCCGACCTTTTTGACTTGCGTAAGCGAGGTCTCGCCAAGGCTGTCGTTGAGGCGCGTGAGGCAGGGAAAACCGTAATCGGGATATGCGGGGGCTATCAGATGATGGGTGAGGAGGTGGCTGACCCGGACGGTGTGGAAGGGGATATCGGCGCTCTTCCCGGCCTGGGTCTTCTTCCGGTCAAGACTGTGATTGGAAGTGAAAAGACAACCCGGCAGGTCGGGTTCCGTTTTATGGAAGACGAGAGGCTTTGCAAGGGATATGAAATACACATGGGCCGGACTGAAACCGACCGTCCCTTTATCCGGTTTGAAGACGGCGCTCCCGAAGGTTGCATGGCTGACGACGGAAGGTGTTTCGGGAGCTACGTCCACGGTTTGCTCGACAATCCTGCGGTGGTGGAATATATTTTAAACCCTTATCTTGATGAAAAGATAAAGAATAAATTCGATCCTGTGGCGTTCAAAGAACAGCAGTATGATCTTTTGGCTGATTGGTTGAGAAGATATATCAATATAAATCAGCTTTATAACATTATCCGGAAAAATGATTGAAGGGCATGGCGACGACTTGTTCCGGTTCGAGGGCAAGGTCAAGATAAATTTCAGCACCAATATTCCCCAGACTGTCAATCATGACGGTCTGGTGGAACATTTGCACTGTTGTGGCGCTGTTTTCAGTAATTATCCCGAACCCGAACCACGCAGTGTGGAGCGGCATTTAGCTTCCGTATATGGTTTGGTGCCGGAGAGGGTTATCGTCACAAACGGCGCTACGGAGGCAATATATCTGCTTGCCCATCTTTTTGAAGGAAGAAAGTCGGCGGTCGTAGCCCCGACGTTCCGGGAATACCAGGACGCGGCAAGAGTGTTTTCGCATAAGGTTTCGTTTGTCGGGTCCGTTGCCGAGGCGGGTGCTTGTGAAGCCGACGTCGTGTGGCTTTGCAATCCCAATAACCCTACGGGGCGTGTTTTTGAAAGGTCTGAATTGCTTGAAGTGATTGACGGTTGCAAAGACAAGTTCTTTATAATCGATCAGGCATATGCTCTTTATTCCGTCAAACCGGTTGTGGCTTTGGAAGATATAGACGAAAGAGAAAACGTTGTGCTTCTTAATTCACTTACCAAGCAGTTCGTGGTGCCGGGGTTGAGGATAGGATATGCCGTCGGTCACGCAGCGTTGATGGAATCGTTAAGGAATCTGCGGATGCCGTGGTCAGTAAACTCGTTGGCTATCGAGGCGGCACATTACCTTCTTGACCACCGTGAAAAATACCATATCGACTGCCGCTCGTTGCATGAGGAGGCGAAACGGCTTAGGGAGGCATTGAAGGAGATGGGATTGACGGCGGAGCCTACCGATTGCAATTTTATGTTGGCATCTCTTCCTGCCGGCCGGGCGTGCGATTTGAAAGAATGGCTTGTTGAAAAACATGGCATCCTGATTAGAGATGCTTCCAATTTCGAAGGTTTGGGGGAAGGGCATTTCAGGATAGCTGCCCAATCGCCTGAGGAGAACGATTCACTGATAAATGCTTTGAAAGAATGGATGTTGTTATAACTTTTCTACCCTTGCTGATAGGTTGGACGCTCGATTTGCTCTTTGGTGACCCTGCGCGTCTGCCACACCCCATAGTCTGGTTCGGGAAAATGATCGGCTTCTGTGAACGCCGGTTTAATCATGGCAATTACAGGCGGTTGAAGGGGGGATTGACTTCGATTATGCTTATTGCCGGAGTTTTTGGGGCGACATGGATACTTTTGAAAATCATATCGGGCTACGTATGGCTTGACGTTGCCGTGCAAGCAGTTTTGGTTTTTTATTGTCTTGCCGGAACTACATTGATAAAGGAGGTAAGATTGGTGTTTCGTGCGGTTGACGTTTCTCTTGAAGCAGGGCGTCGTCAGGTGGGGAGGATTGTTGGACGCGACACCGCCAACCTGTCGGCCCATGAAATCAGGACGGCGGCCTTGGAGACGCTTGCTGAGAATCTGAGCGACGGCGTGATTGCCCCTCTCTTTTGGTATGCCATTCTCGGAGTGCCGGGAATGGTGGCATATAAAATGGTGAATACGCTTGATTCGATGATAGGATATAGAAACGAGAGATATGGAGAGTATGGTTTTGTGGCAGCCAAAATTGACGATTACGCCAACTATGTGCCGGCGAGACTCACGGCATTCCTGATGGTGGTTGCGGCAGGACGGCCGTCGCTTTTGGCATTTGTGAATATGTTCGGACGGAAACATGCAAGTCCCAACAGCGGCTACCCGGAGGCGGCGTTGGCGGGCATACTTGATTGCCGTTTCGGTGGCACCCACGATTATTTTGGGGAGAGCGTCTATAAACCCTATATCGGAGTGCATCAACGCGATTTCATATATGCCGACGTTGAAAGGGCCATATCCGTCAACCGCAAGGCCGAGGTGCTTATGATTGCACTTGCATTGGGAGTCAGACTTCTATTTCTATTATAGAACCATATTGTGGGATGGAATCATAGATTTCCCCGTATGTTTTTCCGCCGTAGGAGACAAGGGCGTTTATGAGTATCCCGCCATGCGTGAAGATTGCGGTCACTGATTCAGGATGTTTCCTCTTGATTTCATTTATGAAGCTGTGCAACCGTTTACTTTGGTCAATTACCGATTCCCCTCCCGGTGGTGTCACGTTTATATAATCGGCATACCATTCCTGCAGTTTCGGGTCTGTTATTTCATCGTAAGATTTCATCTCCCATTCACCGAAGTTGATTTCTTTCAACCGGTCATCTTTTATCGCATCGGGATATCCGCAAAATTCCGCAAGTCTCACGCATCTCGACAGGGGGCTGCAATACGTCTTGTCGAATTCATATCCCTTGAGTTTCTCTTTCACCAACATGGCTTCTTGTGCGAAGGTCGATGCCAATGCTACATCGGTGTTGCCATAGCATATCCCTTTGGCGACATTGACTGAAGTATGGCGTATAAAGACGAGTTTCATAACGACACAGTGATTACTATTCCTAAAATCATGGCGAGTTCACAAATAAGAAAGGTGGCTCCGCAACAGTCGCCCGTATAGCCACCAATCTTGCGTTTCATATAAACAGTAAGGCACAAGAGCGCAAGAAGCGGCGCGACAACGGCAAAGGATGTTGCGGGCGCATAAAAACACAACGGGAGCAACGGCAGGCTTCCGGAGAGAAGGTTGAAAATAAACGACATGACCGTCATTTTACGGTAGGAGATATTGTTTTTTGCACCTTCTTTGCGCGCGTACGGAAGTAGGTTTATCAGTTGCGACGCACAAAATTTTGAGAAAGGGTCGGCGGCAAAAATTGCAAGTGCAGTCATAGACGGGGACAAAGCACCCAATAACGAAACGAGCAGAAGGAAATAGGATATAAGTCCGATTACCCCGTATGTGCCGATATGCGAATCTTTCATGATGCGCAATATTCCCTCCTTGTCGCGTCCTCCGCCGAATCCGTCGCAAAAATCCGCAAGGCCGTCTTCATGGAGCGCACCTGTAAAAAGCAACTGCACGACAATGGCACAAAGCAACGCCGGCAACGTAGGGAGAAGGGATGACAGACCAAGGTATATGCATGCGGTGATCCCTCCCGTGAGCCAGCCTGTGAGCGGCCAGAAAACCACCGCCCACGAATAGGCTTCGGCAGGGATGTCGGTCCATTTCCATAGAGGGAGACGGGTGAAAAGGGTCAATGCCGCGGCAATGCGTTTCATCAGAAATATTTCGTTACATTCACAGACTGGAAACTGTCCATACGGTTTATCATTCTCACGGCCGACTCCACTATGGGGTAGGCACACACCGCACCGGAACCTTCACCGAGGCGCAAATCAAGATGCAGTAATGCTTTCACGCCCATGGCATCGAGCATTCGCTTATGTCCGCTTTCGTCCCCCTGATGTCCGAACACGGCATAATCCAGAATTTGCGGATAAAAACGGGATGCAGCCAAAATCACACTTGTCATGATGAATCCATCCACAAGGATGACCATACCGAGTTCGGCTGCCTGCATCATAGCTCCCATGGCCATAGCCATTTCATATCCTCCGAACCAGGCTATTTTCGACTCTGCATCGTCGTTTCCGTTGTAGTTGGCCACGGCTTTGGAAAGGACAGAACACTTGTGGCGTATTCCGGGTGAATCAAGTCCGGCACCTGCTCCTATGCATTTTTCAAGTTCAATATCGGTGAAAAGATGCATCCACACAGCGGAAGGGGATGTGTTGCCGCTTCCCATCTCCCCGAAGCTGATTATGTTGCATCCGGTAGTGACATGGATGTCTTTTACAACTCCGGCCCCCCGCTCTATGCACAAATCCAGTTCTTCGGGTGTCATCGCAGGTCCGTGGAGAAAATTGCGGGTACCTTTTCTTACTTTCAGATCGATAATGCCATGACCGGCAGGGATGTCGTAGTCCACGCCGGAATCCACCAAGACGAGTTGGAAACCGTGTTGTTCGCAAAGGAAGTTGATTCCGGCTCCCCCTTTTGAAAAATGACTGAGTTGCTGCCAAGTCACCTCTTTAGGAGAAACGCTTACTCCCTCTTCTATTATTCCGTGGTCGGCTGCAAAAAGCACATTGTGCGGATGTAGCAACTCGGGCGACAGCGTATGCTGTATCAAGGCGATTTGGGTTGCCAGTTCTTCAAGACGACCTAAAGATCCCTTGGGTTTTGTAAGGTTGTCGATTTTATCTTTGATGGTCGGCTCAATAGAGCGATCAACGGGAGTAATATTGAATTTCTTCATTATATCGATTTTATTTTTACAGGTATTCCGGAAACTACCATATATACTTCATCGGCAATGGCGGCCACGTATTGGTTGGCGAGTCCCTGGAGGTCGGTGAATTTACGTTGCAAAGCATTCGGACTGACCCCGCCGAGACCGATTTCATTGGTGACGATGATGAATGATGCGCCGGTCGCCACCAACGTGTCAATCTGATGCTTGAGTTCCGAAAGGGCGGCATCGAGGTCTTCGTTTTTTTCAAAAAGCCAGTTTGTCGCCCACAATGTTAGGCAGTCCAAAAGCATCACATCGTCTGCGGAAAATGCGATTCCTTCAATGGAGAGGGGAGCTTCAAGGTTCTTCCATCGGAGACATCGGCGGTTGCGGTGTGTTTCAACCCTTTTCCGCATTTCTTCGTCGGCTACCCTGGCGGTGGCGAGATAAACCGGACGGGATGACATTTCCAATGCCATCTTTTCGGCAAACACACTTTTCCCGCTGCGCTGGCCTCCTGTGACCATTATGATACGCTGTGCTTCCGCTTTATTAGTCATATCGGCTTATTTGATTCGGTAATAATTGTGCTCCGGATTTAGATAGATTCAATAGATGAGGGAGTGGATAAGACGGAGGGTATGGTTGACGGTGTCGAGAGGGACTACGAACGAGATTGAAGTGTCGGAAATCCCGTCGGAAACAGCTTCCACGTTTATGGCATGGCGACGGATGGTGTTGACGATACGGGGAGCGAGCCTTGTGCGCGACCTCATGTTGACACCCACCACAGCCACCGTGGCGAGATTGTCATGGCGCACGGGGGTATTTATGGTGCCGGCTGCAAGTTCCGGGGCAAATTCCGATTTAAGAAGCATGAGGGCTGTATCGGCATCGTTGTTGGCCACGGCAAATGAAAACTCACGGAAACTGTCGGGCTTTGAAACGAGAAAGACCGTTATCCCTTTCCGTGCCATGGCGTTGAAGGTGCGTGAATTGATTGAAGGCGTGTTTGTCACTGCTTTCCCGGAGAGTGTGAAGAGGGTAGTGTCTTTTATGGCTGAAATCCCTTTTATTTCAATGTCTTCAGGAAGTGTGACATCTGTTATTGTAGTGCCCGGAGCTGTAGGATTGAACGTGTTGAGAATCTTTATCGGTATGTTTTTATGAAACACCGGATAGATTGTGGGTGGATAAATCACTTTCGCACCGAACGAACAAAGTTCCATGCTTTCCACGAAAGTCATGTGGGGGACTACCGTGGCATCGCTAATGATTCTTGGGTCGGCTGTCATAAACCCGTCAACATCGGTCCAGATTTCAAGAACTTCGGCATCCATGGCAGCGGCGATAAGGGCGGCGGTAAAGTCGCTTCCTCCACGTCCGAGATTGGTGATATCACCCGATTTCTTATCGGTGGATATAAAACCGGGGCATACCGCCTTGCCGCACAATTGTTCAAATTCTTTCCGAATAAGTTTCGATGTCAGTTTCTGATCGGCAATGTCTTTTGAAAACCATTTTTCAGTTTTGACGAAAGACATTGAATCATGTAGCGAAGCATTGTCAATCATTGCGCTGACAATTACAGACGACATTCGTTCTCCAAAGCTGACGATGATGTCGAGGGTACGAGGCGGCAGGTCGCGAAGAAGATAGATTCCGTCATAGTTGCGTTTCAGTTCTCCAAGCAGCGCGCTGACCGTGGATATCACTCGGGCCCGCTTCGATTCTTCAACCACATTTGATATAATGTTGAAATGGCGTGAAGAAATGGCTTCCATCTCCACGAGATAATCCTCGCTGCCGGCTGCTGCTGTTTTGGCGGTGGAAATGAGTCTGTCGGTGAGTCCGCCAAGGGCGGATACCACTATGATAGCTGTGCCGTCGATGGCCTCCACTATATTCTTAACGTTGAGGAGGCTTTCGACAGAGCCGACGGATGTGCCTCCGAAT
The DNA here is from genome assembly GCA_910585275.1 of uncultured Muribaculaceae bacterium. Lineage (GTDB taxonomy): Bacteria > Bacteroidota > Bacteroidia > Bacteroidales > Muribaculaceae > Lepagella. Next base: position 33,014 of record CAJUCW010000020.1, read on the forward strand.
TTCAGGACTTTCATCAATTTTTGAGCGAATTGTTGGTTAATGTCATGAAGTTTAAACAACTTCAGTCTGCGAGCTTGATTGGAGTGCAAAGTTAGCTAATTTTTTTGAGTGGAATTTATTTAAGAAGTTGAAAAAGGAAAATAGAATCGAAAATAATATTGTTATATAGGTAAACGTTTCCTATATGACATCGCACAGAATATTTGTGCATTTCAAATTTCTGTAATCAAACATGCCCAAGGCATGTCGCGACATTCAAAATTGCATAAATATTTTGTGTTTACCATAAAAGCGTTCCCTAATTTATAAGAAGAATGAACTTAAAAAATCTACTCTATGATTATAATCCGGATATAGTGCCGGAGCGCGGTAGCCTACTGATTTCGGAGCCTATGATGGATGAGGCTTTCTTCTGTCGGTCGGTGGTGATGATTCTTGACATAGACCGAGGGCGTGGCCATTTAGGGCTCGTGATGAACAAACCCACACATTTGACTTTGAAAAACCTTATGCCTGAATGGGAAAAAGGTGGAGATGTGCCTGTGTTCTGCGGAGGCCCGGTTGACAACCAACGTCTTTTTATGCTCCATACGCTCGGAGATTTGTTTGATGGCGCTTCGGAGGTGATACCCGGAATATACGTGGGTGGTAATATTGAAAATATTGTTGACTATATCGACAGCGGCGGCGAAATAGAGGGCAAAATGCGCTTTTTCCTTGGCTACAGCGGATGGAGTAAAGACCAGTTGGAAATGGAAAAGGAGAATCATTCATGGGCCATCGACTTGCATCCTGATGCATCCGGACTTCTTCGGGGTGAAGGAAATTCCTATTGGAGGAGAGAGGTGAAACGTCTGGGAGAAAAATATCGCAGTTGGCTCATGGTGCCGCAAGATCCTTCCTATAATTAAGTTGTCAGTTCATTGTTTGAGTTATCAGTCCGTTGTTTTTGACGCCTAACAGATTGTGGCCCGTATGAAATGCGGAAGTCTTACCTCGTTGTCGGATATGAATAATTTACTTGGCGTTTCCCTTTGAATAACGTTTTTCGACTGTAAAGATGTCTAACTCTGACCGCGTTGAAATTTCTTCACCTGGCCAACCCCTAATCGGCACTGACAGATTCATTGACGAATACCAATCACGCAATGAAGAACTTGCGGACATCATGCGGAGAATGGGCTTCTGCGAAGAGAAAGGCAGCGGTATGGATAAAGCACTTACGGCAATCGAAAAATATCAACTGCCACCCATAAAATATCGGGTATCCGATATTCGTACCACCATAATACTTTCGGCATTCAAGAAATGGAGTGATACCTCCAAAGAGGAGCGTGTCATGGCGTGCTACCAACATGCCAGCCTCAAGTATCTCGCCAATGAAATGCTTACCAACAAGTCACTTCTTGAAAGATTGGGCGTTGATGAGAAAAATTATCCCCTTATTTCAGTTGTGATAAAGGAGGCGATGGCTCAGGGACTGATAAAAGTCGGAACACCGGATGGGACTAATCGCAGGGATATTGCTTATATTCCTCACTGGGGATAGTTCATGTAATTTCATGTAATGAATCGCCTGAATTTCATTGAAACTGGATTGGGTAATTAAATTTATATAATTGAATATAAGTCAGTTCCAAGCAAGAGATTCATGTATGTCTCATGTATATTTCAATGAAAATGATAACAGATTTAGTGCCTCGTGTTAGAGAGGTAACCCGGATAATCTCCGATTGTTCAAGTGGTACCATGCCTTTTGAACAGGCGTTTGCACTCGCTCGATTCTATTACGACTTTCAGGAAACCAACGCGATTATCGCCGAGGCGGAAGCTATTTGTTCTCATCACCAATTATCTGTAGTCGGTTTCTATAAAATCACCCGTTCCGGAAGACTTGGATAGATTTTCGGGTGAAATCTCAACATTGATACCCTTTGCCTTCAAATGCCCCATGGGATTGTCACGCATGGCTCTCTTTGCCCTGAGTATGGCCTTTCGGTCACGTTTTTCATACTGTTCAGCTCCATATACGCCATTTATTATCTTTTCGGATTTTTCTATTCCGTCGGCGACATAACCATATTTGCCTCCTGTACCTCTGACTTCGAGAATCAATCCCGGAAGTCCATGAAATTTCCACGGGCCATCCTGTATCGGGATTTCAGGAGTGAACCATGCAGTCCAGTGTCGGCCATGATAATCGGTGTCGGCCCGGATGCATTCATATCCAAGAATTGTCTTTGTGCTGTCGCCAATCTCCCATGTCATCTCGGAATAAGGCTCGGTATAATACACAGGTTCATCAGTGTCTAAAAGGTCATAGACCGTCATAATGGAGTCTGCGGAAGATTTCAGCACATAGACAGACTCAACTTTGCGCGGCAGTTTTGTAACATCTATAGAGCCTTGAGCAAGCATCGCTTGCAAAGCCGATTCCTGTGTCTTTTTGAAATTGGCAAGACCCTCGGGAGTGGATGACATTGAATCAACCTCTTCTGAACGGGGGTTGAAGAATTTTGACTGCGTGGAATTTGCGAGAAGATGATACTTGTGATTTCTCTCCTTGCCGTTCTCAAAGAAAGATATTTCGGAATAGCTGACCTCGATGTCGGCTTTCGGTTGAGCAAAGGCATTTATCGCTACGAGGAACAGGAGTAGAAATGTGATTCTCTGTTTCATATTGATTATTTTCTTATTGTTATCGAGAATAGAAGCTGACGGCCACGTAGTTGTCGTTGACTCTCGAATGATGAGAGTTGCGAGTAGGTGGTGTAGTTGTAGCTTCGTTTGTTGAGTATGTTTGTGAGCGACGCGGCAAACTCTATCCTCTTGTTGAGTTGAAAGGTCAGTTTGGTGTCAAGCATCACTATATTTTTATAATTATGTTCGGTCAGTTCATTGCGGTAATGTTCGCCGCTGACCGTCCATTGCCATTTTCTGTAGGGAATGAAAGTCAGGCTCAGTTCGTTCTCCATTGTCGAGAGCCATGACTCGCTCAGACTGTTCATCGTCAGACGACTGTCGGAATAGTCTATGCGGTAGTCAAAGCTGAACCAGCGGCATGGATTTCCGTTGATTTTGCCTCCGACACTCCATCCTGTGCTGACCGAATTTACCGATTGCTGCTGCGAGAGCAGATGCGCCTCGTTGCGTCTGAAAGAGCCGTTGACATTGCAGCTTCCGCGCATGAAGTCGAGGGTCTTGCCTATGTTGCCCATCGCCATAAATGTCTTACCGTCGTTCCTGGCATCGGCATAGCTATAGACAACATAATCGCCATAAAGCTGTTGCGCCATAGTATATGGTACGTGATTCCACGACTGCATAACCATACCGTTGGCAAACAATCCGTGACGGGTGTGTTTGTAATTGATGCTTGCAGACACGTTCTGAGACGAAGAATTGTAGAAGTCATCTACACCGGACTTCAGGGTGCGGTAGTCGGTCATTATGAGGCCTGGATGGATAAGGTTGAGGTTCATCGGCGAGCGTCCGAGGCCTCCGCGCAAGGTCCCCGAAAAGCGGTTGTTGGGCTTCCAGTTGAAACTTAGCGACGGAGAGAAATAAACCTCGTCGTGGTTTGCAATCGCTTTGTCAAAAGAATAATGGGCGTAACTGATGGGAATGTTGAATGCCAGGTTCACACGGCGCACCCAGTATTCAAACTTAGGGGTGGCATATACGGTGAGGTAGTTGGTGTTTACCACGTTTTCAGTCAGCCCCGGAAGCTCCTCCGGAAATTCGGGCAGTTGCGAATCCATCGAGCGGAGATAACCCTTTATGCCACCTTCAAGACTCAGGGTCATGCCCTTTATGTTGAATGCGTAAGCCGCGCTCTCATGGGTATAGAAAGCGTGGTCTGAGATATGCTGATTGAACTGCTGACTGTCTATGTCGAGATTCAGCGTCTGTGGCAGTGACTCCCATTCGTTCACGCTCTGGAAGGTTACAAGGTGTTTGCCATTGAAGCGTTTTATCATCTTGAATTTGTTGCCGACATAGTAATCCGGCAACTTTGCCGACTGTCCGTTGGGTAAAGACCCGGTTGTGGCGAGGCTGACATCATTCCAGTCTATATTTGTCTGGAGCGTGTTGTTGATAAACGCGGTCTTTTGGTTTAGCTCATATATGAACTTGCCGCTCAATGAATGGCTGTGTTCCTTGCCACTTCGGTTTTCGGGAATTATACGGTTTCCATCGTCAAGAAAATAAGTGGTGATGTTGGAGGCATCGGTTGTGACGCGGTTGAATGAATAGTCGATGTTGGCCTTAAACTCGCCTCGGCCGAATTTCCGCAGACTGTTTGTCGATACGAGGAAAGAGCGGTTGAACAGAGTCCGTTTGTCGTTTAGTGACGGCACTCCCGGCAGACCGACTCCGACATATCGGCTGAGACCTGTCTGCCGACGGTCGGCGAAGAAATCGGTACTTGACGATGCAAGGTTCTCGCCGGTATTGTTAGTGCGCAAGGTGGTTATGTTCTGGAATCCGGGCATCACTGCCATAGCGAACAGCTCGCCGTCCCATATCGCCCCTTCCGGCTGCCACGACCAACCACCTCCGGCATCTCCGTGGAATGTCCACGTCGCTTTCGCCTTGTTTTTCAGTTTGAGGTTTATTGCAGCCTTATCTGAGAAGGATATTCCCGACAGTACCTGCATCGGCTGATGGTTCTCCATGACCTCGACCGCACCCACATCCTCGTGGCTGATGCCGTTGGTGGCTATGCCATATTTGCCACCGAGGAGGTCGGAGCCTTCGATATAGAATTTGTTGATGTCCTCTCCCTGATATTGTATCTTGCCATTGTTGGCAACATCTATTCCGGGCATGCGTTTCAGCACGTCACCGATGGAGCGGTCCTGCTGTTGGGCAAAGCTGCCGACATTATAGGTAATTGTATCGCCTTGTTCGCGAATGCGGTCAGACTTGACCGTTACTTCTTTGAGTAAGGTGGTTCCCGGCTCCATATAGACGGTCAATGGAAAACTAACGCTGTCAAGTGGAATGGATTGCTTGGCAAAGCTCATCATGGTAACTTCCAGACGGCAACCATCCACCGACGGCATATTGATAGAGAAGCCTCCGTTAGTCTTTGACGAAGAAAATTTTTTAATCTTGCCGTCAGCTCCTTTGACAATAACCGAAGCTCCGACAAGAGGTTCGTTGCTATCCTTGTCGATAACGTTGCCGGTCACATTGACCTGGGCCACTGCACTCGCCGAAACAAGGATGCATATCAGATAAATGAAAAGTCGATTCATAAGTCATGTGGATAATCGGTTTCTTCCTTGTCGTAGTTTACCGTTTTCGGTTTGTTTTCATTCGGAGTCTCTTTGATATTCAAATCAAAAGCCGCCTTGATTTTAGCAACTAAATTGGAATGTTTATACCGCCACCAGTTGTTGAAAAATTTGTCTCTTTTAACATCGAAATAATCATCCGATTTTCTATTGCTATAAAATCCCACTTCTCCCAGACCATTATTCATAAGTCCACATCCCACGAACACATAATCTTTGTTGGTATCGTATGCCTCAAGAATAAGGCCGGGAAGGCCGCAAAGTTTCCAAGGACCTTCCTGCACCGGGATTTCCGGGGCGAACCACGCTGTCCATCGACGGCCTCGGTAATCGGTTGTAGCTTTGAAACACTCGTATCCAAGTATCTCTTTTGATTCATCAGTCGTCTTCCACTCCGGTTTCTCCCATTCCTCCTTATATCGCCATGGAGTCATGTCGAAATAGTCCTCCTCTATAATCGCATTGGCCGAATAATCTTTATAGAGATACGACCTTTTATGACCGCTCAGGGTTGCGAATACGTTGGGATTACCTTTGTCCATCTCTGCCTTCAGCATCCCCCAGGCAGCATCCGGGTTTGCAAGTTTAAGAGAGTCCTGGAAAAATTGCTTTACATTGCAAAATAATGATTTTGTCTTGCCGATTCTAAGTATCATTTCATCCTTGAAAAACAATGAATCGCGATGAAGCGTGTCGGTTACCTCAATACGGTTATAGCGCGCTTCAAGGATGGCAGGTTCGGCATCCTTCACCCAGTTGTCGGCGTAGGTTGTAACGACACCGACAGCCAGAATTATATAGGCAAATAATCTTTTCATAAGGTTAGATTTTTCAGTGGTAATCTGTTTCGAGGAAATCAATGTGTAGATCCGGCTTGTCATTGTATTCTATGTCAGGCATATCTATCTTGCTTCCATCAGGAGCGTTTTGTATGAGCATCCTTGACATTGAATCTCCTTTAAGCAGGAATTTTCTTTGGGCAGCCAGCATCTCAATTCTCGACACCATTTCATAATCTTTCACATTATAGATAGGCTTCATAAAAATATTGGATTCTTCGATTCCGTCGGCAACGAATGAATGTTGTCCCGTTGAATCGGCAGCCTCCAAAATCAAGCCCGGTAATCCACAAAATTTCCAAGGACCGTCTTGTATCGGTATCTCCGGTGTAAACCAAACCTTCCAATGGCGGCCATGAAAATCAGTTTCGGCAACTATACATTCATAACCAAGAATACTTTTCGTAGAATCTCCAATTTGCCATTGCATTTCACCAAGTGGTTCTGTATAATAATGACTATGGGAACTTCCATTTTTGTCGTATAATGAAAGTGTTGAATCATTCCTTGATTTTAATATGTACATCCTGCACTGTGGCAGAGCATTGTCATCAAATACACCGGTTTCTGCATATTTCGATGCCATGTTTTTAATAATTTCACGATAGATTGCTCTCCCGGAAGATGTCGTGCGAAGGGAATCGATGTATTCACATTGCTGATTGTAGAATTTTGATTCGACACTATTTGCCAACAACACCATTTGGTATTCGGCAGTATAAGCCTTGGCATCGGTTTTGAGATGCTCCTCGTGGCACAAATAGCTCACCCGGATTTCCGCCCTCGGGCAATCCGGTTTTTTCTTTTTTGCGACAGCTCCCAGAGCGACGCATATAAGAAGTAGTATTGAAATAAGTCTGTTTGTTGTCATTGTCTTTTAATGTTCATCGTCAGCACAATATAGAGATTAGTTATTCAAGTTTCGTAAGTTCGACTTGCTGATTTCAGATTGAAAAAATTAGCGATATGAACCGTTGTCATGTGGATAATTTGTTTCCTCTCTGTCGCCGTGTATCACTCTCGGTTCGTTGTCTCCTGGAGTCGCTTTGGGCCCTACACCAAAAGCAGCATTCATCTTTGCGCCGAAATTGGAGTGCTTATATTTCCACCAGTTTTTGAAAAACTTGTCACGGGTCACGGTGGTGCGACCTCGCCGATCGTCATAGGTGAAAATACCAACCTCTGAATTCGGATTCTGCGTCAGACCATCCGCCTCAAAATGATACTCTTCATTATTATCGTATGCCTCAAGAATCAGCCCCGGCAGTCCGCAAAGTTTCCAAGGACCTTCCTGAACAGGTATTTCCGGTGTGAACCACGCTGTCCATTTGCGTCCCCGGTAATCGGCAATGGCTTTGATACATTGATAACCGACTATCTCTTTCGACTCATCCATTATTTCCCATTCAGGTTTTTCCCAGTCTTCGGTATATTGCCAACGTTCCAAATCGAAATACTCCCGTTCTGTCACTTTCCCTTCGGGGATATTCTTGTAAATATAACTCCAATAGTGACCGGATAACAGCTGTGTGTCATCCCTTTTGTCGCTCATGACTCTTGCCCTGTCAATCTCCCAGAATGTAGCTGGATCAACAGCTGTTATGGAATCCTTCCATAGTCTCTTTACTCCACAGAACACGGATTTATCTTTCCCGATGCGCAACATTACGGGGTCTTTAGTAAAATGAGAAGAACGTTTGGTCGTGTCATAAACCTCTGTTCGGGTATAATGCACTTCCAGTATTGCCGGTTCCGCATCTTTTATCCATTTGTCGGCATAGGCTGCAATAACACCGATAACCAAAAATATATAGGCAAATAATCTTTTCATAAGGTTGGATTTTTCAGTGGTAATCTGTTTCGAGATAGTCGTACTTTCGGCTTTCCTCAGTTATCGGCGCATCGACACCGCCGCCAAGTTCGAATCCCGTTGCAGCCTTGAACATTGCGTTGCTGTTTTCCCGGTAGTGTCTTTGGGCACGGAGCATGTCTTTTCTGTCCATCTTCTCATACTCTGTATTGAAAACGGGAAAAATAGGCTGTGAGCTTGTCTCAATTCCAGTGACAGTAAATCTATGTTGTCCTGACGGTTCGCTTGCTTCCATAACAAGCCCGGGCAGACCGCAGAGCTTCCAAGGGCCGTCTTGCAGAGGAATTTCGGGAGTGAACCATACCGTCCATTCCCTCCCGTGATAATCGGCAGTAGCCATGATGCACTGATAGTCCAGAATCATTCTGGTGCTGTCTTCCACTATATCCCATTTAATTTCAGAGAAGGGTTCGTCATAGTAACCGCATTCACCCATTCCGGCTTGATCGTAGGTGATAGAAACTGATTTGGCAAAATCTTTCGTAACATATAAACGCGAGTGATATACCACACCGTCCATAGCACTACGATCCCGATTTTGTACATATGCCGCGACGGCTGCATCAAACATCTGCCTTTCTTTCGCTCTACCCGACGGTGTAGAAAGCAACGAATCCCTATACTCTGTACTCGGGCAATAAAACTTACTCTGATTACGGTTTGCAAGCAGGATGAAAGGTGTGTTTTGCTCCACGACTCCGTCATTCCCACGCATAAACTTCTTGTGGTAGTTATAGCTAACCTTGATTTCTGCCCGGGGATAGTCTTGCTTCTTCTTTTCCGCACTTGCTCCGAGAGTCAGGAAAAGTAGAACCGATATTGTGATAAATCTTTTTATTGTCATTGCCTTTTGACAAATTCTTATTTTCATAGATATTGAAATTCAGTCGCAAATTTACACAATATAAACGATAAAACTGTGACAAATGTCACAAATTCTTTGTAATTTTTTGCATTTACATACCAGGGAGTGTTCGTCAGATTCTTGTTGTTGTCTCATTATCGAGTCTTCAGTTGTGCGTCGATATTAAGCCAGATGTCTAACGGCAGGTGAATGGCGTTCTGCCAGATTCAGACTTGGAACTGGTTGCCTACAACCCTCTGAAAATCAATGATTGCATTTTCTAAAGGTCTTAATGAAGCCGTGTCCTGTCTTAATGGACTCTTAATCATTGCCCCGGCTTCTAAGAAAGGCGACTATATCTTCCTTTTCGGGCACTCCGAGCTTCTTCCGTATAGACGATTTGCGGACGTAGATTGTGGAGGTAGTCTGACCAGTGATTACGCTAATCTCTTTTGTCGAGAATCCTGCTACCATCAGAACGATAATCTGCTCCTCTTTCGGGGTGAGTTGTTCTCCATATTGTCTGTGCAGTTTACTGTAAAATCCGGAATAGAGGCTGTCGATCATCTCGAATACCTTTTCCCAATCTACAAGTTCTCCGTTGGTTTTGCCATCAATGGCAGAGATTTTACGCAGCATTTCACAATTCTGCTCAGTAGGAGTCTCTGCCACCATCTTTATTATGCCAAGCTGTTTTAGCATCAAGCCTCGTAAAGATGAAGAGTCTGCTGTTTCAGGCTCCTGCGCAGGCACAGATCTGTACTCGTCCACCATTTTCTGCAACGCTTCGATACGTTCCTCATTGTCGCGTTCGCGCTGACGGCGTAGTATGAATATCCATGCACTGCCGCCAAGAATCAAAAGTGCCGCAAGACTTATAATAAGTATTATCACAGTTTTGTGGTCGCTTTCGGCTTTCAGCGTCAGTGCGCGGTTCTGCTGGCGCAACGCACCGCGTTCCGACTCCCACTGTGACGCCTTCATGCGGTTGAAGCGCTCGTTCTGGCGGTTGTTCAGTCTGTTGATATGCGTCAGTTTTATGCGTCCGGTCTGTCTGAAATCAATCATGGCATGGAGCAGATTGCTATAGCTGCGGAAGTAAGCGTCTTCATCACCTCTCAGTCTGACAGCAATGCTGTCGGCTGTTTTAAGATGATGTGTCGCCAGATTCACATTTCCTCTGTTCAGAGCATTAATGGCATATTGGAAGTGGAGCATATCGGCGGCACCGTTGTCGGGTCCGGCTTTGCTGAATATATCGCTGACAAGTCTGTCGCTTTCTCCATCTCGTCCGGCCTCAGTAAGAAGCTGTGACTGCTCAACCATAAACAGAAACTGCTTGTCACCCCAGTGGTGGCTACGGGCATAGTCGATAAGCTCGTTCACAAGATATAAGGCAGAGTCAATTTCTCCGGCATACTCATATCCAGCCAAGAGCATATACTTTGCCTCCATCTTTCTCAGAGTATCGGTTTCGAGTATATGAAGCCTTTTTGCCAACGGTATAATTGGGCGGCCTTGATATTCAGATGCACCGAGCAAGACGCGGATTCTCAATGCCTCTGTCATTAGAGAATCGGGCACATTCGACAGCTTTGTAAGAGAATCAAGCATTGCGATTGAACCGGGAGTGTCGCCAACCCAAAACTTGTAGAATGCAAGTGCGGTGCCGCTTCGTATGTCTTTCACAATATCTTTTCCTCGATAATAATTGTGGGCAAAGGTAATCAATGAGTCCCCAATCATTGAGCGGTTGCGCTTCATGTGACCGAATGCGTTGAGGTAGTGGTATTTTGCTTTCAAGGAGTCAACCTTGAGGTCTGACGGATCTATCGCCTTCAAAATAGCCAATGCGCTGTCCGGATTACTTTCCATCAATCGCTCGGCCTGACCGATTTCCTTGTCATGCGTTGCCCTCGACTTCGAACAAGATGCGAGTATGACAATGACTAATAGCACGTATATTATTTTTCTCATTTTCAAATTCGGTATGAGACTTATTATTTATTATAACGTTCTCATTGTCTAAAATAGATAAGGCAGGTTATTTTAGTTCTAATTCGATGTCCTCTATTGATGGCAGAGAACTCTTGAATTCGTCAGGAATGAATTTTTATGTCACGACCGAGCGACTTTGAACCTTTCTTCGGTCGTTTAGCCCGCTAAACTCCCTCTTCAAGTTTCAAAATCGTCTCGAAAATCTGACGAAATCTTGAAAAAGAAAAAAGTTTCAACAACTTCAATTACAAAATTATAAAAATATTCTGACAAAGATGACATAAAATATGATGAATCTGTTTAATCCAAGGCGGCGTTTCCCTTCGCCGGTTTTTAGATTTAGAACGGTGTCGATTCGGTTTATCTCATAGGTTGTTAAAACGCTTTTGATTAAAGGTATTGGGAAATCCTGTCAGATTAGGTCTGGAAGTAGGTCATAAAAACAGACCGAGCGAGAGAAATGTGGTCAGACTTCCATTAACCATCGTTTTTAACAACCTCTTAATTCAAAGACAGTCAACCCCGACATCACTGCCGAGGTTGACTGTCCCTACTTTATATGTATTCTTGCACGGTAATTATCTTTCAATCTATTACCGTCATAATTTATTTTCCATTTTCTGAGTTACCCAGACAGTCCACTCGTCCAAGTTATCAGTTAGGGATTGAGGATAATCAATCGGGATTATTATATCAGGTGCAATACCAGTTTTGTCAATGCCTTTATCAGGAAGGCGACATGATCTGGCTATAGGTATATATATAGGAAATTTGCTATTAGGCAATGCAGTTTCCCTGGTGGACGAATAATCCAAACATCCTCCGGTATTCTCTATTCCATAAATGGTTGTCCTATCGGAAATCGCCTTAGCCTGAATTAGCAATTCTTCTGTTGCCGAACCATTATTGGCATCAATTATGAAAGCCACTTTCTGAGTTTCAATCTGATTTCTCAAGGTTGCAACTATTGAATCATATTGCTGGCGATTCGCCTCAGTAATTTGAGTTTCAAAACCAGCATAGCTCGATTCTAATTCATGAAGCGCAAACACAAAATCTTCAAGATTTTGTGCTACGGAGCTATCTGGCTGTTCAGTCTGCGCTATAATAGCGGTAACAACTATTAAGCATAACGATGATGTTATGATTCGTTTTCTCATTTGTTCTTGTTTTTATCAAAAAGATACATGTTCGTTACTTAAGTATATAACCATTTGAATATCTTGTAATAATACTGTCTGAAAAATTGGAAACATCCGGAGGTCTTTCAACCGTTTTGAAACAGCGAATTGCCGGCACTTAGGTTGCCATTGTTGGCTGTATGGCAGTTGAGCTTATAGAGGAGGATATAAGAAGGCTTGGCTTTGTTGACCTTATATCGGTGCCAGACTGCACAAACTTGCCTAACTGCGATGTGGTAATATGCACCTGCTCAGAAAAAGAGAATTGCAGGGCTGTTGTTACACATTATAATAGTGTCGGAATTTCTGTAATTTGTGCTTTCAATTTCGGTATCGGAGCCTGTGCCGTCATTTTGTCGCCACATAAAGAATTGCCACATTTTGTTGAGGATAAGGCTGACAGCGATACTTTCAAGGCTATGCTTCACTATACAAGCCCGAAATTCTACCTCTCGACGATTGCCAACGATGTCAATTAAAGCAGCTTGTAATTGGTGGCGTAAGAAATAGCCTCTGAAATATTGTTTACCTCTAATTTCTCAAATAATCTCCGACGTGCAGATTTCACGGAGTCAACGGCAAGGTGGGCACGTTCGGCGATAGCATTGATTGTCAATCCTTGTATTGAGAGGGTCAGTATTTCTTTCTCTGTCTCATTTAAGATAGGAGTGTCATGTACAACCCATTTGTGAAAATGCAAATCATATTCCCAGAATTCTCTCTTGCCACGGCAGTGCATTGTGATTTGTCCGGCGATGGAGTGGGTAGATAGCGACACTACAGCAAGTCCGAGCCATACGCTTCCGTCTGGCTGATATGCGAATCCTGTCAACTTATGGTTTATAAGGACTTTTGCATGCCCGTTGACGATGTGAAAATCATAGGAAATAGTATATAGCTTTCTTTCAGCAGGAGGAACTTTATTGATGAAAGAGAAACCTGCTTTGTTTATTTCCAATAGCATTTTGACCTCCTCCGGGGGTACATGGTTAAGGTAGAACTGATAACCGAGTCGTTTTACCTCATCCGCCGACATTCCACATAAGAACAGCGGATTTGGTGAAACATACAGAAAATTTTTGCGGTAGTAGTCTATTATATAGACACTCTGGTAAGTGGCGTTGGCAAACGCTTCGGCGGTGCGCACAAGAGTGTCGGCAAGCCCGTAATCTGGTTCTCCGCTCACCACGTTTCCGGTAAAGAAGAAGTTTTCAATCTTATTCTCCATACTCCATATCTTTGAAGTCTTTTTATCCGGCAAAGTTACATAGCAAAAATGACAAAGGCTGTGACATTTGTCACAGTTATCCGTTAAAAAAGCCTTTTTAGTGTTTAATCCTCCGATTTTTTCATCAAGTGTATGTGGCTATGATTTCGCGGAAGCGAAGGAGATAATCACGCGATAGGCATGAGAACCAATATGTCATTTGTTTTCTTAAATTCCGTGGAATGGCGACGCCAATCAAGTGGAAAACTTAGCTAAAATATCTGATACTAAAACCATACTCTCTGAAAAATTAGTAAATTTGCAATCTAATACGCTCATAAATAACAAAAAACTGCCCGGTTGAAAGCGATATGCTTATTTCAACGGTCACTTATTCATTGGCTTTTACCAAGAATTCTCGCAACGTTGGCGAAAATAATGGCGAGAATGGTAAACAGTCAACCCCGACATCTCTGCCGAGGTTGACTGTCTTTACATGTATTCTTGCATGAAGTTTATGTAGTAGATTCCGTTTGAGTATGATAATTAGTTTATTGACAGACTTTGATTTTGGTTTTCTTACCGTTAATCCGGAGGGTTACTTTCGGATTTGAGAATTGAGTGATGTGTGGAAAGGTGAGTGTTACAGTTGCCACTCCATCCTTTAACGTAGTCTTGACAGAAGTTGCCGGATATTTTTCACCTTTCCAAGTGGGAATAAGTTTCACATCAGTAACGGTATATCTGTTCCCTGCATTATTATCTGTGAAAACTATTGTCACCTTGTTATTGTAGTTGTTGAATCCCTGACAATGAGGTTTCGCGTAGGCTGTCACACTGATCAGCATGACAAAAATTATGAATACGAGATGTTTCATATCATAGAGATTAGAAGTGTGATTTTCTGTTGTTGCAGGCATGGGTCCACGGTAGCTTTTGAGGTTGGTATTTATCTTTTTCTAAGCTCAATGAGGGCCTCTATCATGCTGCCGTCCATGGGGATCCCTTTTTCTTCCATCCTGTCGTTCACCTTTTGCTTGACATCGCTGAGGATATGAGTGTCCATTTCCTCCCAGGAATAAATCTCGGAGCCGTCATCATTGGTGGTGACACGTGCATTATACTCAGTACGGTTGCCGACCGAATCAGTGACATAGTATATAATCACAGTTTGGAATTTGCCACCATCAAGTTCATGTGTGTCAGACATACCCACGTATTGTATGGCGGGGACAGATGCAAGACGGGTAATGGTTGCCTGTTCAAGATTTTTGTCACGCAGATTTCCTTTGCCCGGAGAACATGAGGCGATGGCGAATGACACCATCAGAATGAGGAACGCGAGAGTGTAGGTTTTTGTCTTCATTTCACATCAGGTTTTAATGATTTTTCTGATGCAAAATTACATCTAAACTGATTTAAACTCCAAATATAAAAGTCTTAATGCGGAAGGCGCAACATATTGAAAATCAAAGCTTGTGTTTTTCAAAAGTCTTAATGAGACGTTGCCCGGTCTTAAGGAACGAACTCTAAAGTATTTTCGAGAAGATTTTTACGGATGTGAAGCCGTCTTTTGTGCATAACCAGTCGGGTAGGGTGCCTACGTGGCAAAAGCCGGCTTTTTCAAACGCCTTTTCCGAATCCCGGTTCATTCCTTCGACTCTGGCCCAAAGGGAGTGCAATAATAGAGATTCCGAAGCATAGTCGCAAAGTCTGGTAAGTGCTTCCGAGGCGAATCCTCGTTTGCGAAATCCTTCCATGACATATATTCCGACATAGGCCCTCTTGTGGAGGACCGATATTTCATAGACGTCGGCTATTCCAATAGGCGACATGGTGTTTTTCTCCAAAATGATAAGCCTTAACTGGCCTGCCGAAAAAGGGTCGGCGTCATAGCCGAGGGCATAATCGCGGAGCTGGCGCCGAGAGAGGGGGGCTACAGTGTCGCTGTAACGCCATGCGAGCGGGTCGTTTTCCACCTCAAACATGAAATCGGCATCAATGGGTTCCACTGCCCGGAGAATAAGACGAGCTGAAGCAAGCATAGCGTTTTATTTTTTTGGAAATGTATCGGAAAAGAGCACCCTGTTCTGGATGGATTTTCCCAGCGTGAGCTCGTCGGTATATTCAAGTTCGTTGCCTATGCTTAGGCCACGGGCAAGCATCGTTACGCGCACCGGGAGGTCGGCAAGTTTTCTATAGATATAGAAATTGGTGGTATCGCCTTCTATCGTGGGGCTTAGGGCGAGTATCACTTCCTGAAGGTTTTCTTCCGAAACCCTCTTAACGAGGCTTTCAATTTCAAGGTCGGAGGGGCTAACGCCGTCAAGTGGGGAAATCACCCCGCCGAGCACATGATAGAGCCCCGGATGCTGATGGGTGGATTCAATGGTAATCACGTCTTTTACGTTTTCTACGACGCAAACCGTCGTGGCGTCGCGCCTCGAATCGTTGCAGATAGGGCAGATTTCATGCTCGCTGATGTTGTGGCATCGTGAGCAATAGCAGATGTTGCGGCGCATATTGATGATTGATTCCCCAAGGGCCGTAGCTTCCGACTCGTCCCTGCGGAGAATGTGGAGAGCAAGGCGTAGCGCGGTCTTTCTCCCTATTCCGGGAAGTTTGGAAAGCTCGTTTACCGCATTTTCAAGAAGGGAAGAATTAAACGATTGAATCATGGTGCAAAATTACAAAAACTTTAAACAACTTCGTCGCGACGTTTGTAAAAACGGGTTAAAAAGATTAGTTTTGCATCAAAATAGAAAAAGATGATAGATTATATAAGCGGACCGATAGCGGAGCTCACTCCGACCACTGCGGTGATAGATTGTTCAGGAGTGGGTTATGAACTCAATATATCTCTTATCGATTATGCCGAACTCAACGGAGCCCAAGGCACGTCGGTGGTGAAACTCTTCGTGCATGAGGCAATAAGGGAAGATGCCCATCTTCTTTATGGTTTTTTAACTAAAAGGAGCCGCGAACTTTTCCGCTTGCTTATAGGCGTGAGCGGGGTAGGACCCAACACTGCGCGCCTTATCTTGTCATCGCTTACTGCTGACCAGCTTGAATCGTCGATTGCTTCCGGACAAGATGCCGCCTTGAAAGCGGTAAAGGGAATCGGAGGCAAAACGGCGCAACGTATAATAGTGGATCTGCGCGATAAAATAAAAACTGACCCAAGTGCGTTATTTTCAAGTGCGCCAGTGGCGGGAGAAGCTTACGACGATTCGGTTGCAGCGCTTGTCATGCTTGGGTTTACAGCCCAACAGAGCCAAAAAGTCTTGAAGAAGATATTTGCCGCCGACCCGACACTGAGCACGGAGAAAGCCATAAAGCAGGCTCTCACGATGCTCTGATGATATCCCGGAAACGATTTACCCGACATATAGCCAAGGTGTTGCCTGTGCCGATTCTGGCGCTGGCAGCCACCGTGATGTCGGTTGGACAATATAAAAAATCGGAGCTCGCACCCCCTCCTCCTCCGCCCCCTCCTACAACAGGCTACATCGATAATACCGCCATTCCCGACAGCGTCATTATGCCGTCGCCCGTGCAGACCACCTTGCCGAGTAATCTTGCCGCGTATGAAGACCGCGAATATGTGGCCGATTTGACTACGCCTTCTAACGTCAAGACCGAGCTGGTGTATGACCCTTCTATCGGTATGTATGTAATCCACACCAAGCTTGGTGACCGGGATATCGTGGTGCCGTATTTGCTTTCTCCGAAAGAATACAATGAAATGGCTACACGCCGGGAGATGCTTGGATATTTCCGGCAGCGCAACGCAGAAGGGTTTGAAAACAAGGACAAGCAGGGATTCAATCTTTTCGATATGAATTTTGCTTTGGGGCCGCTTGAAAAGGTGTTCGGACCGGGCGGCGTGCGCCTCACCACCCAAGGTTCGATTCAGCTTTCGATGGGAATCAAAAGCAACAAGACCGACAATCCTGCGCTTGCATTGAGGTCGAGGCGCAAGACATTCTTCAATTTCGACCAGAAGATACAGGCTACGGTAGCGGCTTCGGTAGGCGACAAATTGAAGTTCAATATGTCGTATAACACCGACGCTACGTTTGATTTCGATTCCAAAAACCTTAAACTTAATTACGAAGGGAAGGAAGACGAAATAATAAAAAGTATAGAGGCGGGCAACGTGAGCATGACCACCGGATCGAGCCTTATGCGCGGCGGAACTGCCTTGTTTGGTATAAAATCAAAACTGCAATTCGGAAAGCTGACGCTTACGGGGCTTATCAGCCAACAGAACAGCGAGTCGAAAACTGTCAACACACAGGGGGGAGTGCAATCGACGCAATTCTCAATAAAGGCAGACGATTACGATGCAAACCGTCATTTTTTTCTTGCGCAGTATTTTTACGACAATTATGACACTTTCGCATCCAAACTGCCTCACGTTTCTTCCGGCATAACAATCACGCGAATCGAAGTGTGGGTTACGAACAAGAACGGCAATTATGATGAGAGCCGTAACTTCGTGGGGTTTATGGACCTCGGGGAGAACACACGTCTCGCCACCGATTATTGGGTGCCCAACCAAGGCATTAAGGTGCCGTCGAACCAGAGTAACAATCTCCTTGACGTGATTAAGACTGAATATCCCGATGCGAGAAACATCAGCCAGGTGACGCAGGTGCTCGAACCTTTGCAGGCGTATGGCATCACCGGAGGGCGCGATTATGAAAAGGTGGAAAGTGCCAGGCTCCTTCGCCAGAGCGAATACACACTTAACCCTACGCTTGGCTACATATCGCTCAAGTCCGCTCTCAATACGGATGAAGTGCTTGCCGTGGCATACGAATACACATATCAGGGAAAGGTATATCAGGTCGGCGAATTCTCCAACGATGTCACAACTACTTCTCAGAGCCTCTATCTCAAGATGCTCAGGGGGACTACTATCTCGCCGAAGCTCCCTATGTGGAAGCTTATGATGAAAAACGTCTATTCGCTCGGTGCCTACCAGCTCCAGAAGAAAAATTTCAAATTAAATATCAAATATCTGAGCGACACTACCGGAATAGAAATCAATTATCTGCCGATAGGGGAGATTTCGAATAAACCTCTGCTTCAGGTTATGAATCTTGACCGTCTTGATTCCAACCAGGAATCGAATCCCGATGGATTTTTCGATTATGTGGAGGGCTACACAGTGCAGCCTTCCAACGGCAAGATTATTTTCCCTGTGGCAGAACCTTTCGGCTCGCATCTCGAACGGAAAATCGGCAACCCGACGCTTGCCGCACCCTACGTATATAAGGAACTTTATGACTCCACCCTTGTGGTTGCCAAGCAGTTTGCCGATAAAAACAAGTTTTCGCTTTCCGGAGAATACCAGGCATCTAATGGCGCGACAATACGTCTTAACGCCATGAATGTGCCGCGCGGTTCGGTCGTGGTGATGGCGGGCGGTGTTGTGCTTACGGAAAACAGCGATTATACGGTTGACTATAGTATGGGCATAGTGACCATCACCAACCAAAGCATCATCGATTCGGGCACCAACGTGAGCGTGACTCTTGAAAACCAGTCGCTTTTCAGCATGCAGCGCAAGACTCTCCTTGGACTTGACGCCCAGTATCGCTTCAACAAGGATTTCACACTCGGGGCAACGATTATGAATTTTTCCGAAAAGGCTCTGACTGAGAAGGTGAATATAGGTGATGAAGTTGTCAACAACACGATGTGGGGCCTCAATCTTAGTTATAACAAGGAGTTCATGTGGCTTACGAATCTGCTTAACAAGGTGCCCACCATCAATGCCACCGCCCCGTCGTCGTTCGGGTTGAATGCCGAGTTCGCGCAGCTTGTGCCACATAAACAGAAAACCGGAACCACAAAAGGTTCGTCGTATATAGATGATTTCGAAAGCACGCAGACCGGCGTGGATTTGCGAAACCCTTATTCATGGACACTTGCTTCAACCCCCTACGATTCGGGAGCGGATGCGCTTTTCCCTGAAGCGGCCTTGTCGAACAATGTGGATTACGGCAAGAACCGCGCACTCCTTGCCTGGAACTATATCGACCGGATGTGGACCCAGAAAAATTCATCCATGCTTCCCGGTTATTTGAGAAACGACTTGAAACAGCTTTCCAACCCTTACGTAAGGGAGGTGCTCGTGAGGGAGATTTATCCGGGTCGTGACGACGTGTATGGAGAATCGGACTACATACAGACGCTCAACCTTTCGTTTTATCCTAAAGAGCGGGGCCCATATAACCTTGATGCCGACAGAATCGACGACGACGGTAATCTCCTTTTCCCGGAACGGCGGTGGGGCGGCATAATGAGAAAGATGGATAATACCAACTTTGAGAATTCGAATGTGGAATATATCCAGTTCTGGATGCTCGACCCGTTTCTTGACAGCGAAAACAACAACACCGAGGGTGGCGACCTTTATTTCAATTTCGGTGAAATCAGTGAAGACATTCTTAAAGACGGAATGAAAAGCTATGAGAATGGAATTCCTATCGACGGCAACAACCAGTTTATTGCCGAGACAAACTGGGGAAGAGTATCGACGCAGAATTCGCTTACTTATGCTTTCGAAAATGCAGAAAACGCCCGCCCGATGCAGGACGTGGGTCTCGACGGCCTTCCCAACGATGACGAATATTCTTTCGGTTCATATTCCGATTATCTGAATCAGTTGAGAATGAAGCTCCCTTCCTCCACCATTGCTAAAATGGAAGAAGATCCGTTCTCGGCGATGAACGACCCCGCCGGCGACAATTACCACTTTTATCGCAGCGATTATTATGACGAGCACCGCACTTCGATTCTCGACCGCTACAAGCGTTACAACGGGGTGGAAGGGAACTCGCTTGCGCCCGAACAGAGCGACAACCGGCTTTACCAGTCTTCGCGAAGCGTGCCCGACGTGGAAGACATAAACCAGGACAACACTCTCAACGAATATGAGAGATATTTCCAATATAGAGTGTCGATTCGTCCGGAGGATCTTGTGGTCGGCAAGAATTATGTGACAGACCGTCGAGAGACGGTGGTGCCCACCCGGGAGGGGCATGCCACGACCGTATGGTATCAGTTTAAAATTCCTCTTTCGCAGCCGGAAAAGGTGGTAGGAGGCATTTCTGATTTCTCCACAATACGTTTTGCGCGTATGTTTATGACCGGATTCAAGGAGGTGACGCATCTCAGGTTCGCCACGCTTGAACTCGTAAGAGGGGAGTGGCGCGACTATAAGTTTAATCTCAACAGTCGCAACGATTCTCCTGCCGAAGGCGAGCTCGACATGTCGATTGTCAATATCGAAGAGAATAACGGCCGGAAACCTGTGAACTATGTGCTTCCTCCTGACGTAACCCGAATCCAGGACCCCGGTCAGATGCAGGCCACACAACTTAATGAGCAGTCGCTGCAGATGAAAGTGACCGGTCTTCAGCCGGGCGACGCTCGCGGCGCATACAAGAACACACAGCTCGACCTGCGCATATACCGCAGGATGCAGATGTGGGTGCATGCCGAGGCAAACATCGACGACCCCACGAATCTGAAAAACGGCGACCTTGCCATCTTCGTGCGTCTTGGTTCTGACGTGAAAAACAACTATTATGAATATGAGATTCCTCTTGAACTTACTCCGGAGGGCACATACGATAATTTCCAGACGCTCGACCGTCAGCTTGTTTGGCCCATATCAAACTTTTTGAACGTGCCGTTCGACCTCTTTACGTGGGTTAAAACATCACGCAACCATGACCGCAGCGCGAATGTGGAAGGGGTGGGCTACAACATATATTATTCGATGCACGACCCCAATAACGAGAAAAACACCGTGGGTGTGATGGGAAACCCGAGTCTGAGCGACGTGAGGGTGATGCTTATCGGAATCCGCAACAAGTCGAATTCCGTGAAAAACGGTACTATTTGGGTGAATGAGCTTCGTGTGACCGATTTTAATGAAGACGGCGGTTGGGCTGCCAATGTCAATGCCAATCTCTCGATGAGCGACATAGCCATGCTCAATTTCGCCATGCATAAGGAGACTGCCGGTTTCGGAGGTGTTGACCAGAGTCTGTCGAACCGCCGCCTCGACGATTTCGAGCAATATAATTTTGCCATACAGGGCGACGTAGGTAAGGTGTTCCCTGCCAAAGCAAAACTCAACGCCCCGATTTATTATTCGAGGTCGTCGGAGAAAACTACTCCGAAATATAATCCCCTTGACCAAGACATCCTGCTTAAAGATGCCTTGAAGGCAGCTACGTCACGTCAGGAAAAGGATTCGATTAAGAATTATTCCATCACAAGGACTACGGTGGAGAGTTTCTCTATATCCAATTTGAAATTCAACGTGCAGAGCAAGAACCCGATGCCTTGGGATCCTGCCAATTTCCAGGTGTCGTTTTCTTTCAACCGTCAGAGGTTCAACGATCCGAATACGGAATATCAACACACAAACGATTATCGTGGCTCGTTCCAGTATTCCTATTCGCCTTACGTGAAACCCATAAAGCCGTTCTCTTTCCTGAAAGGGAAGAGCAAAACTGCAAAATTCTTTAAAGATTGGGGTATTAACTGGATGTTCAACAGTCTGACATTCTACACTAATATAAGCAGATATTATTATGAAGAACAGACACGGAGCCAGGTTGATGTAGATTTTCAGCTTCCCGTGCAGGTAAGCAAGAATTTCCTATGGGACCGCCAGCTTAACCTGACATGGAACATAATACAATCGCTTAGCCTCTCGTTTGCAAGCAATACTACGGCAAGAATCGAGGAAACCATCGGTGCGGTCAACAAGCGTCTTTTCCCCGACAAGTACCGCGACTGGCGCGATACCGTGTGGTCTTCGATAAAGAGCCTCGGCACGCCCTGGAACTACAACCAGACCTTTACGGGAACGTATCGTGCGCCTTTCAATAAAATCGGGGTGCTCGATTACCTTACCGGTTCGTTAAGCTATACTTCGACCTACAGATGGGACAAAGGCGCAACCGTTGATGACCTTTATCTTGGAAACTCCATTCAGAACCAGTCAATCTGGAATGCCGATGCTCGTCTGAATTTCGAGACGCTCTACAACAAGTCGAAATATCTGCAGGCCATCAACAAGAGGTTTGCAAAGACTCCTGCACGTTCCACCGCCGGCAATGCAAAGAAAAATAAGAAACCTGCCGTCAAAAAATTCGAGAGAGCCGTAGCATTGGCAGCCGACACGAGCACCGTGGTGAAACACAATTTGAAGACAAAGAAACTGAAGATTTCCGCTACGAAGTCGGGGAAACCTTTCAGGATAGAGACCAAGGTGATTGACGATAATTCTATAGAAATTCTTACCAGAGATGACGGAAGCATCAAACTTCTTGTGAGGGAAGACAAAACGGAGCCGAAAAAATCCGTAATAAAAGAGGCGTCGGAATATGCGTTGCGTTTCCTTATGATGCCCAGAAGCCTTTCGTTCAGATGGAGGAGTTCGCATTCTCTCAATCTGCCGCAGTTCTCGCCCAATGTAGGCGACGTTTTCGGACAAAGCACGAAATATGGTCCTATGGCACCGGGGCTTGATTTCGCCTTCGGTTTCTTCGACGAAAGTTATGTCAGCAAAGCCCTCGACCGCGGTTGGCTTCTTACCTCCGATGAAATGACCTCGCCGGCCATTTGGAATCAAGGAAAGGAGTTTAATTTCGAACTTACGCTTGAACCTGCCAGAGGGCTCAAGGTGGTGCTTACGAACAATCTTACTGACAACAGGACCCGCCAGATTCAATTTATGTTTGCAGGGATGCCGACATCTATGAGCGGTTCCTATACGCGCACTCATGTGGCCCTGGCGAGTGCTCTGAGAACATCGAAGGCCGAGAATGGATATCAGTCTGACGCTTTCGACAAGTTCCTTTCATATATCCCCCAGATAGCAAACCGTATAGAAGAGCGTTATCGTGGCACGTCTTATCCTACCACCGGATTTATGGAAGGTTCCACACTCGGAGGCACTCCTTATAATCCTCTCGTGGGGAGTGTGAGCACCACAAGTCCCGACGTGTTGATTCCGGCATTTATAGCGGCATATAGCGGCTATAGTCCTGATAAGGTCACTCTCGAGCATTTTCCGGGACTTGGATCTATGCGGCCTAATTGGCGCGTGACTTACGACGGTTTCTTGCAAGTCGGGAAGATGAGCAATATTTTCAAGGCGTTCACAGTGTCGCACGCCTATCAATGCACCTACTCCGTAGGCAGCTATTCGAGCTATCTTAATTGGGTAGGGGTAGATGGCAATATGGGATTCATAATGGATGAAATGACGCGCCAGCCTATACCTTCCTCTCCCTATAATATTTCGTCTGTTGCGATTACGGAAAAGTTTGCACCGCTCGTGGGTGTAAACATGACGTTTAAGAATGATTTGTCGGTAAATGCCGAATATCGTGATTCACGCACTTTGAATTTGAATTCATCTGCCGGACAAATTGTGGAAACCACAAGCAAGCAGCTGTCGGTTGGTGCGGGGATGAAGGTTGCCAATTTTAACAGGATTGTGAAGTTCGGCAGTTCGCAAGGTGGAGCCACCAACGACCTTTCGGTCAACCTTGATTTCGCGTTCAGCAATAACCAGTCGCTGATAAGAAGGATAGAGACTGCCTACACACAGGCCACGCAAGGCACCCAGACGTTTTCCGTCAATTTTATGGCAAGTTATCAGATGAGCCGTAAAGTTACGCTTTCGGCATTCTTCGACCATCAGGTCAACACTCCCCTGGTGTCGAATGCCTCATATCCTACCTCAAACTCCAATTACGGCATAGCCATCAATATCTCCCTGGCCCGTTGATAAAGGGATACGTCAAGATGTAACTTTTCAAAAGTTGCCTATAAATACATTCGTAGAATCGAACAGATAGAAATTTTAAGGAACGAACTATAGCGTTAAATATCCTATAAAAGTCCCCTATAGAGTTATTTAAGGGTAAGTATATGATGGCAAAGACTCTCTCCGGATTCTGTATTCTCAAAAAGGTACGAGAACGACATCTGTTACACCTCATACGTGAGACAAAATTTATTGCCGACTCCTCTGAAATAAGTATATTTAAGAAAAAACATCGCTCTGCGCTGATTTTCTCGTTCTGATGGGACATTTGTCACATCAAATGTCGATTATTTTCTCTAAATTTGCGATATTGAATGTATTAAACCCTTTATGAAGCAACGGGCTAAGATAATAGGCATCGCACGGCATCGCCTTTCTACCGATGGCGATGGTGTCACTACGCTTGTTGCCTTTCATGGCTGTCCGCTTCGTTGCCGATATTGCCTGAATCCGCAGTCATTAGGCGACAGCGGACGTTTCTACGAGTATTCGCCTCGGTCGCTCTATGAAGAAGTGCGCATCGACGAGCTTTATTTCATCGCCACAAACGGCGGTGTGACTTTCGGTGGCGGCGAGCCTTGCTTACGCCCGCAGTTTATCTGGGAGTTCCGCCAACTGTGTGGCCCCGCATGGCAGCTCAACTTGGAGACTTCTCTCTGCGTGCCGACGGCCAATGTCGAGGCATTGCTCCCTGTTGTCAACACATTGATTATAGACATCAAGGATATAAACCCCGCCATTTACTGCAGCTATACGGGGCATTCAAACGACCTCGTTCACGACAACCTCCGACTGATAGCCGATGCCGGGCGACAACATGACTGCATTGTCCGCATACCGCTGATACCTGACTATAATACCGACTCCGACCGAGAGAAAAGCCGCAAAGCACTCGATGCCCTCGGTTTCTCCCGATTCGATTTATTCACCTACCAAATTCGCAAACACTGACTATGGCACGAGGGAAAGAGACCTGTAAGATACTGAAAGAGATACGTCGGCAGATTGCCGCGGCTAACGGCATCGAGTTCGCCACGTCGGAATGTCGCTACAAGGGCGACTGTCTCGGCACATGCCCCAAGTGCGAGGCCGAGGTGCGCTATCTTGAGCAGCAGCTCCGCGCCCGCTCGCTCGCCGGAAAAGTCGTTGCCCTCGCCGGAATCTCGGCGGGGATGATTCTCATGTCGGGCTGTAGCGGCACATCATCAAATCAATCAAGCGAAACCTTGCAGAGCGAACACGAAGCATCAGTAGAGCAGATTGAGATTACTGACACCATCGAGGAAGGTGAATTGCCTGTAATAGAAGATACTGTTGTTATCAAAAAAGGCGAAATTGACGATACTGAATATCCTGTTGTTGGAGAAATTATCGACCCGGAACAAGAAGACAAGGTATATGAGGCTATTGTAGATGTTCGTCCGACATTCCCCAGCGGCGATGAGAAACTGATGAAATGGATTTCCCAACATCTTCAGTATCCTCAAAATGCGTATGACGCCCACATTCAGGGTCGTGTCATAGTCCGATTTTTGGTTAAAGAAGATGGCTCAGTCGGAGATGCAAAGATTGTAAGGCCAGTCTATCCTTCATTGGATGAGGAAGCTCTCCGTGTAGTAAGAACATTGCCCCAATTCAATCCTGCCATACTCAATGGTAAAGCGGTAGAATATTGGTTTACCATTCCTATAATATTTAGAATAGAGGATGATTTGAATAGCCATGAAGCTCTACCAACCAACTCTGACGAGAACAGAATATACCAATTCGTTGAGCAAATGCCGGAGTTCCCGGGAGGACAGGCGGCGATGCTGAAGTTCATTGCCGACAATCTCAAATACCCGAAAGAAATGGCGGGGTGTTTTCAAGGTAGTGTTATAGTAAAGTTTTATGTTGACACATTAGGCCATGTATGCAACCCACAGATAGTCAGAGGATCGGATTCTGCTCTTGACATAGAAGTATTGAGGGTTGTCAGACTATTTCCTGAGTTTATCCCGGGACAACATGAGTGCAAGAAAGTTAACGTATATATGAATTTGCCTATTCGTTTTGACCCTAACCGCTAATTAGGTCTTAAACGAGTTAACACAGAATAATCGATGACCGCATTCTTCAAAAAAGATATAATGGTAAATCGCAGTTGCGATAAATTGTTGTCGGAGTTGTCAGCTTCAACAATAATATCATGTGATAGAATGAATTATGGCAAGAAAGGCGAATTTCGTGGAAACGTCTGGCATAATGGATTCAGGATAGCATTAAACACGTGTTATTGGAATTCATTTGAGTCGCAAGCTGTCGGCTATGTTGAACCATTCGGTGACAACAAATGCACAGTCCATTTGAGTATTGGTCCACACCTGTTGGTATTGATTATCATGTGTGCTTGGAACCTCGGTCTTTTAGCGGCATTGATAGCTGTATCTATATCTACATTTTTTGATGGAATATCCAGCGGCTTTGCCGTAATGCTGCTGTTTCTGCCGTTCATTGCAGCAGATGTGCTGTTTCTGCGCTTTGCGCTTTATTCAAACTACAAAAAACTAAAAGCCCGCATGCTTGATATACTTGTATAAGAGATTGATATGGAAGAGGTATTGAGGTATATTTTGATTGCTGTTATTCTCTATGTCATAGTCATGGAGATATATAATGCTGTCCGCACCCGGACTATTGATTATTTGCTTTGGGCAATAATCGGATTGTTCGGGATAGCGATATGGCTGTCGAGAGGCTTCCTTATTACTTGTCAGATGTATGATTGGGCTACATGGGTCGTTTGTTTATTGACAATCGGCAGTTGCATCGTGCCAAAACAATCAAAGGCAAGTCGATGGATTAAGGATGGAGCATTATCGAGCCTTTCATTGGCGGTTGTGGGTTTTGTTACTCTTAATATTATTGCAAAACAGAAAGATTGCATTGTATTTGAAACACCGTTAAACGGTTACTCAACAGCTGGCATTGATGAAGTTTATTTCAGGTTTAATGGCAAGCCGTTTGGTCGGACTTTCAATCTTAAGGATTACTCCGGTTTCGAAGATTTACGGGAAGACTACAATGTGGAACTGACTTTAATCTCAATTGCCGCAGATATAGCAAAGATAGAGTCGATAGACCTTGTTCCAAAACAAGAATTGATTGATCAGAAAGGAGGCAAGCGATGAGACTTCTACGAACTGTTAATTATAACTTATACTTGACAAGTATTTTCTTTAGCATGGTATGTTTTGTTTCATGTAATATTAAAAATGATAATTCCTTTGTCTCAAAGGATGAATATTTAGAATATGCTTACTATGATGATACTACTAATTGGTGTGAGAAAAGTAAGTGTCAGAAAGTGCTGACAAAAGACATATCGTTTTCCTTTGATAAGGATTTTCCAATGGACTTATCGTCTATTGACTATGAATTCTTGATAATAAGGCAAGGTGTGATTTATAAAGGTCCCTTTGAAAATGATATCAAAATCAACAAATTAACATTTTGTATGGATGACAATCTTTCTAAAGTAAATACTTTGGCGTTCGTTTTATTAGACCATACCAATAAACAGGTATATAAATGGTATAAAAAGGAATCATACTACTTATACAAGAAAGAGAAATATCACATATCGCTAAGAGGCGATGGAACTTTTTCACTCAGATAATTTCGTGAAGAATTCTAAATGTTCAAATAATCTGTTTTTAAATTTGTTCTTAAGACCATGAAACTGAACGATAAACGATTTTGGATAATAGTAATTCCAATTTCCTTAGTGATTGCTCTGTTGTGCGGAGTGATATTTTATCGGCATAATATTGAATTTGAAGAGATTGGTAGGGTGAAAAACACTAAGGACAATCACATCAATAATTTCCACCCATATGGTTTCGTACTTATCCATAATGAATCAGATTTAGAATATTATATTACATGCCTCGATTCTATGCCTTTTAATACCGTTGAGGATTTTGACTTAGAGAAGTATTCTTATTTGCTAACTTTCGGCAATAGTGTTGAAAAATTATCCTACAGTTGGTATGATACATTTAGATACGATGTATCTCCGAGTTATTGTAAAGTATGGAAAAACAGGAACGAATTACTCATTGTTGATTATCCGGATTTTACATATAGAGAAATATCTGTGGACAATGTCTCATTGATGGGAAACGACAGTATTTATATTTATCGACTTCCCCATCTTCCATTCCTAAGAGGTTTTCAAGGTTTATAAACAGAGAAATCCCTGTGCGAATTATTCGCACAGGGATTCCGTTGTTGTCAAGGCTTTGCGCCTTCGGGGATACTTGGGTTGTTGCGTACCGCATCTTGAGCGGTTTTCTCGTCAATATTTGATTTCTTAACGATATTGCGGGTGGTATTGCTGAACCGCAATACTACCCGCAATAATTGATGTCAGGAAAGGATTTCAGGGATTTGTGCAGGAGAGGTTGCAATCGCTTTCAGATTGCCGAAGCGGTCAATCAGAAATGAACGGCATCCTGTTTTTGTCTGGAAATCCTTAAGCACATCGGATGTAACGTCGTCTTTATCAAGGGAGACGACCTGATCGGATATTCGGTCGATTTTAACAATCTCGCTTGCAATAGACTTATCGGAATCTATGCATACGCTGACAAATCGGGTTGATTTGTGTTCTCCGGAATCAGCGAGTTTGGAGAGAGTGCGGTTGGCAATGCGCGAAGAAGGGTCGGAAGCCGACCAGAAATTCACGAGAATCTCTTCCCCTTCGAGAGAATCGAGATGCTTTTCTGCATTGGCGGAGAGGGTGATTGAAGGAGCTTCGGAGCCTATTTCAAGGGTATGGCTACCGGAGGGGATTGAGGATGTGAGAAATGCGGCAAAAACAAACGAAAAAACTAAATTTTTAGATTTCACAATTACTTGTTTTAGTTACACAATAGCCGTCTGCGCATCATTGCTGACGCTTTTCATGGAGACGACAAAAATTAACTCTAAACAAGGGGTGTAAGGCAGGTTGCCAAGCCTGCAAGTCAATTTAAATAACCCCTTGGGCTGTCACGAATAGGGACTGAAGCCCTGTGGTTGTCACGAAATGGAAAGTGAAATATACTTTCCGGGTTGTCACGAATGGAGAAAAACTATCTCCGGGGTTGTCACGAAGTGGAAGGGTAAGTCCTTCCGATGGTTGTCACGAAAAGGAAAGTGAAATATACTTTCCGAGGTTGTCACGAAAAGGGGCGAATCGCTATTCCTACGGAAAAGGAATTGGAAAAGCCCACAAAAATACTAACAAATAATAGTCGGTATATGTTCTTAAAACGTGTTATAAAACATATTATTGCCCTCCATCCCAATAAAAACGTTAAAAAACATGTCAGATAATACCATTTTATAGGGGTGTTGAGACTGTTTTGTTAAATATGGGTTGACCGTATGTGCTGACCTGGTGGCTATGGGTAATTTGTCAGGACTAAGAGCGTTCCTTAAAATTTCGGGGTCGTAGGGGCTGCGATTTTTGAGTGGATTTTGCGAGTCGAAGAAGGAACGATGCGGGCATCGTGACTGATGAGATCTCGCAAAATACGCCAAAAAGCGTCGGACAGAGGTAACTTTTACACATGCAGGCTTACCGATTGCGGATTTAAGACGGTATAGGCGTAAAAGGCCGGAGCTGAGGAGAGCGTCAGCACTTCAGGGAATGTCAGAAAGAGTCAAATATAGCGTAACAATCTGTATATATCCGCAGTAACTGTCATATATGAAGCAGTAGAGCATTCTCTCTCATAGTTACGGACAAGACGTCGGCAGTTGTCAAGCCATGAAATCGAACGCTCCACAATCCAACGTCCCTGTGCCGGGACAAATATGGCACCTCCGGCGTTGGATTTGGTACAGATGATAATCAATCCTTGCGCCCGCACGGTTCTGACCACATTCTCCCCACGGTATCCTTTGTCGGCGCGGATTTCCTTCAATGACGGACACTTGCTTTTTGTATCGGCAATCATTTTCAGGCATGCCTTGTTGTCACTGATATTTGCGCATGTAAGTTGTCTGTCCAACTAATCCCCCTTTTTCTCACTGTTGCCCAATCTAATGAAAATGATTATCTTTGCAGGTATAAAAAAACTAAACCCGATAGCTTGACGAGTCAGGGGCTACCGGGAATCAACACTGCAAAAATAGTGCTTTCTTTTGATTAAAACAAATTTTTACTCATAAAAGATTGTAAAGCAAGTGAAATTCGCCGATTTTCAGAATATATTGTCCCCGGAAAGACTCAACAGATATGTTGCTGCCTGTGATAATGACACCCGAAAAGCCATGTCGCTTTACCGGTTGAATCTTCATCTGTCACAGGAAGTATTTACTTTGTTGAGTTGTTTCGAGGTAGCGTTAAGAAATTCCATTGACCGTGGGCTCACAGCTCGGTTCGGAGAGAACTGGCTTCGTGATTCAGTATTGGCGGGAGGCATATTCGATATTGCCAGTTGCCGGGATAGTGCGCGAATAATCACCAAGGCTTTCAACCGTCTGAACAGAAATGGCGAGTACACCCATCATAAACTTCTTGCAGAAATGGAGTTCGGAGTGTGGAAATATATGTTTGCCAATCCTCAGTATCGTGCCACCGGGCAGATTCTTCTCCGAATATTCCCGAACAAGCCCCGTTCTTCGGCAGAGATTCAATACAACAATGCCTATATGTTTAATGAACTTGACGGCATCAATATCCTCCGAAACAGAATAGCGCACCATGAGCCTATTTGTTTTGCGAAAAGGCAATCCCGAATCGGAACAGCATACATCCTCAATGCTTATCAAAATCTTCATAAGCTGTTTATGTGGATGGGCATCGACAGCCATTCTTTGCTTTATGGACTTGACCATGTGCAGCAAGTCTGCAACCGAATAAATGCCATTTAGTTTGGTGGATATTGCTGTCATTGAAGCTCTCAAAAACGGATTCACGACGCAGGTTGGCTCCCGGAGACTCAAAAAACTTGCATATATCGAAACCGTTTCGTAAATTCGCCGTCGTGACAGAATCATATCCGTCAGAAAAGAAAGACACACATAGGCAATCGTCCGAATAATCAGGATATCGCTGAACAAGTCCGTTTTTTCTTTTTGGGGAAACGATGAGAAGTTGCCGGCTTATGGCTACTTTTCTGTATGGATTCTATCGTAATTTGTGCAATCACGATTTCAAATTATGTCAGTCGCAACGTAATACATCTGGATTCTACAAGGTATGATTTGATACAAAAAAACGGTATGAGGCACAAAACGAAGCGTTTGAGGTTGAGGTCGGCGGTTTTGAACGGAAGTATTTGAGTTTGCGAGGGTTACGAGGTTGGGCGGTCGAAGAGCAAAAAAAACGAAGCGTTTACATTGCTTTAATTTCGGTTTAATTTTCGGCTCCACAAGTTTACACGAGGGCTACATGGAGCGCATGATCGACGAGGGGTGGTTTACATCATCGGTTCCGGCGGTCGGACGGTGGTTGGGAGTCGGCTTCGCGCCGATTTTTTTATGTCGGTTCTTAATTTTAATTAATTCAAAAGGTTGCAAATAGCGGTTATTTGTGTATATTTGCGGAAAATTTCGAGATTATGAGACAGACCAAATGCATCATCGTTCACTTGACAGGCAAGCGTAAAACCCTCGCTTTCGGCTCGATTGCCGCCATTTTCCATCATCTGACCCCGGAACAGGTGGGTTGTGGGTATGATTACCTGCGCCGTGCCGGGTTGAGCGGAGGCGGCACTGTGGTCACTAAACGTGCGATAATTCAGCAAACTACGCTGCTCACAGCCCCACGTAGCGGCTCTGAGAGCGCAGATGATTTAATGGGCTAAGAACGGCATTAGAACGGCCACAGAGCCTCATTCTAATGACCATTTACCGGGGAGACCAAGGGGCCTCCCCTTTTTCGTGTTCGAACGGTTGATTTTAGGGGTGGGCGGTCACTTGGACGGTCAGAGAGGACGGTCATTTATAAAAAAGAGGACGGTCAGGTTTGGGGTAATCAGGGGGGTAGATAGAGAGGGGGTAAAATACCGATTTTTCAAGATAGACCCCCGATTTTCGCATTTCACTATGAAGAAAAAACCACCCTCTTTCAAAATCACTCCTTATTAAAAAAGGAAGAATCAGGGAATTAGCGGATTTCACATCCATTTTCAGGGGGTAACCATGCAAAAATGGGATTTTGGGGGTATGTTGGGGGTATCATTTGGAAACATCTGGATATATATGCAGCCCCGATGCTACTCGGCATGGATGACACCAACGACCCGGGCGAGGCCTTTGATGTCGGAAAGGGGTATGTCGAAAGGATCATACTCAGCATTATCAGAGACCGCGAGAAGACTGTCCTTCTCCTTACTTTTTTTAAGGCGCTTGACAATCATGCCCTGTTCATCAGAAGAGATGAGGTAGGTTTTGTTCCATTGAATGAATCGGGCGTTGTGAATTACAGAGCAAGCTATGATGTCTCCCGGGAAAATGCGAGGCATCATGGAGTCGCCCACCACTTCAATCAGGAAATCGACATCAAGGTTACGGAACTTAGGGATAACATAATACGCCTCAATATCGCGCTCCTGTATAGAGAAATCCTTACCGGCGAAACCGCCGACCGCCTTTACAGAGACAAGGGGTATGCCCTCCGGTTCAGAGGGAGGGTTAATCAGACGCTCGAAAGGCTTATGTGGATCCCTGTTAGCTTTATTAGGAATCAGAGGCAATCCACCTGAACCCTCACAAGAACCATTCTGATCAGAATTGCCATTAGTGTCATCCATTGCGGGAGCTGTCGGTGGAATATAGTTAACGCCAGCAGTCGGATCCGTCTTTACCAGTTCCGAAGAGATTCCCTCTTTCCGAATTATCATATCTCCTACCCCAGTCAATAACCATTGAGCTGAATATTGTGGATAATTTTCCACTATTGCTTCAAGCCATTTTGATTGGATGTCTGTTCCTTTTGCAATTGCTTTATAAATTACCCCTTTACTGGCACCGATAGTACGTTCAAGAGCGGCAATGGTTATGTTTTCATTATCAATAATCGCCTTAATTCGGTTTAAAATTTTACACATATAATAAAATTTTATCCATTAAAAGTTGCATAGTAGAAAATTATCTACTACATTTGCACCGAAATTAAAATTCAAATGCGCCCAAAGGTACAAAAAAGGGGCGAGATTAGCAAATTTTAAGATTAGGGTTAGACCCAAGAGAGGGCAATCCTCCGGCGTGATAGCTGGTTAAAGCCGCAAGGTACAACATCAGGATCCCCGGCGTCGCCAAATGCGTCGGGGAATTCGGAAGGATAGTTCAGTTGGCAGAACAAACGGCGGTAACCAATCCGGCTGTATCGTCCCCGGTTCGAGTCCGGGTCCTTCCACCAAATTTCAGAACAAATTTCAGAAAAAATGAAACAGCATTCAGAGAAAAGGACAGAAGAGGCGGTCAAGATGCTTTTGCAGACCTTGAACCGGAACTGGTATGACACCGGGATAGTCCTCGACGAGTTCGAGGCAACCCACGAAGAGAGGGAGCGCGAGCAATCGAAGCACTATGATGCACTCGTTGCCGGGCACTATGCCCTCAAGGGAGCGATAGAAGAAATAAATAACAGATTAAATAAGTGAGACTATGGATAGAAAAAAAATATATGAGCTTCTCTGTGAATTAATAAAAGAAGCCGAACTCGGAAAAAAGGAATGCCTTCGTGAGGATTTTGAAGAATGGCGATTATGTGATCATGCGTTGGAAAATACCGGATCCTTAGTCGATAAAATCGGAGACGAGATCATGAGGGAGCACCGAACAATGATAAAGCTCCGCCGAGTAGAGCTCCTGTCCGAAATTATTGATTCTGAAAATAGTTCTATCAAGAATTTCACGGAATGCAATGATGTCACTGGGAAAAGCCGTAAAACTGATAATGATATTTCTTTTGAGGACAGGCCCTTTTCTGGCATTCTTTGACTCGTGAACAACAATATCACCCCAATCAATAGCCTTAACAAGGAACTTGAAGCGATTGTAGGTGTCAATACAAGCCTTATGGCTTACACCTGAGACTGCTATTGAAAATGAGGCGTCATATTCACGAGACTGCTTAATCTTATTCATAATAAAAAAATTTTTTTTAAAAGTAATAAAAATGGTTGAGACGGCAAAAAAAAGAGAGATAGTTGTGGATAAGGAGGACCGGGCGTTTCTGATGAAGCTGTTCGGGGTCACGAACCAGACGCTGTACACAGCGCTGAACCTTGAGAACCCGGAGGTCGGGAAGCGGGGGCGGATTCGGAAAGCTGCCCTTGAGCGCGGGGGAGAGATCATGGTGACGCTGAGGGAAGTGGAGACCATCCACGACTCGAACGGGATGATGATACAGACCTTCCCCAACGGGGCGAGGCTTGAAATCAGCAAACTGACGGGAGACGCGAGAATAATCTTTAGGGGGGAAGAGGCGGCAAGGTTTGACAATGTGACGGTAGCACAGCTTTACGACATACAGTCGATAGCCTGGCACCTCGGGAAGAAGGGATAAAAACGAAACAGACAGCACAGGAGAACAACATAATGGAGTACTGCAGAGGGACATATTGCATATCGTATCCGGAACTCATAGACGGCGGGATAGTCTCCAAATCCAATTATGACAATTGGATTAAGAGGGACAAGGTGAACGTTGTCCGACGAGGGGGTGGATCAGGAGGCTGTGCCCTTATAGCCCTTGACAGTCTTCCGGATAAATATCGTGCGAAGGTAGAGGAGGTCTATCCTGACAGCAGGCAGGCTCACGTCGAGGCATGGATAAAGAGCAATTATAAAAGGGATGAGGAGGCAGCTGCCTTTTTCCATAATCCCAAAAAATGTGGATTTGCCCTTCATCCAGACAAAGCCAATGAATATACTGTCAACGCATCGGTCATTAACACCTGCATAAAGCTGTATGAACGTTCAGCAACCACGCAGAAATTATTCGGGGGAGAGTATAGCTGGGGCATGATGGCGACCGCCATTGAGACCCTCCGAAAGAAATTCGGGCACACCCTTCCGGCCTCGACCCTCAGATTCCGCAAGAAAGTCAGCCAATACAAGGCGAGGGGCTATTCTTCTCTTATAAGTGGGAAATTCGGCAACCAATGTGCCAGGGTATTCACAAAAAAAGAGGAACGTATCATAGAGGGAATCGTGGTGCTTGAGAACAAGCCGTGGAACAAGAATGTGCATGACATGTACGAGATGTTCGTCTGCGGAGAACTTGACATATATGACCCGGAGACAGGAGAACTTATGGATCCGGAGGACTATGCGAGAGAGAAGGACGGCGACCTGTGGGTCCCGAGCGAGACGACGATAAACAATTTTCTGAACAAGCCATCGACAAAACTAAGGATAAACAGGCTACTTAGGGATATTCAGTTAATGGCTAATTGATTGCTTGCTAATGTCGTAGATATTTT
>CAJUCW010000021.1 GCA_910585275.1 uncultured Muribaculaceae bacterium
CAGGTCTTCGCGACGAAGCCGCCGACATCGCGTTGTCGTCTGGTTCCGGTTCGTCAGTGCTGTGTCCCGAGGGTGGCATAGCCATGAGCGGCGTGGCCGTCAACACCGAGACCAACGGCAACGACATCACCATCAAGAGCGGCGCGATGAACAACGTGCATGTTGACCTCACGCGTATCGTAGGGCGCGTTGACCTCTATTCGAATGCCGATAACCTTGTGATAACGGGTGCGCGTATGGAGAAGGCTGCGGAGAAGGGTTACCTGATGGCCGACCATTCGCTGACCTCCACCGACATGCCGGGTGAAATCGAGATGCTTGACATCAACGCTAACGCCGGCGTAGCGGCGAGCGGCGAGGCGTGCCTTCCGGCAGCCAATGCTGGCTACAGCGCGGAGATAAGCACCATCCAGCAGTATAACGACGGCAACGGCACAGGCGTGCGCAAGGCCTTCTACATGTATGAGCGCGACAACTCGGAAGGTGACTGCACGCAGATTGTAGTGAGCTACGCTCTCGCCGACGGCACCACGGGCGAAGCCGTCGTACCGTTTACTAAGACCGACGAGACGACCGGAGAGGTAAGCTACGTGAATATCGAGCGCAACCACCTCTACAAGGTGGTGCTCGGCAACGGCGAAGACATCACCCCCGGCTCACAGGTAGAGGTGAAGATTATCGACGAGCCTTGGAATGTGGTTGACCTCCCCGTAGTGGTGGAGAAACCGGAGATGGAGAACGTTGTCACAATTGATGCTGACGCCCCGTATAATACCCTTAAAAAGGCGTTGCATCGTGCATTTCCAGGCAAAGTGAATTTTGAATCCGATGGGGAAACATTGACTGCGGAGTCACAGGACTGGCTCTATGAACTTACCGAACTTAAAATCGTGACAGAAAATAAGGCTCCGATGTCGGATGATGATTGGACATTCCTTCGCAATAATATCCAGGGTTATATTGTGAGTGGAGAACCATTATATTCTGTAGATAAAGAATATGAGACTACTCTTGTCTATAATACAAAGGGAAAACTCACTAAGCTTGACCTGAGTGAAATATCTTTTTTGGACAATACTGTTACGGCATTTCAATTTTTACCAATGGATCTTGTTGGAGGTGAAGATTGGTTTTATTCTCCGATAAAGGAGATAATTCTCCCGGACAATATTACGAAAATAGAATCTGAAAGTTTGGAATTCCTACAGCAACTTGAAACACTAAAACTCCCTAATTCAATAACTGAAATTGGAGACTATGTTTTTTTTGGATGCACAAGCCTTAAAGATTTAGGTTTAACGAAAGATAGATGTGAAGGTTTAAGTCTGGTAGGAGAAGGGCAAGTCTATTTTGCGTCCCTTTTTTCGTTGGAAGTTTTAGACCTAAGATATACTTCCGTAAATTTGCGTGCTTTAGATTCGGTATTGCTTGATTTTACAGCATTTGATAACATGATGTATTGGTATGGTGTGAAAAACGGTTTTACAAGTGAGACTTCTTCAGAAGATATAGCAAACGCTATCAAGAGGGATCAGAAGTTGAGAGAGGTGCATCTTCCTGCAACTTGGAATATAGTTAACAGCAACATGATTACCGGATGGTCTAAGTTGGAACTTATAGATTTATATGAGTGTGTAAATCTTGAATCGTTTGATTTTGATTTCTTTGTGCAGGAAAGTCATCTTATTAATGAATCACATATTATTTTGCCTAAAAATGTGACAGACATGGCTTCTTTCAATAATATTGATATGAAAGTTTCTGATAACTTCGATAATAGCCTTTACAGTAATGATAATCCTTATGTATTGAATTTTTATATGTCTGATAGCTTATATGAAGATTTAATGAGTAGTCAAGGAGACAGGAATGGACTTGTTGAATATGCAAGGAAAGTTATGTTTAAGAAGTATTCCGATCTGCCGGATGAATGGAAAGTTTATGCAGGTCTTTGATTCTTTGAATAGAAATTAATTCAAGTTTTCCATCACATAGATTGAATCGGCCGGAAGGGGGCGAAACCCCTTCCGGTTACCAAAGGCCGGACAACCGGCGATGTCGGAGCAGATTCGGCGAGAGAGGACAGATTTTTTAGGTTAGAATAGCGCAGAAGTCCTTTCGGACCGGGTATGTAACGACAGACAGAAATACAAAAACTAAACAAAACAAATGAAACAAGAGACAATTAAGATGCGTGCACCTTGGCTCACGGCACTGATGGCCGGGGCGATGCTCGTGTCATGTTCGAACGACATGCAGATGCCGTCGGGCGGAGCGGATGGTTCCGCAGAGGGCAAAGTTACATTCAATATTTCTCTTCCATCGACGGAGAAGGTGATATATGGTGGCGGCACGCGCGCCTTACACGACGAGGCGGAATACAACGTGACGACGCTCGATGTGTATGAATATGACGTCAACACGGGGTTCGTGGCG
This sequence comes from uncultured Muribaculaceae bacterium, assembly GCA_910585275.1. Classification (GTDB taxonomy): domain Bacteria; phylum Bacteroidota; class Bacteroidia; order Bacteroidales; family Muribaculaceae; genus Lepagella. Next base: position 2,437 of record CAJUCW010000021.1, read on the forward strand.
AAGCACACGTTCTCGGCAGCCGACGGCAGCATTCGTCCGGCGGGCGAGGGCAACATCACCGGAGAATATACCGTGACCATCACGGAAGACCTCGCGGAGGTAGGTTCGCTGCGCCGGTTCTATTTCGTTGCCAACAACGCCAACGGTGTGACTCCGGCCAAAGGCACCGACTATGAGACGGGCCTTCGTGACGAAGCCGCCGACATCGCGTTGGCGTCGGGTACGGGTTCGTCGGTGCTGTGTCCCGAGGGAGGCATAGCCATGAGCGGCCTGGCCGTCAACACCGAGACGAACGGCAGCGACATCACCATCAAGAGCGGCGCGATGAACAACGTTCATGTTGACCTCACCCGCATCGTGGGTCGCGTTGACCTCTATTCGAATGCCGATAACCTTGTGATAACGGGTGCGCGTATGGAGAAGGCTGCGGAGAAGGGTTACCTGATGGCCGACCATTCGCTGACCTCCACCGACATGCCGGGTGAAATCGAGATGCTTGAGATCAATGCGAATGCCGGGGTAGCGGCGAGCGGCGAGGCGTGCCTTCCTGTGGCCAATTCGGGCTACAGTGAGGAGATAAGCGCTATCCAGCAGTATAACGACGGCAACGGCACCGGCGTGCGCAAGGCGTTCTACATGTACGAGCGCGACAACTCGGAAGGGGACTGCACGCAGATAGTAGTGAGCTACGCACTCGCCGACGGCACCACGGGCGAGGCGGTTGTTCCCTTCACTAAGACCGACGAAACGACCGGTGCTGTAAGTTACGTCAATATCGAGCGTAACCACCTCTATAAGGTGGTGCTCGGCAACGGAGAGGACATCACCCCCGGCTCGGAGGTGGAAGTGAAAATCATCGACACCCCCTGGAACGTGGTTGACCTCCCCGTAGTGGTGGAGAAACCTGTCAAGGGGCCTTTCGAGTATTCCGACCAATACTTTACAATTAGTGTGATAGACGGAACTGCTCCCGATTATAAGTATTCATTTACACAGAATGATATGGATTTGAACTCCGTCTCTAATTATATCGGCTTATATATTGCTCTAAGGGATTACTATGGAATAAGTGGTGTTGATGACCTGGAAAGCTTGAGCGGTGCGTCGGAGGATGAGTGTGAATCTTATTTTACAAACCATGAATCGGCAAATAATGAAATTGAGGCAAGGTTGAAGAGTATTTTGGCAAATACGGAAGAATATGTTCTGAATGGAAATCTTGGTGACAATTTTTCATTTATCCCGGTAGGCACTGACACCCCTTTTAAAAGAGTTAGTTGTGTCGGTACTGGAGAAAAAGGTTGGCTAGATGTTGAATCCGGATGTACCGTTGATTTGTTTGCATGCAGTAATGATGCAAAATGGTTGTCGAATGGTCTTTTAGATATCAAGCAGACCAATATCCCGAAGGGTTTGCAATATATTGGTGAAGATGCCTTCACAGGGTCATGGGCTGTTTCTCAAGGCAAAAACTATGTTGTTGTAGATTTGAGAGAATGTAGTAATTTGGAACATGTTCCCTATCCCCAAGACAATCCACAATGTCCCATATACGTGCTACTCCCGGACTCGTTTGTGTCTTTTGGATATTATGTAGAAGCACCGGATGTTCCGAGGTTTGTAGCAACTCCGGCATATGATAACATTGATGAAAACACAGAGGCTTCTAAGTCAAAGATTCCAGACAATGTGATAATTGGTTTATCCGATGACAGATATATTAAGGCGTTTGGTGATTCGGAAACTGCTGATCTGGGCTTGCTGATATTAACTAGTCATATAAAGACGTGGAATATTATTATTAATGAGGTTGAGACAATGGGAAGAGACAATTTCGTGATTTATGAATCGGTGGATGACGCGGAGGCGTTCTGGAATGCTAACAAGTAATCCGTGAATATCCAACAAGTAATCCATACATATATTTCATTGGCCGGAAGGGGGTGAAACCCCTTCCGGTTACCAAAAGGGAAGGATGTGGAAGAGGAAGATTTTTAAATAGAGATGGCTTTTATTCGAGATATATTATTAATTACCTTCAAGAGTTCATTTGGTGTTTGTCGCCGTCCAAGAGAGGATGGCGTATGATGGAATTAAAATATTAAATTGTTGACATAATTATTGACACACCGAAAAGTTGTACGTAATCCGGGACAATGGCGTGTTGTGAAACAAGCCGGTCCGATGTGATATAAAGTTAGATTAAGGATGGATCTGTCCGAGAGGATGACGCTATCCGGTATTCAGTAGTAAATGTAATTTTTTAGGGCATTGAATTCTAATAGGCGGCATCGGGATTGCTCCCGGTGCCGCCTTATTAGTCGGTTTTTCCCTCTATATTCTAAAAGGGATAGATATGTTTGAAAAATGATAGAGGCGGTCAGAATTTGATGCCGGAGAAACCCATGAATGCCATGGCGAGGATGCCGGCGCAGATGAGGGCAACCGGCACGCCGCGCATCGCCTTCGGCACGTAGGTCAATTCGAGTTGCTCGCGGATGCCCGCGAAAATCCAGAGTGCGAGGGTGAATCCGATGGAAGTGGATATGCCATAGGTGAGCGCTTCCATGAGGTTGTAGTTCTTCTGGATTACCAATATCGCCACACCGAGCACGGCACAGTTGGTGGTAATCAACGGAAGGAACACCCCCAAAGCCTGATAAAGTGACGGAACGGTCTTCTTCATCACGATTTCGAGGAGCTGCACGAGGAATGCAATCACAAGGATGAAGACGATGGTCTGGAGGAATTGAAGTCCGAGTGGATTGAGCACATAGGTCTGCAGCAGCCAAGCCACGGTGGTGGCTATCGTGATTACGAAAGTCACCGCAGCCCCCATGCCGAGCGCCGAACTGATTCTTTTCGAAACCCCGAGGAAGGGGCATATGCCGAGAAATTGGGAAAATACGATATTGTTGATGAATATCGCCGTAATGATAATCGATATATAGGTCAGCATGGCGGTCAGCAGGTTTTACGTATTTTATTGACGATTGCAATGAGATAGCCCAAGGCTATGAACGCCCCCGGGGCGAGCACGAAGAGGAGCATGCCGTAGTCTTCGGGGAAAATCTTGGCACCGAAAATCATGCCGGTGCCGAGGATTTCGCGCACGCCTCCAAGGAGCACGAGGGCGAAGGTGAACCCCAGGCCGGTTCCGAGTCCGTCGAGGAATGAATCGAATATGCCGTTCTTGCTCGCAAAAGCTTCAGCCCTTCCGAGGAGGATGCAGTTCACGACGATGAGCGGGATGAAAATGCCTAAAGAAGCGTTGAGCGACGGGAGCCAAGCATTGACCACGAGTTGGAGCACCGTCACGAAAGAGGCTATCACCACGATGAATGCTGGAATCCTGACCTTGTCGGGCACGAGGTTCTTGATGAGGGAAATCACCACATTAGAACACACCAGCACGGCGGCGGTGGCCACGCCCATCATCAGTCCGTTGTAGGCCGAAGAAGTGGTGCCGAGGGTGGCGCACATTCCCAACAGAAGCACGAAGACCGGGTTGCCCGGCACAATTCCGTTATATAGGGTTTTCCAGTAATTTTTCATTTTCCTTGATTCTTTTCAAAATCCTTATAAGCCTGGAAGGCATTGCGCAAAGTCTCGAGAAACGCCCTCGACGAGATGGTGGCGGCGGTGATGCCGTCAATTTCGCCTCCAGCGTCTTTAGTGACATAGAACGACGTGGCATCCGGATTCTTGCCTATCACGGACCGAGCTCCCGCGGGGTCGCGAAACCACATTTCCATTTTAGTGCCGAGTCCGGGAGTTTCCGCTTGCCGGAGCACACGATAATCCTTGACGGTGCCGTCTGCCTCGAAACCACACATCACTACGATTTCACCGGCGAAGCCGTTCATAGTCTCCCCTTTGACCGCCGCACCCACGAGTTTGCCGTTTTCCCTGGCAGGATAAACCGTGAAGGGGAGGCCGCCGATTTCCGTTTCCCATTTTTCAGCTTCAGGGTCGTTGTCAAACTTCGGGGCTACTTCGGCAATGGCGGCCTGTTGTTGCGCCTGAGCCTGCTGTTCGATGGGTTCTTTTGTGATTGAATACATCCAACCGAGGAGGGCCCCTGCAATTACGGTAATGATTCCAAGCGATAGAATCATGTTGGGTAATGTGGATTCCAATTTCTTCATGACAAAGACCTCCTTTCTTTTTCGCCGAACACTGACGGACGCATATATTTATTGATAAGAGGCACGAAGCTGTTCATAAGAAGGATGGCGAACGACACGCCCTCCGGATATGCTCCGAAACGGCGTATTATTATCGTGATGAAACCAATCATGAACCCGAAGAGGAGTTGGCCGGAGCGGGTCATGGGAGATGTTACATAATCCGTGGCCATGAAAACCGCACCGAGGAGGAGACCTCCGGCAAAGAGGTCGAGGAGCGGGTTACCTCCGAACGCCCAGGAGAAAAGTGCCGCCGAACCGAGCATCGACACCGGTATATGCCACGTAACGGTGCGGGTGAGCAAGAGATAGGCGAGGCCGATTAAAATGGCAATTCCTCCCACTTCGCCGAGCGAACCGTTCATGTTTCCGATGGCCATGTCGAGGAAATTATAGTCGGCCATCGAGGTGTCTCCTCCGTTGAGATGCGTGAGCAGGGTAGCTCCCGTAGAGGCGTTTGCCTGCTGCGAGGACCCGGTGGCGCCGTCGAACGCCGACTGCACTCCCGAAGGCCATGTGGTCATTGCGGCGGGGAAAGATATGAGAAGGAAAACACGCCCCACGAGTGCGGGGTTCCATATGTTGCATCCAAGGCCACCGAAACTCATCTTGCCTATGCCTATCGCCACGATCGCGCCTATTATAACCATCCACCAGGGGAGGATGCTCGGTAGGTTGAAGGCAAGAAGAATGCCGGTAATCAGCGCCGACCCGTTGGCAAGAGTACATGGGCGATGGAACATGTAGCGCGTTACGGCCCATTCTGTGGCGAGACAGGCGGCCACGCTTATGAGCGTGACCTGCAACGCCGGGAGTCCGAATGTCCATATAGCAACGGCAAGCGCAGGCATCATGGCTATAACTACATTCCACATGCACCGGCTTATGCTTCCCCCCGAATGGATATGAGGGGAGAGGGATATTGTCAGTTTGTTCATATCTTAGCTTTCCGTAATTCCTGTTTTCCAAGTTTTATGAAATCAAGCAGAGGCCGTGAAGCCGGGCATATATAGCTGCACGAGCCGCATTCGAGGCAGTTCATCACATTGTGTTCCGACATACCGTCCCACACTTTATGTTCCGCCTGAAGCATCAGCAAATAGGGCTCGAGGCCCATCGGACAGGCAGAAACGCATCGCCCGCATCTTATGCATGGACCTTCCTGCATACGCTTCGATGCCGACACAGGAATAACCACAAGTCCTGACAGTCCTTTCGTGGCGGAAGAATCAAGAGCGGAGACCGCCCTCCCCATCATGGGGCCTCCGGCCACCACTTTTCCGGCATCTTCCGGCAATCCTCCGGCAAAATCCAGAATGGCCGAGAGCGGCGTCCCGTTTTTCACGAGGAAGTTGCCCGGATTCGACAATTCCGGACCGGTTACCGTTACAATCCTTTCCATCAGTGGGATGCGGTTATAGACAGCCTCATAGATGGCGTATGCCGTGGCTACGTTGTCAACGATGCAGCCGGTTTCGATCGGTAGGGCGCCGGCCGGTACGGTCTTGCCGGTGACAGCATATATCAACTGCTTCTCTCCTCCTTGCGGATACTTCTTTTTTAATACCTCCACGCGTAGGTAAGGGTAGGGGGCGGCCGCTTGGGTCATGGCTTCTATAGCTTCCGGTTTATTGCTCTCTATCCCGATTACCGTTTCTTCGGCTTCGGTGGCTTTCATTATCAGGAGTGCGCCTTTTACAATCTTTTCCGCCTCTGCGCGCATGAGGGCATCGTCGCATGTCAGGCATGGTTCACACTCCGCGCCGTTGATGATTAAAGTAGTGGCTTTCTTTCCTTTCGGCACACTGAGTTTCACTCGTGTCGGGAAAGCAGCGCCTCCGAGCCCTACGATTCCTGCATCGCCGACGATGGCAATTATCTCGTCGGGAGAAAGTGCTTCCACTTCTTCAGGAGTGCGGGCCTGAGGTGCGAAAGATTCGGATTCTTCCGGATCGATGGCGATGACAATGGAATCTTGCCAGATTCCCTGGTGGGTGCGCGTCGGTTCAATCTTTTTTATAGTGCCGTTGGCGGGGGAATGGACGGGCGCGCTGACGAAGCCGCCCGCTTCGGCTATCAATTGTCCGCGTTGCACGTGGTCGCCCGGTTTCACCACAGGTTTCGCAGGCACCCCGATGCATTGCGAGAGCATAATTCTTAATTCGGGCGGCGTGGGAATCCCTACAATGGGTTTGCCTGCCGTGAGTTTATTTTCGGGCGGATGTATCCCCCCTTTTCTGAAAGTTCTCATTGTTGTTGCAGGTGTGTTTTTATTGGAGAAGACGACACTATGGAATGACGAGGACAGGCAGCGATGCAATCGCCGCAAGCAGTGCATTTCGTCTGGTCGATACGGGCGAGGAAAGATGTGATTTCGGGTGCTTCATTGGGACATACTTTCCGGCATTTCGTGCATCCAATGCATGCCACGCCACACTCTTTCATGGCTATAGGGCCTCTGTCGCGGTTGGCACAAGCCACCCAGACCACAGGGGTAGGCGGATTATAAGGAACAAGTTCACAGAGATGGCGCGGACACGTCTCCACACATTTTCCGCAGCCGGTGCATTTGTTGAAATCCACCTTAGGCAACGCTTCTCCCGGAATAATGGTTATGGCTTCGAACGGACATGCCTTTACGCAGTCGCCGCAGCCGAGGCAGCCGTAAATGCAGTCAGACTCTCCTTGGTAAAGAGCGTTTTCAATGGCACAAGAGCGCACTCCGTCGTAGTGGTTGCGCGGGTCGCGGTTTTCGCAAGACGCCGAACATCTCACAACAGCGACGTGGCGTTGCGATGCCACGGGGGCCAGGCCTACGATGTCGGCAATTTTCTTCATCCCTTCGGAGTTTACGCCGGTGCAGTTGAGTCCGTCCATCGAAGATGCGTTGGCACATTCCACAGCAAATGCATGGCATCCCGAAAATCCGCATCCCCCGCAATTTGCACCGGGTAAAAGCTCTTCTATTTCACCAATTCTCGGGTCTTCATAGACATAAAACTTCTTAGCCGCCGCAAATAGAAGCACTGCGGCAATGATTCCGATTATGCCCAATACGATGATGGATACTGTTATAGTCATAGAGAATATAGTTGTTCAAAAAAATGGAAGCAAAATCAGGAAGCGTCGCCGGCGCGTTCCGGAGAGCCGACGATGGCAAATGAAAATTCATGGGCCACTTTGTTGCGTGCGCTCCAAAGGAGGATGAAAAATATAATCATGGTGCCTATTCCGGCAAGGGCGGCACGGAGTTGATTGAGGGTTGTCACATATACGGCCACCATGACGGCAATCATGGCTATGCTCGGAAAAACCGTAGCATACATTATGGCTTTACGGTGCATCTGTTCGGTGCCTCTCACGGTGACGATGTCGTCTTTTCGGTAATGGGAAGCTTTTTTCGTGTAGATTGAAATCGTGTTGGAGGGAGTGCCGTTCGCGCCGCATAATGCTGCAGCCGGACAGCTGCCGCATTCCCCTGAATCGTCAATCCTTACGTTGACGAGATTGCGCTCCGGATTGACGGAAACCACTATCGCTTTATGGTCGATATGGTCGATGGTGTCATAGTTGTTCATGACTGTAAATTGTTTCTCATGATTCTGAAAAAAGAAGTATTCTCGACTTCTTCGCAAAATTAGTAATTTTTTCAATTCACATAGCAATCTTTTTAATGGATTTTTATTTAGAATTCGTTTAGAATCTGATTAAACTTCATTGTTCTGTTTGTCTTTGATGTATTTTTGAATTATCTTTGTGAAAAATTGTTTTCACAATAAATTTAGATGGATTATGGAACAAGACAATACCTATATCAGATTTGACTGGGCTATAAAACACATGCTTCGAGACAAGGCGAATTTCGGCATACTTGAAGGTCTCATCACCGTGCTTTTGGGCGAAGAAGTTAAGATTGTCGAACTACTCGAAAGCGAGAGCAACCAGGATTCGGACACCGACAAGTTCAACCGCGTCGATATAAAAGCCAAGAACAGCAAGGGCCATCTTATAATCGTGGAGGTGCAGCTTACACGTCAGCTATATTATCTCCAGCGCATCCTCTATGGAACCTGCAAAGCCATCACAGAGCATATCAACATCGGGGAGAAATATGATCAGGTCAAGAAGGTATATTCCATAAGTATCCTCTATTGCGATTTCGGTAAGGGCGATGACTACGTATATCACGGGGAAACGCGCTTCAAGGGGATTCACACCGGCAACGACCTCCTGGTGAATACAAAGGAGGAAGGGGTTATCGTGCAACATTTGCCGAAAGAGGTGTTCCCGGAATACTATCTGGTACGCGTTAACGTCTATGACAAGCTTCCGGAGTCGCCTCTCGACGAATGGATGACATATTTAAAGACCGGAAAGGTGAAGGAAGATACCCGCACTCCCGGACTTCAGGAGGTGAAGAAGAAACTACAGTATCTTTCAATGTCTCCTAAAGAAAAACGGGCATACGATGCGCACCTGGATACCATCATGGTGCAGAACGATGTGCTTGACACAGCCCGGGAGGAAGGATTGGATGAAGGACGTAAAATGGGACTTAAAATAGGTCTTGAACAAGGTCTTGAACAAGGACTTGAACAAGGACTTGAACAAGGACGTGCTGAGGGACGTGCTGAGGGACGTGCTGAGGGAATGGCCGAGGGCGTGAAGAGCGTGGCGATGAAATTGATTTCAATAGGTATGGACGATGGCATGATAAAGGAAGCAACCGGGCTATCGGACAATGAGATTTCTGAACTTCGTAAATAATCATTTAATTTTTCAATGATATGAAGTTGTTTAAAAATTTCGTTTCCATTATTATGGGCGCTGTTACTGGATGTGTGCATTCCGGAAGCGTTAAGGCGGAAATTTCGGAAAGAGGAATAGACAATCATTTGTCTGAAGTTGCCCGATGTGACGACAAAGCAGAATCGGCTATCATGAAAAAAGATGCATCCAAGTTTTTGTCGGAAGAAGCGTTCTGGACAATTATAGCGGATTCTGACCGTGGAAGAAATCTTAAGCAATGTCTGACAGCCTTGTCGGACGAAGAGCTTTTCGGATTTGAATATTGGTGGAGAACATTCATGTCTGCATCGTATAAACAGGATTTATGGGCTGTGGCATACGTGGTGCTGGGTGGATGCAGCGATGACGGATTCGAATATTTCAGGTGTTGGCTAATAGCACAAGGTAAGAATGTATATTGTGAGGCTATGAACGATGCCGATTCATTGTGTGATGTAATCGTCGCTCCGTCAGAGGCAGACGATATGGACTATCCGGAACAAGAAGACCTTGGCTATGCCGTTGCCGAGGTGCTCGGCGAACGCAAGGGCGAAGAAGGGTATTTCTATGATATGGTTGAGAATTATGAAATGCCGGATTTATTAGATAGGGATGTTGATTTCGAATGGAGCGAAGACGATGAAAAATCTATAAGGAACGTTTGTCCGCGAACTTACGATAAGTGGTGGGGAAAAATGAGCTTTTAAATAAAATTACATTTTTATGTTAAAAAACAAGTTGAAACGCTTGCTTTTTTGAAAACGTTTGTGTAATTTTGGGCACTTTTATATATGAACAGGAGAAAATCTATCTTTTTTCCTATTTTTAATGATCGGTTCCTTACCTCACCACGCCTGATAGCCGTTATAAACCCGAGAGGGCGCGACCGCTGTTGTTAAAGCGTTTGTTTTCCCTATTTGCGGTATAACTTCGGGTGAGCGTAAAAAGATGTCCGGCTGATAAATGAGTCAGCCGGATTTTTTTTTGGAACGCGCTCATAATGCAGCGACTCAGAAATTGACTTCAAAGAGGAGGTAATTAAAAATTGGAGTTTCATTTGTGGGGGAAGCTTATTTTATTTAAATTCGCGAGTAGAATAGAATTACTTGAGATCATGAACCTACGAAAACTTTTATTTTTATCGGCATCGGCATCTGTAATAGGATGCGGTGCGGCCGTTATCAACAGCCCTTCGGGTAAAATTTCGGTAACAACTTCTGCCGGGGCCGATGGCACCCCTCTTTATTCTGTAGCCGTCAACGGCAAACCGGTGGTTGAAAACGCCCCATTGGGTATTATAACCGATTTTGCAGACCTCTCGAAAGGGATGAAAGAAGGGAAACTGACCGTTTGGCAAGACAAAAGGAGCTATAAGCAAGACAAAATCAAGAAAAGCCAAGTCGATGTGAATGCCACGGACGCAATGGTGGAGTATTCCGGAGAAAATGGAAAGAAACTCAACGTTGAGTGGCATGTGGCAGACGACGGCGTAGCATTCCGTTATCAGGTGCCACGTCAGAACGGCAAGGGTTCCATGGTGGTGAAGGAAGAACTCAGTTCGTTTGCTTTCCCCGACGGTACCACCACGTTTCTAACATCACAGTCCGATCCGATGATCGGATGGAAGCGCACCAAACCGAGTTATGAGGAATATTATGTGGTCGATGCACCGATGGACCAAAAGTCGGAGTATGGCCATGGCTATACTTTCCCGGCTCTTTTCAAAACTCCCGACAATGTTTGGACACTTGTGACCGAAACAGGTGCCGACGGGTATTATTGCGGTTCACATCTGAGCGATTTTAAAGACGGACGCTATTCTATTGCGTTTCCAATGCCGGAAGAAAACAACGGCAACGGCAGTTCTTCTCCCGGAGTGGCGCTTCCGGGCAGAACTCCCTGGAGGGTTATGGCAATCGGTGAAGACCTTGCGCCCATCGTAGAGACCACGCTTCCGTGGGACCTTGTGGAGCCAAAATACGCCACGTCACGTCCGGCACGTCCCGCCAAAGGCACATGGAGCTGGATTTTGTGGCAGGATGGCAGCATCAATTACGACGACCAGGTGAAATATATCGATTTTGCCGCAGAACTGGGTTACGACAATGTACTCATCGACAACTGGTGGGACACAAACATCGGCGAGAAGCGCATGGAAGATCTTATAAAGTATGCCCATTCCAAGGGAGTTAACCCAATACTCTGGTATTCTTCGTCAGGCCACTGGAACGATATCGAGCAGGGGCCTGTCAACAGGATGGACCGCCCCATCGAGCGCAAGAAATGGATGAAATGGATGCGCGACAACGGCGTGGATGCCATCAAGGTGGATTTCTTCGGGGGAGACAAGCAAGAAACGTTCCGCCTATATGAAGACATCCTTAGCGATGCAGCCGATTATGGCATCGACGTTGTTTTCCATGGTTGCACCCTTCCCAGGGGGTGGGAGAGGATGTATCCCAATTTCGTAGGCTCGGAGGCCGTGCTTGCTTCGGAGAATATGATTTTCGAACAGAAATTCTGCGATAAGGAAGCCCTTCATGCCACATTGCACCCTTTCATTCGGAATGCAGCCGCGATTATGGAGTATGGAGGTTCGTTCCTCAATAAGCGTATGAACAAAGGGAACGACGGCGGTAACGTGAGGAGAACCTCAGATGCCTTCCAGCTTGCAGTGGCGGTGCTTTTCCAGAATCCGGTTCAAAATTTCGCACTTGCACCCAACAATCTCACCGATGCACCTGTCGTAGCGCTCGATTTCATGAAAAAAGTGCCAACGACGTGGGACGATACTAAGTACATTGCAGGTTGTCCGGGCCGGTATGCAGTGGTTGCTCGCCGTCATGGCGACACATGGTATGTGGCCGGGGTAAGCAATCTTGAAAGACCGTTGAAGCTTGAACTCGACCTCCCGATGTTTGCAAAAGGGGCAAAAGTGAAGATGATAAACGACAATAAAAAAGGAGAGCCGGTCGAAACGGAACTCACTGTCAAGAATCCTTCGAAAGTGGTAGTTACCCTAAATCCTTCCTCGGGGTTCATTATTCGGAATTGAAATTTATAGGCAACCTTGTTTCAAGATTGCGCAGGAAGACACGTCGAAAGACAAGTCATCCCATATAACAACAGAAAAATCCGGCGAAAGTAATCGCCGGATTTTTCATTGTTATAAGGTAGGTGTATTTCTTTATTTAGCGATAAGTTCATCAAGTTTTGTGAAGAACTCCGGGTCATGCCCGGTAGTGATGTTCTTGATTATGCCTTCGGGATCGATGATGGCTTTTGTGGGGAAGCCTTGGATGCCATATTGCTCGAATAGGGGATTGCCTTTCGGACAATATACATTGACCCACGGAAGCTCATATTTTGCCACCCCGGCCTTCCATGCTTCTTCCGTTTCGTTGCAGTCGATTCCGATAACTTCAAGTTTATCCTTATATTTGGCGTAAGCTTCCTTCAGTTCCGGGAACCCTTTGATACACCAGATGCACCAGCTTCCCCAGAAATCGAGAATCACCCATTTACCTTTGAAATCGGAGAGTGATACGTCCTTCCCTTCAAGGTCTTTGAGCGTAAATGCAGGTGCCGGCGTAGTGCCGTTTGCCATTTCCTGTTGTTTTTTCTCTATTTCCAAGCTCTCCTTGATAGCTTTATATTGGGCCTCGGCAAGAGGATATACAATCGATGTCTTAGCCCTTTCGGAAAGACGTTCGAAATTGTCAATGAAATCTTCGTCTCTGAGTTGCATGATGGCATAAACCGCGTTGGGAGAGGTGAGGTTTTCTTCTACATAATCCTTTACAGCCTGAGTGAATTCATTGTAGAGCGCCATCATATCCTCCTGTTTAGGCTCGCCTGCAGCCATCATAGCCTTTTGTTTTTCAATCAAAGGTTTGGAGAGAGCTTCCACTTCGTTCATCCCGTCAATGAACGGAGAGCCGGAAAGGTTATAGTCGAAGGGGGATAGGGAAGTCACTTCCGCCACAATCTCCTCTTCAGGATTGGAATAGAAATTTATATAGTCGTTTTCGGAAAAATTGATTCCGACGCGAGATGCGCCGTCGGCGGGATTGAGGGTGATGGTAGCAGCATTGTTGACCACCGGAACTTTCCCTTCCACAATACCTCTTTCAGCACGTGATTTGGCGGTAGCGAGTTTTTGGATAGGTGCGTGAAAATAACTGATTGAATCTAATCCGGAGTTTGCCGGAAGCTTGACCGTGATGGTAGCCGAGGCGTCAATGCTCGATATGGCCATTGTCAACACGCCGGCGAGTAATAATTTTTTCATATTATGTTATTTTGAGAATTGTTTTCCATTATATATTAACGCTTCCCTTCGGATATTATTCGGTCGAGAAGGTTCATGAACTGATAATTCTTGAGTCCCCATTTGGGAGCCACTACCATATCGGGAGGGCTTTGGGAGAGGAAACGTTCGATTACAATATGAGGAGGGACAATATCTATAATCTTTGCGCACAAGGAAAGGTATTCGTCGAGTTCGAACGGTTTTATGTCGATTTCTCCCGTCTCCCATTGGCGGCAAAGGGGGGTGTCTTTGAGAATCTGGAGTTGATGCAGTTTGAGGGTATCGATTGGCAATGCACACGCTTTTTCCACATTTCCGAGTATCCGGTTGTCATCTTCTCCCGGAAGCCCCGCTATAAGATGCAGTCCGCAATGTATATTCCTGGAAGATGCCCTTCGCACGGCATCTTCCACGTCGTGCCAAGTGTGGTGGCGGTTGATGAGACGGAGCGTGTGGTCGTTTGCCGTTTCCGCCCCGATTTCGAGGAATACGGTCGATGCCGACGACAGCTCTTCAAGGATGTCGAGAACGTTATCCGGGAGTGTGTCGGGACGCGTGCCGATTACGAGCCCCACCACGTCGTTGCAATCCAGAGCTTCTTCATAAAGAGCGCGAATGGCATCGATGTTTTTTCCATGGGTGTTGGTATATGACTGGAAGTATGCCAGATATTTCATTTCCGGATATTTCCTTTTGAAAAACTCCTTCCCCTTTTCGATTTGAACCTTGACAGATTCCCTTTCCATGCAATAGGAGGGGGAAAAAGAATCGTTGCGACAATAAGAACATCCACCCGAGCCTATGGTCCCGTCGCGGTTTGGACAAGAAAACCCGGCGTTGACAGAAATTTTCTGCACTTTTACGCCGGGGAAAAAACGGTTGAGATAGTCTGAATATGTTTTCAAAGCACGGATATTGATAGAGCCGGCTTTAACGCCGCTTACTTTTTTAAACCATAAAATCGGCAATAACGAGAGCCGTCATCGCTTTCACCACCGGGACCGCCCTTACGGCCACACAAGGATCGTGGCGTCCGGCTGGTTGGAGCACGGTGGCCTCGCCTGAAGTGTTGACTGTTTCAAGCGGCATCATGAGGGTAGGGGTAGGCTTGAATGCCACTGAGAAAAATATTGGCATACCGTTGGAAATCCCCCCCTGTATCCCGCCGCTGAAATCGGTGACAGTGCGAAGTGGCTTGCCCGGTTCCGATGCAGGCATGAAACGGTCGGCCGTTTCGCTCCCTCTTGACGACGGGGCGCGGAATCCAAGTCCGTATTCAAACCCTTTGGCGGCGTTGATGCTCATCATTGCCCCTGCAAGAGCGGCATGTAGTTTGTCGGCCACCGGAGCCCCGATTCCTGCCGGCATCCCCGTAATGAGACAGCTTACACGGCCTCCTACGCTGTCGCCAGATTTTTTCGCCAGTTTCACTTCCTCTTCCATGGCAAGAAGCAAGTCGGTATTCACTTCAAGCGAGAAGGGTTTTTCCGGATTGGTCATAAGCCCGTCGAAAATATCTCCGGCCGTCACGGCTCCTACTTGCGAAAGCACCGCTTCAATCCTGATTCCTTTGGTTTCAAGCCATTGCATGGCAAGAGCTCCTGCCACGACCCAGTTCACCGTTTCACGTGCGCTGGAGCGTCCACCTCCACGATGGTCGCGTATGCCATATTTTTTTATGTAGGTATAGTCGGCGTGGTTGGGACGGAACACGCGGGCCATCTCGTCGTAATCTGAAGAATGGTGGTCGGCGTTTCTGACTATAAAACCAATGGGGGTGCCGAGGGTGACCCCTTCGGGCGATATGCCGGAAAGGAATTCCGGCATATCTTTTTCATTGCGTGCGGTGACGAGTGGGGATGCACCCGGACGACGCTTCGCCACTTCCTTATAGAGCGCATCGAAATCGATTTTGAATCCGGAAGGGAATCCGTCGATTACGCCGCCCATTGCCGGGCCGTGGCTTTCGCCGAATGTGGTAAGCGTGAGGTGTTTGCCAAAAGTGTTCATAATTCTGTCGCTATGTCGGCGCTTTTTGCGTCTGCCGCCCTCATAAGGTCGGCGGGAGCCAGTTTCAGCTGGAGCCCGCGCTTTCCGGCGCTGACGTAGATTTCCGGGAAGGAAAGGGCTTCTTCACTGATATAAGTGGGGTAATGTTTTTTCATTCCTATGGAGGTGCAGCCGCCCCGGATGTAGCCGGTGAGCGGAAGCAGCTCCTTCATAGCAATCATCTCGGCTTTCTTGTTGCCGGAAACCTTTGCCGCTTTCTTGAGGTCAACTTCACGGTTGCCGGCAATGACGCATACGAAGACTCCGTTCTTGTCGCCGCGAAGCACGAGGGTCTTGAAAACCTGTTCGATGGGTTCGCCAAGTTCTTCCGCCACATGGTCGGCGGCAAGGTTGTCGGGGTCAACGGTATATTCCACAAGTTCATACCTGATTTTCATCTTGTCGAGTATTCTTGCGGCATTTGTCTTTTCAGCCATAATATAATGCTTGCTAATGTTAATCCGCTTAACGGTCCATCGTCACAAGGAGTTCTTCGTTGTTGCGGGTCATCTCCATGCGCTTTTTGATAAACTCCATAGCTTCGAGCGAATTCATGTCGGCAAGGTAGTTGCGGAGAATCCACATCCTGTTGAGGGTCTCCTGAGGCAACAGGAGGTCGTCGCGGCGTGTCGAAGAGGCGATGATATCCACTGCCGGGAATATTCGCTTGTTCGATAGTTTGCGGTCGAGTTGCAGCTCCATGTTGCCGGTGCCTTTGAATTCTTCGAAAATCACCTCGTCCATCTTCGAAGACGTTTCGGTGAGGGCTGTGGCGATAATGGTAAGCGAGCCTCCGTTTTCAATGTTGCGGGCCGCTCCGAAGAAACGCTTGGGACGCTGTAGGGCATTGGCATCGACACCGCCCGAAAGGATTTTACCGGAAGCCGGCGAAACGGTGTTGAAGGCGCGTGCAAGACGCGTGATGGAGTCGAGCATGATTACTACGTCGTGGCCGCATTCCACGAGACGTTTGGCCTTCTCCAAGACGATGTTGGCGATTTTTACGTGGCGGTCGGCCGGCTCGTCGAATGTGGAGGCTATCACTTCTGCGTTTACGCTGCGTGCCATGTCTGTCACCTCTTCCGGACGTTCATCGATGAGGAGCATGATGATATACGTGTCGGGATGGTTCTCGGAGATGGAGTTGGCTATGTCTTTGAGCAGGATGGTCTTACCCGTTTTGGGAGGAGCCACGATAAGCGCCCTTTGTCCTTTTCCGATGGGAGCGAACATATCTACCACGCGGGTCGAGATGTTGGCGTTTTTACCTTTCGTGATGTCGAATTTTTCTTCCGGGAACAGGGGGACAAGATGCTCGAAAGGCACACGGTCGCGCACAAGGTCGGGAGAAAGACCGTTGACGGAGAGCACCTTCACGAGAGGGTAATACTTGTCGCCTTCGCGGGGAGGGCGTATAGACGCCTCCACTACGTCGCCGGTTTTGAGACCGTATTCCTTTATCTGGTTTTGCGACACATACACATCGTCGGGGCTGCTCAGATAATTGTAGTCGCTCGAACGTAGGAAACCATATCCTTCAGGCATTATTTCAAGCACACCGAACGAAACGAGTATGCCGTTGAGATCGTAGGTCGATTCCTGCTGAGGGGCGGGCTGCAGACCCTGTTGGCGCATCATGCGCTGCTGCTTTTTCAGCTGGTTTTTCTGTTGTTTTGTAAGGGGTTGCTGCGTGGTGGCTCCCGGTTCGCGGATCTGTATCGGTTCTGCCTGCGGTGTGGGAAGAGCGGCAAGTTCTTCTTTTTCTGAATGTCGCTGGTTGGGTGTGTTTTCCCTTTGGTTGTTATCACGCTGGCCACGGGGCATAAATGTCTTTCCCTTTGTAGGAGAAAAGAAGGAAGTGAGTGAAAGACCGTCGCTTTTTTGGTTTCTGGGCGTGAATATTTTCAATTTCGGGCGTTCCGGCTCTTCGATCACCGGTTTAAAATCGTCTGGTAAAACGTCTTTATTGTCCGCTGCGGCCATTTCGGAGTCTTTGGAGGGGTTTTCCATGACATCGTTAGCCGTGGAGTATTCCTCTTTATTATCCTCCGGCTCAGCAACTACAGTGAGTGCGGTTGCATTGTTATTCTCTACAGGCATCGTCGGTTCTGCAACGGTTTCCTGCTCGACTTCCGTTTTTTTAGAGCGTTTCTTCGGGGCCGGGTTCTTAATCTCTGACTCGGGTTCTTGAATCTCTGCGTCAGTATTTGCCACTGGCACGGCGGCTTTCGGTTTTCTACCCCGTTTTTTGGGAGTGGATTCTTCTGCGGTGGCGTTTGTGTTTTTATCGGGAATAGGACTTTCAGTCACCTCTGAAATCGCCTGGGTGTTTTTTTGAGCCTTTGCCTGCTGGTCAGCATCGTTGTTTTTCTTTGTGCGTTTGGCGCGAGGCTCCTTGTCTTTTGCGTTTTTCTTCTTATCGGCGGCTTTCGACACAAAGTCTTTGGCCGAAGTTTCGGCCTGCATGTCGAGAATCTGGTCGATAATCTCGTCGCGTGAAAGAGAAGATGCTTTTTTTATACCCATGGAATCGGCTGTTTCCCTGATTTGGGAGTCGTCCATTTCGTGAAGGTCATTAATGTGGAACATAAATTGGATTATGTTTTATAATTATTATCCGCGCAAACATATTTACTGGATTTGCACCTTATATGCCAAGAACCTAATCGGGGACATAGAATGCGCTGATGATTGTGAAATTCAATTGAACGGATTGGAGGAGAGGTCTCATTTTATCCCTGCCCGGAACCGGGAGAGTGTCTGAATCGGGATTATGAGAAAATAAGGTTGGATGGCGTGTTAGTATATTCGCCAAATTTTATGCAAAGTTAAATAAAAAAACTGAGTTGCACAATTCTTAAACGCGTAAAATGTGTAAAATGTTGTAAATGGGATGGGAATATATAAGAGCGCGTTCCTTAAAATAAGAAACGGAGACAAGGGAATACCCTTGCCTCCGTTTTAAATGTTGTGTTGTCGGAGATTATTTGCCGAAGAAACGGTTGTAAAGTCCGGCGAATCCTTGTCCGTGGCGAGCCTCGTCTTTAGCCATTTCGTGAACTGTGTCGTGGATGGCGTCGAGGTTCTGTGCCTTCGCATTCTTTGCGATGCGCATCTTGTCGGCGTTGGCGCCGGCTTCGGCATGCATGCGCTTCTCAAGGTTGGTCTTGGTGTCCCAAACCATCTCGCCGAGGAGTTCGGCGAATTTTGCAGCGTGCTCAGCCTCTTCCCAAGCGTAACGCTTGAAGGCTTCGGCGATTTCGGGATATCCCTCGCGGTCTGCCTGGCGAGACATTGCAAGATACATGCCTACTTCGGTGCATTCGCCCATGAAGTGGTTGTTGAGGTCTTTCTTCATCTCCTCGTCAACGTCTTTTGCAACGCCGATCTCATGCTCTGTTACAAACTGGAGAAGGGCTTTCTGGTCAAGCTCTTTGAATTTGGAGGCGGGAGCGCCACACTGGGGGCATTTTGCAGGAGCTTCTTCTCCTTCAGCTACATATCCGCACACGGTGCAGATCCATTCTTTTGCCATAATAATAAGTTATTTTAGTTATTTAGAATAATTGTCTTTCATTTCAGGCTTGATATTGAAATGGAGATTAAAATGAATAAGTATTTCAAATATCTTTACTGCAAAGTTAATATTTTTTTTTAATTTCGCGACGTTGAAAAGAATTAAATTTTATAAATAAAGCGTAAAAGAAAATGAGGCATAGGCAGCTACGGTTGGAAAAAAGGGTATGGCAATCTTTTCGGGATTTGGGTTTTTCCCGCGTGGTGGCTACTGTGAGCGGAGGGGCCGACAGTGTCGCGCTCCTGTCGGCTCTTATGTCTTGCCAAGGACTCGAAGTTGTGGCTGCCCATTGCAATTTTCATCTGCGCGGCGAGGAAAGCCGGCGTGACCAGCGTGTGGTCGAAAATTTGTGCAGGGAGCTCGGGGTGAAGTTGCATGTCAAGGATTTCGATGTGAAGGGGTATATGGACTGCCATAAAGGGGTATCGGTTGAAATGGCGTGCCGCGAACTGAGGTATGAATGGTTCCGCGATTTGAAATCGGCCGTCGGGGCTGACCGCATCGCCACCGGCCACAACGCCGATGACAACATCGAGACCCTTTTCCTGAATCTGTTGCGCGGGTCAGGCACAATGGGGTTGAAAGGGATGCTGCCCGACACAGGCGAAATATGGCGTCCGCTTCTTGCGACACACCGTAAGGAAATATTGGAATATATAGAAAGGAAGGGTTTGCATTATATCACCGACTCTACCAACCTTTCTTCCGACTACAGACGCAATTTTATCCGCAACGAGGTGCTTCCTCTCCTTCGCACCCGATGGGAGGGGCTGGACGGTTCGCTTGACCGTACGTTGCGCCATCTTCTTGAAGAGAGCAGGATTGTTGCCCATTCCATAGGAGAGGTCATGCCTTCTCCGGGCAAACTTCTCTCCCGTGAAACCGTGCTCTCTTATCCTTGTCCGGAATTGCTTGTGAGGCTGTTCATAGAACCTGCAGGCCCCTTCACTACTACCGCCTCCGAGGTGGTGGCTGCCATGAAGGCGAACAAGTCAGACGTCAGGAGATGGAAACTATCCAAAGGATGTCTTGAATTGAGAGGTGGAAAACTGAAAATTTACACACTCAACTAAAAAAATAGTTGAAATAATTTGTCAACTATAAAAATAGTTGTAACTTTGCGCAGTCGCCGGAAACGGAGACTGCAATCCGCATTTATGCAATCTTTAGAAACTATACGATTATGTCTGACAAGCGTGTGCAACTGACGAACAAGGAAGAGGAGATTATGAGGGTTTTCTGGAATAACGGGCCTCTTTTCGTAAAGGAAATACTTGAGTTCCTGCCGGAACCGAAACCTCATGTCAATACCGTTTCCACGGTCGTGAGGGTTCTTGAGGGTAAAGGATATGTGGGACATGAAAAAGTCGGAGGCTCTTATCGTTATCATGCATTGCTTGAGAAAGACAGCTATCGCAAAAGCACATTGCGCGATATGCTAAGGAATTATTTCGACAATAGTTTAAAAAATATGGTGTCTGCGCTTGTAGAGGAAGAAGACCTTAGCGGCGACGACATAAAGGAGTTTATCGACATAATAGAAAAAAGGAAATGATATGGGAGCTTTCATTGCATATACAATAAAAGGAGCGGTATTGCTTTGTGTGATGTTTTCGATCTATATGCTGACGATGTCGCGTTTGAAATGTGTGTCTTTGCGGAGGATGTCATTGATTGCCATTTATATCCTTTCATTGTTTTTGCCGATTGTTTCCTTTCATGACATTCCCGTTTTTTACGGGGAGGGGAACGTCGATGCCGTTCAGCCGGTTTCGTTGGAGGCAACTGTCGTGCAGTCTCATGTGTCGGCAGGGATGGCATACGATATATTGTCGGTGGTTATTCTGGCGGGAATATCGGTGTCGGTTGTCAGCTTCGTCAGTTCCATGTTTTATGCGATGAGGTATATGTGGAAGGGTAGAACCATGGATATTGACGGCATGATGGTGACTGTCGTGGATGGATCGCATCCTTCGCCGTTCTGTTTCTGCGGGCGTATATTTGTATCGGAAGAGGAATGCGGCGATATAAGCGCAATGGCGCTTGCCCATGAAAATAGCCATATACGTCACAGGCATTTCCTTGATCTTCTCCTTGCCCGGGTGGTGGGGATATTGCAGTGGTGGAACCCTTTTGCGTTGCTGATGACGCGTGAACTCCGTGAAGTACATGAATTTCAGGCGGACGGCGATGTCTTGGAGGCGGGCTACGACAGGAAAGAGTATCAGTATCTGCTCCTTTCAAAGGCTGGCGGAACGGATATGTTTTCTTTATGGAGCGGACTGAGGCACAGCAGGCTTAAGAATCGTCTGCTGATGATGAATTGTGTAGGTCCCGCAGGCTGGAAACGGATGGCTGCAGTGATGATTGTGCCGGGTGCCATGGCGGGATGGATGGTAATGTCGTCGCCGGCGTTGGCTACCATGATCGGTTCGTTTGGCGACGTCGATGTGCCGTTTTATCATAACGGAAAGGTAAATGCCATAAGCGTTGAACAGGATGAGGAGAGGACGGTTGACCTCAATTCCATTCCTCAGGGCGACAAGCCCGGAGTTACTATCAACGGCGTGGTTATGGATTATGATATAGTGTTTAGTCATCTCGACCTCTCAAGGATAAAGAGTGTTTCCGTGTATAAGGATTCGATTAAATATCCCAACGGGTTGATTGCCATAGAGCTTCTTTCTGACAAGGAGTATAAGGCGAAGGTTGAGGCGGATGCCGGAGATGGAAAAGTTTCGTCGCATGGGAATACTTCGGAAATAAAAGTATTGGTCCATGGCGTGGAAAGGAAATGATTCCGGCATTGACAAGGGTATAATTATGGTTTAAATAACAAATGTTTATGAGACGATTATTTGCAGCTGCCATGCTTATGGCGGCAGGGGTGTCGTATGCCGATTCTCCGGCTTTGTATGACTGTGTTTATCTTTATCGCCAGACAGGAAAGGCGGGAGATAAGGATATTGATGAGAAATATAACTGCATATTGCGAATCGGAGAGAATGATTCCCGTTTTTATGACTATTCGTCATTTCGTCTTGATTCGGTTTCGGCTGTGGAGGGAGTATCCGAAGACGTTGTTGACGAGTACAGAAAAAAGGAAATTATGGCAGAGAATTATTTCGACCAGACAGTTGTGCAGTCGCTTGCAGAGGGTAAGCTCCGTGTGTATTGCGACATGGCTCCAGACCATTACCGCTATGAGGAGAAGAATCCGGTGATGGAATGGACTCCTGTAGAAGGTAGCGACACTGTATGCGGATATGTATGTCATAAGGCGGTGGCACAATATGGCGGAAGGGTTTGGACGGCATGGTATTCGGAAGAGATTCCGGTGCCGTTCGGTCCTTGGAAAGTGACAGGACTTCCCGGACTCGTGCTTAAGGCGGTGGATTCGGAAGGCAACCATTGTTTTGAGGCGGTGTCATTCCGTAAGGCTTGCGGGGAATTTTCTACAAAACCAGTGCCGAATTCCATCTCTATCAGCCGTGACAAGTTTGTAGAACGTAAGAACAGGTATGACAAGGACCCGTTCTCAGCCATAAATGTGGAAAGCATCTCTGAGATATCGGTTAGCCATAACAAGAATGTGTTTGTGAATGGAGTCAAGGTCAACCAGCATAAAAGGGGTTGCATACCCTTGGAGTATTCGGAAGAGGAATTGAAGAATATTCGTATGGGAAAAGAACCGGCTTCGGGAAAAGAATCCGGTAATGTTCCGGTGAAGGTGAGCGGATATGGTGTCTCAGTAAAATAATAATCATGATAAGACGTTTTGTGACTGTTATTCTGGCTCTATTGCCGTCGGCGTTTGTCTTGTCTGCCAAGGATGTGGTTGTTTCCGGAGTAGTTAGAAACGGCGAGGGGAAACCTTTGTCATCGGTTATGGTGCGTGTGGTTGCTGATAACGGCAAAGGCCCGTTTGTGATGACTGACGGCAAGGGTGGTTATTCCGTGGCTGTGGCGGAAGAGGATTCCGTGATATCTTTTCGATTCAGTAAGTTCGGATATGAGACGGAAAATGTGAGTGTGGAAAATAGGTCGCAAAGTCTTGACATGGTTTTATCGCGGAGTGCGTCAACTCTCAGGGAGGTGACCGTAAAGGCTCCTGAGGTAAGGATAAAGGGCGACACGGTGTCTTTTCTGTTGTCGGCGTTCATGGGGAAAGGCGACGTGTCGCTTAAGGATGCCTTGAAGAAACTTCCGGGTGTGGAGGTGGCGAAGTCGGGGGAGATAAGCTATAACGGCAAAAAGATTTCAAATTTCTATATCGAGGGGATGGACCTTCTTGGCGGGAAATATGATCTTGCCACCACCAATATCCCGGCGTCATACGTCAACGCGGTGGAGGTTCTCAACAATCATCAGGATGTGAAGATAGACCGCGGTGTTTTCAACGACAATGTGGCTTTGAACGTGCGTTTGAAACCGAAGGCTATGTTCCGTCCCGTAGGCAGATACGGACTGAAAGGGGGATATGGCAACCGCATTCCGGTGGAGGCGTCGGGTGCCGGCATGATGTTTCGCGATGACTTGCAGTCGATGCTGACATTGAAAGGGAGCGATATATCGGAGTTTTCAGGCAGGGAGAATATGCGCTTTTATGGATCGGGAGGTGAGCGACTAAGGAATCTTGCTTCGGAGGTGCTCGGAAATCTGTCTGTGTCCTCTCCTCCGCTTGAAAGAAACCGCTGGATAAAACCATGGGATGCATCTGTAAATGTCAATTCCATGAAAAAACTCAGCGAAGACGAGAATGTGCGTGCCGGTGTGGGTTATTCC
Source organism: uncultured Muribaculaceae bacterium (assembly GCA_910585275.1). Lineage (GTDB taxonomy): Bacteria > Bacteroidota > Bacteroidia > Bacteroidales > Muribaculaceae > Lepagella. The sequence goes on from CAJUCW010000021.1 coordinate 26,135, forward strand.
TTCTTGAAGACTGAGTATGATTATTCCGACGCAAGAATCTATTTCGATGGAGAGGATGGCGTGGAAATCAGACAGTTGTCGGCTCCTGAGAGTTGGCGTCATACGCCGTTGTTTTCCGTTGAATATAGAAACAATAGCGATAATCTATATGTTTTCAATGAGCTTACGGGTGCTGCATCGTTTACCGACCGTACTATGCCGGTAGTCTCTTCCGGTTCTTCCATAAGTCAGAACCAAGAGATGATTGTTTTTGATTTCAGCGATGTCTTCTACCTGAAATGGAGACGTGGCAGGATGCGATGGGATTTCACATCGGTGCTTGAGTATCAGTCTTCACCCAAGGGGACGGTTACGTCTGAAAGCGGTCTCTTTGGGTTATGCCAAAGTGGAAGGAGTTATAGTTTCCTTGTGTCGGAGTCTTTTTCCGGGGTTCTGGAGACCGGAGGCTCGCGCATCTCTTTCCCATTAAATGTAAGATATGCCGACAACAGGATACGCACGGGACTGACTTTTGACGGCATGGATAAAAGACTTGAGGCGGTCAACAGGATCGACGGGTCGGATTTTCGGATATCATTGTCTCCCGGATATGAATTCGATTCGGGATATGGTCGTTTTGTCGTGAGGGTTTCATGTCCTGTGGGTTTGGATTACATAGATTGGTGCAATAAGGGGAGTGTGCCGTATAGTCAGACAGGATTCCATTTCAGTATGAGTCCGTCGTTTTATGCCAATTACAAGGTGACGGGCACTTCAACGTTTCGGCTCACTGCATCTTATTCAAGTAAGATAGGGGATATACTGGACCTTATGACAGCCCCGGTGATGACAGACTATCTTTCAATGAACTATCGTTCGGGAATACTTTCGAAAAACAAGGTTTTCGAGGCGGCATTTCACTATAATCTGAATTTGCCGGTGAGTATGTGGTATTCGAACGCCGACATAAGGTATTCCGCGGTGCGTGGCGACAGGATAACAAGTCGAACTGTAAGTTCCGACCTGATTGCGGTGACAGACTTCTATATGCCTAATCTTTCTGAAAGAGTGAGCGGCGGCATAGGGGTGTCGAAAAACATAGGGGCGTTGAAGTCGAAGATTGGATTGCGTTGCTCCTATAGCTGGAGCCGTAATGTAATTGAGCAGAATGGGATGCCGGTCACTTATTACGGACAGGGAGTTAGTTTGTCGCCGTCATTGTCCGGAAATCCGCTCGGTTGGTTTTCGATGTCTTATTCCGGGTCATTTGCCTGTAATTATTCCCGCTATCTTGGCAGACGGCAGTCTTTTTCCACGCAAAGTCATAATGCTACTGTTTCATTCTTTCCGGTAGATGCTGTGGAGATAAAAGGGGGATTGGATGTGATGAGACGAGAAATCAGTGACGATCGTTTTAAGACCATGTCGCTTTTTGATACGGGTGTAGTGTATAAGGCGGGTAAATTCCGTTTATCTTTCAATGTGCGCAACATCCTCGACTCAAGAAGTTATTCATATACCGTGTTCAGCGGTGTTGACAGATTCATCTACGACTTCTCCCTATGCGGGAGGGAGTTTATTGCCGGTCTTGAATTCAGTTTGTAGGTGGTTGGGGGGCTCTCTTTAGATGGAAAACTCTTTCTGTTTGATTGCGGTATTTTTACAGGCCCTTTGTAGAAATTTGCAGAAAACCTGTTGTGTGAGTATGCTGATTTATAGGCTTATAAGTGGGGGTGTGTAGAAATATGGTGTTTTTTTACAGAAATATTTAGAAAACTTGAAAAGTTTGTGATTATACACGTGGGTTGATTATCAATGATTTATGAAAATTTGTGTGAAAGCTCCGTGAAAATGGTGTCCGCAAATGTATGTCTCTGGAGTGGCGAGGAAAGATGAATGTAGAAACGTGATAGAAATTTATAAAAATGCTATACTGAGAATCAATGGCTTATAAATTGTTTGATAGAAAATTGTAGAAATGCGATAGAAAAATCCCTTTTTTTCAGAGGCATCGATTCGGAGTGCGGAAGTGTGCGGATTTGTGACGTGAATGATTTGTGGATATAAAATGACCGATTTTCACCGTGGTGGAAAAAATAAGATGATTATTTTTGCTGCACAATGATGAATCTCGTAAAAAATATCGACAGGAATAAGTGGCGGAGAATGCTTGGAAAAGCGACTGACGTGGTGTTCTGGCTTATTGTCGTGGCCGCCGCCCTCTACTTGTTGCGTTGGTTTCTGGTGTTCACGACGTATGACGTTTTCCGCACCCCCACCGGTTCGATGACGCCCACCATTTTGCCGGGCGACAAGGGTTATATCAACAAATGGAAACTCGGGGGAAGGGTGTTCGATTTCTATGCCGCCGCCGAGGGGAAGCCTTTTAACGTGAGGCGTCTCCCGGGCTATGGCAGGCTTGAGCGTGGCGACGTGATAGTGTTCAACGCCCCTTTCATTGAAAAATGGGACAGCATAGCCATGAATATGCGTCTCTATTATTGCAAACGGGCGGTGGCGGTGGCCGGCGACACTCTTGAAATCCGCGGAGGCTTCTACAGGGTGAGGGGCGACGACCGCGTTTTCGGCAACAAACACGAACAGGAATCGATGGTGCGCATAGTCACCGACATCATCCGCAACACTCCCGATTCGGTGAAACCTCCGCGCTGGACCACTGTGGCGCCCCGCGACTCGCTGATACAATGGACCATCCTTGAGATGGGGCCGCTCGTGATACCCAAGGAGGGGATGGCGGTGGAAATCGACCGCAGGAATTACCTCCTCTACAGGAAATATATCGAATGGGAAACCGGCTCCAAAATAGAATGGCGCGACAAGAGCGCATGGATTGGCGGCAAACGTCTCTTCCGATACACTTTCAAGGAAGACTATTGCTTCGCCGCCGGCGACCACACCATCGACTCCCAGGATTCCCGCTACTGGGGTCTCCTCCCGGAGAAGTTTATCGTCGGAGTGTGTCCCTTCATCTATAAATCTGAAAAAGGGATGCGATGGTTATGAAAGGGGTGGTTTGCAGGACCGGTGTTGCTGTTCTGTTATTGTGCGCGGGCATGGCGGAGGCGGTGTGGGGGCTTTTGCAGTTGTGCGGCTTTCTCCCTTCGCGCCATGCGTTGTTCCCCCTCACCGGCTCTTTCTACAATCCGGGCCCCTACGGCTGTTTCCTTGCCATGCTGCTTCCGTTGGCGGTGGCGTTCTATCTGGGAAAGACGGCATGGAAGAGATGGGCGGGGATGGCATACGTCATGCTTGCGGTGGCGCCGCTTGCCGCATCCATGAGCCGCACGGGATGGTTGGCAGCCGCACTCGGCTGCTCGTTTACGATATTACTACTCAACCGACACTGGCTTACAACGGCGTGGCGGCGTCTGTGGGATTACCACAGGCGTCACCGCGTCAAAACTTATCTGTGCATCGCCGTCGTTGCGATAACGGCGGCTTTTGCGGCATACGCACTTGTCGGCTTAAAGGCGCAGTCGGCGCAGGGGAGGGTGCTGATGTGGAAAATCGGTGCGAAGGCGATGGCCGGGGTTCCCCTTGCAGGCGTGGGGTGGGACAATGTCGCGGGGACGTATGGCGAAGCGCAGGAAGCTTACTTCAGCTTGCATTCCGACAGCGGCGAGATTGCGGTGGCGGGAGCTCCGGAATATCTTTTCAACGAATACCTGCAAATCGGCGTGGCATACGGAGTGCCGGCTTTTGTGGCGTTCATACTGGTGCTTTGCATGGGTGTGTATCGCGGTGTAAAGGGCCGGGCATACGGATTTGCCGGGTCTCTTTTGGCGTTTATGACGGTCGCCTTCGCTTCCTATCCGTTGCAGTTCACGTTGTTTTTGGTTTGTATATGCGCCGTGGCGCTTTGCTGTTTTTGGAGCGTGCCATGCCGGCGTTTTTCCGCATGGTGGTTACTGAATTGTCTGCTGACTGCGGGGGGATGCATCCTATGCGTTGCCGTGGCTGTCACCCGCTATGAGCGCGAGGCGGCAAGGGAAGAATGGGGGGCGGGCGTGCGCCGGCTGTATCACAGCCGTGCATATCGTGCGGCGGCCGAAGGTTACGCCCCTTTCTACGACCGTCTGAACCACGATGCCGCCTTCCTCTTCGAATACGGCCATTCGCTCCATAAGACAGGGGAATATGAAGAGTCTGTCCGTATCCTTGAAAAGGCGGCGGAAGTAAGTTCCGATGCCATGGTTCTCAACATTATCGGCAAGAACCGGCAGGCCATGGGTGAATATGCGGAAGCCGAAAAATGTTTTCGCCGCTCCTCCCGCCGCCAGCCGGCATTGCTCTATCCCCATTATCTTTTGATGAAACTTTATGAAGAAGCGGGCGATTCCGCAGGGATGGTAAGGGAGGCGCGCTATCTTTCCGGCACGCGGGCCAAGGTGCCTTCGCCCGCCGAAGAGGAAATGCGCGGCGAAGCCCGTCAAATACTCGAAAAATTGGTAACTTTTCAATCCGAATGAAAAATAATCTTATGAATCCTATCTTTTTAAAGATTGTTTTGTTCCTATCGTTGGCAGGCGCGCTGTGCGCCTGCGGTGGAAATTCCGGCAACGACCGGATTGCCGTGGCATCGATTGCACGTGCCGACTCCATCATGGACTCTGTGCCGGAAGCGGCGTTGCGGATACTGTCGGGCCTCGACACCCTGTCGCCTGTTTCCGACAAAGTAAGGGCACGCCTCACGCTCTCTACCGAGAGGGCGAAAGACAAGTGCCGCATCAAGGAAACCGACGACTCCCTTATTTCGGAGGCCGTTTCACTCTTCCGTAGGTGTGGGATGGAGGAGGAAGAGATGTGGTCGCATTTCTACAAGGGTGTAATATTGTTCAACGCCAATGATTTCCCGTCTGCCGTCAATGAATCGTTGGAAGCCCTGCGCATTGCCCGTAGCCGTGATGACCATTTCGCAAAAGGGAAGGCATTCGACCTTATGGCTGAAATCTATTATCGGTCGCTGAACACAAAGGAATCCATTCCGTTGCTTGATTCCGCCGTCAACTCCTACAGCAAGGCGGGGAAAGATAATTTCGCGAGATATACCTCCATTAGTTTGGCAACGGCCCATACTGCCTTGGGAGAGACAGCTATGACGCATAGGATTCTTGACTCGCTCGAAAATGTGGTCACCTCCGAAAAAGATATCTTCTATGTCTATATCTGCAACAACAGAATGTTGTGCCTTACCAATGAAGGAAAGCTTAACGAGGCCTTGGATGAATTCCGGAAGGCGCGGCAGTTGGCGGGCGACGACGTCTGGCGCGTCATCAATCCCTCGCGGGTGGGTGACTTTCCTGATGGCGGGGAAGCCTGACAGTGCGCGCCGTTACCTTGCCGAGGCCGAGAAGTTGCCGGGGCGTGTCTCCTCCTCCCCGTTATATCATACGGTGATGTCGGAATGTCTGGAGACTGCGGGCGACCTGAGGGGTGCGCTGCGAGAACTGCGTATTGCTTATTCCATTAGCGATTCAATTGAGTTGAAATCCATGGGCGGAAACCTTTCAGCTGTGGAGCGCGCCTATAATGATGCAATTCATGTAAAAAACTCGGAGCGTATTTCCTCCCTTGTGAATACTTTGATATGGGTGGTCTTGGCTGCGGCGATATTGCTTCTTGTCGGCCTCTTCTTCTGGTTGCGGGGTCGGCGACGCATAAGAAAAGCGGAGGATGCCATGCAGACGATGACAGAACTGTATGATGCCACCGTCGCTGAAAGGGAATTCCTGAAGAAAGAACGCGACGAGATAAAGAACGAACTCGAATGTGTTTCGGAGGAGAAACAGGAATTGTATGATGCCACGGTTGCCGAAAGGGAATCCCTGAAAAAAGAATGCAGCGAGGCAAAGAACGAGCTCGAATGTATTTCCGGGCTAAAACAGGAAATCGACAGATTGTTTAAGGCGCACTTCGACATCCTCTACAATCTCTGCGAAGAATTCCTTTCTGACGGTAAGGCGTCGAAAAGGGTTATGAACTATTTTGAAAATGAGATTAAAAAAATAAGGAGTAAGCATTTTACCGATGAACTCATCAGAGTGGTCAACCGCAACCATGGCAATGTGCTTTCGCGTCTTCAGAAAGCGTTGCCCGGTGTGACGTATCAATATGTTGTAGTTGTAGCATACTTTATGGCCGGTTTTAAAGCGAGGGCGGTGGCTCTTTTCTTGGATATGCAGGTTGCCAATTACTATAATGTATTGTCGCGTCTGAAGGCGCGCTTGAAAAAATCGGATGCACCCGACTGTGAGGACATCATGCGTGTCATATTCAATGAAAAGGGCTGTTCTGCCTCGGATTGATAGACCATTCCGGGATGCTGATAGAAAATTAGATTTTGTGCATGGTTTAGATACTCGATAACATGCTATATCTTTTACCGGAAGTTTGTAATATTACATCAGATAAAAAACAAAACCATAGATTATGAAAATATATTATGACCCTCTTTTATGCATTATGGCTAAATACCGATATTGTCTAATACTTATTCATTTGTTATTTTTAATATCGTGCAGCGATAAAAAAATAAATGTTGATATTCCTGTATATGCGTTAAATGAGGCATATTCGAGAGATGTAGATTCATTATTTAAGGGAGTGGAGGCGGTCCCCCTGTTGTTTGAAGGTGATACATATCCCGGTACGGTTGAAAATTTCTTGGTTATACCAGGATATGTTATCGTGAATGGAAAGCATAAAATAATTCATATTTTTAAGGATGACGGACACTATCTATCGTGTTCGGAAGATAAAATCGGAGGAGGTCCCGGAGAGTATTCTATTATGATGGGTTATACATGGAATCCGTATAACAACCTGATAGAGATTATAACGCCAAATGCATTTTTATCATACGATTTTGAGTTCAATATGGTGAAAAGTTCATCTATTCCTACCAAGATTGGGAATGGTGGCTTAATGTTTGGCCAAATATTTGATATTGCAGAGAATAAACATTTATTATTGCCAACAAGTGCCAGTAAGAATCCATTTAGGATTTTACTATACGATTCGGAAAGAAGAGAGTTTATACGAGAGTTGGACTATAAAAAAGATATTGTTGCAGATATTAGTATGCAAAACAATAGTTTTTTCAGGACCTCGGATTATAATTTATTGTTTTGTCCTCCTGCTATTACTAAATGTGTTTATGATATTCCGGAAAATTTTAGTTCTCTTAATAAGTTATTTTCTATTGAGTTGGGTAATAATGGCATTACAAAAGAAGAATTCGAGAAATATGATGATCACGCAGCCAGATCAAAATACTATATCAATAGCAATAAGATAATGCCATTGAGGGTTCTACCGAACTCTGCAATAATTTTAGTATTATTGAAAGATGGTAAAACAATGAGAGACTTTTCCATTGTCAGGATTGATCGAGCGACGGGTGATATGATTTCCGTGAAGTTATATGAGAAAGGAGAATATAAAATACCAATCATTGGATATATCGACGAGGAATATGCTTATTCGATAGTTGAAAAAGAGTTCATAAAAGATAATCCGGCATTACTGATGGGATGTTATTCGAGTGATTGGATAAACAATGTGGAGGATGAAAGTCTTGTATTGCTCAAATACAAGTTTTAAACAGTCATATCAATATAGTATTGTCGCGCCTGAAGGCGCGCTTGAAAAAATCGGATGTACCCGACTGTGAAGACATCATGCGTGCAATATTCAATGAAAAAAGCGGTTCCACCCCGGATTGATAGACCATTCCGGGATGCTGATAGAAAATTAGATTTTGTGCATGGTTTAGATATTTGTATATCAGCGGTTTTGAATAAGGTTGCTGATAGATATTCTGATGCCCTGATATGTCGTTTTTCTAACCGGAAGTTTGTAATTTTGCATCGAATAAAAACGAAACCATAGATCATGAAAACGAAATTAATAACCCTATTGACGGCTCTCCTCTTATATGCCGTTCCCTGCATGGCGGGGGGTCAAACGAGTCCATCGACACCTAATGATATACCCGTCTATACCAGTGATGACCGTCCGCGAAGCGGAAGTCCTGTTTGGGCATCAAACGTGAGATGTTCTTACTTCGACGGTGTGCTTGCAATCGGAGGGTTCGCGTATTCTAACGCGTACTCTTCTGACTCACGACTCTCTGCCGTTCAACTAAAGACTCTCGAGACTCTGACAAAAGATGAGAACAAGGGTGAAGTTGTGGACATTCCTTGTGATCCTGATAATGGCGCAGTGTGTTCTGTTCCAGTTAGTCTTGCATCTGGTGTGACAACAACTATGAATGTATTGAATTGCAGAAACGTATGATAGTAATCAACCGGATTCTTCGTTGATGCAATGCGATGGTGTATTGCCCTTTAATCGTAACTTCGTTTATAATAAAGGGCAATACACTTTCACCATGTTTCAAGGATATATTGCACACTTTAAATTCACGTATTATGAAAAGTTGTCTGTCAAAATTTTTTGTTTCACTCCGCTATGCAGTCATTGCTATAATGGTTTTCCCAACATTAATGATTGTTTCTTGTGGCAGAAGTAAGCATGAGGAAGCGATGGTGGAAACTGTGCCGCTTGAGGGAGTGTCCATTATTAACGATACCCTTGTAATTGACTATTTTCGTCCGTTTATTGTCAATAACAATATCGCGAGTACTTTGGCAAAAGGTGATTATTCCGGTTTTATAGGAGGTTTGAAAGATGACAAACTGTTTACTCGAGATTTGTTCCTTCCTCGAGGATCTGGACCGGATGAGTTTGGTTTTGCTGTCGTAATGCCGTACAACGACTCCACAATCTTTGTTATGAATTCCAACGGTGGTCATCCGGAGTCGCTGACCGTAATTCCGGTGGGAATGGATGGGTTACAATCGAAAGACCGGTGGATGCGTCATCGGATAGATTCCATAGGATCCATAGATGTGGGAGCGCGTGCATTTGTGCCCTTGTCTGATTCGACTATATTGATTAACAGTGCCCGGTATGGATCTCCAAGCGTCTTTTCAGTAATTAATTACAAACATCCATCGCTCACGGAGTTAAATTGGTTGCCCGGAGATAACTTCAAGGGCGAGAATATAGTTAAACAAGGAGTGTATGGCGTCAATACGCAATTGTATAAGATAGGGGATAAATTCCTTTATATTAACGGGAATTCCGATTACGCTTTTATTTTCTCGCTTAAGGATGACGATATAGTCATTGACAAGATGCTTGGGGAAACTTATCCGGACTATGAAGACAGTGGAAATGGTTTGAGTGCGAAAATTAATAGAAAGGCGCCTCTCCTTTCCGGTGCTGTTTCTGACAATCGAATCTATATTTTACAGAAAATCCTTAACAAAGAGGGCAACAAGGTTTCGGAAGGAGATGTGCCGTCTTATGGGAATAGGGTAGTTTGCTATGACTTTAATGGTAAACGGCTCTATGATCTCATGCTCGACAGGATTGGGTTCGGTATAATGACAGATAATTATAACAATAATCTTTACCTTTGTTGTATCAGCGAAGAGACCAATGAGATGGATATTGTAAAATATAACCTCTCAAGTTTAAAATAATATAATTCAAATGAAGAAAACATCAGTATAGAGCTTGCCGTTGCAATGGCAGGTTTTGTAATTTTCACCTGTCTTTTTATCGACAGGAGCACAGTAGCAACAGTAGCACTCTCCGTAGCTAATTAGTTCGCTAAAAATTAATTTCTCTGCGAACTTTGCGGTTCTGCGTGCGACACCTTGCCAATAGCATTGTGTGCGACTACGGTAAGTGAAAGAGGTGGAGATAGAAAAAAATATGAAGGAAATGGATGGAAAAACGCACGCAGAGCCGCGAAGAGCGCGGAGATTTTTCGCTAAGGAATTTATAATCTCTTGTTTCTCCTGTTCACCTGTCTTTTTTATTGACAGGAGCACAGTAGCAACAGTAACACTCTCCGTAGCTAATTAGTTCGCTAAAAATTAATTCCTCTGCGGGGTTCGCGGCTTGGCGTGAGATTAAAAGCCTCGGGTTATGATGTCGATAATCAATATTTTTTGTAATTTTGCAGAAGACCAACAATTTCTAACTTTTTTAATTCCATGTTAAAACGTTTCTTTTCTCTTCTCCTTGTTTTGCCGGCATCTCTGTTTATCCAATCTGTCTATGCTGTTGATTATGTGGTGACAGGTTCCGTAAAAGATCTTGACGGCAAATATATATATCTGTTTGATTATGACAAAAAAGAAAATATTGACTCGGCGAGAGTGGAAAACGGGTCTTTCAGAATCGAAGGTAACTATTACCGGGATGCCAATGTGCGTGTAGAGTGTGGGAATGTCTTCTCGAACTGTATTCTCGATAGCCTTGCCATTGTAGATTTCATTACCCATTTTCCTTCTGACGGGTCATATTTAAACAGACGGATGAGGGATATACGAAATATTGAAAATAGCAAGCGGGAACATCTTGGCAAATTTTCTCAAGAACTTAAATCGCATGGATTTGATGAATACGAAGCGAATGAGATTTATGGTAAACTTTACGATAAATACAGACCGGAGATGATTTCCATGTATGCGGATATTATCCTGGACAACCCAAACGGTTTGGGTGAATTCGCCATTTCAAGCCTCTATCCATGGTCATTGACTGTTGAGGAATGGGATAGCATATACCAAAATTTACCGCCACGTCTTAAGGACACGCAAAACGTAAGTTTGCTGAATGATAAATATACAAATTTACGCAAAACACTCCCCGGTATGCCATTCGTTGACTTTAGTGGCAAAAGTGTGAACGGGGAATTGGTCAGGCTTTCCGATTATGTAGGAAAAGGTAAATACGTTCTTGTTGATTTTTGGGCGTCATGGTGCGGTCCATGCCAAAAGGAAGCGAAAGACGTATTGATTCCGCTTTATGAAAGATATAAAGATAATGGTAATCTTGAAATTATAGGAGTTGCAGTGTGGGATTCCCATGAGTCGTCTGTAAAGTCTATTGAGAAAAATCAGTATCCATGGAAAAATATAATAGATGCTGACACGAACCCAATGGAATTATATGGTTTTGACGCAATTCCGATGATAATATTGTTTTCGCCGGAGGGTAAAATTATTGAACGGGGACTTCGTGGCAAAAATATTGAAAAAGAAGTCGATAGTGTTCTATAGTTTATCCTCTGATTAAGATTCAGATTCTTTCTGATTTAGGTTGGTAGTAGGTCGGTGTTAATCATAATGTAGGTTGACTCGGTGGTGAAAACGCACGCAGATCCGCGAAGAGCGCGGAGATTTTTCGCTAAGGAATTTATAATCTCTTGTTTCTCCTGTTCACCTGTCTTTTTATTGACAGTAGCACAGGAAGGATTTTTATTGACAGGTGTACAGTAGCAACAGTAGTTTTCACAGTAGCGAATTTGTTCGCTAAAAATAAATTCCTTTGCGGACTTCTCTGCTTTGCGTGAGATTGTGATGAAATCGCATGTGTAGCTGCGAAGGGAAGTCTTTATATAGACTCGTAGGGATGTCCCTACATGGAAGCGTTTTTTTAATCATGTAGAAGTGTTCTAATCTAACCTTTTCGGGACTTTTCTGCTACATATTTTTACAAATATCGTTTAAATATGAAATATTTTTGCACTTATGCACAATAATTAGATTTTATGAAGCGTTGTTTAAACATGATTTGAATCACAGAATGCAAATTACTTTTGCCGGCATATATTGTATTTTTTTGATTAAAATCCATGAGACACAGCATTAACTAAATTTTATACGCATGAAGAAATCAATTTTTTATTTGATGGCAGTGGCAGGTGTCTTTGCTTTCGCAGGAGCCGCCCAAGCATCGCTAAGCGATGCCGCCCCTGAGTTGACTGCGATTCAACTCGCCAATCTTGATGCCCTTCCCGGAGAGCCTGAAATCCCATTATGGTACCATGCCATAACTCTGTGATCAATGACGATGCTTCTTATACATTATATTGCGGTAGTTGCACTTATATAAAAGGGAAACCGGGGGCGGAACCAATGTCAGAGTGTGCTGTTAAATCCAAATAGTAAAGGCAATTAAGTGGAGCATGGGAGGCTTTAGTACGAGAAAGTAAAATAAAGTTTATCTTATAAAGGCACACAAAATATTGGAGCGAGACTATTTATTAAGTGCGATTCAATAGGCTCGAGGCATGTCGCTACATTCGAACATGTAGTGACACTTTTCTTAGATAGCACTTTACGTGATGTTATTTAGTCAGGTCATTTGATGTTGTCATATTGTGATTCTGGACAAATGGCCTGACATAAATTTTTTATAATTCTAATATTATGAATAAAAAATTTTCTTTAGCAATTTTGTTGCTTTTTATCCTGGTGTCATGTGCTACATCAAATGACACGGAGAACGGTGTCAAATTTATTACCGACTGGGAATATGACTCTCCGCTATCGGAGGATGAAAGTTTTCAATGTGATGAAATCGGTGTGTATGGAATAAAGGTGGTTGATTCGGTGATTGTGGTAAATCATCAGAAGAATTGGAGCGTTTTGTCGAGTGACGGAAAGAAAAAGTATGCCGATTTTCTTTCCATAGGTCAGGGCCCTGCTGAATTCTTTTATTCTGTCCCTTATGTGGGGTCATCGTATCATAATACAGAGAATGACTCTATAGCGATGTATATACCTAATAATAAACGAAACACCATAGTCAGGGCTAATATAACCGATCTGATATCGGGAGGAAAGGGTAGAATTACGGAACGTAGTGTCAATCATTCGATGAAAAGAGCGTGGGCTACTGTGGTATGCGACTCAACCTCGGTTATGATGTCTTTGCCCAACGATTCGCTAACAGGTTTAAGCAAGTATTTTTGTGTCGGTGATTCTATGTCGCTAATCAAAGGTATGAAGGATTTGGATGCCGTGAGGGTACAAAGTGGAGAGAATTTAAATCTGTTGGTTGCCATGATAAGATATGGCAAGACCTCGGGTAAGTTTTTCGAAGCCAAAGCTTACCTCAATTGGATAAATATCTTCTATAAAGATGGTGATGACATCAAGACTATCTGTGTAGGAGACAAAATGTTTGATGTAGAGGAGATGGATAAAAAAGGTATTAATTATGACGAGGATGTTTATATTGGCGGAGCTGCGTGGGATAAAGGTTTTAGCGTAACATGTAAAGCAGGAATGATGTCGAATCCTCAATCGTCCAATCCGGAAGAATCGGAACTTCAGGTATTTGACTGGGATGGCAACCCCGTTTTCAGAACCATTTTGCCGGTATATGCAAAAGCATTTGACATAGATTGGGCTAACAAGCGGTTGATAGTGCATGATAGAGTGAGCGACAGAGTGTTGGCTTATGATGCCACCCCGATAATAGAACGGTTTGAGTAAACATAGTATCGTAATTCTCCTGTTTCTACTGTTCACCTGTCTTTTTTATTGACAGTAGCACAGGAAGGATTTTTATTGACAGTAGCACAGTAGCAACAGTAGTTCTTACAGTGGCTAATTTGTTCGCTTAAATTTATTCCTTTGCGGGTTTCGTGGCTTTGCATGAAATTAAAACGCACGCGGAGGCGCGAAGAACGCGGAGATTTTTCGCTAAGTTTGGTGTCCGCAGGATGGAAAACTCTTCAGAGGCAGGACGGAAGTTTTTTCAATGGGCTGATAGAAATTTGCAGAAATTTCGTTTATGAACTATGTTGATTATTAGCTATTTGACTGGATGGTTGCAGAAATTTGATAGATTTTTGCAGAAACTTTTGGAAAACTTGAATAATACTTCATAAATTTATGCATTGATAATCAGTGGGTTGGTGAAATGGACGTAAATTTTGTGTGAAAACATGAAAAAAGACCAGGAGGAGACTCCGGTGTGAAATGCGGCGACGATAGATTATTGTAGAAACTCGATAGAAATCGATGAAAATGCTATATTGAGAATCAATTTGTTATGAACGCGGTGATAGAAATTTGTAGAAAAACGATAGATTTTGACATCCGAACAGAGGAGTTGGAATGGGGTTTCAAAAAACTGTTTTTCGATGCATGCAAGATTTCAGTACATAAAATGACCGATTTCCGCACCTCTTTAATGAGGATGTTTATTATCTTTGCGCTGGAGTTCATTCCAATCAAGCATCCAGGAGGTTGATCAACTCCGGAATCCAATCGAGCATGCCGGGCATTTTCCTACATGATAACTTAACATTTATGAAGAATATATATCTGCTAATCGTTCCGTTTGCTTTCCTTTGCGGGTGCGGCAATGCGGGGGATAACAAAAAAGAGAAAGAAGACGAGAGGGTGGCGCTTGCTTCCGAGCCGTCGAAAATCGCCGAGGTTACCACCCAACGGCTATCCCTAAGGGATTTCAGCCATGAGGTGGTGAGCAACGGGAAGGTGGTGGGGCATAGCCGCGCCGACCTTGCGTTTCCTGCATCGGATGCGGTGATAACGTCGGTGGCGGTGAAAAACGGAAGCCATGTGAAGCGCGGCCAGCAGATAGCTACCCTCGACGATTACAAACAGCGCGAAGAGCTCAGGAAGGCGGAAAACGCACTCGCCAAAGCGGAACTCGAATTGAAAGACGCCTTGATAGGTCAGGGGTTTGACCCGGAAGCGTCGGCATCGGTGCCTGCCGAGGTGATGAAACTCGCCCGGCTGCGCAGCGGCTACGATGAAGCCGAGGCAGCGGTGGCGTCGGCACGACATTCCCTTGAGCAAACGGTGCTCACCGCCCCGTTCGACGGAGTGGTTGCAAACCTCGCAGGGAAAGTGTTTAACCGCCCCGACAACAGCAAACCCTTTTGCACTGTCATCGGAAACGGCATGGACGCCACATTCCAGATTCTCGAAAGCGAACTTCCGCTCCTTTTGCCGGGCGACCGTATAAAGGTTGCCCCATATTCCTCTTCCGAAGAGTTTGCAGGCAGGGTTGCGGAGATTAACCCTGTGGTTGACGATAAAGGGATGGTGACCGTGACCGCTTCGGTGGAGTCGGGGAAAGGTCTTTACGACGGCATGAACGTGAAGGTGAGCGTGCTGAAATCGCTCGGGCAGCAACTTGTGGTGCCGAAAAGCGCGGTGGTGCTCCGCAGCGGGCGGCAGGTGGTCTTCACGGTCGGCGACAAGAAAGACAAAGCAATGTGGAACTACGTGCATACCGGACTTGAAAACATGGGGGAATACACCATCGTTGACGGTCTTGAAGAAGGGATGGAGGTGATTGTGAGCGGAAACGTCAACCTTGCGCACGAGGCTCCTGTAAAGATTGTGAAATAAGACTCCGGTTATGGTAAAATTTCTGATTGACCGACCTATAGCCGTGGTGATGGCATTCCTTGCGTTTGTCATCATAGGGGTGGTGACGTATTTCGCCATCCCCGTGTCGCTCCTTCCGTCAATCGACATCCCGAGGATTACGGTAAGGATAGTGGCCGACAACACTTCCGCACGTGAACTTGAAAACACCGCCACCGCCCCGGTGAGGCGGCAGTTGCAGCAAGTGGCGGGGCTGAGCGAAATACACAGCGAGACTCGCGACGGCTCAGCCACAATACGCATGGATTTTGACTACGGGGTGGATATCGACCTTGCGTTCATCGCTGTCAACGAGAAAATCGATGCCGCAATGAACCGTCTTCCCCGCGACATGCAGCGTCCCAAAGCGATAAAGGCAAGCGCAACCGACATACCGGTGCTTTATCTCAACATGACCTTGAAAGAGGGGCGCGAAAACGGTATGTCGTTTCTTGAGCTTTCGCAGATAGCCGACAACACCGTGCGCCGGCGCATAGAGCAGCTCCCCGAAGTGGCTATGGTTGATGTGACCGGCATTCCGCAGCGCATGCTACGCGTGGTACCCGACCGTGAAAAGACGGATGCCGCCGGAATCGCCGTCTCCGACATAGAAACCGCCCTCTCTGCTGCCAACTATACTCCCGGAAGCATGACCGTAAGGGAGGGGTATTACGAATACAACGTCAACGTGGCCAACCAGCTGCGCACCCCCGATGACGTGGCCGACCTCTATCTGCGCCACGGCGACCGTATTTTCCGTCTCGGCGACATCGCGGAGGTGGGGATAGTGGAAACCGACCCGCAGGGACTCTCGCAATACAATGGCAAAAGAGCCGTCACGCTCGCCGTGATCAAGCAGAACGACGAGAACATCGACAAGATGAAGGAGGCACTTTCCTCCATCATTTCCTCGATGGAGAAGCGTTATCCGGAGGTGGAGTTCGCGGTCAGCCGCAACCAGACCGACCTCCTCGACTTCACAATCTCCAACCTTGTCCAAAACCTTGTGTTGGGTCTGATTCTCGTGTTTCTCATCACCGCCCTGTTCATGGGCGATGTGCGCACTCCTTTCGTCATCGGGCTCTCGATCGTGGTGGCGCTTGTGCTCACGTTCCTTCTTTTCTATCTTTTCCATGTCTCGCTCAACGTGGTGTCGCTCTCAGGACTCATCTTGGCTGTCGGGATGATGATAGACAATTCGGTAATCGTGACCGAAAACATCACACAGTGGCGACACCGGGGCGCAGGGCTTCTCGATGCCTGCGACCGTGGCACCACCGAAATGATTACCCCTCTGCTGAGTTCGTCGCTCACCACCATAGCGGTGTTTGTGCCGCTGATTTTCATGAGCGGCATCGCCGGGGCTATATTCTCCGACCAGGCGTTTTCGATCACCGCCGGACTGGCTATGTCGTATGTGGTTGGGATAATGCTTCTTCCAGTGCTTTACCGCATATTCTTCTCCCGACGAAAAAAGAAAGGGGACAAACAGGAAGGTATTGCCGAAAGGCCGTGGAAGGAAACGAAGCGCATCGACGCCTGGATGGCCCGTGTCTATAACAAAGGCGTTGACATGGTTTTCGCCCACAAATGGGTGTGGATTTGCGCCACCGTTGCGGTGGTGCCGCTCGTGGTTGTGTTTTTCGAGGAGATGCGCACCGAGCGTATGCCCTCCATCGACCATGTGGAAACCATGGTACGCATAGAATGGAACGAACTGCTTACGGCTTCGGAAAATGCGAAGAGGGTGGATGAAATCACTGCGAAGTGTGGCTCGCGCGTAGTGGAGAGTTCGGCAGCTGTCGGGGTGCAGGATTATATGCTCGACGACGGCACCGACCTTTCGCAGAGCGAAGCGGAGATGTATCTGCGCACGGAGTCCTCCCAAGATGTCGGTGAGACCGTAAAGACCGTTTCCCGTATTCTTAAAGACTCGTATCCGAAAGCTTCCGTCACTTTCTATCCTCCCGCCAACATATTCGAAAAGATTTTTTCCACGTCGGAACCCGATGTGGAAGTGCGCCTGACACATCGCGAAAAAGGTACCGGGGCCTCGCCCGAGGCTTATTCGGAGGTGAAGGAGAGGATTGCCGCGTCTGCCGGCGAACCTGACGAGTCGATGGCTCTGCGCGAACAGACCGACATAATTCCCGACTATGCGAGGATGGCGCTTTACAATGTTGACCCTTCGACCGTTGACCGGCTTCTGAGAACCGCCTTCAAAGACGATGCCGTCACCACCCTCCGGTCGTTTAGCGAATATCTGCCCGTGTCGGTGTCTTCGTCGGGAAAACCTCTTGAGCGCATGCTTGCCGAGACTATGGTGGAAAGCCGTAAATCGGATGGAAAAAGTGCCCTTATTCCACTTTCGAATCTTGTTTCGGTAAAGAAATCGGTTGACTTCAGCGAGATAAACGCCGGTAAAAACGGGGAATACCTTCCGCTGGCATACAACGGCGTAGAGCGGCCCAAAGAGGTGGTGGAGGCGATTGAAACCAGTATCGGCGACGACGGCTGGGAAGCGGAACTGACCGGCTCGTTTTTCTCCAATTCGAAAATGATGAGGGAGATGACGTTTATCCTGCTCGTGTCGATAGTGCTGATGTATTTCATCCTTTCGGCGCAGTTCGAGAGTTTTTCGCAACCTCTGATAGTGCTTCTCGAAATCCCCGTGGATACGGCTTTCGCGCTACTTATACTCTGGTTGACGGGCAATACGCTCAACCTGATGTCGGCCATAGGTATAATCGTGACGTGCGGAATCGTGGTCAACGACTCAATCCTGAAACTTGACGCCATCAACGTGCTCCGCAGCCGCGGAATGCCTTTGCTCGAAGCCATACACACCGCCGGCACGCGTCGCCTGCGCCCGATAATCATGACATCGCTCACGACTATCCTCGCTATGGTGCCGATGCTTTTCACCGACGACATGGGGAGCCAGCTGCAGCGGCCGCTCGCCGTGGCCATGATAGGGTCGATGGTGGTGGGCACGCTGGTGAGTATCTTTATAATCCCTCTTGTATATTTCCTCATCTATCGCAGACATGATAAAGTCGAAAAAAAATAGAATAAATATCCTGTTGCCGGGTTTCTTACGCGCAGTTTGCCTGGCCGTGCCGTTGTTTGCCGCGCCGGCTGCAGATGCAGCCGGACCGATTGCCCTCGACCTGAAACGCACAATAGAGATTGCCGGCGACAGTTCGCTGTCGGCGTTCAGATTCCGCAACCTTTATGAGGCGGGCTACTGGTCTTACCGCTCGTTTCGCGCCAACAGGCTCCCGAGCCTTACGCTAAACCTTACTCCGGCCCGCTATTACCGCGACATCACCTCGCGTTATGACTACGAGAACAATATCGACGTATATCGTTCGCAGCAGTCTTATTCCGCTTCTATGGCACTCAACGTGAGGCAGAATTTCGACTGGCTTGGCGGTACGTTTTTCGTTGAGAGCGACCTCGACTATATGCACAATATGGGTGCTTCCAATTTCAGCCAGTTCTCAAGCGTGCCTGTGAGGGTGGGGTATTCGCAGGAACTCTTGGGTTACAACGCTTTCAGATGGGAGAAGAAGATCGAACCTCTGAAATATGAAAAGGTAAAGAAGGAGTATATCTACAACATGGAGACAGTGTCGGAAAGCGCGGTGACATATTTCTTCAACCTTGCGCTCGCCCAGACCGAACACCGCCTTGCGAAGGAGACGCTTGCTTCGGCCGACACGCTCTATACGCTTGGCGAGAGGCGGTTTAAGATTGCCGCCATCTCGCAGGCGGAACTCCTTACTCTCCGGCTCGACCTTGTCAACGCGCGCAACTCGCTTGAAAACACGAGAATCGCCCTGAAACGCGCCAACGCCCAGCTTGCATCGTTTCTCGGCATGGACCAGAACACCGACATTGAGGTGACGCTGCCGTCGCTGCCGGTGTCGCGCAACGTCCCGGTGGCGGATGCCATTGCCTATGCCCGCGACAACAGTCCCGAACTTCTCCAACATAAGCAGAATGTGCTTGAAGCGAAGCAGACAGTCAACCGCACCAAGGTGGAAAACATGTTTTCCGCTTCATTCAACGCCAGCGTTGGTTTCAACCAGGTAGGCGACAATTTCGGAGCGGCCTACCGCAACCTCATGAGGCAGGACCTTGTGTCGGTGTCGCTTTCAATCCCGCTCGTTGACTGGGGCGTGAGGAAAGGGAAATACAACATGGCGTTGAGCAATCTCGACGTGGTGGAAATCGCCGCCCGGCAGGAGGAGCAAAGCCTTGACGAGGAGGTGATGATGACCGTAGATGACTTCAATATACAGATAGACCTCATCAAGTCGGCGCGCGAAGCCATGGACCTCTCAGACATGGCTTACGCGCAGACCCAGCAGCGTTTCATGATAGGGAAGACCGACCTCAACAGCATGACGCTCGCATCGTCGCGCCGGCAGGAGGCCACGAAGAACTATATCTCGGCATTGAAAAACTATTGGTTGAGCTATTATAAACTTCGCCGGCTCACCCTTTATGATTTCGAGATGATGATTCCGCTCGCCCGTAAGTTCGACCTCGACAATAAAGTGAAATGAAATCCGGTTTTTCCGTAATACTCATATTCATTGTGCTCGCCTTGACCGGGTGCGTGCTTCTTCCGCTTCTCCCCGTCAAGTTGTTTCCGTCGCGCGAATTGCCGTCGCTCACGGTGAGTTTCTCCATGCCTTTCAATTCGGCGAGGGTGGTGGAGCAGGAGGTGACGAGCCGTCTCGAAGGAGCTTTGGCCCGCATCGACGGCGTGAAGGGCATCAAGTCGCGTTCGGGCAACGGCAGCGGGTCGGTCACCATCAGCCTCGACCGTCACGTAGATGTGGATATGGCGCGTCTCGAAGCATCCACCATAGTGCGCCAGTTATGGGGAGCGATGCCCGAAGGGGTGGAATATCCGGTGGTGTCCGCACGCCAGGCGAAGAAAGATGCGGCAGGGCCGTTCATGACCTATACGGTTACGTCGCCGATGACTTCCATGGAAATCAACACCTATATCGACGACAAGGTGGTGCCGCTTCTTTCCGACATCCCCGGAGTGGAGGCCGTTCAGCTTTACGGTGCGGTGCCGAATGAGTGGCGGCTGGAATATGACGCCGACGCCATAGCATCCTTGGGAATTACCCCCGACAACATCCGCAGCGCCATCCTGCAGCATTACGGCACCGAGTTCCTCGGGGTGGCCGAGAGCGGGGAGGGGCTGATAAGGCTTGTGAAGAAACCGCGTGGCGGGGTCGGAGATTTCGTGGCTTCCGACATTGTGGTCGCCGGTAAAGACGGGGCTGACGTCTCGCTCGATAAAATCGTGAAAGTCACACTTACGGAGGGCAATCCTACGTCGCATTTCAGAATCAACGGACTCAATTCGCTTTATCTCAACGTAACCGCCGCGGAAGACGCAAACCAACTCGAAGTTGGCGACATGGTGAGGGCGGTGATGGACGAGGCCGGAAAGGCGGCCCCTCCCGGCATGCGGTTCATACTTGGCAACGACAATACCGACACCATCCGTGAGGAGCTCGACAAGATTTATTTCCGCACAGGGCTGACGGTGCTCATCCTCCTTCTCTTCATAGTGCTCGTCACCCGCAATTTCCGCTATACCTTGCTTATAGTGGTGAGCCTCGTCATAAACCTTGCCGTGGCAGTGATTTTTTATTGGATGTCGGGCATTGAAATCCAGCTTTATTCATTGGCGGGAATTACCATATCGCTCAACCTGGTAATCGACAACACTATAGTGATGTGCGACCATTATATACGCCGACGCGACCGCAAGGCGTTCCCCGCTATACTTGCCGCCACCCTTACCACAGCAGGTGCCCTCGTGGTGGTCTTTTTCCTTGATGAAGACGTGAGGCTTAACCTTGAAGATTTCGTGATTGTGGTGATTGTCAACCTTGTGGTGTCGCTGTTTGTCGCGCTCTTCCTGGTTCCGCCTCTTGCCGAGCGTTTCGCAATCAAGAGGCGGAAACGTCGTCCGGGAAGAAGGTTCAGAAAACTTAGCCTCTTCTTCAACAAGGCATACCGGGGCTACATCCGCTTCTCGCTGCGCTGGCGCTGGGCTTTGCTGCTCCTTATGGCAGCTTTGATGGGAGTGTCGGGATGGCAATTCTTTTCCAAGGTGAGGGAAGGGGGCTATTTCAACCGCGACCAAGGGGAGAGAATGCTTTACATCAACGCCACGTTGCCCAACGGCGCGACTCTTTCGCAGATGGATGCGCTGATGAGGCGTATGGAGGCCTATCTGGCGGGATTCGAAGAAATCCGGCAGTTCCAGACTAACGTATATAACGGCCGGCAGGCGTCAATCAGCGTTCGTTTCACCAAGGAGGGTGCCAAAGGAGGTTTCCCTTACCGTCTGAAGTCAGAAGTGGTGTCGAAGGCCCTGACGCTCGGCGGAGGCAGTTGGAGCGTATATGGTCTCGACGACAACGGTTTCAACAACGACGTCAGGGAATCGGCGGGAAGTTTCAGGGTGAAATTGTCGGGATTCAATTACGACGAGCTTACAGCCCGCGCCATGCAGCTACGCGATTCGCTGCTCACCCACCGCCGGATAAAGGAGGTGGAGATGAAATCGGAATTTTCATACTGGAAAAACGACTACACCGAATATTACCTTTCGCTTGACCGCCGTGCGCTTGCCGGAGGGGGGATAACGGTGCAGGAGTTTTATTCGGCTCTTTCGAAGGTGTTCGGGCGCGACATAAAATGCGGCACTGTCCAATCTGGAAAGGTGGCGGAACCGGTAATCCTTTCCTCGTCGCAAAGCAGGGATTACGATGTGTGGTCGCTTCTTAACGTGCCGTTGCAAATCAACGGACGAGACTACAAGGTGGCGGATTTCGCCGTTTTCGAACGTGGAAGCGCGCCACAGGATATTTTGAAAGAAAACCAGAGTTATCGACTTTGTCTGCAATATGACTATATTGGGTCGGGCGAACAGGGGAAAAAACTGCTTGACCGCAGGCTGGAGGAATTCAACGCGATGTTGCCGGCGGGATATTCGGCGGAATCCGACGAACGTAGCTGGAAATGGAACGACAAGGATTATTCACGATATTGGCTCCTTGCCGTAGTCGCGCTTATAATCTTCTTCCTCTCTTCGGTGCTTTTCAATTCCTTGGTACGCCCGCTGGCGATTATAGCGGTAATCCCGATGTCGTATGTAGGAATTTTCTTGACGTTCTGGTTTTTCGACCTTAAATTCGACCAAGGGGGATTTGCATCGTTCATTCTTTTGAGCGGCATCACCGTCAATGCCGCCATCTATCTGATAAACGAATATGATGCCGTCCGCTTCAAGACGGGGCGGAGAGGGCTGAGGCTATATATGCAGGCGTTCCGTGTGAAAATCATGCCGATAATCCTGACTGTGATTTCCACCGTGCTTGGTTTCATACCGTTTCTTGTCGGCACCGGCAAGGAAAGCTTCTGGTTTCCCCTGGCAGCCGGCACCATAGGCGGTCTCCTCTTCTCCCTGATAGCCGTGGTGGGTTATCTACCGCTGCTTATGCTATCGCGCAAGGGCGTAACGAGACGTAGAAAGAAAGACGGAAAGCGTCGGAGACGGTTTCATTTGCCGAGGCGGGCGAGGAATTCCTCGCGTCGGGAGTCGGAGATAGGTATGTAGGTCTTTCCGAACACCACCCTGCCGCGTTCCACAATCTCCACATTGCGCAGATTGACTATGAACGAGCGGTGGATACGCATGAAAACGTCGTCGGGAAGTTGTTCCTCTATCTCTTTCATGCTCATCAGCGAGCTAATCGGCTCCCCTTCCGTGCGATAGAATATCACGCGGTCTTTCTGCACTTCGATATACCTTATCGAATCCGTGCGCATCTGCACGAGACGGTGGTCGGCTTTCACGGTTATCATTCCGGGTTGTGTCTTGTTTTCCCTTGTCACAGCCCGGCGCATCGTGTGCCATTCCACGGCTTTCCCCACGGCTTTCAGAAACTCCGGATAGCTCACCGGCTTCAGAAGATAGTCGAGGGCGTTTACTTTAAACCCTTGCAGAGCATACTGTTCGTAGGCGGTGACGTAAATAATCCTTGTCGAAGTGGGGATGACGCTTGCAAACTCTATGCCATTGAGCATCGGCATGTTGATGTCGAGGAAGATAACGTCGATATCGCCGCCCATCACGCACTTCATTGCGTCGGCGGCCGATTCGAACGCCCCCTCCAACTCCAACACAGGGGTTTTGTCAACGTAACTTTTCATGAGTTCGCGGGCAAGCGGTTCGTCGTCGATTATGATGCATTTAAGGGTTGTCTCCATGTCTGTGGTTGCTTTTTTGAGAAACGGCGCTTATGCGTTATTATTGAAGTCGTTCAAACTTTTTTACGGAGATTGGTTTTCTTATGGCTTTTTATGTTAAAAAGACCTCTTTCCCAATCTTCCGCCATCTTTTCGGTCGCTTTTGAACCTTTCATCGGTCGTTTAGCCCGCTAAACTCCCTCTTCAAGTTTCAAAATCGTCTCGAAAATCTGATGAAATCTTGAAAAAGAAAAAAGTTTAAACGACTTCATTTTCTGAGTTTCAATGAATCCTCCTTAACGGATATTATCGCACTGAAAACGCCTTTTTCCCCTCCGGTGCGGATGGTATATGCGCCCGGGTAAAGAAGCCCGAGTTGTCTTTTCACGTTTTCCAGTCCCACTCCGTGGCTTTCTTGTTGCGGGTCTCCGTCTTTTTCCTCTTTTACGCGGAAAGAGTTGGTCACCTCGCAGGATAATTCTCCATCGGTTGTCCTTATGGATATGTCGATAAAGGTTCCATTGTGATTCGGGGCGAAATGCTTGAATGCGTTCTCCACGAGCGTGAGGAAAAGCAAGGGGGCTACGTACAGATTCTCCGGCACATTTTCTGGCACCGTGCATTTCAACACGACATTACCGTTGAGCCTTAGGCGCATAAGCTCTACATATTCCGAAATAAACTGTATCTCTTTCGAGAGCGGCACGGTTGGCAACGCCGAATCGTAGATCATAAACCGCAGTAGGCTGCTAAGGTCGTGGAGGGCCTGCTGGGCGCGTTCGGGTGCAAACCCGATGAGCGCATAGATATTGTTGAGCGAATTGAAAAGAAAATGAGGGTTTAGCTGAGCCTTAAGGCTTTGAAGTTCTATCTGGCGGCGTTCGGCGTTGAGCTCGAGTTCGCGGCGGCGTACGCTTTCCCTTTCGCGCGAGAGACGCAGGGCGTAGGCGAGTCCGGCGGCAAGCACCATCATGATGCCGTCGCGGATTACAAACCGGAGATAGCCCATCATATATTCACCGAGTGTGAGGAACGTCTGGTGTCTGTGGCGTGGTCCCGGAAGCCCTCCGTGGGTTTCGAACCAGATGGGCACAAGGCAGCAAAGCGCGACGATGATACAGAAGTTCGACAGAAAATAGAAAGACTTTCTGTCGTTTCTGATAAGCATCCCCGGTACCAGCAGGAAATAATTCACACAGAACACCGCCGTGTAGAACGTGGCCATTATCACGCTCATCGCCGTCCATCCCCAAGGCTCGTTGCCACGGTTGAAGATGGCAAGCATCGAGGGGAGATAGAACAGGAGGAACGACAGCAGAATAACTGATGCCGTTCCTCCCAACCTACTCAACCTGTTATTGTCATTCATATCTTATAGCTTCTATCGGGTCGAGGTTGGAAGCCTTCGCCGCAGGATAAAAACCGAAAATCACGCCGATTATTGTGCAGACGGCAAACGAAAGCACCACAGATGAAGCGTCTATCTGCACGGGCCAATGGGCGAACAGCGATATCATCCACGTGGCGAACGCCCCCATGATTATGCCGAGAATTCCGCCGGTGACCGATATTATCACCGCTTCGATTAAGAACTGCATCATGATGTCTTTGCCTCGCGCGCCGATGCTCATGCGAAGTCCGATTTCGCGGGTGCGTTCGGTGACGCTCACAATCATGATGTTCATGATTCCGATACCCCCCACGAGGAGCGATATACCCGCCACGGCTGCCAGAAGCACAGTCATCATCGAAGATGTTGAAGAAATCATCTCTGCGAGTTCCTGCATGGAGCGGATGGTGAAGTTGTCTTCCTCCCCTTCGCGCAGTTTATGCTGCGTGCGCAAGATGTCGGTGATTTCGGCTATGGTCATGTCGGTCAGCTCTTCGTTGACGGCCGATGCCTGGATTCCCTGCAGATAGTCGGTGGCAAGGATGCGTTTCATTACGGTGGTGTAGGGGAGCAGGGCGAGGTCGTCCTGGTCCTGTCCCATAGTGTTGTAGCCTTTTTCGTCGAGCACACCTATCACGGTAAGCGGTATTTTGCCGAATCTCACCACTTTCCCTATCGGGTCGGTGCCGTCGGGAAAAAGGTTGTCAACGAGAGTTTTTCCGAGCACACACACCTTTGCCGCGCTCTTGATGTCTTGCTCGGTAAACATTTCCCCTTTCGCCACGCGCCGCTGGCGTATGTCGAGATACTGAGTGTTGACCCCCTGCGCCTGCGAAGGATAGTTGTTGTTGCCGTTCACCCATTGCCCCGAACCGTTGACTGAGGGGGTGATGTTGGCTATCGTGGCGGCCTGCGTCACGAGGGCTTCGTAGTCCGACGGCTTGAGCGTCTGCATGTCGCTGCTGCTTTGCCGCACTCCGCCGCGCCTTTCCGCGCCGGGGAATATCATTATCATGTTGCTTCCCATTTCGGAAATCTGCGCCTTGATGGAGTTTTTCGACCCCTGCCCGATGGCAAGCATGGCAATCACCGCCCCCACGCCTATGATGACTCCGAGCATCGTTAGGAAACAACGCATTTTGTTGTTGTTGAGGGCTTTCAACGCTATTTTTAGAAGATTCTTGATATTCATGTCGTCAAAAATGATTGTCAGTCGGTTTCCTCCGGAAGGTTTTTATACACCTCTTCGGCAGACTGGATGTCGTTGTTATATTCGTCGCTCACTATGTGTCCGTCGCGCAGGGTGATGTTGCGCGAGGAGTAGAGGGCTATTTCCGGGTTGTGGGTCACGAAGATAATTGTGCGCCCCTCCTTGTAGAGCCTCTGGAAGAGGGTGAGGATGGAGAAGGAGGTGCGGGTGTCGAGGTTTCCGGTGGCCTCGTCGGCGAGTATTATCACAGGGTCGTTGACGAGGGCGCGGGCAATGGCCACGCGTTGCTGCTGTCCGCCCGACATCTGGTTGCTCTTGTGGTAGAGGCGTTCGCCCAGTCCGACCTCCCTCAGGCATTTTTCGGCTCTTTCCGCACGTTCCTTCGCGCTCACCGCCGAGTTGTAGAGCAAGGGGAGTTCCACGTTTTCAAGAGCCGTGGTCTTGGGAAGGAGGTTGTAGTTCTGGAAAATGAAACCGATTTTGCGGTTTCTGATCTTTGCGCGTTCGTTCTTACCCATTCCCCTTACGGGTATGCCGTCGAGGAGATATTCCCCCGAGGTGGGCGTGTCGAGGCATCCGAGGGTGTTGAGGAGGGTAGATTTACCGGAGCCGGAAGTGCCCATGATGGTCACGAATTCCCCCTCGTAGATGGTAAACGACACCCCGCGCAAAGCCTTCACGGTCTCGCTTCCGACCTTGAAATATCGTTTGAGGTTTTCTATTTTGATTATTTCTTTAGCCATGGCGGTCATTATTTTTTGCGTGCGCCCGGGGGTTTAGGCATGAACGGGTTTTCTTCTGCGTTCCCTTTTTCAGGTTTGTCCTGAAGCTGGTTGTATTGTAGCGCCACTTTGTCGCCTTTCTTTAGTCCGGAGGTAACCTGCTGGTATATTCCGTTTGATACTCCCAACTCTACGGCAGTCTGCACAAGTTTGCCCTCGCGTTCGATCCAGATGGATGTTTTCGCCGGTTCTTTCAGAGCGACGGGCGTGGGCAACTCTTTGTTTTTCTCATCGTCGGGCATTGGTTGGAATTTGAGGGCTTTCAGAGGCACGGCGAGCACGTCTTTCTGTTCCAGCGTGTATATCGTCAGGTTGGCGGTCATGCCGGGAATAAGTTTGAGGTCGGGGTTGGGGGCGTTGACGATTACCTCGTAGGTCACAACGTTAGACTCCGTCGTAGGGTTGAGACGCACCTGCGTCACGGTGCCGGAGAAAACGTCATCGGGATATGAATCGACGGTAAACGTTACGTGCTGTCCGGTTTTCACCTGGCCTATGTCGGCTTCATCCACGTTGCCCACCACCTGCATGTTTTCGAGGTCGGCGATTACATAGAGGTTAGCCACGTTCATGCTGGAAACCACTGTCTGTCCCACTTCCACCTCGCGCGAAATCACTATTCCGTCGATGGGGGAGTAGATTTCCGCATAGTTGAGGTTTTTGGCGGCTCTCACGCGGTCGGCCTGGCTTTTTTCGTAGCTGAGCCTTGCCACGTCGTAGTCACGTTTTGAAGTCTGGAATTCGTAGTCGGAGATTAGCTGCTCGTCGTGGAGCGCCTTGTCGCGCTCGTAGTTCTTTTTGGCATATTCGTAGCTTGCCTTGGCGGAAGCCATGTTGGCGTCGGCGCTCTTCAGCTCGCTGTCGAGAAGTGTTTTCTCCAGCTCCGCAAGAAGCTGCCCTTTTTGCACATGGTCGTTGTAGTCGGCATAGAGCTTGTCGATTATGCCGGTCACCTGTGTGCCGACATCCACTTGTGTCACAGATTCCATCGTGCCTGTGGCGGTGACGGTTTCCGAAATCGTGGTAGGCTCGGCCGTGTAGGTCTCAAGTTCCATTTTCTGCTCCTTCGAGCAGGATGCGGCTGCAATTATAAAGGCTGCCGCCGGAATGGTAAGTATGCTTTTATTCATTGTGTTTGATATATTTTTCGAAAATGTAGGGACATGCCTTTGGCATGTTTGATTAACAATCCGGTCTCCAAATGCTATGTTGTATTGTGGAATGCGTTAAGGGAGGCTCACCTCTGTTGTGGCGTAATAATTTATGGTCTTGTTGGAGAGGATTGCCATGAATTTGCTTTGTAGGAGCTCAAGCTTGGCGTTGACGAGGTTGTTGTGGGCCGTCAGCAGGTCGAGAGGATTAACGTAGCCTAATTCAAACTGGCGGTCAACGAGTTGTGCCGTGAGTTGGGTGGCTTCGAGTTGTTTGATGCCCGACGCGTATTTCGCCTTCGAGTTGTTGGCTTCGATATATAGGCTTTCGATGGTCTGCGAGAGTTCGTCGAGCAAGTTCTCCTTGTTGAGGTCATATTCGAGGGCCGCGAGTTTCGCCTTGGCTACGGAGCGGCGGGTGGCGTTGCCGTCATAAATCGGCACGGAAAGCGAGAGACCGATATTCTCGTTGAAGCCGTGTCCCATCTGCGAAGACCATGACGGTCCACCGGAAGTATAGCCCGACCCTACGCCTCCTTGCAAGGCGATTGTCGGCAGGTTGCCGGCTTTCGCAATCTTTATGTCGTTGGCATAAATCTCCTTGCTGAGGTCGTTGCTCTTAATGCCGGGGAGCCATGAGGCGGCGAAAGAATAAGTCTGGTCCATCGTCGGAAGGGGAGCGTTGACGTCGGCATCTGAAAAAGAGAAATCGGCGAGCTCCATGTCGTAGTCCAAGCCGAGCTGCAATATTTTTTTTAGGGTCATTTTGGAGGAGGCGAAATTACTTTCCGCCTGCACGAGATTGTATTGGTCTTGCGCCATCTGGCTCTCTATCTGTGCGTATTCCACTTTCGACGACCTTCCCGATTCCATCAGGCGCTTGGCGCGTTCGGTTTGCGACGTGCTCACCTCAAGGGTCTGGCGCGCTATTTCCACGGCTTCTTTGGCATACATCGTGTTGAGATAGGCCTGGAGGATTCCGAGTTTTATGTTCTTGATGGCGTCGTCGCCTGCGAGGTCTTGCTGCCTGCGCGCTATTTTTGCCGATTCAAGACGGTATTTGCGGATGTTCCCTTCCCATACGGTCCATGATGCGTTGATGCCGTAAGAACTTCCGTAGGTGTTGCCGTTGCGCCCCTCTTCCGGCGAAGGATAATTGATGAAACTGTGGCTTGTGGAAAATCCCACCGAAGGGAGCCACGCGTCTTTCGCGGCGCCGACTTCTTCGTCAGCCTGGAGGATGGAAAGCATTATCTTCCGCACGTCGGTGCTGTTGTGTATGGCCCAATCCACGCAGTCGTCGAATGTCCATTTTGCAGGCATCGGTCCCGTGGCTGTGTCGGTCACGTTTTCCGGCGAGAGGTCGGAGAATATCGCTTTGTCCTGTGCCGTGGCAGACATTGCTGCCATGACGGCGAGTGGTGCGACCAGTAGTTTTATTTTCATATTAATATTCCTTTACTTAACCTGGTGCAAAATTATTCCGGAAAAAACGTGGGTGCAAACAAAATCGGTGGAAACCCCCGGCGTTCCGACAGAAAGGTTAAAACAGGATATAAAGTCCTCCGGGTTTCAAATTTTGTTAATGAGTGTTAACCCGTAGTTGAATTTTCCTATGAATCACGCATTATTGAAGTTGTTTAAACTTTTTTCTTTTTCAAGATTTCGTCAGATTTTCGAGACGATTTTGAAACTTGAAGAGGGAGTTTAGCGGGCTAAACGACCGATGAAAGGTTCAAAAGCGACCGAAAAGATGGCGGAAGATTGGGAAAGAGGTCTTTTTAACATAAAAAGCCATAAGAAAATCAATCTCCGTAAAAAAGTTTAAACAACTTCTTTGCATACCACAAAATAAATCATTAAATTTGAACAGAAATGCCGGGTAGGGCTACAACCCAGATAAAAATGTAGGGACATGCCTCCGGCATGTTTGATTAACGTTCTGGATCTCAACTGCTACATGCCGTAGGTATGTCTCCACAGCAAGAGCGTTAAAGATTATACACCCCCTTTCTCTACAAAGAAAAATGATATGGGAAGAATATTGGCGATAGATTATGGCAGGAAGCGTTGCGGTGTGGCCGCAACCGATGTGTTGCGTATCTGTGCGAACGGGTTGCCTACGGTCAGGACCTGCGACCTTATGGACTTTATCAAAGATTATTGTGGGAGGGAGACAGTGGATGAAATCGTTGTGGGCGAGCCGCGCGACATGCACGGGAATCCGAGCGAAAGCATGAACTATATCCGTCCGTTCCTCAACCGTCTGCGCAAGGAAATGCCCGGGATGAAAGTTGTGATGGTTGACGAGCGTTTCACTTCCGCGATTGCCCACCGCGAAATGCTTGCCGGTGGTTTCAGCAAGAAACAGCGTGCCGAAAAGGGTAGGGCAGACGAGATGGCGGCTGTCCTCATCCTAACTTCCTATCTCGAATCATCGAGCATGAGGTTTAAACTTTAAACCCTAACTCCGAAATTTTAAACTAAAAAATTAAGGTTTAGATAATAGCGCGATGCTATCGTCTAAACCTTAAACGTTAAACCTTAAACTTTCTATTGGTCTGAAAGCGTAGCGGTTTTTACTTCTTCGTGCGGTTGCCGTAGCGGCTGCGGAACTTATCGACGCGGCCTGCGGTATCGACGAGTTTCTGTTTGCCGGTGAAGAAGGGGTGAGAAGCGGAAGTAATCTCAAGCTTTACGAGAGGATACTCCTTGCCGTCGATTTCGATGGTCTCACGGGTTGCCACTGTCGAACGGGTGATGAATGTCTCGTCGTTCGACATATCTTTGAAAACAACCTCACGGTAGTTTTCGGGATGAATTTTAGCTTTCATTCTAATTTTCTGCAGTTAAAATTATTATGTTTTAATTGGCTTGACAGGTCGCGATCCCGTCAAATGGCCTGCAAAGTTACAAAAAATCTTTAACCCACGCAAATATTGACCGCATCTTCAACAATCTTAAGCAATAAGCCAACTGTCAAGATTAATCTTTTACGGCTTGCAGGAGAGAATTGAAAAATCCTGTGCGCACTTCCGTATTGGGATAGTCCAAAGTGAATTCCTGATATTCGGGATCGTAGGCTTTTATAGTAAGGTAACCGGTATAGAAACAGTTAAGAATAAGGCTGTTGCCGAATCGTCGGGGACGGCTGAGGAAGAAGTAGCCGCCGGGATTGGCAAGCCGGTGAATGTATGCCGTCTTATCGACATATAAAAAGCCGTTATTACGCAGATTCCGGAAATTCTGCTCGCTTACAGGATATTTTACATTCACCATATTATACGTTATTATAGATTGAAACACAAAGTTAACCAATTACTTCGAATTTACAGGTAAAACACTAAATATTTTATGGAGATTTGCAATAGGGATAGGGTGGTGCAGAACCTGCTATCTAATTTTTTATATGAATTGCAGCAGATTTATGTATTCTTATTGTATATAATACAGCAGATTTATGTGATATTTGACCTAAATTGACAGCAGATTTTTGTTGAATTATATGGATATTTACAGCAGATTTATGTGATAATGGATGGATTTTTACAGCATTTTTTTGTATTTATTGTTGTGGGGTTGGATAAAAATTTGTTATTTTGTAACTTCATTATTAAGAGTGGAGATGAAAAGAAAGATATATGAAAAGCTTCTTGAATGGAAAGCTGATAGTGATAGGAAACCTCTGATTCTGCAAGGTGCCAGACAGGTGGGTAAAAGCTGGATTCTAAAAGAGTTTGGCAGAAATGAGTATAAAAATATGGCGTATATTTCTTGCGACAATGAGCCTCTCGCTCCAGCGCTCTTTGCAGATTACGACACCGATCGAATAATAAGGTCGGTGGAGGCGATAACTAAAGTGCCGGTTGTCAAGGATGACACATTGATTATTTTTGATGAGATTCAGGAAGTGCCGGCAGGGCTACAGGCACTCAAATATCTATGTGAGAACAAACGTGGTTTTCATGTAGCGGTCGCCGGTTCTTTACTTGGCATTACCCTCAATTCGGGAATATCTTTTCCGGTCGGTAAGGTCGATTTTCTTCAAATGTATCCTATGGATTTCGAGGAATTCCTTCTTGCCGCCGGCGAGATGGAAATAGCGGAATTAATAAGGAATGCGGATAAAGATATCGTGAATACAGTTCACGAGAAATGTATAAGTCTCCTGCGTCAGTATTATTTCACGGGAGGAATGCCCGAGTCTGTATTTGCTTATATAACCGGAAAAGGTGTTTTGAAAGTAAGAGAGATTCAAAAGGCTCTTCTGACAGCCTATAAGAACGACATATCGAAGCATGCACCCAAAAGGGAAGTGGAGAGAATTCGGCTTGTGCTTGAATCATTGCCCGCACAATTGGCAAAAGAGAATAAGAAATTCATATTTTCGGCAGTCCGTAAAGGTGCGCGTGCCGCTGATTTCGAGATTGCCATACAATGGCTTGCCGATGCAGGCATCGTAAACAAGGTAAATCGCATTTCTATTCCAAAATTACCGTTGTCTTTTTATGAGGATTTTAATGCATTCAAATTGTATTTGCTTGACTGTGGTCTCTATGGTGCTATGGTTGACGCAGATCCTTCGGAAATACTGATGGGTTCCAATTTATATGAGCAGTATAAGGGGTCATTTACTGAATCTTATGCTTTGCAGCAACTTATTTGTGACATAGATAGAAAGGTATATTATTATAGTGCTGACAATTCAAGAATGGAAGTTGATTTCATAATCAAGTTTAATAAAACCGCAGTGCCGATAGAAGTGAAAGCCGAGGACAATGTAAAATCAAAATCATTGGGTAATTTTCGCGATAGCAATCGCCTTCCCTTAGGAATCAGGTTTTCTATGAGGGCATACCGTGAGCAAGAAAAATTGGTGAATATTCCTCTTTATGCCATTTTTTCATTCCCGACATGGCTTGAGTAATAATTTATTCCGTGTCCGGGCATTCTTTTGAGAATTAACGAAAAAGAGAACCGTAGAAACAGTAGAACTTTATTTTCAAAATAAAGTTCTACTGTTTCTACGGTTCTCCCGTGCTCTTGTCTAAATTAAACCTTAAACCTTTAACTTACTTCGCTATCTTCATCGACCGGCTTCTGCCGTCGGCATCGGTGGCAGTCACCACATAGATGCCTTTGGGAAGATGGCTCAACGACGCGGAAACGGCTGCTCCGTTGCCGGTAAGCGATAATTCCTCCGTCGTCCCCGACATTGAAACAACCCTGACTGAAGAAACCACGGCATCTGAAACTACTTTGATTTCCTCGGTAATATGGTCGAAAGACATGTCAAGCCCATCTTCACCGTTGATTTCATCCACGCTTGAAGACGGTATTAAAATCAGACAAACCGCATCAAGCGAGACCAGACGACTGTTTACCTCCTTGTACAATGCTATTTGATAATCCTTACCTTCAACGGCCTGGTCGAAATAAACGGTTGCGCTGACGGTGCCCGATTCTCCTGCAGAAAGGAATAGCACAGGGGTGAGCGGGGTTATCGAAATGCTCGAAGCCCCGTTTTCGTTGGGGAACAGGATGGCATACATCGGCTGCGAGAAGAAACCTTCGCTACAGCTGACTTCAGCCGAGAATTCCATCTGCGACGGATCGGACACAGAGAAGGCCGGTACGCTCCAACCGCTGACGGGGACGGCATCCTTTACGTCAAGACTACCGACTGATATGGAAGTGAAGACTTCCGGATTCATCTCCACCTCGCTTTGCCCGGTATTATACATTTCCTTATTTTCTGAATTCATAAACCGTAAGGTGAATGTGGTTGGTCTTGAAATGGCATTTGCTCCATCCAAAGGCTTGAAATATGTGACGAATTCCTTCACCACAGATTCCCCGGGATTCAGATTAACAGGTATGCCATCGCCGACAAAACAAGTCTCACCTTGTTTCCTAAGCACCGGGGCAATCGTTTGCGAGAGTTCCACGTCGGTTTCGTTTTTCACTTCC
This sequence comes from uncultured Muribaculaceae bacterium, assembly GCA_910585275.1. Taxonomy (GTDB): domain Bacteria; phylum Bacteroidota; class Bacteroidia; order Bacteroidales; family Muribaculaceae; genus Lepagella. The sequence continues at coordinate 60,208 of CAJUCW010000021.1, forward strand.
ATCTTTACTTTGGCATAACTTCCATAATAAAGAGGAGTCTCGACGGAGCCGGACAAAACCGACAACGTTTTCGGGGACGCGAATTGGAGAGTGTATCTGCCACCTGTTTTAGTGACTGTTACTGAATTCGAGAAACATTCAGGGCTTGTCACAGGTGTCCAATCGCCATCAAACAGATAGAGGTCTTTGAATGCTACTGTTACTCTATATTTCCCATCGGGCATCGTCGAAGGAAAAGCGAAGTTGAAATGAGTGAATCCTCTTAATGATGAAAGAGAAACTTCCTCAAGACTTTGATTGTTTATACTGCCTGCCACCGGAGTTTTCCGGACGTTGGTACCTTCAATTCCTTCGATTATGACTCCGAAACTCACATAAGCCAAAGAGTAACCCATGTTCCACCATCCGGCATTATCGCCTTCCACCTCAAGTTCAATATTCGCATTGCCGTTCTTTTTCCCGGCCAGGTTTCCGCTCTGTACGATTCTTAGCGACGACATTCCTTGTCTGTTTGGTTGCACGCCCTTGATAATCGACTGGTCGTAGCTGAATCCACCCCCCGTGCCTCCGCCGATTCCAAGGTCACCTGGATTGAGCGACTGCAACAGGAAGTAACCGTCGCTGGCACCGCCCCAACCCCAGTTGATATGGAAATAGCCGTTGCCGTCATAACCGTCGCATACGAATTGGTGGCCTCCGCCTTCCCCCTGGCCACCATAAATCACCGGGCGTCCGGCATTGAGTTCGTCATAGACCATTTGGTTCCAGGATGTTTCGTTGTAATATATCCTCTCTTCGAAAGAGATACCGGGATTGTAACCGAAATTCTCGATAAGGGCCTTTCCTATATAAAATGAAGCCGCTCCCGATTCTGTGGTCGAATAGTTCATATCTACTGAATAACCGCAAGCCTTCATCAGGTAAGCCACGGCGTTGGCCTGCACTTCCGTGTATTCACCGTCGTATGAATCGAGCATGTTGTCCCAATCGAAAATTTCTGTGGAGAGGTCAAGCTTCGTAGGGTCGGCAGTGCCTTCAAGATCGATGGCAACCGTTCCTTTTCCTCTTTCGGGATATCCATGAAATTTCATCACCTGGGCCATGGCGGTGGCAACACAGCCGGTGACGCACCTCACGCCGTTCACCCTCGGGCATTGGTCGTTATATGGCGCACCTTGGTTCCATTTCGTTTCTATCAACGGCCCGACAGGACCTCCGTTGACTGATGCGCGGGTTGCTGCCGATTTGATTCCGGGAGCCGACTCCTCGGAATTATGGCGTGCAAATTCAATCTGACGGGAATATTCGCCGAGCCACCAGCGGAGGGCCGGAGGCAAATTATCCTTGTCAAAGGCCCCGTTGTCAACATATCCGAGCACCGGATAAGCCTCACTGTCGGCGCTAAGGAAAACGAATCCGGAATTCGAGCGTTGGTTGAAAACGTATAGCGACGGGGCTCCGTCTTTTGTCTCCATCGTATAGGCAAGTGTCATGTCGGAAGCCCGGAAACTGCCGCCCCTTGTGGCGGTTTTACCCTCCATGCGCTGGAGAGCACACTCCGGAGTGATGGGAAGGGCGAAAGCCACCATACTCATCGAAGCCAAAGTAAAATAACCGAGTAGTCGTTTATTCATATCATGGAAATATTATTTTATGGCAACTATAGCGATATTTAAGCATAAAAGGCGAACCCCGTTTTAACTGGATTCACCTTTTATACTTTATTCAATCAATTCATTAATCCTGTGGGTTGGGATCCGGTGTCTGATTGTTGCCTTTGACGGCAGGGTTATATTGATACTCATTCTGAGGAATGGTAAATCTCCAGCCATTGTTCTTGGTGAGGGGGAATGTACCCTCTCCAACCATAACCGAAGGCCAGTTTCCTGAGTTGGCATCTCCGTTCACCCAAGCCTTTCTTACGATAGGCTGGTTCCAACGTTTGAAGTCGAAGAAACTGAATCCTTCGCCCCAAAGCTCGACGCGTCTTGCGGTTTTAACTTCTTCAAGAAGTGCATCGCCTGAATTAGAAGATCCGCTCCATCCTGTGATACGCTTTGCATTGAGTTCGTCAAGACATGATTTCGCCACACTTTCCTGAGAATTATGGCAAGCTGCCTCCGCTTCAATAAGAAGCATTTCAGATGCACGCATCATGTTGTAGGCACACGAGCTGTATCCGTCGATACCCCAGAATTTAAACTGCGCCCCGAAAGGAACAAGGGTTGCACCTTGGCTGGGGTCGGCAATCTGAGTGCCTTCACCGCCGACGGCGTATGGGAATGCCCAACCGTGTTTCTGACCGCAGTCTTTATACTTCTGTTCGCAGAATTTCTGAAGTTCCTGCTGAAGAGGAGTTCCAACAATGGATTGGTCGGCGGCACGCATAAGCACGTTGATATTCATTGACGCAGCTGCGCAGTATCCGTTTGTGAAGAACAATGGTTTAACATCGTCGGGAACCTTGTCGGGGGTGAAGAACAGCGAAGCCCTGACATCGTTGGCAGCATCCATCTTCTTATAAAGGTCGTAATCGATTGCACCTGCACCAATACTGCCCCAAAGAGTGGGATAAGCCCCGTTGCAGGCGTATGTCGCACCGTAAGAAGCATAATATATTCCCGAATAATCTTCCGATACTGACCACATCGTTTCCGATGTGTTTTCGGCGAATCCGCTCGTCACGTAATCGTTTGCCGACATAATATTGTAACCTTGGCGGGCGTCGTGTGCCATCTTCTGTGCGGTTGCCCAATCGTCTTTCAAAAGGGCGGCACGAGCATATACTCCACAAGCCACACTTTTATCGGCCTCCCAATAATATTCACGGTCCATTCCCGATTTGTCGAAAAGGGCGAGTGCGTTGTCAAGATCTTCGTAGATAAGTTTCAGTATATCGTTCATACTGTTGCTCTCTTTCAGAATATCATCCGGATTCGGCTTGCTTGTGCGCATAGGAGCCACAAGTTCCGCTCCATCTTTCGAGTCAGACCAACGCGGCCCGTAAATCTGAAGAAGTCTGGAATAGGCGTGGGCGCGCATCGTGTAAGCCTGTGCGATGCGGAATGCCATCTCTCCCGTAGGTTCTGCATCCTGTTCGAGCGAAGAAAGAATGGTGTTGCACTGGGAAATCAGACCGTAGCAATAGCTCCAGGGAATAAAATCCGCCGTATATGTAGGGGCGTTCATCACCTGCCAGTCAACCACGGTAGGGGAAGACTTTTGCCAGAAATAGTTTACATAATCGCCACCGATAGCATCGCCATAAACGGCAGACAACCACGGCTCGCCGTTAAACCAACGGAAGCCATAGAATGTACCGTATTGCATATACTGGCATTTGAACACGCCAAACGTTGCAAGACGGATTGCGGTTACCGTTGTGGTGACATCGTTGTTCGAAATCTCTGATTTGGGCGCAAGCTCAAGGTAGTCGCTTGAGCAGGATGCCAGGCATCCGGTCAATAAGAGCGCCGATATTCCTTTGGATATTATATTGATTTTCATTGGATTCAAATAAGTGTTAGAATTTCAGATTAAGCTGGAATGAGAACACTCTTGCGGGAACGTAATATCTGCCCTGGCCTCCACTAAAACTATACTGAGGATTCATACCTTTGCGTTTGCTTGCGATAAACACATTGTCGATTGACATACCAAGGTTAATGTTCTGCATCTTAAGAGCTCTTACCCACTGCGAAGGGAAGTCATAGGAGAGGTTGATATTCTTAAGCGTGAGGTAATTGTTGCTGGTAAGCCAACGATCGCTCGATGCATTGTTATACTGGGAATAGAGTGAGTTTATCTGAGGAATTCCGTTCGGGTCTATGCGATTGGGGCTATCGGCTGTCATTCCTTCGGGGGCTGTCGTCCACGAGTTGAGGATATCCTTGTGAAGTGCACCAACCACTGTTCCTGCACTCATAAGTCCCTGATAATTGTTATCGTATGTCTTTCCGCCGAGGCTATATGTGAAGAGCAAACCGAGGTTAATACTTTTCCAAGAAAGGTTGGAACTTACGGAACCATATACGGTAGGTAATGAAGTGCCGCAAAGTTTGCGTGACGCGTATGAAGTGTTACTTGTATAGTATCTTCCGTCTTGTTCGATAAATACGTGCTGGGTGTCTGCCTTAGCCTGCTCCACTTTTTCGTTGAATGCGTCTTCGTCATACACACCTTTCCCGAGGGTTTCATCCCAACTCCAGAAATCAGGAGAGTCAGGAATGATTTCATACATCGATTGGCCGGTGAGCTGATCAACGCCTGCCCAGTGGTAGTCTTTATGATCGTAGAGGCTTTTTCCGATATAAAGGTTCTGCGCGGGGAGGTCATGCCCGTCGGGAAGTTTTGTAACCTTGTTCTTCAGGAAAGTGGCATCTGCTGATACGTTCCATTTCCAATCGCTGTTGCGGATGATATCCACGCCCAACTGAATTTCCCAACCGTAATTCTTCATCGTTCCCACGTTCTGCCACATTGTCGGGTTCGAGCCCGCTGTGCCTTCGCCTGTTATTTCATCATAGCTTCCTGGCAGCGTACCGATTGAGTTCGGGAGACGCACTTTGAAGAGAAGATCGGAGTTTATTTTATTAAAGTAGCCGATAGAGAAATTAAACCTGTCGTCGAAGAGCGAACCTTCAAGAGCGACATCGAAAGTCTTCGTGGTTTCCCACTTCAATCCCGGAGTGCCTAAGGTGTAAGGCACGAGGGTCTGTCCGGGGCCGCCGGGCCATGCCTGCCAGTCATACAAAGTATAGGAAGAATAGGCGTTGGCAGATGCATCATTACCAACCGAACCGTATGCTGCGCGTAGTTTTAGGAAATTTAACCAAGACAGGTCGTGCATGAATTTCTCCTTGGATATAACCCAGCTGCCGCCTATGCTCCAGAAAGTACCCCAACGGTCATCTTTCGAGAATCGGGATGAACCATCGCGGCGGATTGAGAATTCACCGAAATATTTCTGTGCGAAGTTATAGCGGGCCCTTGCAAGGTAAGATTCCACACGACGTTGTAAACCTCCTGAATTTCCATACTGAAGGTCGGAGAAATTATTTAGGTCGAGATGTCCTTCAAGAAGTTGGTTTGCCTTACGGACATAATCATAACCGTAATCGTAGTTGTAGTTCTCATGTGCAAAAAGGGCGTCAACATGGTGTTGTCCGTAATCATGCGCCCAACTCAATGTCTGCTGGAAAGTATGCGATTTGTAAGAGTTGAACTGCTTTGTGAACATACCGGTGCCTTTCTGCGATCCTACGATGTTGTTGTTGTATTCCGTTATATGAGTCTTGTTGCGGTAATACTGTCCTCTTACTGTGAGTTCGAACCCGTAGGGCAAAACAGCAGTGATGTAAGCCGCACCGTCGATTGTGGTTCTGCTGAAATTGTTGACATTGAGTCTTTGTTCCCAAGCCACGTTCGTACCCTGGTTATAACCTGCTACGTTCCATGTGGGGTTTCCATACTCATCCAACACCAAAGAACCGTCGGCATTGTGGTTATAATAAGGATAGATAGGGGCGTAGCTTTCAACAAGGAACGGGTTGTTGACTGCATCGAGGTTGGTGTCATCTGCCATACCTGTTTCCGATTCCTGCTGACTGGCGGAAAGATTGAGTCCCAATTTGAGATAGCTTACAGGATTTACGTTGGTGTTGATACGTGCGCTGAAGCGGTCGAAGTCAGTACCGAGAATATAACCGTTTTCCTTAAGATAACCTAAGGATGCGAACATATTGAATTTTTCAGTGGCACTTGAAATGTTGGCGTTATATTCCTGGCGGTATCCGTCGCGGGCTACAGCATCCCACCAATCAAGGTCCGTATAACCCGGAAGCGGACTTGCACCACAGAACTGTCCTGTAGTAGAGTCAAAAAGTTGATCGTTCGCAACACCGAAAATGTTGTTGTAGAGGTAGTCGTTTATAATGGAGCCTCCCGCGAGTTCTGCAACGATGCTTGAATAGGATGGGGCTGCTTCAGGATTAGTCATTATCGCCTGACGGTAAAGGCCGTTTGCATGTGATGTGAACTCGGTCTGCATCCAGTCGCTGAGTCCGAGTCTGTCATAGAACGGAAGAGCCCTGTTATACATACCCTGACGAATCTGGAGGTTCACATCGACTTTGCCGACTGATTTCGCCTTTTTAGTGGTAATAAGGATTACACCGTTTGCACCACGGTTACCGTAAAGGGCGGAAGAAGCGGCGTCTTTTAGAACGGACATCGATTCGATATCCTGTGGGTTAAGGTCGGCAATAGAACCTTCGAACGGTATTCCGTCAACAACATAAAGCGGGGCATTGTTACCGTTGATTGAGTTGAAACCGCGGATACGGATTGTAGGCGCAGAACCGGGAGTGCCGGTTGAATTATTGACTTGCACACCTGGGGCGTTACCTTCAAGAGCGGTCGTAACGGAAGTCACCGGTCTGTCTTCAATTTCTTTAGTGCCCACCATCGCCACGGAGCCAGTAAGCGATTCCTTGTTGGCGGTACCATAGGCTACCACTACAACGTCATCAAGGTTTGAGGATGTCGAATTAAGATAGACCACCATGTTGTTCTGAAGCGACACCACTTGGTCTTTATAACCGACATAGGATACTTTAGCCTGACTCACGTTCGAGGGTACGGTAAGGGTGAACTTGCCGTCAATATCGGCGGCTGTTCCCTGTCCTCCTCCAACTGGCATGACGGTTGCTCCGACAAGCGGCTCGTTGTTTGCCGCGTCAAGCACTGTGCCGTGATATGTGCGCGTCTGGGCGAGGGCCGTCCAGCTGCACGCTATCAGCGTCATCAAGATTAAAAACAGTTTTCTCATACTTTAATAATTTAGAGATAAGTTATTATTGAAGAATAATAGATTTTTTAGGAAGCTCTTTGAATTCACATCCAATTCGGAATAACCGCATGCGGACCCCATAATATTTCTCAGTTTCATTGACCGGGAACCGACAAATGATGAAATCTACATGCAACAGACATAATTGTTAATTTATGTTCATAAAACAAAAAGTTATGCAAATTTAATATTTAAACCTAAACAAACAAAATTTGACATGTTTTTTTAACACTTTTTTAATTGATTTTTCGAAAAAGTAACTATTCAGCGGACACGCTAAGGCGATAATGTGGAATAGACATCACCAT
>CAJUCW010000022.1 GCA_910585275.1 uncultured Muribaculaceae bacterium
AAAATATCTACGACATTAGCAAGCAATCAATTAGCCATTAACTGAATATCCCTACTTAATGATTGGTATCAGTATCGCGACATATGCTATATGGATTATGTGCGTCGCGAATTATGTTTGGAATGATATTGAAATACGGAAATATACCTACAAAGTGTAACCGTCATGAAAATGACAATCGCTTTGCATCGCCTGATCAATTTGCCTGTTGACTTTAAAAACATAGTAAGATGCTGATTTGATATTCTTAAAAATTTCTTCAATGAAGAGGAATATTAAACAATAATTTTAACATAAGCACTTGATAACAGTCGAAAGTTTCCATACTTAATTTGCTTAATATAAGCAAATTCCATTATAATTTATCGCAATTTGCGATAAATTGCGATAAATTGCGATAATGTTTTATCTGATTTTACCCACCAATTGCTCGAAACCAGAGGAACGGACATACCCTTTTGTCCTCCCGTTCAAGCTAATTTCATCCATGTAACCTTTTTCGGTCAGTTTTCTTAAGTCTGATTTCGCGGTGTTGGGTGTTACCCCGAATTTGCCTACAATATCAGTTGAGACAAGCACAATATCAGGATTTTCCATACAAAGTCTCAGAATTTCAGCCTGGCGAGTTGTGATATCGCCAAGATGCAAGAGTTTTTCAGATTTCTTTTTCTCATTGTTTTTGCGTTTAATATATCGACTCAACGCATCAAAAGACTTAAGCAGCACGTCCAAATTATATTGTATGAAATATCCTATATCATTGCCATCAGCTTCAGAATAAAGAAATGCCTTCTCGTAAGATTTCTTAGAGCCTTTAATAATACGAGAAATAGATAAATATTGCACGAGCCAATAATTTGATTTCATCATATACCAATAGAACAAGGCTCTTGCTGTGCGACCATTGCCATCAGCAAAAGGGTGATAATAGCCTACAAGAAAGTGTATTGTTATAGCCTTAATTATCGGATGAACGAAAATTTCAGTATTCTCATCATTGAAAAAAGCGCATAAGCTATTCAAGAACTCATTCAAGCACTCTGCCGATGGCGGCCTATGCACGATTTCGCCCGTTATGCCGTTGCCAACCACAATATTTTCATCGTCTCTTCTTAGACGACCGGCAGCATCTGGAATATCGAGCGCGTTTTCAGTCATCATCCCATGTATCTGCATTATAAATGCAGGTGTCAACGCTTCTCTTGCATGATCTCTAATGAAATTAATAGAATTATAGTTGTTTAGAATCATGCGTTGGCTTTTATCTCTTGGAGAAATCTTTTTACGGAGCATCTCCTTTGCCGCTTCACGCGTTGTAGCGGCACCCTCCATTTGGCTTGAGGCGATTGCCTCCTCCATAATAGAACTGACGAGATATAACTCCTGTGTTGTCTTATCGTCCGGAAAAATCTTGGATGCACCCCATGAACCGCCAAAATTCATATCAAACTCATGGCATAACCTCTGCATTGCATTTGTCAGAGAAAAATGAATATTATTTTGAGTCCACACCTTGATATCTGTCAGATTTCTCACTGATTTAACTTTGCTCCATAATTCTATATCCGTCATGCCTGAAGGCGTACGGTATTTAACTTCACTCCAATATAAATATCTACTGTTGATTGAGGAAATAAGATTCTTCAATTCTTCAGATTCATTAGAAGTGTCTATGGAAGCAATTGTAGTATGAGGAGGTGGTTCAATCATAATAATCAATTTGGATACAAATATAGTAATTTATCGTAATTTATCCAAATTTACGATAAATAGAAGCATATATATATAATACATATATATATATATTTACCAATTTGATCAAACTCTAACATTATGACTGTCTAAGGGTTTAAATTTTGTCATTAATCAACAATCACAATCGGCCAAACCCAAAAGACAAGAAAGTGCTCCGCGATTATCGGTGGATGAGGTCGATAATCAGTTTTGTGGCATATATTGACGGTCATCAAGCAGCGGAAGATATTCGCCATAGCCTTCCGCTTCCATTTCAGATTGGGGAATGAAGCGGAGCGAAGCGCTATTGATGCAATATCTCAACCCTCCTTTCGAACGGGGACCGTCGGGAAAGACATGTCCCAGATGCGCATCCCCAATGGCACTACGCACCTCCACACGCCTCATTCCATGCGAATTGTCAGCGCGTTCCGTCAATACGTCGGGAGAAATCGGTCGGCTGAACGCCGGCCATCCGCATCCGGAGTCGAATTTGTCCGTCGAAACAAACAATGGCTGCCCTGTAGTGATATCCACATATATCCCCGGTCTGAATTCATGGTCATACTCGTTCGTATATGGCCGCTCGGTAGCTCCATGTTGGGTAACCGCATACTGTTCTGCCGTCAATTTACGCCGCAATTCCTCGTCAGAGGGTTTGCGGTATCTCTCCTTATTTATTTCGGCACTTTGGCTTTGCGACAGATAAGGGTCTTTGGCTTGGGCCGCCATCCTCATCAACCCCGGACTGATATGGCAATAACCATTCGGATTTTTATTTAGATATTGCTGGTGGTAATTCTCCGCCACATAAAAGTTCTTCAATGGTCCGGTTTCCACAACAATCGGCTCCCTATACCGCTTCTTTTCCCGAGCCATCGCCTCATCGATAACCGGACGGTCTGAGATTTCCGTATAATATATCCCGGTGCGATATTGTGTGCCGACATCATTTCCCTGCCGATTAAGTAAAGTAGGGTCAATGGTCTTGAAATATAATTCTATAAGGAATGGCAGCGACACTACGTCGGGGTCATAGACCACCTTTACCGTCTCGACGGCTCCTGTAAAACCACTGCATACATCGCGATAAGAGGGCGACGACACCCGGCTGTTGGCATACCCGGCTTCAGTTGTCACCACCCCCGGCACCAATGAAAAGAAATGCTCCGTACCCCAGAAACATCCCCCGGCAAAATATATATCTTTCATATCCTTGTTTTCAGAAATTCGATTGCGGTCTGTTCCATCCTGCGCGGCATGTCCCGCACATCCACATAGCAACATCCACATCATTGTAATTAATACTATACGCATCATCATATTCAACGTCATTCTCCTTGTCTCGGTTCGCCACAAATCGAGGCCAATCTCACAATGAACTGCAAAAAATGTAGCCAGACATCGCGCATATTCCTCGGAAACATCAAACACTTGCATCTATAACAAGATATTACGGTCGGCAACGTTGTGCGGGGGCGGCCACGGCAATGCAAACAAAGGGAGTGGAAATGCGTTGTATATTGTAAAATCCATATTGTTTGTATGTACGATTTAGTTATAATAATCGCATTAATTCTTCTCAACGGGGTATTCTCCATGTCGGAGGTAGCCCTTATTTCCGCACGAAAATCAAAACTGACGGCCGATGCCAACAAGGGCAGCCGTAACGCAATCACCGCATTGAAGCTACAGAGCGAGCCTGACCGTTTTCTATCCACCATACAAATAGGCATTACCCTAATCGGCATACTTACAGGTTTATTCTCCGGTGCCACCATAGCCACCGACGTAGCCCGTTATTTCACCGGACTGGGTGTGTCGCCACATCTGGCTTTGAATCTTTCCAGAATCACGATAGTGGCTTTTGTAACCTATCTGTCGATTGTGGTCGGTGAACTTGTCCCGAAACGTCTCGGCATGGGTAAAGCCGACACCATAGCCAAAATCGTTGCCGGTCCCATGAAACTGCTGTCGATTATCGCCTACCCTATAGTTTGGCTTCTGTCGGCCTCGACGGCACTCCTGGTCAAACTCTTCAACATCAGCGACACATCTTCAAAAGTGACCGAAGAGGAAATAAAATCGCTTATTCAAGAGGGAGCTGACTCCGGCGAAGTGAGGGAAGTGGAACAAGACATCATGGAGCGTGCCCTCGTGATGGGAGACAGCCGCATCGACGCCATCATGACAAACCGCAAGGACGTGGCATCGCTTACGGTTGACATGGACTCGGAAACCATACGCAATGTCCTTGCCGAGGAACTGCATTCCTCCTATCCGGTGTTTGACAGGGAAAAAAAGGAGATTTGCGGCGTAGTGTCGCTAAAACGCCTTATACTCACATTGGGGTCATCCGACTTTAATATTGAACAAGAACTGACCTCGGGACTGTGTCTGCCTGATTCAATGACTTTCTACGATGCACTGGAAACATTCAGAAGCTCCAACGAGCACTCCGCTCTTGTATATGACGAATATGGCAATTTCCAGGGAATAGTCACTCTCCGGGATATTCTCGACGGACTCATCGGCAACCTCTCTCAAGGCGACGACGGTCCGATAATAGTCAAACGTGCTGAAAAAGAGGAATGGCTTGTTGATGGTCAGTGTCCTGTTTACGATTTTCTGGAATATTTCGGAAAGGAAAATTTGTATAAACCGGCCACCTACACCACCATCGGCGGATTAATAATCGAAACCATGAGAAAAGTGCCCGTGGAGGGCGACCTTATCTCATGGAATTGCTTCCGTCTCGAAGTGACCGACATGGACCGCGCCCGAATCGACAAAGTTACGGTAGTGCTCACCAATCCCGATGACTAATCAGCCATTGAATGCAATCCGTACATGCGCTATTCATTTATTATAGACTGAAGGCAAAAGAATTCTGCCACATATTTGCACACAAACATGACTGATATCTAAAATTTTATTATCTTTGCACATGGAATCCATGCAATATAATGAAATTATAATATATCAGCCTGATGAAACTCTTGCTCTTGACGTAAGGGTGGAAGATGAATCCGTATGGCTAACACAAGCTCAGATAGTCAATTTATTCAATTCAAGTAAGGCTAATATCAGTGAACATCTGAAACATATTTTCACCTCAGGCGAACTTACAAAAGAAGCAACTGTTCGGAAATTCCGAACAGTTCGACAAGAAGGGAATCGCAGAGTGAATAGAGAAATTGAGTTTTTTAATCTTGATGTAATAATTTCAGTAGGCTATAGGGTAAATACAGTCCGTGGTATTCAATTCCGTCAATGGGCCAACAAGGTCTTGAAAGAATATCTTCTCCGCGGTTATGCACTCAATCAACGGCTGATACAACTTGAAGACCGAATTGACCGCCGTTTTTCGGAATACGACCGACATCTGTTGCAACTTGATGAAAAAGTTGATTTCTTTGTCCGTAGTTCCATCCAACCTAAGGAAGGTATATTTTTCAACGGACAGATATTCGATGCGTATGCCTTCGTTGCTGATTTGATAAGGAAAGCCAAGAGTAGGATTGTGGTCATTGACAGCTACATTGACGATTCCGTATTGGTGCAACTCTCAAAACGTAAACCCGGTGTAACCGTAGATATTTACGATGGCCAGATTTCCAACCAGTTGCGCCAAGATGTAGAAAAACACAACGCCCAATATCCGGGAGTGACATTACATGCCTACAACAGGGCTCACGACCGTTTTCTGATAATCGACGAGGATGTCTATCATATCGGGCATTCCCTCAAAGACCTCGGAAAGAAACTGTTCGCATTCTCCAAGATGGAAGTAATGACCGGAACAGAACTTATTTCGCGACTTTAAATAATTGCACCTGATTCCAAACAAAAATCCATAATTTACAGTCCGTAATTTCAATTCCTGGATAAAAAGGGTTGTATCAATCGGGGAGATTTTGTAATTTAGCGGATACCATTATGAACAATCCGTTTGAATATATACCCGACCGCGAATGCCAACAGGCTTTTCGGGAATTGATTAAAAAAATCGAGACTCTGAAGAGTAGCGGTAACCCTGACGATATCCGGGTTGTCCGTGAATTTGAGGCAGGTAAGATGCTTGGCGTGCTGATAGCATCCGATGCGTCAGGTATTCGCCACACGCTCTTCGCCTTTTCCGGGCAGATAGGCGACAGTGGCTTTTATCATCCGGGATTCGTGGGTCCGGCTTTCGACTATCTCCGGCCGGACGGTTATTTCAAAACAAAGGAAAAGGATATCTCGCACCAAAACATTGAGATATCCCGGTTTGAAAGGGAACGGCTGTCAAAGATAAGATACGACTATGAAAGCGCCCGGAAAAGATGTGAAACCGAAGTGGCTGAATATAGGGAGAAGTGCCGGATTTCAAAAAATGAAAGAGACGCCAAGAGAGCGTCAGGCAATCCGGATGAGGCAGAATTAGCCGCCATGATTCGCCAGAGCCAGTTTGAAAAAGCGGAGCTTCACCGCATTAAAAAGAGAATGGCAGTGAAGCTCGAACCTTTTGACATTAAATTGAAAGAAGCACAATCTCGTCTCGAAGCCCTAAAAGAGAAACGACGTTCCGATTCCGAGGCATTGCAGACATGGCTGTTCTCTAACTTCAGACTTCTCAACGCCCGTGGTGAAAGCCGTAATCTGATTGAGATTTTTGCCGACACTCCTACGCGCATACCCCCTTCCGGAGCCGGCGAATGTTGCGCCCCAAAACTGTTGCAGGCGGCATATCTCCAAGGCTGGCACCCGGAAGCGATAGCGGAATACTGGTATGGTAAACCGAAAAGCGGAGAAGTGCGCGTCCATGGTTGCCATTATCCGGCATGCCGGGGGAAATGCCTTCCGGTGCTACGCTGGATGCTACAAGGTCTGGACATAGAGCCTCCACTTTCCGACTCATTCACGTGTGCGGCAATTCAAGAGCCGGAGATAATTTTTGAAAACCAGTGGTTTTGCGTGGTCAACAAACCGTCGGGAATGCTCTCCGTGCCGGGTAAAGGCGAAGCTGTCTCCGTACAAAATTGGCTTGAAGACAGATATGGGCGCGACAAATCTGTAAAAATGGCACATCGCCTTGACCAAGACACATCCGGATTACTGATAGCCACCTTCGGGGAACTCCCCTACAAGACAATGCAGTCGCTTTTCGCAACACGAAAAGTCACAAAAACCTACGTGGCAGACTTGGAAGGCGACTATGAATCACGCGCCATCCCTCAAAAAGGACGCATCGACCTGCCACTCTCTCCAGATTGGCTCGACCGTCCCCGCCAACGTGTTGATTTAGAAAGTGGCAAAGAAGCAATGACCGACTATGAATTCATAAGCGTAGCGGAAGGATTCAGCCGCATAATATTTCACCCTCACACCGGACGTACCCACCAGTTGCGGGTGCATTCCGCCTCCGTGATGGGGCTCGGCCTACCTATTGCAGGCGACCGCCTCTACGGCACTAAGTCCGGCAGTCAACACAGACGGCTTCACCTCCATGCCCATAAGATTGAGTTCACTTTCCCGATAGACGGTAAAAACTACACTTTCGAATCGCCTGTCCCGTTTTGAGGTCATGCATATTCGATTTTGCCGACGATTTTACGGCTCGGCACAGCATCGCCCTCTCCCTTTACCGAAGGCTGGTGCATATCTTTAGGGAAATAGAGGAAGAAACGGCCCGGGTCTGCCTTTGAATACACGATTGGCTTGTCGGTGGAATAATTCGTACGGTCCTTCACCGGGTCATAATCATTTATAGGAGTCACCTCCGATGCCACTCCCATAATCTCGTTTCCCTCGAAAGTATATTGAAGGTCTATAAACTTGCGATGCGACTCTATTTTGGTGTTTTCGCTGTCTTTAGGTGTGTATTCAAGCACATTGATCCAAAGACGTCCAGGCACAAGTTCAATCTTACCCGCCTCTAATTTTGAAAAATCTGCAGAAGCAAGGAAAGAAAAAAGTTTATCCCATAATTCCTTGTTCTTTTCATACTGAGTTGCGAACTCCATCGCGTCAACCGATTCATCGGCATCCACATTCCATCCGTTAGCCCATGCGCGGCTCTTCACCCATGCGAGAGCCTCCTGCTGTTTGATATCAGACATAGTTTATTTCGTTTTTAATTTTGATAAGGCAAATATAGCCAAATTTCAGTTTAAATCAAAATGACAACGGCTTTGGCACCGTGTGGCGACGAGATAAGACGGAGGTCGCCGCCGTGCTGGCGCACTATCTGGCGGCTCAACGAAAGTCCTACCCCGCTTCCGCCGGGCTTCGTTGTGACAAACGGCTGGAAGAGCATGTCTATAATGGATGGTGATATTCCCGAGCCGTTGTCTTCGACAGTGATATAAGGGTGGCCGTCTGACAACGAGGCCGTGACGCTCACCGATGGATATTTCACTCCGGCCACCGCATCAAGGGCGTTGCGCAGCAAATTCACCATGACCTGGCTCATCAGCGAAACGTCGATATTCAACGTCATCCCTTGGCCCACCGTATAACGGCATACCTCCGGCGGCAATCCCCTTTCCTTGATTTCGACCGCCACGAGTGTCTCTATGCGTTCGAAGAAAAGAGTGGCATCGACGGCGGCGATTTCCGGCGGAGGAAGATGCGTGAGCCTGTAATATGAATCGAGGAAACGCTTCATCCCTTCGCTTTGGCTTCTGATTACTCCCAATGCTTCGGTGAGATTTTCTCCTTCATATTTTTCGGGATGTTTTTCCATATCGGAAGAAATGGAGATGACAGGCGTGATGGAATTGCGCATTTCATGCGTCATAATCTTAAGAATCCTGTCGTAATAAAGTTTGCGGGTTTCGAGTTGGCTTAAACCGGATCGGTAAATGTCAACTATACGGCTCATCGACGCAGACATTTCGCGGAGCAAAGGGTCGTCGTTGCCGATGTCGAACCTTGCGGTGGTGTCGTTCATCTCCAATGATTTCACGAACACCGACATCACAAGAACGAGTTTCCTTACCAATGCCATAACCGCCACCACCGCGACCGACACCGCTATCACGGCAAAAATCCCTTGCGGCACCCTGCCGGACAGAAACAGCCATGTTGCAATCGCCGAAAGTCCTATAATCGAGCACAGGAGCAACACCAGATTCAGACGAAACCTTTTCATTTCTTTTTAAGCATGTTGTAGAGGGTCTGGCGGTTAATGCCCAAACGTTCGGACGCCGCGCTCAGATTGCCTCCGCACTGGTCGATAACCTCTCGCACGTGGTCGAGTTTCAGTTCGTCGAGGGTCATCCGTTTGCGCAGCGACTCCTTCTGTTCTATCTCGCGGGCGTTGTGGAGCGTCCGGAGGCGTTGCGTCTCGGATTTATTCTTTTCGATAGCCTTGTGTAGCTTTGAGATAAGTTCGTCGTTATCCCAGGGTTTGGTTACAAAATCTTCTGCACCGAGTTTCATGGCTTCCACGGCGAGAGGCACATCGCCGAAAGCCGTAATCATAACCACAGCGGGTGCAGGTTGCATACCCTTTATACGCGACAGCCAGAAAATGCCGTCGCTGCCGTCAAGGCGGCTCGAATCGAAATTCATATCGAGGAGCACGGCATCGATGTTGCCGCCTGCAAGCAAAGCCGGAATCAACTGCGGGTCGCCCACGGCTGCGATTTCGTCAAACTCTCCCGCGAGCACCAACTTAAGGGTGGTCCTCACCGCCGGATTATCGTCAATAATCAGAATCTTCATAACATGTCACTCCGGTATTTCGAATCCAAAATCTCCAACAGCATTTGCTTCAAAGACGGTAAATCTTCCTTTACTACATTCCACACAACATCGGAATCCACCGCAAAATATTCATGTACGATATAATTTCTCATTCCACATATAGACCTCCAAGGTATTAAAGGATAGCTTTCACGAAATCTATAGGTCAGCATATTGGCAGCTTCTCCAATTATCTCAATATTCTTGATAACTGCATAAAACGTACGGTCATCATTGACAAAATCCTCAAAGGTAAGTTTTTCCACATAACGGCCTATTCTATCTATTGCTTCAAGAATATGCTTTATTCGCCATGGATCTTTAGCTTCCTCTCTCATAAACCAACACCTTGTCTTTTTCCACTTCATTATAAGCAAACGAAGCGAGTGATTTTGTCGTGACAAAATCAACAGGGCGACCCAACAATGCCCTTAGTTCCTCGAACATACCAAAAAAGCCAAGACCAACTTTTGCCGAAGGATCAAGGTCAACAAGAATATCAACATCGCTTTTTTCCGTCTCTTCATTTCTTGAATATGAACCGAAGACCCATGCCTTTACCACAGGTTTATCCTTAAAATATTTTGATAAGATTCTTTTTAAATCCGTTATATTCATATTCTATAGATTTATTGCAAAGATAACCATTCTATCTTAAAAACAAAAATAATGTGCATTATATTTGTAATTTACAAAACATAGCTTGGTGGTCTTTATCAGAAAAATTTTATGGGACCGGTCATTTTTTGATGAAATATCAAAAAAATTTCGAATTTGATGAACCAACCAAACTATGGCGATGTTATAAGTACAGAAAATCGTTTCATGATGTTAGGTTAGTTTGAAAAAGTATTATGGAAAACAAAAGGCGGTCGATGTGAATCGATCGCCTTTTACTTTCTATTTTCTTTGCTTCGTGAAGGATGGAGAGATGTCGAGAAATTAGACACGATGTCTATTTTTTAGACAATCCGCACCTTCAATTCCCGTTTTTATGCTCTTTCTTTTCCATGACAACACGGCAACGTCTAATTTTGCCCCCATGAAACGCAACACAGCAATATTGATATCCCTGATGGCGGCACAATCCGTCATGGCGCAGATGACCCTCAACGACTGCCTCGTCTATGCACGCGACCATGCCCACGCCAACGTCATCAACCGTCTGGAGGTGCAAAAATCGGATGCCGACAAACGCATCGCCGCTTCCGAACTCATGCCATACGTGGGCCTGTCGTCGAGCGGCAACATCAGCTTCGGCAGAAACATCGACCCGGAGACCAATACCTACGACAATAAAAAAACGCTCTCCACTGGGTTCGGCCTACAGATGTCGCTGCCACTCTTCGACGGCCTCGTCAACGTCAACAACCTCAAAGCCGCCAACGTAGCCAAGCTCCGCACGGAGCAGGCGGCGCAAGTGGAACAAGACCGGATATCGCTTGAGGTAATCCGTTCATTCTACAACGTGTCATACTGCAAAGCCATGGTGGAGCAGATGAAGCAGCAGCTCGAACGCGACAGCACCGACCTCCTTTCCACCGAACGCGGCTACGGGCTCGGCATCAAGAGCGGCGCCGACGTGGCGGAACTCAAAGCCCTCGTCACCACCGACGAATACGAACTGTCAAACCAGCGCAACCTACTCGCCAAAGCCTATCTTAAACTCCGGAGCGACATGGGTATGGAGCTTTCCGACTCACCTCTCGACCTCGTGGAGACGGAATCCGAAGCCCCCTCGGCAACCGATGCCGTCAACCCCCGCATTGCGGAAGCGGAACTCGCGCTTAAAGAGAGCAAACTATATCTGCGTGCCGCCAAGGGTGCATACTCGCCCCGCATATCGCTCAACGGGGGTGTGACCACATCATACTACAAGATGATCGGCGCAGGCATCACCGCCCCATCTTTCCGCGAGCAATGGAAAAACAACATGGGGGAATATATCGGCTTTTCCGTAACCATCCCCCTTTTCACGGGCCTCTCCACCACCAACAGGGTGAAACGCGCCGCCATCGAGGTGAAACAATCGCAGACACGCCTCGACCAGACAAGATATGAGATAGAGAAAGAGACGGCGGAAGCCGCACTCGACCTCAAGGCGGCCACCGACGAACACACCGCCGCAGCCAAGAGGATGGAAGCCGAGCAACTTGCATTCAAAGCGGTGCGCCGCAAATTCGAACTCGGCGACGCCTCCGCCATCGACCTCTACACCTCCGGGGCGAAACTCGCCAACGCACGCGCCAACCTCGAGGGGAAAAGGATTCAGAAAATCATAAGCTCTATAACCCTCGCATATTATCACGGAGAAAAACTGATTAAAGAATAAACGCAATCATGGACACAGAGATAAAACAACGACATCCGATACTCAAAAAATACGGCTGGATAGCAGCCGCCGTCATTGTCATCGCCGCCGCATCGGTATGGGCATGGAAAGCCGCCTCCTCTTCATCTTATTCGGCCGACGCATCAGGCATGACCATTGGAGAAGTTACCAGGGGTTCGTTCAACGATTATATCCGCATCAACGGCAAGGTTGAGACGGGGGTGATAGTTCAGGTGTCGGCCCTTGAAACCGGAATCGTAGAGACCAAATGGGTGGAAGAGGGAGCCATAGTCAACGCCGGCGACATCATCATCACTCTGCGCAACCCCAACCTGCAGCAGCAGATACTCGACTCTGAATCGCAGCTTGCCGAACGCCAGAACATGCTCCGCGACACCGAGATAGCCATGGAGAAGGAACGCCTCCAGATAAAACAAGACCTTCTGGCCGCGCGCACCGACCTCAACCGGAAACGCCGTGCCGCCGACCAGCAATCAACCCTCTACAAGGAAAACCTGACCTCGCGCGAGGAATATCTGAAAGCACAGGAAGATTGCCAGCTCGCGCAAGAAAACCTCAACCTTCTCGTGAGCCGCCAACGTCAGGATTCCATCTATCGCTCGGTGCAGGTGGCGATGATGCGCGAAAGCCTACACAACATGCAGGAAAACTTCGCCCTCGTGCGCCAGCGCGCCGACAACCTCAACATACGCGCCTCCCACAGCGGCCAGCTCGGAAGTCTTAACGCTGAATTAGGGCAGAACATAGCCTCCGGGCAACAGATAGGACAAATCAACATCCTCGACAACTACAAAATCTCAGTCAACATCGACGAGCATTACATCGACCGCGTGGCGCCGGGGCTTAAAGGACAAGCCAAACGACAAGGCCAGGAATTCGGACTCACCATACGCAAGGTATATCCGGAAGTGACCGACGGACATTTCCGCGCCGACCTCATAATCGACGGCACGCTCCCTGAAAAAATCCGGGTGGGACAGACTTATCCCATCGACCTCCTCCTCGGCGAACCCTCGGAAGCGGTAATGGTGCCGCGAGGATCGTTCTTTCAGAACACCGGCGGACAATGGGCTTATGTGCTCGACGGAGAAGGGAAAACGGCCACAAGACGGGAAATCAAAATCGGGCGCCAGAACCCGCAATATTACGAAGTGCTCGAAGGACTCCAACCCGGTGAACGCATCATCACCAGTTCCTATTCCGGATTCGGCGACGCCGACAAAGTAATCATCGACAATTAAGATTAATGCTTATTCAATGCATAATGCATAATGCACAATGCATAATGTACAATTAGTCAATGGTTGTTAGCCATTTAGATTATGCATTATGAATTATGAATTTTGAATTATGAATTAAATTAAGACAATTAAAAAGAATAAATCATGGATATAGAAATCAAAAATCTTGAAAAGGTGTTCCGCACCGACAGCGTGCAGACAATGGCTCTCAACAACGTGTCGTTCCGCGTGAAAGACGGCGAATTCGTGGCAATCATGGGTCCGTCGGGATGCGGGAAATCAACGCTCCTCAATATACTCGGACTTCTCGACAATCCCACGGCGGGCCAATATCTTCTCGACGGCAAAGAAGTCGGCTCTCTCCGGGAAAGCCAACGCACCGAATGGCGCAAAGGGCGCATCGGATTCATATTCCAGTCGTTCAACCTCATAGAAGACATGAACATCCGCGACAACATAATGCTGCCGCTCAACAATCTCCCGATTCCGAAAGACGAGAAAAACAAGCGCGTGGAAGCTGCCATGAACCGCATGGGAATCGCCCACCGAAGCCGCCACTACCCTTCACAGCTCTCCGGCGGTCAACAGCAACGCGCAGCCATCGCCCGCGCAATCGTGGCGAAGCCGGGCCTGATACTCGCCGACGAGCCGACCGGCAATCTCGACTCGAAAAACGGTGCAGAGGTGATGGAACTCCTCTCCGAGCTCCATCGCGATGGGGCTACCATCATAATGGTGACCCACTCGCAGAGAGACGCCGCCTGCGCGGACTATATCATCAACCTTTTCGACGGACAAATTGTGGAAACCCTTAACGACAGAATGTGACCATGCTGAGATTCTTTACTTCCGACATAAGGCGCAACCTCACCAAAATACTTTGCCTCACCGTGGGGCTTGCCGTGGGGTTCCTGCTGGTGGCCAAGGTATATTTCGAAGAGACGTTCGACACCTGCCACCCCGACTACGACCGTATTTATCGAATCACGGAAAGTGTCACCTCCAACGGGGAATATAAAGAACACAACTACACTCCGGGAGCGATAGCACCCGGAACGATGCGATATTGCCCCCAGGTGGAGACAGCAACCAGAATAACCACCTTCAAAGAGGGAAGCACCCTGAAGCTTGATGACGGCCGTTCTTTCAGAGGGGAAGGCTTCACGCTTGCCGACACGTGCTTCTTCGACGTGTTCCGGACTCCGGTAATCGCCGGCAACCCTCGCGAAGCTCTGATGCTGAAAAGCACCTGCATGATTCCTCGCTCGCTTGCCGATAAAATAGGTGGCGACCCTATAGGTATGGAATTCTGCGTGCCCGATTTTTCCGAAAACTATAAACTCACAATCGGGGGAATATATGAAGACTTCCCGCTCAACTCCACCATCGGCAACCACATCTACGTCTCTCTCCCATCAATCGGACTTTTCTCCTACGATGGCTCCGAAAACTGGGTGGGCAACGACCGATATTCAAGCTACCTCAAACTCTTGGAAGGAGCTTCCCCCGACGACCTCAAACCCGGCATCGCAAAGATGCTTGCCGAGAACGTCGAACGCGAAGCGATAGAGGTTTTCCACTTCAATATCGGCACCAAGCCATTAAACGGGTTCTATACATCATCCGGCACCGTCAGGACGATGATATGGATACTCTCACTGCTCGCCATAATCATGCTTATGAGCGCGGGGCTCAACTATCTCCTTATAGTAATCGGGCAGATGGGTCGGCGCACCAAGGAGATGGCCATAAGGAAATGCTACGGCACGGGCAACTTCCGAATCTTCGCGCGGATCATCGGCGAAAGCCTTTTCTTCCTCCTGGTGTCGATGGGGCTCGCCCTCCTGCTCGTATGGTGTTTCTCCGGAGAATGCGAGCGTCTTTTGGGCTATACACCCGCACAGCTCTTTTCCACCGGGAAAGTATGGATTGTGGAAGGCGCCGTATGCCTCGGGCTGCTCATTATCACGGGGGCCATTCCTGCATGGATGTATTGCCGCACTCCTGTGGCCAACGCATTCCGGAGCAAACCGCAGAGCCGGAAGGTGTGGAAACTCGTGCTTCTCGCCGTCCAGTTTTTCGCCGCCGGCATGCTGATGTGTCTGCTCGTGCTTGTGGTTAGGCAATATTCCAAAATGAGCTCCGCCGACATGGGATTCGACTACGAGGAAATCGGCTATCTCTCGCTCTACGGGGTGCCTTCGGAATCGAGGGAAACACTCGTGGCGGAAATAAAAAGGCTCGGATGCGTGGAAGGCGTGGCGTCGGCCTATCAGGAATTCACCTCCAAAGCATCTGGCAACAACGTCTGGCTTGGCGAGGACCACGCAAGCCAAATCAATGTGGCAGACCTCTATTATGCCAACCGCGAACTTCCGGAAGTGCTCGGCATGAAGATGCTGCAGGGCGAAACATTCAGCGAAAACGCCGACAGCACGCGCCATGAGGCAATTGTAGAGAAAAGTTTTATTGAAGTGCTTAACAAACTCTCAGGAAGTAAAGACACCGACATAATAGGGAAAACGTTCAGAATCACCGAGCACGCCGGCTTGGAGGGATATGACGAGTTTACCGTCTGCGGGGTAATCGGCGACATGAAGCGCAACGGATTTATGGAGGAATCGGCCGACAAACGTGCCGGAGTATTGTTCCCCACTAAAACCATACAATCCAATCTCTACATCCGTTTCCGCGAACTCACGCCGGAGTTAATGGGCCAGGTGCAGGCAATAATAGCTAAAACTCTTCCAACGCGTGAATTATACGTAATCCCCTACCGCGATACGGTCAACATGCTCACCGAACCGGTAAGGAATTTCGGGACTTCGGTGATGATTGTGGGAATCGCCATTATCGTAATCGCCCTTATCGGCCTCATCGGCTATACCTCCGACGAAGTGCAGCGACGCGCCAAGGAGATTGCCATCAGGAAGGTGACAGGCACACCGGCGGCTAAGATTGTGCGCCTCTTCTGCACCGACATCCTGAAAGTGGCGTTGCCCTCGTTGCTTGCAGGAGGTGCTTTGGCAATCATCGTAGGCAGGAAATGGCTGTCGCAGTTCACCGAACAGGTGCCGCTCTCACCCCTTTCGATGGCGTTGTGCATCATCGCCCTGCTGCTCCTCTTGCTCTCCGTCGTGGCCCTCAACACCCTCAACGTAGCCCGCGGCAATCCCGTTGACCACCTCCGCAACGAATAAAAGCAAGAATACGTATTTGGTTGATGTAGGCGCACGCCTCCGGCATATAGCATTTAAACATCAAATTGTTAATCAAATATGCCGGAGGCATGTCCCTACAATTCTATCGGTTCTGCAACATTCTTAGAAATGTCAATTATGGCATATCTGCCCTCATTTCAAATAAATTTAATCTTGGCATAGACTGTATTCCCCTATATACATCCCGGATAATTCCTCTTCAATTACAGGGATAGATAGCTTCCCACTTAAAAGCATCTCCTTATTGGCAAGAATATAAACGGAATTTCTTACGTCTGCATATTGTTCAAAAATTTTAGGACTAAACATCGTCAGCATCATACGGCGATAAAAACGGAAACGCTTGTTCTGGCACTTACTATACTCATTACAATCAATATCGTTAGCCGCCACAAAGCCAAAAGACGCGCATTGATCCTCCTCATAGTAATAGCGCATGATATTAATACACGACATTACTATCTTACGAGGTTCATAATCATTTGTAAGTAAAGAATATCTTTTTTTACTGTGAGCAACCCCCTTGTAATAAAATTTCAGACCGAAAAAATGATGTGGAAATTCTTCCACCTCCACTATATACCATTTGTTACTTTTTGATGATTTAAACTTCCATAAAGTAATAATGCGAAGCGTAGTAGGATCTTTGCTTCGCATTATTTTTGATGCCTTATAAGAATTCGGGATATACCCCATCAGAGAATATAGTCATAAACTGGCACTCGGTATATTTCCCTCTCCTCGCTTGTAATCCGGGAGAGTTTTATTTTCAAAGGACAGTCGGGACCATTACCTCTATGAGGCGATGTCTTCCCAACGATATTTGCCAATGTTTTTTTGCTCATAATTAAAAACCTCATTACGTTTGCAAATATAGTCATAAAATCTCATATTCACAATACGATTGAAAATAAAAAACTTTCCGTTTTTTACATGCTGCCGATGTAGCGGTTGAGGTGCCTTATCCTGAAGGCGAAGACAATCCTGTATAGGCCGAACAGAATCAGCGAGAGTCCAATCCAGAGCCATACGGCTACGCCGCCTGCCACAGGGTTTGACAGGAATATAATCGAGAACACCACGGTGGCGATAAGAAGCAGAATCATCCACACCATCCACACAGGGGAATAGGATGCGAAAATGCATGCCTCGCAAATAGCATTGATGGCCACCACCAATATCCATACCCCTATCACGAAAATAAACGTCTGCACCAGAAGCATCTCAGGAAGCGTGAAAAGCCACACGCCGGCCACCATCTCAAGGATGCCGAGCGCTACCCCCCAGCCCCAACCGGGATTGAAGCGGGCGTTAACACAGGAATAAATCAGATTAAGAAGTGCGGCGGCGCAAAGGCAACCTGCAAACGCGTATGCAAGAACGGGCAATGAAGACGCCGGAGAAAAAACGCACCAGATGCCGAATCCCATGCTTACGAGCCCCGTAATGAGAGGCACCCACCAAAGCCTTGTGAGCCCCCTCCTGTCGTAACCTCTCTGTCTCATAGTAAAAAAGATTAAAGTTTATATAAAATAAAACGCAACCGAAGGCTCCAATGTTGAATCCGGCACTTCGAATTTTGATTATGCTACGCCATTCGGCATCCCATAATTCCTAATTCCCAACTCCCTAAATTCTAATTAATCAAGGCCCAGTTTCGACTTAACGTCATAGCGGATGTCGGAAAGCATCGAAAGCAGCGGCGAGACAATCGGTTTGAAATCAGCTTCCTTTTCGGGGGCAAACACCTTAAGCGAAGCGGCGTCGCAGACGATGTCGAGGTTGGTGCCGAGTTTCAGAGGGTCGCCGTCAACATGCACCGGACCCTCCTCCAGACGGGTGATATTAGCCGCGCTGATGCGGAAAGTGTCGATGCGCGTGTTGCGGTCAAGATAACCCGTGAGAAGGTCAACGCCAATTTTCACAGTCGATAGAGGCGAACCGTCATGAATCACGATAAGGTCAAGCAGACCGTCGGAAAGCTTCGCCTGGGGGGCGATATAGGCGTTGTTGCCATATTGCGACGCATTGCACACGGCAATGAGAAACGCCCTCTCCGTGATGACGTTGCCACCTATCGAAATGGCGTAAGGCTGGCTACGGTATTTCAGGAACTCCCGGAAGACGCTCCTGACATAAGTGATTCTCCCTCTCCGCTTCATAGAAGCAAACTTTTCGCTCACGGCGGCGTCGAAGCCCACCCCGAACGTGCAATAGAACGGACGGCCGTTCACGAGCCCGCGGTCGCAGTCAGCTATGTGTCCGTCGGCTATAATCTTCAACGCCTCCCCAACGTCCTGAGGTATGCCGAGCGACCTTGCAAGTCCGTTGCCCGACCCGAGTGGAAGGATTCCGAGAGCCACCCCGGTGTGGGCAAGCACGGATGAAATCTCGTTGACAGTGCCGTCGCCTCCGGCTGAGACAACCATATCGAAACCGTCGGCCACGGCTTTACGGGCAAGTTCCACGGCATGGCCCGGGCCTTCGGTCACAGCCGAATCCACCGACACGCCGGCCGCAGCGAGGCGAGACCCCACCGTCTCTTCAAGACCACGCTTCGACCTTGTCCCCGCAACCGGATTAACCACTAATAACGCTTGTCTGTGTGCCATATATGGTATTTGCAAGTTGAAAATGGTGTGTAAAGTTACGAAAAATTTGTGAGAAACACAGAAAAGCCTTAAATTTGCAACATAATCGAGGCGCCGACAGTCCAGCGATAGCGTCATCCTCCTCTTCCCTCATAAAAAAGAAAGCTGCTGCCGCCAATAACCAAAACAACCGTAAAAGTGAAGATACACAGAGAAGGCACAAATATACTCATACTGCTCGCCTTAGTGCTCGCGGCTCTTAACGTGCCGGTGTGGCTTTTCATGCCCCCGGTGGCGCTCCCGGCCATATTCACCGTGATTTCGGTGGTGGTATATCTCTTTGTCTTCAATTTTTTCCGCTGCCCGAAGCGTAATTACAAGGGGGAACGGCGCGACATGGTGGTCAGCTCGGTCGATGGTCACGTGGTGGCTATCGAAAAGGTTTACGAACCCGAATATCTCAAATCGGAAGCCATAATGCTTTCGGTCTTCATGTCGCCCCTCAACGTGCATGCCAACTGGTATCCTGTCGATGGCTACGTGGAATACGTGCGCCACCACCGCGGGCGCTTCCTTTCCGCCTATCTCCCCAAGGCGAGCACCGACAACGAGCGCAGCACCATAGGGATAGTGGCGGGCGACCACCGCATCACCGTGCGCCAGATTGCCGGAGCAATGGCACGGCGCATCGTCACTTACGCCCGCAAGGGACACCAGGCCGATATCGACGACCATCTCGGATTCATAAAATTCGGGTCGAGGGTTGACCTCTACCTTCCGGTTGACGCAGAAATTCTCGTCAATATGAAACAAAACGTGAAGGGAGGCGTTACACCTGTGGCACGTCTTAAACCAAAACAAAAAAAATGAACGCAATCACACGCAACATACCCAACTCCATTACATGCATCAACCTCCTTGCCGGCTGCATGGCGATAGTGTCGGCAGCCAAAGGCACCTCGCCGCTTTGGGGGATGGCAGCATATCAATGGGCGTTTATATTCATCGCCATAGGCGCCGCCGCCGACTTCCTCGACGGGTTCGCAGCACGCGCCCTCCACGCCTATTCAAGCCTCGGCAAGGAACTCGACTCGCTCTGCGACCTCGTCACCTTCGGAGTGGCGCCGGCAATGATAATGCTCAATCTTTTCCAGGAAAATCCCGCCACCGCCCCCCTTTCGTGGGCGGCCTTGCTTATTCCCGTGGCGGGGGCGATAAGACTCGCGCGGTTTAACATCGACACACGGCAGACCACCACGTTCATCGGACTCCCCATTCCGGCAAACGCCATTTTCTGGATAGGGTATGCAGCCCTCTACGCCACCGACGGCGTTTCGTTTCTCGCCGAATGGTATTGGTTCCTCCCTATCCTCCTCGTGGAATGCTGGCTCATGAATTCACCGCTGCGCATCTTCTCGTTGAAATTCAAAAACCTTAAGCTCAAGGAAAACATGGCGCGCTATCTGCTGATTGCAGCCACCGCCGTCTGCTGTTTCACATTGGGCGTAGGCGGTCTTCTTTGGCTGATTGTATTCTACGTGCTCCTTTCGGTCACTCTAAAAAACTGATTTCGGCCACTCCAAAAAAATGGCCCTGTATGCGGCATCGCACGATGCATTATGAACTTACATTACAAATATGGCTATAGCATTAATAATCATACTCATCATCTTCCTCTGTTGGCCCACCATAATGAAATGGGTCGGACGGTTTATGGCCAACCGTGCGGAAGACTATCTCAGAAAAGCCACGGGCATGCCGCCGCGCCCGGGGTCGAGGGAGGCCAAGCGGCAGGAGAAAGCCCGCGCAAACGATTCCGGCGAACCGCGCTCACGCCGGTCGCAAAGGAATTCCCGCAAACGTAGCGGACAATATTACCGCACCGACGACGGCCCGATAATTCCCAAGGAATATGCCGAAGATGTGGAATTCACCGAAACCATCGACTATTCCGAAACCACCATAGCCGGCGAAGACACGCGCCGCTCCTCCGCCTCCTATCATGAAAGCCAGGTGAGCGACGTGGAATGGGAAGAAGTGAAAACCGCCAATGGAAAAAAGAGATAAGCCATGGGCAAGACACTCTTCATAAGCGATCTCGACGGCACCTTGCTCGGCAAGGATTCCCGTATTTCGCCCGCTTCCGTAGAGATGCTCAACCGCGCCATCTCCGAAGGTGCGCTTTTCAGTGTGGCCACCGCACGCACACCTTCCACTGTATCCTTCCTTTTGAAAGACGTGAAAGCGTCGCTCCCGTTCATAGTCATGACCGGAGCCGCCGTATGGGACCCCGCGACAGGTCTTTACACCCATACCGTAACGATGCCGCCTGCACTTGCCGCCGACATCCTTGCCACAATAAAGCGACACCGCCTACCGGCGTTCGTCTATATCCTGCGCGGCGGCGTAATCCACATCTACCATTACGGTCCCCTTTCCGACATCGAACGGAAGTTTATCGCAGAACGCGACGACTCCCCTTTCAAACGCTTCCACATACCCGAAAGCGGCTACTCGGAAATGCCTGCGGTGCTGGAAGACGTGGTGCTCTTCTACGCCATGCAGCCCACAGCACATGTCGAGGCTACTTACCGCGACATAAAGCTTATAGATGGCTGCAACCCCGTATTCTATCACGACATGTTCGGTCCCGAAACAGGCATTATGGAAATTTTCTCAGATAAGGCGTCGAAGGCGAACGCCCTGCGATGGTTGAAGGGGCATACGGGAGCGGAAAAAACCGTTGCATTCGGCGACAACATCAACGACATCCCCATGCTTCGCGAAGCCGACGTGGCGGTGGCGGTAGAGAATGCCGTGGAAGAAGTGAAAGAGGTGGCCGACGTTGTCATCGGTCCCAACACCTCCGACTCCGTAGCCCGCTTTATCCTCGACAATGCTTAATTCAATGCATAATTTAATCCAATGCACAATGCATAATGCACAATGCATAATTCGTAATGCATAATGCATAATACATAGCCTAAACAACTAATAACCAACTATTAACAACAATTATGAATTATGAATTATGAATTATGAATTATGAATTATGAATTATGAATTATGAATTATGCATTATGAAATAAACCTATGGGAATCTACGAACGACAACGCACCGGCAAACTGATTTTCCTCGCAATCTCCGCGTTGGCTATCATCATGTTCCTGCTCGTTAGCAACAGTCTCGTCAAGGAGCTCGCACAGCAGGAAAGGGAACGTATGGACATCTGGGCGAGTGCTACCGAACGTCTCGCCAAAGCCAATGTGGATTCCGACTTCGAATTTCTCCTTGCCATCATCAGCCAAAACAATTCGATTCCCGTGCTCGTTGCCGATTCAGCCTACAACATCCTCGACTTCCGCAATTTCCGTCTCCCCGACAAACAAGACCCGGAAATACAGACGTTTGAAGAACTTTCCCAAAAGAATAAGGACTATCTCACTGAGCGTCTGAAAAAAGCAGGCAACGGGCGGCCGCTTAAAGAACTTGCCGAATCCGACCCCCACTTCATCCGCGTGGAGATATACGTCAACGCCTTCCAGTATATCTATTATGAAGACTCCATCTTGCTGAAACGCCTGAGCATGTACCCTTACATCCAGCTCGGGGTGATGGTGGTGCTCGCTTTCATCATATATTTCGCAGTAATCTACACAAAAAATGCGGAGCAAAACCGCCTTTGGGCGGGTCTGTCGAAGGAGACCGCCCACCAGCTCGGCACCCCCATATCCTCCCTCATGGCATGGAACGAATATCTGAAAGCCCTCGGCACCGGTCCTGAAGTGACCGACGAAATCGACAAAGATGTGAAACGTCTGTCGGTGATTGCCGACAGGTTCTCCAAAATCGGTTCGCGCCCTGAGCTGCAGCTTGAATATCTCAACGAAACAGTAGAGAGAGCCGTGCAATATATGAAAAGCAGGATTTCATCGAAAGTGTCGCTCAAACTCGATCTTTCGCCCGACGACCACGGCGTGCTCATCTCCGACCCTCTATTCGAATGGGTAATGGAAAACCTGGTAAAAAATGCCGTCGATGCCATGGGAGGCGAAGGCTCTATCACCATAACCACCGGCATGGAGAAAGGGAAAGTATGGATAGAAGTGGCCGACACAGGCAAAGGCATAGCCCGCAAGAACTTCAAAAACGTGTTCTCCCCCGGTTTCACCACAAAAAAACGTGGCTGGGGGCTCGGCCTCACACTCGTAAAAAGGATAATCGAAGACTACCACGGCGGCAAAATTTACGTAAAAGACTCCGAAATCGGCAAAGGCACCACCTTCCGAATCGACCTCCCCTCCGCCTGATTTCTTATACACCTTCTACCAACCTAATGAAACTGATGAGACAATTTATATATTCCGCTATCGCAATCGCTTTTTCGATTTGCATCCTCTGCCAATGCGGAGGACGGCACGACGCGCGCCTTGCCCGCATCGCCGCTACCGTTGACTCGCTTCCGCAGGCTGCCATCGACAGCCTCGCCTCCATCGACACGACCCGCCTTTCCGATGCCGACAAGGTGTTACACATCTTACTCTTGACCAAAGCCCGCGACAAGGCTTTCGTAAGGCATACTTCCGATTCCCTGATTCTGAAGGCAGTACGCTTTTACGAAACCGACCCCGGGAATCCCCTCTATCCCGAGGCACTTTTCTATGCCGGCCGCGTATATAACGACATGGGCGACTACCCCACTTCCATCGACTACTACCAACAATCGCTCGACGCACTCCCCGACACCCCCGACAATCTCCATCTGCGGGGTTTGATAATAGGCCATCTTGGCTGGACACTTGATGAACTTAGACTCTACCACCAAGCCATTCCATACCTTAAAGAATCACTCCGCATTGATTCCCTGGAAAGGAATACCTACAACATGATTTATGATTCACAGCTTCTCGGAGCAATCTATACAAGCCTCGACAGCCTTGACAAGGCACAAAGCATATTGGAAAGTATCGTCGATTTAAGCGACAACCAGGAAATACAAGCGCACGTGCGCACATTCCTTGCCGGCGTGATGCGTAAAAAGGGTAACATCCCCGAAGCTCTTAAATACATACGCGGCACCGTGGAGAATGCCGCCCCGATACATAGGAACGTGTCATTGTCTTATGCCTGCGACATCTATTACAGAGCCGGGATTCTCGACACGGCTTACATGTATGCCCGAGACCTCGCTTTCAATAATGATGAAACCAACCGCAAAAACGGTTTCAAAATATTGCTCTCACCGGGCATCCGCGAGAAAATGCCTGTTGACACCATTATGGAATACGTAATAAAATACAGGGAAGCAATGGAACAACATCTGTATAAATATGACCGTATCCAGACCATTAACCAGACTTCGAAATATAATTATAGGAAACACGTCAAAGACAAAGAAAAGGCGCAACAGGAGAAGAGGGAACTTTGGGACGCCGTCTTATACTGTATAATTGCAATAGTCTGTCTTGTGGTAGTTTTTCTATCAAGAGAATTGCTACATCACCGGAAGATTGTAAAATTAGTTAAGCAAATCGAAAAATATAAACTTATTAAAGAAATAGTAAAAGAATCTACTACAGAAATAAATGACAACGAAATCACCGGAAACGCTGACGCAAAATCTGGGCAACATGATTTGGGACCTGAGAAAGAACCGGCTCAGGAACTTGTCTCGGCTACAAACGATTCAACCAATCTGCACGCAGCTCTCATTTCCGAAAACCCGGCGGCAGAAACAGAAAAATTAAGAAAAAAGTTCCGGACAGAAATGTTGGAACTGGCTAAATCGACCCATATACCCATTCCTCCTGTAATCCTGGAATCCGAACCTTTCCATGAACTCCAAGACATGATAAAGAACGGTAAAATTCTCGATGATTCCGATCCGTTATGGGACCGTATCGAGAGAACCGTCGCCGAAGTGTCTCCAAAATTTAAAGACCGCTTAAGCATTTTAATCGGAGGTTCGCCCCGTCAGTTGGAATGGAGGACGGCCCTGCTTATTAAATTCGGGGTGAATGCATCGGATATGGCAAACCTTCTGTGCAAATCAAAAGGAGCCATCTCATCCCGCAGAATTGCATTGGGGAGAAAAATGGTGGATGAAACAATCGCCAACGCCATTGTCGATAACATAATCAGAGCCCTTTAATCATAAAACAACATCCTATATTTTCCTGTTTTTGTGCGGTTTATAAAAACCGCACAAAAACCGCACAACCTTATTGCAACGACATTGAGGCGGTTCATTAAATTTGCAGTGTCAGAACTTGACAGACAACCCTAATTCAGCAATGTGAAATCTAAAAACCTGCGCCATGACACGAATTCTAATCTTATTGGCAATGTTTTTGACACTGGCCACTCAGCCGATTGACATACTTGCCGCCTCCGGAACGATAACAGTTCCTTTGACTCCCCCTGCCGGTGAATCCGACACGAATCATGACAATAGGGGAGAATACAGACGGCGCACCCCGCCGCCTCCCGTAATGCTTACTGTCGATTTCGACACCAAGTTGATAACCCTTACAAACGGAATCGACCCCGCTGAAATCACGGCATACGAAATCCGCGACACCGCCGGACAGACCCTCTACGTCTTCTCCGACGACACGTCTTTCGTCACCACCCTCTCAACCCTCCCCCCGGAAGAATACCAAATCCTCCTCACCCTCCCCTCCTCTTCCCTAATCGGATACATACATTTGATATAAAAATATAATCAAATGGTGTAAAATAACCCTTTTTATTAATCTTAAACAATTATCCAAAATGGAAAATTTCGGAATGAAAGTCCACTCATTCAATGAGCTGGAGCCTGTTTCCCTTGATGAAGTCAAGGGAGGAGAAAATGACCCGTGTTGTAAAACAAACTACAGTTGCAACATTAACACACCACCGCCCCCGGCACCCGAACCGGTCACGCCAAAACCGTCTCAACCGGATCCCGTCAATCCTAAAAAATAGAGACTCTCTCTTTGCAATACTACGATATTCAAAAATTTATTGTAGTATATCGCGTGTGGAAACAGGACGAATGTTTAAACTTTTACACTTTAATATTTCATCAGATTTCCGAACGATTTTAAATCTTGAAATAGTTGTTTAGCGAGTTAAACTACCAATAAAAAGTTTGAAAGGAATCGGAACAACGATGAAAAACTGAAGAAAATGTCTTTGCAGATAAAAAACATTCAGTAACAGCTATACAAAGCTTAAACAATTTCTCTAAACGAGCATTTCCGGAGAACTACTACTCCGGAAATGCAAATTTTAGAATCGGTCTCATATTCTAATGGTAGAATATCATCTCCTTCTTTCCTAAGAGGGGACATACATTTGATATAAAACTTAATCAAATGGTGTAAAATAATCCTTTTTATTCTTAACATTAACCAATTATCAAAAATGGAAAAATTCGGAATGAAAGTCCACTCATTCAATGAGATGGAGCCCGTTTCCCTTGATGATATCAAGGGCGGAGCAAACGACTCTTGCTGCACTGTAAACTTCAGTTGTAACAAAAACACACCCAAAAAAGACCCTGACCAACCTTAAATTTAAAGGCGACATTCTTCATATGAACTATGATGATATTCAAAAACACATTATAGTTTATTGCAGTAATGGCAATAAGGGTGTTTAATCTTTTAAGACAATAAGCAATATCTATAAAAGTTTAAACGATTTCTTTATAAACGAGCATTTCCGGAAAACAATTACTCCGGGAATGCAAGTTTTATAGAGAAAACTAAAAATCTTTATGTTTTCTATCCCCAAATATGCTTACACAATCAATTTACACCCATATCTTCCAACGAAACGGAAAATCATTTCTATATAACAGTATGACAACCCTGTTTGCAGAAATCACGGAAGAATTATACGAAGTGTTGTTCAACAGGGACTATGCGAAACTTCCCGATTCCGTATGCAAGGATTTATTAAACAAAGGTATCATTTGTGAAAAATCAGACTTATATACATACTATAATACTTGTTTGGTAAAATTTAACGGCACCTCGTTCAATCCCCATGTCTGCAATCTCGTAATTGTTCCCACATTGGGATGTAATTTCAATTGCCCATATTGTTTTGAAAGCAACAAGGTACCAAAACGGATGGATAAAATTATTCAAGATAAAATCATAAGCCATCTTGAAAACTCAAAAGACTTCAAAAAGGTAAACATCACATGGTATGGAGGAGAACCACTAATGGCTTTTGACATCATCGAGACCCTATATGCAAGAATCGAGGCATTGCCTGGAATAGAAATCGGCGAGCATTCAATCATAACAAACGGATTCCTCATCACAGACCGGATTATTGAATTTATAAATACCTGTAAGGTAAATTCAATCCAGATAACACTGGACGGAGTCAAGGACCATCATGACAAAACCCGTTTCCTCAAAGAATCCGGAAAACCTACATTTGAAACAATAAAAAAGAATATAAACCGTATCTTGAATGAATGTCATGACACTACACTGAATATACGCATCAACACCAACAAAGACAATATAGATGATTTCGGCATTCTGTTCAAACAAATGAGCGAAGGTTGTATTTCAGACAGACTTTACGTATATCCCGGATTTATCAGGACTGAAACGGCAGACAAATGTTCGTTATGTTACAATACTTTATCGCGGGATTCTGCTTTTGGTTTCTATAAAGATTTGCGTAACAAAGGAATCAACATTGATTTCATCCCCCGTAAAGTCAATTCGAAAGGGTGCATGATGCACCAAATCAATTCCATTATCGTAGGTCCTGACGGTGAAATATATAAATGTTGGAACGATGTCGGGAATATTGATAAGGTAACGAGCCACATCGGGGAGAATAAAATCGAGAATGCCTCCCTTTTCTTTCACATGATGGCCGAGGCTTCCCCATTCTCCGATTACAGATGCAAAGATTGCCTGCAGTTCCCCACATGCAGCGGAGGATGCGGATGGTACAGGAGCCGCAATATAAGAGAAAACGGACGTTTCGACGTGTGTCCGATACATAAGGACACACGGATTCTCGAAGATGCCCTTCTCTTGTCTCTCCGTAAAGAAGGAAAACTGTCAAAACAAATAATTCCAATGATATGATGAAATCCAGATTGCTTCATTTAATCCTCCTTCTGACCCTCGTAACAACCGACGCCGCCGCAAGGGTGGAGGGAAGGATTACGGACGAGGATGACAAAGGCATCGAGGGCGCGCAGGTAGTGGCCTTCGACGCCGACTCAATTATAATCGAGACTGCCCATTCCAACGAACTCGGATTGTTCGTCATCGGGAACGACAATGCCAGGACACTTAACGTCACCGCCTTCGGGTTCGTCCAGAAAAGCGTAGGAGTGGACGACACCGGCGGTGTAATCCAAATAAGTATGGAAAACGCCGGGAAGTCGCTTGACGAGGTCGTGGTCAACGCACGCCGCCCCGCAGCCAGGATAGAAGGCAACGCGCTGGCGTTGACAATCAGCGGCACTTACCTCGCCCGGACAGGAACCGCGGACGACCTGCTCGGGAAACTTCCTACCGTCTCGGGCCGCGACGGACAGTTCCAGGTTTTCGGGCGCGGCACGCCCGAAATATACATAA
The DNA here is from genome assembly GCA_910585275.1 of uncultured Muribaculaceae bacterium. Lineage (GTDB taxonomy): Bacteria > Bacteroidota > Bacteroidia > Bacteroidales > Muribaculaceae > Lepagella. The sequence continues at coordinate 28,481 of CAJUCW010000022.1, forward strand.
ACGGCAGAAAGATGACCGATGCGACAGAACTATACCGTATTTCCGCCGACAATATCAGGGACGTAAGGATTATTTCCAACCCCGGCCCGAAATACAAGTCAGGCGTAAGGGCCGTAATCGAAATACGAACAAAAAAGCCCGTCGGCGACGGCTTCGGCACAAGCCTCCGGCTGGCAGGCAGGTTCGACCGTTATTTCAGCCCCACCTCAACGGTCGATGTATCATACCGATCCGGGGGGCTCGACCTGTCGCTCTCCGGAATGTTCTGGAAAGACACCCGCAAATTCGGCACCTCGTCGTCGCAGGACAGCTACACCGCGCCGGAAGCCCCCGCCAACACACTTTCGATGGAACAGGACGTGAAGAATACGTCAAGGAATTTCCTTTCGTCTGTCAGAGTGAACTACCAGTTCAACGACAACCATTCGGTTGGAGCATACTTCACACCTTCCTGGGCAAAGGCCGACATACGCTTCCTAAACTTCAGCGACCTCCTGGAGGGGGGCAAGCTTACGAACAGCATAAGCAACGACGGGAGTATGCTGACCAGATCGTACCCCACAATCAACGCAAACATGTATTACAGCGGGAGGATAAGGAACGTCAGTATAGATTACAACGCCGACTTCTACAACACGCATCCGGAGACAACCTCGCTCCACCATGAAAAGGGGGACCGCCCCGAAGACGACAGGACGGTCTCGTCGTGGAGCAGGTTCTCGGCAAGGATGTGGGCGCAGAAGATTGTGGCCGGATGGAACGCGGGGCCATCCTCCGCCGACATGGGAATGGAATACACCGACTCCCGTGTGGCGATGGACTACCTGAATCCCGAGGACATCGTGCCGTCGGGAAGCTACCTCGTCAAAGAACGGAACGCCGCCGCCTTCGCGCAATACGCCTACAACTTCGGCAACCTGTTGAAACTGTCGGCCGGGCTAAGGTACGAACATGTGACCTACGACTACGCCGACAGGGCCGACGCCGGAGAAGGACAGGGGAAGACATACGACAACCTGTTCCCCTCTGCTATGGCCTCGTCTCAGATAGGCGCACTTTCGCTGTCGCTTTCCTTCTCAAGTTCAATGAGGAGGCCATCCTACCAGTCGCTCGACGAGAACCTCACATACGTAAACCGCTTTATCTATAAAAAGGGGAACAGGATGCTGAAACCCACCACCAGACACACCCTCGAACTCATGGCAAGTTACAACCCGTGGTTCCTGAGGGCTTCTTTCACGCATACGAAAAACCCGGTGATCAGCGAAACGTCGGTGATGGACGACGAGCAACACATAAACCTGCTGTCGTATGTCAACGGACGAGGCTACAACAGCCTCGATGTGACGGCGGGCGCATCCTTCGGGGGTGAAAAATGGGACCTGCAGCTAAACGCCGGGATTGAAAAGCAATGGTTCAAAATGAACTCCCTTGACCGCCCCCTCTCGCTTTCAAACCCCAGGGGGGTATTGAAGGGCTCCGGGTCGGTGCGCCTTCCCTTGGGGATATGGTTAATGGCCGACTATACCTTCAGGACCCGCGGGAACTCCGAAAACCTGTTCATGCGCTCCTCTTCCGTGCTTAACCTCACCCTCTACCGGACTTTCCTCAAAAATAAACTCGTCATGTGGATTTCGGGCAACGACCTGTTGGACGGACAGTCGGATAGATTCACGGAATACAGCGACCGTGTGGTCTTCAAGACACACGAGAGGATGTATATGCGCTCGTTACAAATCACGCTCCGCTACAATTTCAATGTGCCGAAGAGCAAATACAAGGGATCGGGTGCAGGAAACAACGAAAAATCCAGAATGTGACACATATTCACCAAGGAAACATCAATGATGATACGAAAATTCCCGACCGTAATGCAAAAAGACAGCATGCAATGCGGGGTGGCATGTCTCACGGGTATATGCCGGTACTATGGGGCTCCGTATTCCATGGCTTTTATTGAAAGGTTCTGTTTCGCCTCAAAAGAAGGCGTTTCGATGCATGCGATATCCGATGCCGCTACAAAACTGGGGTTGGAAACGCATGCGGGGCGCGTATCCCTGAACGGTCTAAAGGAATTGCCGCTTCCCGCCATCCTGCATTGGAACCAGAAACATTTCGTGGTGCTTTACAGGGTTTCAAAGAATGGAAGGACGTTCTATATTTCCGACCCTGCCAAAGGGAATTTCAAATGTGGGGTAAACGATTTCCTAAAAGGATGGTCAATGACCCTGTCCAATAAAGAATACAAGGGAATTGCCATGTTCCTACAGCCATCTGAGAAATTCGGGGAGAGTGAAGAGTCCGGCGGCGGCGAACGGCGTTCCTTCCGTTTCCTGATGCGCTACCTGCGCCAGTACCGCCGTTATTTCCTCCAGATTTTCCTCGGGCTGCTCCTCGGATGCCTCCTGCAGCTCGTGATGCCGTTTCTTACGCAGTCGATCGTGGATGTCGGCATCCGCCACGAAGACATCGGCTTCATCTGGCTCGTGCTGCTCGGGGAGCTTATGATAGTGACGGGGCGCACCGCCACCGATTTCATTCGCCGGTGGCTCCTCCTCCACATATCCATGAGGATCAACATATCGCTCGTAAGCGACTTCTTCATAAAGCTGCTCAGGCTACCGATGTCGTTCTTCGACACCAAACTTACCGGCGACCTCCTGCAGCGCATGGGCGACCATTCGAGGGTGCAGTCGTTCCTGACGGGACAGGTGCTCGGGATTCTTTTCTCTGCCCTCAGCTTCTTTATCTTCGGGGCAGTACTCCTCGTTTACGACCCGCTCGTGTTCGCGGTATTCATTGCCGGAACATTGGCATACGGGGCGTGGATCGCCACTTTCCTCAACCGACGCAAGGTGCTCGACTACGAACTCTTCGAACGTCAGGCCGAAAACCAGAACCGCACATACCAGTTCATAACATCGATGCAGGAAATAAAGCTGCAGCAGTGCGAGCGGAGGCGAAGATGGGAGTGGGAGGACACCCAGGCCGACCTTTTTGCCGTGCAGATGAAATCGCTGAAACTCCAGCAGACGCAGGAGGCCGGCTCAATTTTCATAAACGAGGTGAAGAACATACTCATAACGGTGTTTGCCGCAACCGCCGTGATCAACGGGGAAATGACGCTCGGGGCCATGCTCGCCGTGCAATACATCGTAGGGCAGCTGAACTCCCCCGTGGAGCAGTTCATGGGGTTCATATATTCGCTGCAGGACGTGCGCATCTCGCTCGAACGCATCAACGAGATACACGGAGGCCGTGACGAGGAGCCTGAAAGCGGGCTCCTGTGCAGTTTCCCCGGTGGAAAGGCCATCTCCCTGCGCGGCGTTTCTTTCAAATACGACCCACACGCAGCGGCCGACACCCTTTCCGACGTTTCCCTTGAAATCCCCGAAGGGAAGGTCACCGCAATCGTCGGGGCCTCGGGGAGCGGCAAAACAACACTCATAAAGCTGATGCTCGGCTATTATCCCCCCTATAAGGGTGAAATCAAGATTGCAGGGCATGACATTTCAGGCTACAGCCTCAGGTGGTGGCGACGCAGATGCGGGGTCGTCATGCAGGACGGCGTGATTTTCTCGGAGTCGATAGAGCGCAACATAGCCGTCGATGACGGACCGGTTGACCGCCCACGCCTTGAAGAGGCCGCACGCATAGCTTGCATACACGACTTCGTGATGTCGCTGCCACTGCGCTACGACACCAAGATAGGACGCGACGGCGTCGGGCTGAGCCAGGGGCAGAGGCAGAGGGTGCTCATAGCGCGTGCCGTCTATCGCGACCCCGACTTCATTTTCCTCGACGAGGCCACGAACTCGCTCGATGCAAGGAACGAACGCGAAATCGTGGGGAACCTCGACAAATTTTACAAAGGGCGCACTGTCGTGGTCGTGGCTCACAGGCTTTCCACCGTAAGGAACGCCGACAACATCGTGGTCATCGACGCGGGGAAAGTGGTGGAGACAGGCACCCACGACGCGCTTATAGCCTCACGCGGGGCATACTACAACCTCGTCAAGAACCAGCTCGAACTCGGGAGCTAAACAAAAACCGCTATGGAAAAAGAAGAAATACACGACATGTCTCTGGAGGAAAGGAGTCCAAAAGTTCGCGCATTGTTGGGTGAAATCCCCCCTTCGCTCGTAAGATGGGGAATCGCCATAATAGTGATAATTTTCGCCGCACTCGCCGCCGCACTCCTTCTAATACCTTATCCCCACTCAGGCGGGGAATCCATCCTCCACCACCTCATCTCGCAATAAAGACCGCCGACACATACAGGAATGTCATCACACGATTACCCACACATTCCACACTGCCACGTGCAAATGCACGTCCCAACATGAAGAAATTCTCCTGTTGCTCCTGTGCTCCTGTCAAAAAAGACAGGCGAACAGGAGAAACAGGAGATTATAAATTCCTTAGCGAAAAAACTTTGCGAACTCTGCGCCGCGTGAGTTTTCTCCACTATCCCTCACTGTTTTAGCAACTAAAAAACGGCATTTTCTCCTGTTGTTACTGTGCTACTGTCAATAAAAATCCTCCTGTCGCTCGTATGCCCCTGTCAACAAAACGGGCAAGAGAACAGGAGATACAATTCCGGCATAGAAATTGCAAACATCCCTCAATGAGGGACGATTTCATGCAAAAACATCCCTCAATGAGTGACATTTTTAGGTAAAAACCGCACTCATTGAGGGATTATTTGGTATATCTTATAAAAACAACCGCGCAACCTGCCTCTTTTCTTGTTCGGGATGACGTATTGAGCGGGAGGAGGGGGAGGCTGCGTTAAAAAGCGATTTAAACGCCTAATTATAACGCCATATTTGCATATTTCCATGGCTTTTGTTACTTTTGCACTTCAGAACGCATTCTATTAGACAGCATCATATCGATATGAATATCTCTTACAAGTGGCTTAAACGCTACATTGATTTCAACCTTTCACCCAAAGAGCTTACCGCCGCGCTCACTTCACTCGGTCTTGAGTGCGACCAGGTGGAAGAGGTGGAAAGCATCAAAGGAGGCCTGCGCGGCCTCGTAATCGGGAAAGTGCTTACATGCGATCCCCATCCCAATTCCGACCATCTTCACATCACCACCGTTGACCTCGGCGCGGGCGACCCCCAGACCATCGTCTGCGGCGCCCCCAACGTGGCGGCAGGGCAGACCGTGGTCGTAGCCACCTTAGGCACCGTGCTCTATGACGGCGACAAGGAATTCCAAATCAAGAAATCGAAGATAAGGGGCGTGGAATCAAACGGTATGATCTGCGCCGAAGACGAAATTGGCATCGGAGAAAGCCACGACGGAATCATGGTGCTCCCCGACTCCGTAGCGGCAGGAACCCCCGCCGCACAATATTTCAACGTCGAGAGCGACTATTGCCTCGAAGTGGAGCTTACCCCAAACCGTGTTGACGCGGCAAGCCACTACGGCGTGGCGCGCGACCTCAAGGCCCTCTTCACGAGAGAGAACTTCGAGAATACCGGCAAAGAAGAAATACCAGCAATCGCCCTCCCCCCGGTGGAAACGTTCGCGCCTGACCGCAACGACGGAGCCGTGACCATCTCCGTGGAAGATACACAGGGGTGCCCCCGCTATTCAGGAGTGACCATCCGCAACGTGGAAGTAAAGGAATCGCCCGAATGGCTCCGCAACCTCCTCCTTGCCATCGGGCAGCGCCCCATCAACAACATAGTGGATATCACCAACTTCATTCTCAACGGCATCGGCCAACCGCTCCACTGCTTCGACCTCGCCAAAGTTAAGGGTGATAGAATCGTGGTGCGCACATGCCCGGAAGGGACGAAATTCACCACTCTCGACGGTGTGGAACGCACACTCGATGCCCGCGACCTCATGATATGCAACGGCGAAGAGCCGATGTGCATAGCCGGAGTGTTCGGCGGACTCGATTCCGGGGTGACAATGCAGACGAAAGACGTATTCATCGAGAGCGCATACTTCAACCCCACCCGCGTGCGCCGTACGGCACGCCGCCACGGACTGAGCACCGACGCTTCCTTCCGCTATGAGCGCGGCACAGACCCCAACATCACCGTCTATGCCGCCAAACTCGCCGCATGCCTTATCAAGGAACTTGCGGGAGGTGAAATCTGCGGAGACATCGACGACGTTTACCCCTCGCCGGTGGCAGACGCACAGATGGATTTCTCGCTCGAATACTGCAAGTCGCTTATCGGCAAGGAAATTCCCCGCCAGCTCGTCATAGCCATTCTGAAATCGCTTGAAATAAAGGTGGAAGAAGACTCCGCCAACGCCGATGTGTTGCACCTTGCGGTGCCTACATACCGTGTGGATGTCACCCGTCCCTGCGACGTGGTGGAAGAGATTCTCCGCGTCTATGGCTATAACAACGTGGAATTCGGCACCGAGATGCACGCCAACCTCTCGCAGCGCGGCGACACCGACCTCAGCTACGACCTGCAGCAGCGCGTAAGCGACCGCCTCACGGGTGAAGGTTTTATGGAAATCCTCAACAACTCCCTTTCGGCGGCTTCATATTACGAGAACTCGGAGCAGCTGCCCATATCGCGTTGCGTGAAGGTGATGAACCCCCTGAGCGGCGACCTCTCCGTGATGCGCCAGACGCTGCTCTTCGGCGGACTCGAAAGCATCGCGCACAACATCAACCGCAAAGCGGAAAACCTCCGTTTCTATGAGTTCGGCAACGTCTATCACCGCGACGCCGACAAGGAGAGCTCGGAAGAGAAGCCCCTCGCGCCGTTCCATGAAAACATGGAACTCGCACTCTGGCTCACCGGCGACATCATACTCCCCTCATGGAACCGCAAGGCCGTCGAAGCCTCGGCTTTCGACATGAGAGGCATCATCGACAACATTTTCCGCGTGCTCGGTCTTCCGGCAGCCGCCGTAGCCTACTCCCAGGACTCCGACGAATTCTTCTCCGCGCGCCTCAACATTGCCTCACGTTCCGGGAAACGCATCGGCGAACTCGGCATCCTGCGCCATGAGCTCCTGAAACGCTTCGACATCGAACGCGAGGTGATTTATGCAGCAATCGACTGGAACACACTCTTCAAACTCGTGGCGAAGCATCAGGTGACTTACGCTCCGCTGCCCAAGACACAACCCGTGCGCCGCGACCTTGCGCTCCTCATCGACAACGGAGTGACTTTCGCACAGATTGCCGACACCGTACGCAAAGCGGAGCGTAAACTTCTTAAGGACGTAACGCTGTTCGACGTATATGAAGGCAAGAACCTTCCCGCCGGGAAGAAATCGTATGGCATTGCCATGACCCTCCAGGACGACGATAAAACCCTCAACGACCGCCAGATCGACGCCGTGATGCAGAAAATAATCAAGGCCCTCGAACAGGCCGGCGCACAACTCAGATAAAAAACAACAAACCAAATAATTGCCAATTTCTATAAAATGGGAAGAGCATTCGAATACCGCAAAGCAAGAAAACTGAAACGCTGGGGCAACATGAGCCGCACGTTCACCCGCATCGGCAAGGAAATAACCATCGCCGTTAAGGCGGGAGGTCCCGACCCCGATATGAACCCGCGTCTGCGTGTGCTAATGCAGAACGCAAAGGCTGCCAACATGCCGAAAGACACCGTGGAGCGCGCCATCAAGAAAGCCACCGACAAGGATGCCGGCGACTACAAGGAAATTGTATATGAAGGATACGGCCCCCACGGAATCGCAATCGTAGTGGAAACCGCCACCGACAACAACCAGCGCACCGTAGCAAACGTGCGTTCATATTTCAACAAACACGGCGGCTCCCTCGGCACCCAGGGTTCGCTCTCATTCCTATTCGACCATAAGAGCGTGTTCCACGTAAAACCGAACGCCGAAACCTCGCTCGAAGATTTCGAGCTCAACCTCATGGACTTCGAGGCCGAACTTGAAGCGGAAGAGGAAGAATGGCTCATCTACGGAGCTTTCGAACAGTTTGCCAACCTCCAGAAATTCCTTGAGGAAAGCGGTCTTGAAATCGTTTCCGCAGAGTTCGAGCGCATCCCTACCGACTATAAGGAAGTAACCCCCGAACAGCGTGAGGCAATCGAAAAACTCCTCGAAAAATTCGAGGACGACGAAGACGTGCAGAACGTGTTCCACAATATGAAAGAGGAAGAATAATCCGGATTGATTCAAAACATAGCCGCGCCTCCGGAATTCCGGAGGCGCGGCTCGCTTTTATAACCTGACACCATGACTACAACGACACAACGACATGCAAGGATTGACGTGGCTGACGTGCTGAGAGGCTTCGCGGTACTCGCCATCATCCTTCTCCACGCCATCGAGCATTTCAACTTCTACCAGTTTCCCGACACTTCGGACAATTCCGCATGGCTACGGTTTTCCGACAAAGCCATCTGGGACGGCCTTTTCTTTATGTTCGGAGGAAAAGCCTACGCGATTTTCGCGCTCCTATTCGGATTCAGCTTTTTCATTCAGCATGACAACCAGCGCATGCGCGGCAACGACTTCCGGCTTCGTTTCTGCTGGCGCCTGGTGCTTCTTTTCATAATCGGCCAGGTCAACGCCGCTTTCTTCACCGGCGAAGTGCTCGTGCTCTATTCGCTCGTAGGGTTCGTACTCGTGCTCACATGCCGCCTTTCCACAAGAAACGTACTCGCACTTTCGGCGATATGCCTGCTCCAGCCAATATGCATCTATCAGATTGTGCGTGCATGCCTCGACCCCGCCTATACCATTCCCGACATAGACGACGGTCCTTTCTGGGCCGCAACGTTCGCGGTGCAAGACGGAGGCTCCTTTTGGGAAACGGTAAAAACAAACCTTTGGGAAGGGCAGCTTGCATCGCTCGCCTGGGCATGGGAACACGGCAGGGTGCTTCAAACCGCCGGACTTTTTATGGCCGGAATGGCGATAGGGCGCAACGGATGGTTCCTACGCAAGAACCTCCATGTCTGGAACCGCGTGCTCGCCACAGCCATCATACTCTTTTTCCCGCTCTACGGACTCAACAACATGGTGGGAGGATTCATCGAGAACCCCAACATACTCGTGCCCTTGAAAATCATCCTGTCGTCGCTTGCCAATGTCTGCTTTATGGCAATGCTTGTAAGCGGCGTGATTTTCGGATATTATTGCACCACACGTTTCAGCCGCACAATTTCGCTTCTGATACCCTACGGAAGGATGAGTATGACCAACTACGTGACTCAGGGAATCATCGGTTCGTTCATATACTACAACTGGGGGCTTCACCTACAGATGGGCATCACCGGGAGCGAGCTTATAGGCATAGCCATCTTCCTCGTTCAATATATGCTCTGCCGCATCTGGGTAAACCATCACAACCACGGCCCGCTCGAATATCTCTGGAAGAAAGCCACCTGGATAGAATTCCCCTTCTCTTCCCGCAAATCATAGACCACTATAAGACCAAATCCCCATAGTTGTTTTTTAGACCAGAGTCCCATAGATCCGGAGAAACAGGATTTAATCCTACATAATTTCCGGTTCTATGGGACTCTGGTCTATAATTCTATAGTTCTATGGGACTATGGTCTAAGAATGACCTATTGTACTCTGGTCTGTGAGGTTAGAACTTATATGACAGGTTGACGAGCACGGGGAGACGTCCCCAGTCTTTCATATACTGGTATTTGAATTCCAACCCTGCGGCAAAATTACGGCTGAACTCATATTCGCCGCCGATACCTACGTTGAATACGAAACGGCTCAGATTCTCGCTGATACCCTCGTAGCCGAAGTGCAGATTGCCGTAGCCTAAACCTGCCAAAGGATAAAGATAGAACGAACCGGCCACGGGAATCATGAAATTAACATTGGCCGTAGCGGTAAAAGTGCTCACATTCTTGTCTTCAAAACCTCCGTTCAGGTCAACGGCAAGACGGATCAGGTCGGTGGCTGAATACTGGATTCTGCCTCCAAGCACAAAATTGGTGACGGAATTGTCTTTCTCAATGCAGGGAGCCACACCGATATTGGCACCGATGCCGAACTGCCCGGCGTGCTGGGCGAAGGCAGTGACGCTGCAAACGAGCGCGACAGCCAAAGTGAGGATAAATTTCTTCATAATTTAAAATTTGATTGATTATATCTTTTTAACACGGCTGACGACACAATAGTTTTATCAACCGTAGTGAATTCAGGATATATTCGGGTCATTCCTCGTCACGTTCTTTCTTGTTAATGCAATTTTATCAACACATAAACCGTTTTTTTTAAACCATAGGAGAAACGCAGACATCATTCCGCCGCCCTCCTGCAAACAATGAGACAATTATGAACGATAGAATATTACTATGCCTGTGCCATCTCAGCGGACGCGAGAAAGATTTCATCGACCAGGCGTTTGCCGAAAACTGGGTGGTGCCCCTCGGCCCCAATGTAAACGGCTTCGAGAAAGACCTTGAAGATTTCTTTATCCACAACAAAGATATCCGCATCGCAGACGGTGAAAAAACGGAATTTGAAAAGAAACGTATCGTAGCCCTTTCATCGGGAACGGCGGCAATCCACCTCGGGCTTATAGCCCTCGGCGTCGGCCCGGGCGACGAAGTGATGGTGCAAAGTTTTACCTTCAGCGCGTCAGCTAATCCTGTGACCTACCTGGGCGCAACTCCGGTGTTCGTTGACTCAGAGCCCTCCACCTGGGACATGGACCCCGACCTGCTCGACAAGGCGATAGCCGACCGCATAGAGAAAACGGGCAAGAAACCCAAAGCCATAATTCCGGTCTATCTATACGGAATGCCTGCAAAAATCAAAGAAATTTTCGAAGTGGCACGCAAATGGGACATCCCCGTGCTCGAAGATGCGGCGGAAGCGTTCGGGAGCTTCTACGACGGACGCCCGTGCGGCACTTTCGGCGAATACGGCGTTCTGTCGTTCAACGGCAACAAGATGATTACCACTTCGGGCGGGGGCGCGCTTATATGTCCTGACGAGACAGCCGCCAAACTCGTGACAAGCTATGCGACACAGTCGCGCGAGCCGTTCCCGTGGTATCAGCATGAACGCGTAGGGTTCAACTACCGCCTGAGCAATATATGCGCCGGAATAGGGCGCGGACAGATGACCATTGCCGGCGACCACATAGCCCACCACCGCCACGTGCAGCAGCTTTATCGCGAACTCCTCGCCGATGTGAAGGGCATCGAACTCCACGACAACCCCTCTCCCGAATCAGACAGCAATTTCTGGCTCTGCGCCATCACGTTCGCCCCGGAATTGAAAATCAAAGGCGACGACGGATGCGGACGCCCTGAAGCCATGCGCCGCTATCTCGATTCAAGGAACATCGAAAGCCGCCATCTTTGGAAGCCGATGCATCTCCAGCCGTTTTTCGCCAACTGTCCGGCATACGTCAACGGTGTGAGCGAAGACCTCTTCAGCCGCGGGCTGTGTCTCCCGGCCGGTCCATACGTGGGCGAGCCGGAGGTGCGACGTGTGGTAGATGCCATCAAAGAATGCATCGTCTGACACACCTCATTTTACAACCGTTTCACTTACATGCAGACCGCTTCCCGACGAAGGCAGCGGTCTGTTTTTGTTTTTGTCAACAAAAAGAAGACCGAAAACTTTGCTTTATCGGCAAATTATGATAATTTTGCATACTATTACGCGAGGCGCGCCCCTTCGAGTGCGTCCCGCGCTGTGCCGTCAAGAACATAAACCCAAGACAATAAATTAAATAACTAATAATAAATTTCATTAAATCAAAAACTGCTATGTGGTTATCAAGCTCATCCGTAGGACGTAAGTTCGTCATGGCCATCACCGGCGCATGCCTCGTCCTATTCGTCACATTCCACTGTTTGATGAACGCCATAGCCATCTGCTGGCCAGCCGCCTACAATTCGGTTTGCGAATTCCTGGGCGCCAACTGGTACGCGCTTATCGCGTCGGCAGGTCTGGCTTTGCTCTTCATCATCCACATCATTTACGCGGTAATGCTCACCCTGCAGAACCGTAAGGCCCGCGGCTCAGTCCGCTACGAGATTTCGAAGCGTCCGAAGACGGTTGAATGGTCGAGCCAGAACATGCTCGTGCTCGGCATCGTCATCCTCGCTTTCCTCGTGGTTCACCTCATCCAGTTCTGGGCAAAGATGCAGCTCCAGGAAATCCGCGGCGTCCACGACGTTCTGCCCCCTGCTGCCGGCACACTCTTCATCCAGGAGGCTTTCTCTTGCGTATGGACTCCGATTGTATATATCATCGGTTTCATCGCCCTTTGGTTCCACTTCAACCACGGTTTCTGGTCGATGTTCCAGTCAATCGGTTGGGACAACCAGGTGTGGATCGCACGCCTTAAGAAAGCAGCCTGCTGGTGGAGCTCCATCGTAGTGCTTCTCTTTATCGCCCAGGCTATTGTGTTCACAGTAAAGGCACACGACAACTACTACAAGACCAACGACGTGCTTCGTGCTCAATATAAGGAAATGATTGCCCCGATGTTTGAAAAAGACTTCGGCCCCGATGCGGCCCGCGCAATCACCTCCGCTCCTTTCGACCAGATGAAGCAGATGGTGGAAGGCACGCTCCAGCAGATGGAGGCCCCCCAGGCACAGTCTTATTTCCAGAACGACCCCGAGTTCCCCTCGCGTCTCGAAACCCTCAAACGCGCTTCCGCTTTCATCAAATATCTTGACGTGGATGCCGAGGAAGAGGCTGAGACTCCGGCAACTCCGGCGGCTACCGAAGAAGCAGCAAATCCCCAACCTCAGAACTAAATAGCGATATGGAAAATACAACAGAAAAAATCAAAGTAATGAATCCGGCCGATTCCAAAATCCCGGAGGGTCCTGTCGCTGAGAAATGGACCAACTACAAGGCTCACCAGAAACTCGTGAACCCAGCCAACAAGCGTCGCCTCGACGTAATCGTAGTCGGCACGGGTCTCGCCGGCGCCTCCGCAGCGTCCACGCTCGCAGAGATGGGCTTCAACGTACTTAACTTCTGCATCCAGGACAGCCCCCGCCGTGCACACTCCATCGCGGCTCAGGGCGGTATCAATGCAGCCAAGAACTATCAGAACGACGGCGACTCCGTATATCGCCTCTTCTACGACACGGTTAAGGGCGGCGACTACCGCGCACGTGAAGCCAACGTATATCGTCTCGCTGAGGTTTCAAACAATATCATCGACCAGTGTGTGGCACAAGGTGTGCCGTTCGCACGCGAATACGGCGGTCTTCTCGCCAACCGTTCTTTCGGCGGCGCACAGGTTAGCCGTACATTCTACGCAAAGGGCCAGACAGGCCAGCAGCTCCTTCTCGGCGCTTACTCTTCGCTCAACCGCCAGATCGAACTCGGAAAGGTGAAGAGCTACAACCGCTATGAGATGCACGACGTGGTGCTCATCAAAGACAAGGACGGTGTGGAGCGCGCACGCGGCATCATCGCCAAGAACCTTGTGACAGGTGAATTCGAACGTTTCGCAGCACATGCAGTGGTTATCGCCACCGGCGGCTACGGCAACACATATTTCCTCTCTACCAATGCCATGGGTTGCAACTGTTCGGCTGCAATGGCTTGCTACCGCAAGGGAGCATATTTCGCCAACCCCGCCTACGTGCAGATCCACCCCACTTGTATCCCCGTTCACGGCGACAAGCAGTCTAAGCTTACACTTATGTCGGAGTCTCTCCGCAACGACGGCCGTATCTGGGTGCCCAAGAAACTCGAAGACGCCGTTAAGCTCCAGAAGGGTCAGATCAAGGGCAGCGACATTCCCGAGGAAGACCGCGATTACTATCTCGAACGCCGCTATCCGGCATTCGGCAACCTTGTGCCCCGCGACGTGGCTTCACGCGCAGCCAAGGAGCGTTGCGACGCAGGTTTCGGAGTCAACAACACCGGACTCGCCGTGTTCCTCGACTTCTCCGAGGCCATCAACCGTCTCGGCATCGACGTGGTTCGCCAGCGTTACGGCAACCTCTTCGACATGTATGAGGAAATCACCGACGTCAATCCCGGCGAATTCGCTCGCGAAGAGAACGGCGTGAACTACTACAACCCGATGATGATTTTCCCCGCCATCCACTACACAATGGGCGGCATCTGGGTTGACTATGAGCTCCAGACCTCCATCAAGGGTCTTTTCGCAATCGGCGAGTGCAACTTCTCCGACCACGGTGCAAACCGCCTCGGCGCTTCAGCACTCATGCAGGGTCTTGCCGACGGTTATTTCGTGCTCCCCTACACTATCCAGAACTATCTGAGCGACCAGATTACGATACCCCACTTCTCTACCGACACCCCCGAATTCGATGCCGCAGAGGCCAAGTGCAAGGAAGCTATGGACAAACTCATGGCCATCAAGGGTAAGCGTTCCGTTGATTCCATCCACAAGGAACTCGGCCACATCATGTGGGAATACGTGGGTATGGCCCGCAACAAGGAGGGTCTGGAAACGGCTCTCGAAAAGCTCAAAGAGATTCGAAAGACCTTCGAGACCGATCTCTTCATCCCCGGAACGCAGGAGGGTATGAACATAGAGCTTGACAAGGCTTTCCGTCTCAACGACTTCATCACAATGGGAGAGCTCATGGCTTACGACGCACTCAACCGCAACGAAAGCTGCGGCGGACACTTCCGTACCGAATATCAGACGGAGGAAGGCGAAGCCAAGCGTGACGACGCTGACTACTTCTACGTTAGCTGCTGGGACTATCAGGGTTCTGACAACAAGGCTCCCGAGCTCATCAAAGAACCGCTCCACTACGAGGCCATCAAGGTTCAGACACGTAACTATAAGTCATAAACCGGGCAGTGTGAACCACATTCCCCAAAACTGTTAGAAATTTCAATTATGGAAGAAAATATAATGAAAGTCAACCTCAAGGTTTGGCGTCAGGAGAATGCCAAAGCACAGGGCCGGTTTGAGACATACGCAGATGTCGAGACCACTCCCGACACCTCGTTCCTTGAGACCCTCGACATTCTCAACGAGCGCCTTGTCGAAGAAGGCCAAGAACCAATCGTGTTCGACCATGACTGCCGCGAGGGTATCTGCGGTATGTGCTCGCTCTATATCAACGGACACCCACACGGCCCCGCCACCGGTGCCACAACCTGCCAGCTTTACATGCGTCGTTTCCAGAATGGAGAAACAATCACCGTGGAGCCTTGGCGTTCGGCTGCGTTCCCCGTGATCAAAGACCTCATGGTTGACCGCAACGCATTCGACAAAATCCAGCAGGCTGGAGGCTACGTAAGCTTCAACTGCGGCGGCGCACAGGATGCCAACGACCTTCCCATCTCGAAGGTAAAGGCTGACGCCGCTATGGATTCCGCAAGCTGCATCGGCTGCGGAGCATGTGTGGCTGCCTGCAAGAACGGTTCGGCCATGCTCTTCGTGTCGGCCAAAGTCAGCCAGTTCGCCCTTCTTCCCCAGGGTGAGGTTGAGAAAGACCGTCGCGTCCGCGCCATGGTAGCCAGGATGGACGAACTCGGCTTCGGCAACTGCACCAACACCGGTGCCTGCGAAGCTGAATGCCCAAAGAACATCAAGCTTGAAAACATCGGCCGCTTGAACCGCCACTTCATCGCAGCTAAGTGCAAGGAATAAATCATTTGATTCCATCCATAAGGACGGCGTCGGCTTCAACCGACGCCGTCCTCTTTTTATCATCCCCGATGTCAACAGCCTCCGGAACCGCCGACATCAGGCATCCCTGAAATTATCAATATGCCACATATCGCACACTCTGCTATATAATCTCTGCATTCACAATTACTGCAACACAATTTAATTACACAAACGGCATTAAAACCATCGAAGTGTTCGGACAGATTCCTCTAAAGAAATATGAGGGGGAAGATTCCCTTCTCGACTATCTGTGCAATCAGACACAAATTGCAGTAAGCCCCGACAATATACCCCTGACTTTATGACATACGCGGCTGTCACAGGATTTTGAACGCCACCGACGCTTCCACAACCCTTCTGACTGTCTCCTCCGACGGCGACACAAGAAAATTGCTCCCCTCTCTGTTTTCCCTAAGCAACGGGATGTCATCATAATGATCTGTGACCACCGCCGCAAGCTCCATCCCTGTCTCCGCTTCAAGCCTACGGATTCCATCAAGCTTTCTCCCTCCACGATTCTCTATATAGTCGGTTGCCGTTTCCGGCGCCGATGGCGTGGCATGGCATAAGTCGAAACCAAGCATCTCCGCAAGCGCACGGCAATAACTTTCCGGAGAGGCGGTTGACAGCACCGTCAGACACCCTTCACTCTTGAAGCGGGCCTTCAGTCCCATCACCGTGTCATTGACACGCGACATAAGAAGCCTCGCGAATCTTCGGTTGTCATCCTCCGAGAGTCTCCCCTCAAGCAAGACACAATTACGATATTTCATATCCTTGTGCGACATACATCCGCATTTGCTCAACAGGAAACGCCACACAATTCTTAACGCATCGCCATACATGCCCCGATGCGCCAGCACGCGGGAGCCATATAAAAGGTAACGGCGGAACGACGGCCCGACATACACAGTGCCGTCAAGGTCGAAAACGGCAATCCGTCCGCACCCGTCCCTACCCTCTCTCCGTGTGTCTATGCATCTATCGCCCATGGGAAACGTATAAGTGTCCGGTTGTTATACAATGAGAAATCAGGCACAATCAGAGGCTTTTTCGTCGTGACGGTGATAACGGCGGTTTTCACTTTTGCAGAAGGCAGCACACGCCTCACACCTTCCGCCACCATCCACATTGTCTTCCCGGAATCAATGGCATCGTCAACAATCAGAACGGTTTCAGGGCATTCTTTAGCCAGTTGTGTCGCCATCTCTTCCGGAAGTTCGAATACATCGAGGGGAATCTTTCCGTCATCGAAAGCCGACAGAAGACGAGACTCCAGAATTCTAAGCCAATTCTGCAAGAAACGCGGCAAACGCCTCACCACGCTTTTCACCACATCGGTTTTCCTCCCTGTCGAAGGTCGCTGTAGTGCCACAGGCAAAAGTGAGGCATCAGGGAAACATGAGGCCATCTTCCGCGCCACGATCCATCCCCCCGTCCTGATACCTACTATACAATCAGGCATCGTGCCCGCATCCCGGCAAGCCTCGGCAAGCCTCCGGCAAGCCTCAGCCAGTTCCCTATCCGACATCGTAATAACCTTCATAACCATGTACCTCAAAAAAGACTGTCAATGTATGAGGCTTCATCTTCTGAAAGCCCGTAGGCATCAGATACAATTTTTTCCACGGTATTATAATCGCCTTTATCAATCAGCTCTGCCAACACTTCATCATCCATTCCTAAATCAACTATAGGAATTTGCTCCACCGCAAATTTTTCCCATTTCGCTGTCCCCTCTCCCGTAGAACTACTTATAAGACTGAAATACCACCGCACCAACTTGGAATTCAGACAAACCAAGACATTAAGAAGATTTTTACCGGTCATTATATAGCTCGAATTTAAAGTTATAGCACCGGTGTCGTCATAAGCGAATTTCGGAGAATCCGTAATTGTAAGCCATACCAACTTAGGCTTTGCAAAATCGTCTATATAGGCACAATTTCGAAGATTGTAGGGAGTGTCACCCTTGTCGAAACGTTTTGAAATCTCACTAAAATATCTGTCAAGATATGCCTTCACAGCAGGATATTCCTCAATTTCAATTCTTGGAATTTTGCCTTTAACCCCGTTATGACTGTTGATAAGCCATTGGTCAGCCCAGACCGTTCCATAACGTTTTATATCGCAACCACGAAGAATCGGACGAATCAATTTATCTGTTCTTTCTCTTTCATTCACATCTCTGCAGGCAGAAAGAATCTCTAGCCTTTTTTCAGACGAAATTAGAAATGCATCGTTATATCCGGTTTTTACACCTAAATTAATCTCAACATCCAATTCTTTTAATAGCATTCCCCGGCTTTCTATTTTCCGTCTGATTTCGATTTCCTTAGGCGAAAGAATCGACCACGCCCCCGACTCTTTGAAGGAATAAGTAATGATGTGTTTCGGAACGTATGATTCAAGTTTCCTTGCATCCTCCTTCTTATGCACCTTACAGCACTTCGTCATGCCGGAATTGGATTTCTTCTCTGTTGAAAGAATATTGGTGCTAACCGACACTTCATCGAAAATCTGACAATTACCGAAATCAATCAGCAAAAGTGGATTAGAACGCTCGGAAAGCAACCCACGCAAAGCCATGCCATAATCAGCTTTCATCCATTTATTGGAAGTGATGAACGACAACAATCCGCCGACACGCAATAACCTCAGTCCAAACTCATAGAAAAGGCAATATATATCTCCGGTCCTTAAGAAAGAGTAATAATTCATCTTCGATAGCTTATCAGCTTCAGCCCGTATGGATTGCAATTGTATGTATGGAGGATTACCTATCACGAGGTCGAATCCAATGAATTTCCCATCCCCATCAAGAAGTTCAGGAAATTCAAAACGCCATTCAAACGCATCAGAAAAAGCCTTGTCGATACCCTTGCTCCCAATTACTTTCCTAATCCGTAATATTTCCTTTTTTGTTTCGGCAATCCTTTTATTAATCACACGCTGAGGCAAAGAATCGTCTTGAATCCCTAAGTCAAGTGGGTTCTCATCCACAAGCAACTGCGCTTCAAGGCGTTTCAGACGTTTCATATCCTTATCCTGCGCTATGATTTCAGACTGTATCCTACCTTTTATTTCGGCAATCATACCCTCCAACTCATGTTTCGTTTTCTTGTCGGAAGTAGCTTTGTAGCGTTCCACTATATCTTGATACTTTCCCACGCTTATATCAGACTTCCATAACACAGAAGACAATCCGGACTCTAATGAAAACTTATGAAACAACGAATTTCCATGTTTTATATTGATATCAATATTAGGGAGTGTTTCTAAATACTTCAAACCGCTTTCCTCTGTATAATACGTATTCTTCAGAAGTTCAATCCAAAGCCTAAGCCGACAAATATTCACTGAACTTTGGTTTATATCCACACCAAAAAGGCAGTTCTCTATAATTTTTCGTTTTTCATTAAACAACGTTTCCTGGATCCTTCGACTTTCCTTATTCGATGGATTATAGCTGAACAAACTTCCATCGCTATTCATTACGATGAGTTCATCGTTTTCAACAGTGACTGTATAATCCCTTGGCATTATACGCAGCCCGTTTTTGTCTGTCAAAATACCCAGTTCAAATTTTATCCGAAGTATTTCATTAAGGGCAGAAACAAGGAAATGCCCACTACCCACTGAAGGATCACAAATTTTCAAGCCATCCATTATCTTATTGGCTTCAGCAATGTCAAATTCTCTATTCAGCAACTCCGGGTAAGAACCAACACACCAATTAAAATGTTCGTTAAACTTATTCAATACAATCTTCGTCAAAGCCTCACGGCACATATACATTGTGATATAGCCCGGTGTGAACACAGCGCCATCCTTATGTCCGTTGATTTTCTCGAATATAAGCCCCAACACAGACGCATTAATCAGAGTTTTCGCCTCACCTCTTATCTCTTCATCATCCTCGCTCGCAAAATCGTATGAGTCAAGAAAAGCAAGAAGATATTCAAGCACGGTGTTGTGCGATAGGTTATGCAGTTTCTTGTTTAAGACCGTATTGACATACAAAGGCAGTTCTTCCCGGATAGTAAGGTTGCCTATGCGCAAAGTCTGCTTTTCAAGATCCGTAACCTCAAATAGGGAAGAATTGAGATAAGGTATAAAATCGTAATCACGCTTAATGGCAGCCGCCCTCTTTTCATAATCACATGCCACCACCTTAAAGAACAACGTGTCGAGGTCATTAAAACACTTTATCCTTTCTGAAGTTAAAAAACGGAAACGTTTGTTTCCTCCATGATATTTTACAAGCTGCGACTCAAGAAGTTTGAGGAATATAATACGATTAATCCATGTGATACACAACTCCATAGCAACATCGAACAACCGTTCTTCATAATCTTCCGAAGAATCGGACAACTTAAGATTATACAGACAGTTCATGCTGTCAAGGCGCGATATAGTGTTCTCTATCAAAGACGCGTCATTTCGTTCAAACGGATCCTTGCGCACAATCACCACTTTATTTCCCTTTTTCTTTTCCTTGATTCCTATTATATGAAGCAACTCGTTATAGAATTTCCTGTTAAGTGTGTTGCTATCATTTTGTAGCGGTTGTTTAAGAAGAGACTCGGCACTCAAGGCCTTGTAAAGCTCGATAAGCTTACGGCTCTTCATTGGCGACTTCTCCACCCGCTTTTTATAATCCTCAAGATTTATATAAGTAAACAGAAGCTCGTTTTCAATCTCACCGATATATCTTGTAGCAATATCCTTATAAAAGCCATCGGTCGTTGTGTAAGATTTACTCTTACGCTCGTAGTCAAGGAATTCTCTAACCAGAGTTCGATTACTGTAAAATTTCCTCTCAAATTCATGGGCATCAAAAATGAAGAGTTCCCTTATATTTGTGACGATAAGATATTTGAGATCCGAATTCTTCTTTGTTACTCTTTCCCGTAAATAATAAAGCAGCAATTCGTGAAGAGCTTTACGGTTAAGACTCTCAAGGGAAACCATCCCATTTTTTTCGGAAGTTCTTTTAAACTCTATCAGAACGCCTATGCTTGATTTCCGATCCTTCCCGTTATGAATGGCAAAATCAATGTTTCCCTCCGGAGCCATATAATAATCTCCATAGAAAGAACTGATCAGAAAATCCTTAAAGTTCGATTTCTGTTCCGCCTCTGTCTGATCGTCATTGATTACATCATAAAGATGTGACAACGCATTTACAAACCGTTGGAATGATTCAAGTCCAACAGGAAGACGGCGATAAGCCTTTTCAACAAAAGAAGAAATTGTCTGACTATTCATATAAGTGGCGGTTGAGATTGCAAAGATAGTCAATTTTTTCATTCCAAGACAATCCTCATTAACCAAATTCTGGCAAATTCAGATCTTTGGAGCATCTTTAGTTCGTTCCTTAAATTTCGAGGTCGTAGGATTCAAAATTTTAAGGAACGCGTTCTTACCATCAATCATCAATCAACTTCAGATGAATTATCATAACACAAGCACCAAAAATATTTGGGGATATACGGATTATTTGAATGATATCCTATCAACGAGAGGGAAGGGCTCCGGAGGGGGTCGGATCGATTATCAGCACCGGACCTTGCTTGCCGAAGGGGCCTTGCAATTCTCCGAAAAGAGGGGTGAGGATATTGACGGCGTTGCTACGTGCCTGACGCACATAGCCGCGATTGTAGATGCGACGCACGATGCGGTTCTGCCAGCGGGTCTTGAGACGGTTTTCCTCGGCAGTGGTGAGCACACGCCCGAAGATAGGGCGCCGTCCGTCCCACGAATCAAGGATTTCATACGCGCCCGGGCTGTCGTTCTCAAGCACCTCTACCCTTTCGGGTGGCAAATACACAATCGTAGTGTCGCCCCGCTCTTCTATCTTAAGGCTGTCAAGGTCAAAACGTATGCGGCCAGACACGTTCTGGCGCGCTACAATCCATTTCCCGTTGATAGAATCCTTTATGGGAACTTCCTCATTGATATCCACCGTACAGAGGTCAACCATCTGCCGTATCGACTTTATGCGGGCGGCACGCGTCTTATAATCAGGCGCAGGCTTCACCTCATTCAGATACCAGATAAATCCACCTATCAATATGACGGCCATCACCGCCACCATTATCTTTATCCATTTCATAGTTATCGGACTAAATTTAAGGTTTAGAGTTTAAGGTTTAGGGCCTTAATGACCCCAAAGACCTTAAGGTCTTTAAAGACCAATGGCAAAATTACTTCCGAATTTCCACCTGAGCCTCATAGCCCCAGTTTTCAAGCAGCTGCGTGAACCAGGCCTTCGCTTTTGCCTCGGCCGAGGCTTTCAGGGCATCGGCCGACGACTTGCTATTTGAAAGCTCCTTCTTCACCTCGCGTGCCATCTGCGCCTTCAGGGCGGCACGTTCTTCAGGAGTAATCGACGACCTCAAGCCCGTGACACGGTAATGCTCCTCATGCAGCTGCGGCTCTCGCCCGTCAACCATCACCCTAACCGGAGGGAGAATTACGTGCGCCGTACCGGCCTCACGGTCTATATCTATGTCGTCGGCACTAAGTTCCGACAAGTCAATATAGGCGGTAAGATACGTGTCGTAGGAATAAACGCCGATACGCTTGCCTACCTTAACCGCATCAAGCATCGCCTCCGCCTTCCCGATTATTCCACGGGCGTCGCCAAAGGCAGGATCGGAAATCATACCTACCTTCCCTACGGTCATACGCGAAAGTTCAAGACGGCTCACATTCTGAAGACGGGAATAAACATCCACAGGTTCCTCCTTACGGCCGCATGCCGCCAGAACCATAAGGACGACGGCAAACACATATTTCGTTAAAACTTTCTTCATATCTTATTAACGACAGACACACGAAATTTGCAATAATAAATGTGAAAAACCGGTTAAAAAAACAAAAGCACTCTACAAGTAAACTCAAAAGCACATAAAAAGCGAACTCATGGGAATTCATGAACCAATAGCCGTAACCCGATGTTTATACGACAGATATCCAATCCGCACATAACCCCAGCGGAGTTAATCTACTTAACCGATAACATTAAATCCCACATTTATGATACACGTCTCCCTGTCAATAGAAAAAATCGTCTCCCTGTCAATAGAAAGAATAAGGAAACTGACCCCAGCCTTACTGACAGCTTCGTTCCTGCTGCTTGCAGCAAGCTGCGCCCCCGGATACTACTCCTATTCGTCCCCCGATACTGGCTATTTCTCATACGAGGCACCCCACCACGGCCATCATTACCATGGGAAGAAACACAAAAACACTACAAGAAATATAAAAAACACTACAAGAAGCATCACAAACATCATCACCATGACGACTGACCCCTTCAAGCATCTGTCTCCTGGGTGGAATCCTGTGGATTAGGCTGTGGTTTCTTCTTGCGCCTTCTCGACGGTTTCTTTTTCTTTACGGGTTCGCCATCCGAATTTTCTTTGTCGCCTTCCGCGGCCGACGGCTCAGGCTTCGGCAGTTCAGGCACTCCGAGGGAATCAGCTATGAGTTCAGCGACATAATCGGATGCAACGCTGTTGCCCAGACGGCGGCGCATGGTCTTATAGCCCGACACCTGCCATTCCCTTCGCGGAGAATTCTGAAGCAACGGTGAAAGTTCGCGCGCCACGGCGGCCGGCGTACATAAATGCAACAGCAACTCCGGCACAACACTGTTTCCGACAATTAGATTCGGAAGCGAAACATATTTCACCTTAAGCAATTTTTCCATAAGCTTGTAAGTGAGCCGGCTTCCGTTGCCGCGATAGCACACCACCTGCGGGGTGCCTATAAGGGCGGTCTCAAGGGTGGCCGTGCCCGATGTCACGATTGCAGCACGCGAATATTTCAAAAGAGTCGGGGTGGCTCCGAACACCACCTGCAAGCCCGGGTCCTGGGCAATCTCCCGGTAATATTTCTCCGGCACTGCAGGAGCTGCCGCTACAACATACTGGAATTCAGGAAAACGGCGTGCGGCAGCAATCATGAGAGGGAGATTATTGCGGATTTCCCCTTTGCGCGAACCGGGGAGAAGAGCTATTATGGGTTTATCGGGTTCAGAGAAGCCCTGCCTGTCAACAAAATGACGACGCGGAGGAAGGTGGCCGAGGGCATAATCCATTTCCTGTACGGAAGGGTTGCCCACATATTTCACCGTATAGTTGTGTTTCTGATAGAAAGGAACCTCAAACGGCAGAATCGAATACAGGTTATCGACGTATTTCTTGATTTTCCTGACCCTGTATTCTTTCCAAGCCCATACTTTCGGGGAAATGAAATAATCCACCTTGACGCCAAGCGAATGGGCATATTTGGCCAGCTTGAGGTTAAAGCTCGGATAATCCACAAGAATAAGCACGTCAGGACGGAAATCCTTCACAAGCTGCTTGGCGGCCTTCAAGTTGCGTAAAAGTCTGGGAAGCCTGCGGAGCACCTCCGAGAAGCCCATCACGTTCATCATCTCGTAATGCACTTCCGGGCGACATCTTGCCGCCTTTGCCATAAGGTCGCCTCCGAAGAAACGGAACTCCGCCTGAGGGTCGAGTTTCCTGATGGAGCTGATAAGGTTGGAGGCATGTAAATCGCCGGATGCCTCGCCGGCTATCAACATATATTTCATTTAAGTGTCTGTACAGATGTTTTGGGTTCGCCGGATGTTCATCCGAAGCCACAGGTATCCCGCCTTTCTCAAAGCGCAATATCCGGGGGAGTGCAGCGTTTTACCATTATGAAAACTATGCGCTCTCTATTATTGACGCTCGTCGCGCTGTTTGGTTTAATCGCCACCTCTTGCATTGACGACGATTTTGACAACACACCCGGCATTTCACTGCAATTTTCTACCGACACCGTAAGTTTCGGCACAGTCTTCACCGACATCGGCACCCCTACCGCACGCCTTCTCGTGTTCAACCGCAACAAGAAAGGTGTCAACATTTCATCGATACGTTTCCGCGATCCCGACACACCTTTCACTTTCAACGTCGATGGAGTCAGCGGCTCCGATTTCAAAGACGTGGAAATCCGTGGCGGCGATTCCATCTATATTTTCATAGAATGTTTCATCGAGCCCGACTCCTCGATAGAACCGAGGAAGGTGGCGGACCAGCTACAATTCACCACCAACGGAACGCTTCAGGAAGTGGAAGTAGAGGCTTGGGGACAAAATGTAAAAAGGCTCCGGGGCCTTCGCGTGGAAAACAACATGCGCCTTACTCCGGAACTTCCATACCTTGTGTTCGATTCACTCACGGTGGAGAAAGATGCCGTCCTTACAATCGAACCGGGAGTAAAACTGCTTTTCCATGATAAGGCAGGAATGACCGTGAGGGGAAGACTCGACGCCGTGGGCAAGACCGGAAAGACAATCGAAATGCGCGGAGACCGCATCGACAATGTGCTTCCAGGCGTTGGCTACGACATCCTCGCGGGGCAATGGCGCGGCATAAGGATAGAAGCAGGCTCGTTTCTCAACAGAATGGAATTCGTCGATATGCGTTCCACCGTCGAAGGCCTCCGCATCGACTCCTGTTCCGACCTTTCGCGTCAGAAACTCACCCTTGTCAACAGCTGGCTCCATAACTCGCAGTCAACCGTGCTCGATTCGCGATATGCAAAGGTGGATGCCTACGGCTGCTGCTTTTCTGAATCGCCCCTTGCGGTTGTCGCCCTCACAGGGGGCGAACATAGTTTCGTGCAATGTACTATAGCCAACAACTACCTGTTTTCCGCCGTGACGCAGTCAAACCTCACCCTCGCCCATTGTCTTCCGAAAGAAAACGAAGACAACCCTCTTCCCTTGATGAAAGCATCGTTCGAGAATTGCATAATCTATGGCATAGGAACCCCGATAACACCCGGCGACCTCGCGGAAAGCCAGGTTTTTCTACGCAACGTGCTCTTGAAAGCAGACGGCAACGACGACGATAATTTCATAAACTGCATTTGGAACGAAGACCCGCTTTTCTACACCGTCAGAAGCGACTATTATTTCAACTACAGGCTTATGCCCGACTCCCCCGCCTTAGGGAAAGGGAACCCGGAATTCGTCACTCCCTTATGTCTTTACGACATGGACGGTCTTGACCGTCTTGCATCCGGCAACCCCGACCTCGGGGCATACGTCTTCAGCCCGGAAGAAGGGCAATCTCAGCATTGACGGCGAGGGAATGCGTCGATCATCGAACCGGGGGTGGCATTGATTATGTCAACCCCTTTTTTACGGGCGTATCCCGCTATCTGCCAGTAGCTGCGGAAAGCCACGGTCATACTGCCGAGCACATCGTGAAGGTGTAGCCCGGCATAGGTGGAACGCACGCGGCGGTGTTCATCGTCGTTGTCTTTATAAAAATGCGGCTGCACGCTCACCACGAAGTTTTCGTCATCCACGCTGAGAGTGCGCGTCCACGTATGGTCGGCCCCCGCAAGATAAATGGTGCGGTATCCCTCCCATATGGCTATCATTATAGAGGGAATTAGCACGTTGCGCGGACGTGGCATCCCCAGCCCGGCATCCATCAGACGATGGCACACTCCCTCGTTCCCTTCAAGCGGGGTGAGGTTGAACACTTTCACTTCCACCGTAGGGTGCGACCCTATCATGCGCCATGCCTGTGCCCCGTATTTCCACGGCACCCACAGTGTCATTTTCCAATCTGTGGCGGCGAGGGCTTTCCAAAGTCCGGCTACATTCGGGTCGGACTCCGTCCCCGTGAAGAAATGGCCGTCGGCAAGCACATAGTAGCGAGGCCTCAGCCGGGAATAATCGGGGGTGTTGGCGGCGAAATTCACGGCAAGCAAATCATGGCTGCAAAGCCATGACGAATCGTCGTCGATGGTTTTGCGGAGCGACGGTCCATTGCCCATAACCACTATTGCGCGGTCTTTGCAGCCTCCTTTAGGCGATGGACGGCGCGACATGAGCGCCACCTTCAGAAGGGAAGCAGCCGACCCGACGGCCTTTCCCGCCATTTCTTTTAATGCGTCAAGATTCATGGATGCAAAATTCCTAAAAATCCACGTGAATCGCAAAAATTTTGCCAAAATTTATTTATCAGACAACCATAATGCCCCTCGGGATGTTGGCATATTACACATAGAAGTTATCTAATCTTTTTTCTTTTTCAAGATTTCGTCAGATTTTCGAGTTGATTTTGAAACTTGAAGAGGGAGTTTAGCGGGCTAAACAACCGATGAAAGGTTCAAAAGCGGCCGAAAAGATGGCGGAAGATTGGGAAAGAGGTCTTTTTAACATAAAAAGCCATAAGAAAATCAATCTCCGTAAAAAAGTTTAGACAACTTCATAGTCATGTCGGATTCGGCGAAATGTCGGAGCCGAAAAATTTTAATCTCTTTAGAATCTTTATAAATATGCAAATTTCCGACCCTTCCGCCCACAAGGCAAACCCACCCCGACGACGCAGGCTGACATTGACAATCCTGCATATCATCCGAAGCATCGAAAGTCTCAAACAGTTCCATTTCCTTTAACGGAGAGAAGGGACGTGAAAAAGTATATATCTGAATTAATAACCATATTAACAACAACCAACATGATCAGTCAGAAAATCAACGATGCCATCAACGCTCAGATCAACTGGGAGTTCTGGTCGGGTTATCTTTACCTGTCGATGGCAAACCATTTCGAAGCGGCAGGACGTAAGGGCGTGGCCAACTGGTTCCGCATCCAGTTCAAGGAAGAGTTCGCCCATGCCCAGATTTTCATCAATTATCTCAACGCACGCGGCGGAAAGGTTACCTTATCCCCCATAGCCGAAGTTCCTCAGGAATGGGAGTCGCCATTGGAAGCTTTCGCCAAAACCCTTGACCACGAGCGCCACGTGACGAAACTCATCCACAACCTTTATGCCCTCGCGGAAGCGGAACAGGACTTCGCCACCCGCCAGATGCTCAACTGGTTTATCGCCGAGCAGGTAGAGGAAGAGGAAAATGCTCAGGATATAATCGACAATTTCACCCTCGTAGGCAACGACGGCACCGGAATCTATCAGATTGACTCCGAACTCGGCAAGCGCACCTACACTGCCCCGGCCCTTCTCGGGAAAAAAGCCTGATCAGCAGCTACGGTTGCAACAGAAACAAAAAAGGAGATTACGCCCGGCGCGCAGTCTCCTTTTTTCATTGGATTCTTGGAGGAACGGATTCGATTGTGTAATTTTGCGGTATAAAACACTTTAGAAGAAATGGACAAGAAATTCAAAAGAACACTTATCACGTCGGCGTTGCCCTACGCCAACGGCCCGGTCCACATCGGCCACCTGGCCGGAGTGTATGTCCCCGCCGACATCTATGCCCGCTATCTCCGTCAGAAAGGGGAAGAGGTGATGTTTGTGGGCGGAAGCGACGAACACGGCGTGCCTATCACCATAAAAGCAAAAAAGGAGGGTGTAACCCCGCAGGATATCGTTGACCGCTACCATAATATAATCAAAGATGCGTTTGAGGAACTCGGCATTTCGTTTGACGTCTATGGACGCACCACTTCCGAAACACACCGCAAGACGGCTTCCGACTTCTTCCGCACGCTCTACGACAAAGGGGAATTCGTCGAGAAGACATCGATGCAGCTCTACGACGAGGAAGCCGGAGAATTTCTTGCCGACCGCTACGTGACCGGCACCTGCCCCCATTGCGGCAAAGACGGCGCATACGGCGACCAGTGCGAAGCCTGCGGCACATCGCTCAACGCCACCGACCTCATCAACCCGAAATCGACCCTTTCCGGAAGCAAACCCGTGCTCAAGGAAACTTCCCACTGGTATCTCCCACTCGACAAATGGGAGCCCACGCTCCGCAAATGGATTCTCGAAGACCATAAGGAATGGCGTCCCAACGTATATGGCCAGTGCAAGTCATGGCTCGACATGGGCCTCCAGCCTCGCGCTGTGAGCCGCGACCTCAAATGGGGCATCCCCGTGCCTGTGGAAGGAGCCGAAGGGAAGGTGCTCTACGTATGGTTTGACGCTCCCATCGGTTACATCTCCAACACCATCGATGCCGCCGGCGACGACTGGGAGAAATGGTGGAAAGACCCTGAGACGCGGATGCTCCACTTCATCGGAAAAGACAACATCGTGTTCCATTGCATAGTGTTCCCCGCGATGCTTATGGCCCACGGAGGCTACAATCTTCCCGACAACGTCCCCGCCAACGAATTCCTCAACCTCGAAGACGACAAGATATCAACGTCGCGCAACTGGGCAGTATGGCTCCACGAATACCTGCGTGAACTTCCCGGCAAACAAGACGTGCTCCGCTACGTGCTCACGGCAAATGCCCCGGAAGCCAAAGACAACAACTTCACCTGGAAAGACTTCCAGGCTCGCAACAACAATGAACTCGTGGCAATCCTGGGCAATTTCGTAAACCGCGCCACGGTGCTCATCCACAAATATTACGGAGGCACGGTACCCGCAGCCGGCGAACTCACCGACGCCGCCCGCGCCGCCATGGAGGAAGTGAGGGATTCGGTAAAGGCCCTCGGCGACAATCTCGACCATTTCAAATTCCGCGAAGGTCTCAAAGACGCCATGAACATAGCCCGCACAGGCAACAAATATCTTGCCGACGCAGAGCCTTGGAAGCTCATTAAGACCGACCCGGTACGCACCGCCACTATCCTCAACCTGGCAATCCAGATATGCGCCAATCTCGCCGTGGCGTTCGAACCCTTCACCCCGTTCATGTCGGAGAAACTCGCCGCGCAGCTCCGTCTCGGAGAGCTTAAATGGGATATGGCCGGACGCTTCGACCTCGTGCCTGACGGTGTGGAAATAGGCAAACCGGAACTTCTTTTCGAGAAAATCGAAGACAGTGTGGTGGAGGCCCAGGTGGCGAAACTTCAGGCTGCCAAAGAAAAGAACCTCCTCGAACAATGGAAACCGGCGGAGGTAAAAAGCGAAGTTGACTTCCCGACGTTCGAAAAACTCGACATACGTGTGGGGAAAGTGCTGGAATGCGAAAAAGTGCCGAAAGCCGACAAACTCTTGAAATTCAAGATTGACGACGGCATGGGCGGACGCACCATAGTGAGCGGCATAGCCAAATTCTATCAGCCCTCCGACCTCGTGGGCAAGGAGGTTTGCTTCATAGCCAACTTCGCGCCGAGAAAACTCAAGGGCGTTGAATCGCAAGGTATGATACTCAGCGCTGAAGATGCCGACGGACGCCTTGTGGTGATAGGGCCTACGGGAGAAGTTCGTCCGGGTAGCAGCGTCGGTTGACGGGACGCACCACGCCGCCGTCCCTTTCAAGGAGCACTCCCCCTTTCAGATGTGGCTTCAGTTCCGCCTCGGAAGTGGCGTAAAGTTTAGGTCTCATCACTCTCGGAAAGCGGTTGAACCACGGATCGACCGACCCGATCCATTTCATCGACATCAGAGCCGGGAAACCTCGGAACGCATCCCAGAGTTCGAAAATACGTGATTTAGCGACGGGCGCCAACGCAAGGCGTCCGTCGCTGAATTTTGCCACACACAGGTAATGGGCGCGCACCTGGCGGTCAGCGTCGCGCTGCGCCTCCGTGGCGTGGCCCGACACGGTGATGTTTCTGCCATGGCAGCGGTTGATGTCGGCCATAATCTTCCGGAAAACCGGACCGTGGCTGCTTGAATCGCGCAAACCGGAAAACGCCACATGCAGATGTATCATTTCATGAACAATCACATCTTCCCATTCGCGCAGGCCAAGGTCGAAAAGCGTGCTGATACGGATTTCGAAATCGTAGCATTTCACTCCCCCTGATGTATTTTTACGCCGATACACCAGTTTTCCCTGAAACGTGCGTGCCTTGGTGAGGGTGAACTTCGGCACAGGAAGCCGGGAACTGAAAACCGACGTGTTGAATTTATGGAAAGACGAAACTATGAACGGCAATGACGGCACCATAAAAGAGCATTTAGTAACAATAAACTTTCATTTTTTATGAGAAACGTGGAGCATAACGATTTTTTTATTCAAAGAAGTCTTTATTTTTTGTTGAAATCAAAAATAAAATGTTAAATTCGCGACATTAACCTACTTTATCAGTCACTCCGACCATACGCCGCCCTCGCCGGCCATGTAATATACGGCGCATGGACCCAACATCAGGAACAATGTCTATCTCTGTAATCATCAACACCTACAATTCCGCCCGCCACCTTGAAAAGGTGATCGATTCGGTAAAAGATTTCGACGAAATAATCGTCTGCGATATGGAATCGACCGACGAAACCGTCGATATAGCACGCCATAAAGGCGCACGCGTAATAACATTCCCTAAAAGAAACCACACATGCTGCGAGCCGGCAAGAAACTTTGCCATCGAACATGCCTCTTGCGACTGGGTGTTTGTGGTCGATGCCGACGAACTTGTGCCACATGCCCTGCGACGGTATCTTTACCGTTACATTTCCGGGAAGAGACCTGCCGACGGGCTTTACATTCCGCGCCGCAATTATATCCTCGACCGCTTCAGAAGTGCGAAATATCCGGACTATCAGATGAGGTTTTTCCGTTCCAATGTGGCAGACTGGCCTCCTTACGTCCACTCCGAACCAACGATCGACGGAACCGTCAGTAAAATTCCATCGAACAAACGTGAGCTCGCCCTTATCCACATACCCCACTCCATCGACGTGCAGATAAGGCGTCTCGACGCCTACACCACCGCAGAAGTTGAAAAAGACCCCGACAGAAAAATCAGTCTCGCCGGGCTTACACTCAAACCTCTCGGTCAGTTTATAAGCTCATATCTCATCAAAGGCGGGTTCCGCTACGGAATACCCGGATTCATAGCCGCCTCGCACGATGCCGTCTATCAATTTTATAGGGAAGCGAAAATCTATGAATCGCACGTAAAATCGAAGATACCGACCGAAATCCCGGAGGAAACGGTCGCAATTTTAGGCGAAGACGAAGAAATAGAAGCCACAAGGAAGGAGCGCCACTGACACAAAACTTTTGCATCGCCGCCGATAAAAGGTTGCAAATCTTTCCTAAAAACAGTAATTTTGCATCATGAGAAAGACAGCTATCATTTTGGCGGCCACTCTTGCCGTCACCGCTTGCGGCGGCAAGAAAGCCACGGCGGAGTCATCGGCACCCGAATCGGCGGCACCCGTGCCGGTAGAAGTAAGTTTCAATGCCGACAGCGCATATTCTTACGTGGCGCGCCAGGTGGCGTTCGGTCCGCGCGTGCCCAACACCGAGGCCCACAGGCAGTGCGGTGCATGGCTCGCTTCGGAGTTGCGCCGGCATGGAGCGAAGGTGACGGAACAGAAAGCTTCACTGAAAGCCTTCGACGGCACCATGCTCGACGCGCTCAACATATTCGGGCAATACAACCCCGCCGCAAAGGAGAGGATTCTGTTGCTTGCCCATTGGGACTGCCGTCCCTGGGCCGACAAAGACCCCGACCCGGCAAACCACGACAAACCAGTTGACGGAGCCAACGACGGGGCCAGCGGCACCGGCGTGCTCCTCGAAATAGCGCGCCAGCTCTCCGCCAAAGCCCCCGAAAAAGGAATCGACATCCTATTCGTGGATGCGGAAGACTGGGGAACAGACGGCGACGAAGATTCATGGGCCTTAGGGGCGAAATATTTTATGGAAAACCTTCCCGTGGAAGGGTACTCGCCCGATGAGGCTATACTTCTCGACATGGTGGGAGGAAAGGATGCAGTGTTCTGCCGCGAGTATTTTTCCGAACGAGCCGCCCCCGGGCTTGCGCAAGCCGTGTGGGGCATAGCTGCGTCAAGGGGCTACGACCACATTTTCCTTAACCGTATGGGCAGCGCGGTGACCGACGACCACGTGCAGCTCATCTCCCACGGAATCCCGGCTATCGACATCATCGAATACCACCCCGACTCCGACAGTGGGTTCAACCCGCGCTGGCACACCGCCGCCGACAATATGGAGGGCATCGACCCCGCCACCCTCCGCGCCGTAGGCGAAACAGTAATGCAATACATTGCTAATTAGCAATTAGTCCATTAGTCGTTAGTTTTATTGACGTTGGATTTTTTACAATAGACTTTATTTCTTGATTATCTCGAATTTACAAATTGAAAATAGATATGGATTTTATAGAAGAACTTTCCTGGAGAGGCATGATCCACACGATGATGCCCGGCACCGACGAACTGCTGAAAAAAGGGATGACTACGGCTTACCTCGGAATCGACCCGACAGCCGACAGCCTTCACATCGGCCACCTCTGCGGCGTGATGATGCTCCGCCATTTCCAGAGGTGCGGCCATAAACCCCTCGCCCTCGTGGGCGGAGCCACCGGCATGATCGGCGACCCTTCCGGAAAAAGCGCGGAACGCAACCTCCTCGACGAGGCCACACTACGCCACAACCAGGAGGCTATCAAACGCCAGCTCGCCAAGTTCCTTGACTTCGAAAGCGACGTGCCGAACAAGGCAGAACTCGTCAACAACTACGACTGGATGAAAGACGTGACCTTCCTCGACTTCGCCCGCGAAATCGGCAAGCACATCACCGTGAACTATATGATGGCGAAAGACTCCGTGCAGAAGCGTCTTAACGGCGAGGCCCGCGACGGACTGAGCTTCACGGAGTTCACCTATCAGCTCCTCCAGGGCAACGATTTCCTACACCTCTATCAGGAAAAAGACTGCAAACTCCAGCTCGGCGGCAGCGACCAGTGGGGCAACATCACCACAGGTTCCGAACTCATACGCCGCAAACTTGGCGGCGAGGCGTATGCCCTCACCTGTCCGCTTATCACCAAAGCCGACGGCGGCAAATTCGGCAAGACCGAGAGCGGCAACGTCTGGCTCGACCCGCGATACACAAGCCCTTACAAGTTCTATCAGTTCTGGGTAAACGTCAGCGACACCGATGCTGAGAAATATCTCAAGATATTCACTTTCCTCTCCAAAGAGGAAATCGAAGCACTCAAAGAGGAGCACGAGAAAGACCCGGGCGCACGCCCCATGCAGAAGCGTCTCGCACGCGAGGTGACGGTGATGGTCCACAGCGAGGCCGATTACAACGCCGCCGTGGAGGCAAGCCAGATTCTCTTCAGCAACAAGGCCGACGAAACCCTCCGCAATCTCGACGAAAAGACACTCCTCGACGTGTTTGAGGGAGTACCTACCTTCTCCGTCGCCAAAGCCGACATCGAGGCCGGCGTGCCTGTGCTCGAACTTCTCGCCGCCAAGACAGCCGTGTTCCCCTCGAAAGGCGAGGCAAGGAAGATGGTGCAGCAGGGCGGTGTGAGCATCAACAAGAAAAAGGTGACCGACCCCAACGCCGTTATCGGTGCCGACGAACTCCTCAACGGGAAATACATCCTCGCGCAACGCGGCAAGAAGAACTATTTCCTCCTTATTGCAGAATAAAACTCCCGCCTCAGGCGGCTATCATAACTTTACCTTCCGTAATTCATTTATGTTATGGAAGGTAAAGTTTTTTCTATCCCGTTCAGAATGCGCAGCGACGCGGGCGCATATACATGCCGCGACGGAGAGGTGGAATCCTCCTCCAATGCAGTTTTATCGTCGGTGGGCAACGACGACTCTGACACCGGTCCGAACCTATCCCCTGTTTCCCCTCCCGGGGAAAGGGATTTCACACAGGAGTTTCCACCGCCACCTTTGATGGAGTTCGCTCTTAAAAGAAGCATACTGCCAGGCTGGCACAATCATCCCGACCGGTTTCCCGCTACCGTAATGGCATGCGGCGAAGCTTCCACGGCGGCATGGGGCAGGAAGGCCATCGACATGCTTTCCGCCATCGGCGAAGCGGCGGAGCAAAAGAATCTATTCATCCAACCCTTTTTGGCAATCTGCGCGCTGCACCTTGCCGACGGCTCGCGGATACTCCCTTCGCCGCCGGTGCTGATGGTTCCCAATTCCGAACCGAAGTTGGTGACGGGCGACGCCGATTTGTCACGCGAATCAATGGAGATGAAAGCCGTAACGGCGATATGCACCCTCCAATATCGTCTTACCATCCCCGATTCCCTTTCCGGATGGCATGACAGAGTGGAAGGGATTGACGTGATGGTTTCTGCCCCGATTCCGCTCCACAACCCCGCAGCGACTCCCCTATCGCTCCATAACGCTTCGACCACCGCTTTTTCACATTCCTTCACTCCGTCGGGACTTTCGACGGAGCACCCCCTTACGTCTGACGTTTTCCCTCAGGCTTGGAAACCCGAAGCCATCGGCGACGCCGACTTTTACAAAGCTTTGACGGGGATTTCCACGTTTTATGTAGTAAGTTCCATCTCCTTGAAATCGGCTGTAACCTCTACGGATTTTAAAGACGTGGATTTCAACCTCGGTGTGCTTTCCAACCTCGGTTCTTTTGAAACCTATACACCCGATTACGCCCACCGCAGCGGAATCCATGCGGAATGGAGAACTGTATTCTCCGGACGAACCACACTCTCCGACCTTACCCTCACTCTACCTGAAGCACTACCGTATGCCGCTATTGTCCCTTATACGTCCGGAGCGGCTGACAGTGGCGCGTCACCCTCCGCCGTAGAGGTTACGGTGCGAAAAGGAGGCAAAACGCTTAAATCGATGAGTTGCGGCAACGGTTCACCGGCCGTTGAAATCGGCGACGGCGCCCTACCCCGCTGGCTCTTCTTTCCAGACCCTGACGCAACGGAAATAAAGGTAACGACCGGACGAGGCACCTGGACGTGCCCCCTGCGCCGTCATCCTGCCATGCACGGTGCGTTCTTCTGGTGCGGGGGATTCCACAAAACCACCTCCACCGAAATGGGAATAACACAGACCGGGACGCATCTGGGCGACAACGTGCCGGACTTGCTCGTCCGCGACAGTTACCGTCTTCCCGCCGCAGTGTGGCGTAGTGAAAAAGGGAAGAATCTGCTATTCCCCGACCGCCTGCTGATGAATCTCGACGTTGACAGGGTGATTGCCGTGTGCAGGGCATTCCGTTCGTCGGGACTCGTGGCAACCACCTCCCCCACTGCCTATCTCTTCACCACTTCGGGCATATTCCTGCTGAAAGAAATGGAAGACGGCTCCCTGCGCGATGCCGGGCTAATCGGCACCCACATCTTGCGCGACGCCTCTTCCTTCTCAATCGGAGGTTCTTTCGTAGAATTCGTTACGGAATCTGAGGAGTCTTTCAGAATTGAAGGCACCGTGATAAAAGCGTCAGCTGCCGGCACCTCGTCGGCAACAGGTTCCTCATCAAGCGTGCTTGTAATACGCGGCGACGGCTCCGGAAAACCCGTAGAAATCGAAACGCGCCCCATAAAATTAGGCAATCCGGAAGCATTCAAGCGCATCGCGTCGGTAGCATTACGTGGCGATTTTTCAAGGAAAGTAACGTCAATGGAAATCTATGGAAGCCGCGACCTCCACACCTGGCATCCCCTTGCCCGAACTGCCGGGGCAAACCGCGTCTCCGGCATCTGGACAAGCCCCGTCCGCTTCCTGAAAGTGGCAGCCACGCTCCCCCTTTCACCCGACGAAACCCTCGAAGCCCTCGCCGTCAAAACCCTCCCTACGCTGCCATGACAGGCATATATCGCCTGCACTTTTCGATATTCGCTTCATCCGAGGCGAATATCGAATCCTTCAATTTCGACCTCCTCGCCGAAACCGTCTTGCTCTTTTCACCCAAAATCTCCCCGATGCACTTATAGTCGAATCCGCAGATGTCGAGCACTGCAATTCGTAAAGACAACGTGTTTTGATGCAATTCATCCCTTAAAGTCGAGATTATGCCATCCATAAGCATGTCAACCTCTTTTTCAAGGTTGTCGAGATACCCCGGTGCCTTATATATCTGGAGATAACGTTCGCGCTTCATATCGTAAAGTTTCTTCGCTTCCCCCTTGCAATCT
Organism: uncultured Muribaculaceae bacterium; assembly: GCA_910585275.1. Classification (GTDB taxonomy): domain Bacteria; phylum Bacteroidota; class Bacteroidia; order Bacteroidales; family Muribaculaceae; genus Lepagella. The sequence continues at coordinate 64,930 of CAJUCW010000022.1, forward strand.
TTTGGAGCCTTTACACAAAAACGGGAAATCGAGCCATGCAATGCCCGGAACTGCCGCAGCTGCGACTCCTTTACCATCCCTATCTCCCTGTCAGCCTCTTTCAGACGCTGCGTCAGCACCGACCGTGATTGCCTCAAATGTTCCAGTTCCGTTTTTAACGCATCGTTAGCTTCCTCCTTTCCGCTGTTCTCCTTTTCAAGTTCCCGGATACGCACTTCGAGTCCATCCTTTTCTTTCATGGCCTCCATCTTTTCAATTTCAATCCCTTCAAGCCGTTGCATCACCGTTTGTTTTTCTCTTACACTCTCTTCAAGTTCCTTTTCCAGTCCGGCTATAGTCTCGCCAAGCAATGCCTTCCCCCTTTCCGCTTCGGCGTTCCGTGATTCCAGTTCCTTTCTATAGCGCGCTTTCAAATTCCTTACAAACCGTAATCCGACAACCACCACCACGAACAATAAAGCCGCGATATAATATGTCTCACGAGCTGACGAAGCCGCCAGCTTCTCGTTTTTCTCTCTCAATTCCGTTTCAAGTGCAAGCATTTCAGCATCGGAGCTGAACCGGTAACGGTCTGCCACCACCCTGTTGCCGAAAGCTAAAACCGAGTCACGAAGTAATCTGTATGCGCCCGCCACGTCGCCCTCCGAAGCCAGTATTTCAGATTCCGTAAAATGATAGTCCGTTCTTCCAGAATCCGTGGAATCTTTCCTTACAATAGCAAAAACCTCTTTTGCCCGGCCTGCATTGCCCGTATATGCCAAAAGACGCGCATAAACCATCGCATCGCTATTGGTAAAACGCCGTTTATCCCTGTCTAAAGTTTTCTCAATCAAACCTACCCCGTCACCATATCGACCTATCCCCTCGTATGCACGCGAAAGAATCATGTTGATATCATCCATCCGCATACTGTCGCCAACCAAATCGGCAAGGTGCATACCTGCAAGCAAATCATTTTCGGCATCGGCAAATTCACCCATAGCGTTATGCACCTTCCCCGAAACAATGGCATAATGTATTTGCCGGGCAGTATCGTTTATCTCTTTGAGATATTTTGCGGCTACATCAAGCGAAGTCCGCGCCTTTGCCGCGTTTTTATGGTTGGCGAGGTCAGAGGCAAGGTTAAGCGATGCCATCGCCCTGTAAAGCGTAGCGTTCACGCCTGAAGCAAGTTCCGATGTCTTCCCATACTCTACCACCGATTCCCTTATGGAATCGGCAAAACACCCTTTCGCAAAATGCGTGAGCATCGTCTGCCGCGATGGCTCGTCGGAATCGCCGTAATAGTCATAAGCCGCTTTCAATCCCTCTTCCGTGGCAGCGGAAGGATCGGTTTTCAGAAGAGCCATCGTCCGCAGCAAGGAATAATCAGCCCTCAGTCTTTCGGTATTGAGTCTTGTCGTGTCAATCCCCGCGATTATCGCCATCGCCGAATCCGGCATCGCGTCGAGCACCGCATCCGCCCGCTCCAACGCCTCCCGCGCTCCCCTATCCGCGCCTATCTCGCCGCATCCGCCGGCAAACAATATCAACAGCAATCCGATAATCGGGAAATAAAACGTCTTCATCGTTACTTGTAGTTTAGTCTGGTTTATGTAGGGACATGCCTCCGGCATGTTTGATTCCACTCGTCGGTTTAAATATTCCAAGCACGTACCCTACCGTTATGCAAATATAATGAATTTAAATAATTTCTAAGTACATGACAAAAATTTGAAAATATCAAATTTCGGCTTGTAGAGAGGT